>JBNPEG010000094.1:0-33660 GCA_051117555.1 Elainellaceae cyanobacterium | reverse complement strand
TGCGAATCGTGTTGTCCATGGTCAGCCTCCTAGACAGTCGGCATCTCAATCATCCCATAAACGGCATTTCACTGAGGATGCACTAGGGGTAGCGGTCGACCACGCCAATTCCGGAAGAGCCAAAAAAAGTTCATCAACCCACTACCCCGAAAGGGGACTGAAACCTGAACCTGAACAAGTGCCGCATGGAACCCAAGTGTTCATCAACCCACTACCCCGAAAGGGGACTGAAACGTTTTAACCTGTGCAGGCAACATAGATATAGGATACGGTTCATCAACCCACTACCCCGAAAGGGGACTGAAACGCCTAAGTTGCCTAGTGAGTGGCTGCACAGGGTTCATCAACCCACTACCCCGAAAGGGGACTGAAACTAATACTCGTCGCGCTGGGTTACTTGAAGCGCGAAGGTTCATCAACCCACTACCCCGAAAGGGGACTGAAACTCTGTCAATCTGCTTTCAAGTGCCCGGATTAACTGTTCATCAACCCACTACCCCGAAAGCGATTATGTTTATCGTCAAGGGGACGGAAACGGAATTTGCGATCGCTTGGTGAGGTATGTGTCCAAGGCGATCGTTTAGTAAGGTGTGTGTCCAGGGCGATCACCCATTAAGGTATGTGTCCGGGGCGATCGCTCATTGAGGTGTGTGTGAAAGGCGATCGTGCGTTGAGGTGGATATCAAAGGCGATCGCTCAGTGAGGCGTGTGTCCAAGGCGATCGCTCAGTGAGGTGTGTGTCCAAGGCGATCGCCCATTCATGTTTGTGTCCAAGGCGATCGCCCATTCATGTTTGTGTCCAAGGCGATCGCCCATTCATGTTTGTGTCCAAGGCGATCGCTTGTTGAGGTATGTGTCCAAGGCGATCGCTCGTTGAGGTGTGTGTCTAAGGCGATCGCTTAGTGAGGCGTGTGTGAAAGGCGATCGCCCATTCAAGTTTGTGTCCAAGGCGATCGCTCGTTGAGGTATGTGTCTAAGGCGATCGCCGATTTCTAAATGCGATTATTCTTCTGCCTTCTGATTTCTGCCTTTATTTCTGTCTTCTGCCCTTCTCTCGCTACCATTAAAGAGCAGGCTCAAGCAGACTCAGCTTATGAAATCTCCTTTTCCTGGCATGAATCCTTATCTCGAAAATCCTGAGCTGCGGCCATCAGTACACAGTCGGCTGATTGTGGCGATCGCCGATGAGTTAGTAGACCACCTTAGCAACATTTATCGCGTTGAAATCGAGAAGCGAACCTACTTTAGTAGCGATGATGAAAGCCTGCTCGTCGGTCTTCCTGATGTTGCAGTAGCCACCAGCCACAGTGCAGAATTGCTACAAACGAACACTGCTACCCTCTCCCCCGTTCAACCTCAAAAGGTCACCCTCCCAGTTTCAGGAGAAGTAAATGAGCGATATCTAGAGATTCGTGAGGCTACAACAGGTCGTGTCGTTACGGTCATTGAGTTACTGTCACCTAAAAACAAGCGATCTGGAGAAGGCCGCATCGCCTATTCCCGCAAACGCAACCAGATCTTGTCTAGCTTGACTCACCTGATCGAAATTGATTTGCTCCGTAGCGGCCAACCCTTCCCCATTGACAGTCCTAATTTGGGAGACTATCGCATTTTAATTAGCCGCAGTGAGCATCGCCCAACTGCTGATCTGTACGCCTTTACGCTGGCGCAGCCGATCCCTCCCATCCCAATTCCGCTGTTACCCGGAGACACAGAACCGATTCTGGATCTGCAACCGATACTCAATTACGTCTATATCAAAGGTCGCTATCAATTGGCGATAGATTACGACCAACCTCCCATCCCTCCTATTGCTCAGCCTAAAAGTGGAGGATGAAGCTGGGGGGAACCGATGAAAGAACAATCAGGTTATCTGCCATGGCGATCGCCCTAACTGCCTCCCTAACCAATGCCCTTCAATGCACTGACATATCTCACGCTCGCGTCCCTCCACTAACATTGAGGCTCGATTGAGAGTCCAGATTGTATAGTCTGCCATGGTAGTTTTCTATCCAAAACTGGACAAGATTCTGTCCATTTTTTGCAAGCAGAGATAAAATAGAAATAATTTTTTACCCAAAGAATTATATTTGGACTTACAGTACCAGATTTTATATCAGCTTCCTGTCACATCGCCCCACTTTTTCTTACCAACTTTCGGTGAACTCAAGCGCCTCTAAGCTAATCTGAGATAGCGGACACTATCAGAACAGGCAGCTTGGCGGAGGAGCTATGAGGTATTTAATTACGAGTGCATTGCCCTATATCAATGGCATTAAGCACCTTGGCAATTTAGTCGGCTCGATGCTGCCCGCCGATGTGTATACCCGCTTTCTTCGGCAAGAGGGTGAAACGGTGCTCTTTATCTGCGGAACGGATGAGCACGGCACTCCGGCTGAGTTAGCAGCTCTCGAAGAAGGACTCGATGTTGCAGAGTATTGCCAACGGCAGTATAAGCGACAGGCTGATGTCTATCAGCGGTTTGGGCTGTCATTTGACTACTTTGGACGCACCTCGTCCCCCGAAAATCATGAATTGACCCAGCACATGTATCAGCGTCTGGATGAAAACGGATTTATCGAAGAACGAGAAATCAGCCAGATGTATTCCTTACATGACGAGCGGTTTTTACCCGATCGCTACGTCATTGGAACCTGCCCAAAGTGTGGCTATTCCTCTGCTAGGGGCGATCAGTGCGAAAACTGCACCTCCGTCCTCAATCCCACCGATTTGATTGAGCCTCGGTCTGCTGTTTCGGGCAGTACTCATTTAGAAGTGCGCCAGAGCAAGCATCTATTCTTAAAGCTCGAATCGCTGAGTGATGACGTGAGAGCCTGGGTTGAACGCCATCATGATTGGCCCCTACTCACCAAATCGATCGCCATGAAGTGGCTCAACGAAGGGCTTCAGAGTCGAGGCATTACCCGCGACTTGAGCTGGGGAATTCCAGTCCCTCGACCTGGGTTTGAAAACAAAGTCTTTTATGTCTGGTTTGATGCCCCGATTGGCTATCTGGCTGCGACCAAAGCCTGGGGAAACGAGGAAGATGGGCGTAATTGGCTTGACTGGTGGCACGAAGCTGACGACCTCAGATATGTGCAGTTCATGGCAAAAGATAACTTGCCGTTTCACACCATCATGTGGCCTGCCACTATCCTTGGCACTAAAGAACCTTGGAAGCTAGCAGACTATATCAAGGGCTTTAACTGGCTAAATTACTATGGCGGAAAGTTTTCAACGAGTGCCAAGCGGGGAGTATTTCTCGATCAGGCGCTTGAGGTTCTTCCGGCTGACTATTGGCGCTATATGCTGATGGCGTCATCTCCTGAATCGTCTGACTCTAGCTTTACCTGGGAGCAGTTCCAAACCAAAGTCAACAAGGATTTGGCGGATAATCTTGGGAATTTTGTGAATCGAATTCTCAAATTTGCAGCCTCTCGGTTTGATGGGCAAATTCCTGCGGGGGGCACACCAGGAACTGCCGAGGCAGAGCTAGAAGCCCGGTGTAAGGAGACGATTAATACGATTAGAGAGTGTTTGCATCGACTAGAATTTCGCAAAGCAGCCGATGCGCTGTGTGCGTTGTGGACGATTGGCAATCAATATATTGATGTGCAAGCCCCGTGGGGATTGTATAAGAAAGATCGTGAACAGGCTGGCATGGTGATTCGGACGTGCATTAATCTCATTCGCATCTATGCGATCGCCTCTGCACCCTTTATTCCATCAACGGCACAAACTATCTTTGATGCCCTGCATTTATCCGAAGCAGAACGCACAAGTTCCTTAACGGCAGCCGTTGATTTTACAGTACTACAGGGCGATCGCCCGTTTGATGTACCTGCTCCGTTATTTCAAAAGCTTGACGATCAAAAAATTGCAGACTTGCGATCGCAATTTGGCGGCCAATAGTTGACGGCTACCTGATCGGCATAGACTGAATTCTTAGACGGTCAACCCGCAGACGGGAAGGACACGCACCCCTTGGGCTCTACGGAAGAGCCTACAAAATCAACAGAAGTGTCAATAATGTAGCGATCGCAGTCGCCATCAGCGCGTTATTTCCCTCATCGGGCTGCTCTGAGACATCGCGACGGAAGCCGCAACTGATGCAGACATAAGTGCTATCGCCGTGACGAACCACAGAATGCTTGCCACAACGGGGGCATTCCATGTGTTGATGCCACTCAGGGATTTGGGTCAACATAGCTCTCTCCGGGCGTGGGGGTTTTTGCATACTCAGAGTATAAACTATTTCCCCAAAAATGTTTAGGGCTAAAATTTAGGGGAAAGCAATTTGGCATAAATAATTTGTCATAAATTATTTCCCCAAACCCGTTATACTGGATGTTGATCTGAGCAACGGCGGAGGTATCACCTTAAGGCTGTTGTCAGCGCGTTTTGCTGGTCAATAGTACCTGGGATTTCCAGAGAATCGTGCGTTCACGTGTTTCTACCGATTCCTATTCGGTGTGGCAGTGAGAACTGCACGTATCTGAATGTCCCATTTGGAAAGCATGAGAGGAAATCATGGATAATGCAGAGCATCTATCACGCGAAGAGTCTGAAATCGTTCTTAGAATTGCCGACCTGCGAAAAGAAAAGCAGCTCACGCAGCGAGAACTATCTAACCAGGTGGGTGTGACCGAAAACACCCTTGCTAACTGGGAGAAAGGACGAAACGTCGTTGGATGGATAAAACGCTTTAAGCGGTTGTGTGACGCATTAGACTGTAAGTTTGAAGATCTCGCTGATGAAGTTGAAGGCGCCTCACTCGAGGATCTCCGGCAAATTTATCAGTCAAACAAGCTACCTAATTCAGATCGTCAGGCTAGGAAAGGTTCTGATTAAACAATGTTGAGGATTGGAAAGACGTTTGAACAAAGTATTAGTTGATGGCAATCTCTTGTTGAAGATGTTCGTCACAAACGAGCAACCTCCTCAAGAACTTGAACAGCTACTAAAGGTTTTGCGATCGTCTCGTATAGAGCCCCATATTACCCAATCTGACTTTGATATTTTTTGCCTTGCTCTTCAGCAAAACATTAATGAGCAGGGCGCTACGCACATTATTAAAAATCTTCTTCAAATATTTCGTCTGTGTTCGGACAGCGACCAAAACTCGTTTGATTTTATTGTGACCGATGATGTCAGCAAGTTTGCGAACTCGTCGGCGACGGTGCTGCCTGTCAAAAAGTTTTTGAAAACAAGCGTCTTCCGAGTAGAGCTGTCAAAAAAGGTTATCAAAGGTGTTGCATCAGCCAGCGCAATTGAAGCTTTGCATTTACTTGTGTTTTTTGTGCTAATACCTCGACTTTCGAGTCTAAGCAATGCACCTGACAGGGTTGAATCCGGGCTTGCTTCACTGGTGTTGCTGCCTCTGGCCGCTGAATGGCTAGGACCTGAATTCTTGGGTGTCGAAACGTGGGCAGACGTTGATGTAGGTCACATCGTCCGGCAAATACCAGGCAGTGAGGCACTAGATTCGTCTTCTCTAGCTAACAATCAACCAAGCCAACGCATTCTGATTGCTAAGCCCTCAGACAAACTAACGATCGATAAAGATGCTGTCTCAAACAAAACGGTATCTAACTCAACGATTAATTCCCGGTCTGATGCTCCCTTGCAAGTACCGATTCAGCAGCGTCGCCCCAAGGCATCGAATCGTCAAGGCGAAGATATGACATCCTCCAATGACGGGGGAGAATCCTCTGACTTGCCTGCGGCTAATGATTCGTCAGCTAATCTAGGACAGACCGTATTTGTACCAACCGTCACTGCCTCCGTATTTGAGTCTGCACAGACTTCTCCCGAGGCAACGACTCCAATCTCGGATGTCGAAGAACCATTTGTCGGTGATGTAGATGTTCGACCCATAGAAAATTTTGAGCAAGTTGTAACACCCGCCGATTCACCCTCGCCCTTCATTCCTGGCGTCGACGAGTTGGATGGTGCGGCACCGATCGCTCCTGCATCATCCTCAGATGAAGGGGATGACGATCCTCAGAATGAGCAACCTGCTCCTCTCAATCCAGACCCTAGAGCACCAGGACCTCTTGACCCCTTCCCCAGCGAACCAGACATTGAAACGCCGCCGCCATCGGGGGAGTCTCCATCTCCGATTGAGCCACCTATTGAAGTTCCACCCGAGGTTTCAGAGCTGGATGCCTCTGGGGGGCAGATGGCGATCGCCATTTCGCCAGGCATGGGAACCGTCGGAATTTCAAATTTTGGTGGAATTGGTCGAGGTGGAAATCCGTCTCAAACGGTGATTAGAGAACTTGACGTCCTGATATTGGACGGGGACGGATTAACGCCTGAGGCCATGCTGTTAACTCAGCAAGGGGATGATTTGCTCATCACCTTTGTTGAAGTAGATAGCGTGGCGGTGCTTTTATATGATTTTGCCTTAGATGACTTAGACAACCTCTCAAATTTTGGAGATAACCAGCAGTCGATTGGCAATATTGTGTTTCAGGGCGAAGACAGTATTCAAAATAGTTTTGATGTGATCAACAGCGATCGCCTCGAAGTACAGGTTCTGCGTCCAGGCACAACGACATTTCTCAATGACCGTGATAATGTGACCCAGGGCTTTGATCAGTCCGCAGACGTAATCAATGGTCAAGGTGGCGACGATCAGCTAAGCGGCTTGGGCGGAAATGACATTTTGCGGGGAGGAGACGGGGATGACATCCTCGACGGGGGAGACGGAAACGACAGTCTGCACGGAGGAAGCGGGGCTGACCAATTTGTGCTGGCGTCTCGTACTGGAACCGATACCATTCAAGATTTCACTATTGGAGACGATGTATTAATGCTGTCTGATGGGCTAACGCTGAGTCAGATTGCGATCGCCCAAGGGATGAGTTCTATGACTCAGCAAAGCGTCACCCACATTATCGATCGCCAAACTGAACAGATTTTGGCAGAACTAGACGGCATCAATGCGACGGATTTGACGCCCAGCGATTTTCGGGTCTATGCGTAATTTGAATGTAATCACCCAGTCAATTTGGCTTAGTGTGGGCATCTCGAATCTCAACTAAATCGTTAAGGCTACAGTTGAGCGCCTCGCACAGGCGAATCAGTTTCTCGATCAGGTCAAGCCCGCTTCGACCACTCTCCCAGTTGGCGATCGTGTTTTCGGTCACGCCAACGATGAACGATAACTCTCGCTGAGTCAATCCTGCCTGCTCGCGGAGTGATTTGATTCTAGAAACGAGCTCTTTATCTTCCATGAAATTTGATGAATGCCCTGAGGATGACCTCAAGTTGGAGAATTCTTCGAAGATTGCACCCGTTCGATCAGACATGTTCTTACGTAGAATATTGGTACGGCAGGGAATTGAGGGGCTGGCGTTATCGCTCGCTGATCTAACTGAATCTAAACATGGTTAATCTAAAGATCAGCGCCGATGAATCCATTAATGTGTCAGCAAATAAAAATGTAATATGCTATACCAATTATAGGCTTCTAAAACTCATAACGACTACATTTGAGATGTCGAATCAAGATATCATCGCCTCAACCCATACCAAGCCTTTTTCGGTTTACAGGGGGAGCGATCGCCCGTCAGGGCATAAAGAGATAAAATTTACGGACGCTTTGCTCACGCATGAGTGGCGATCGCCGGGGTATGTTCAAACACAGAACCAAACACCTCGATAAATGTGGCTTGGCTCATTCGATTGATGTCTGAAATCGTATCTGTCATGGAAAGATGAAAGTAGCTTCCCCTAGGGTTTTAATTGAGCATAGATTGCGTCTTCAGTAGCATAATCTAGTCGAGATTAGGATAGCGAACTGGGATACCAGTTGCGCTTTGGATGCGATCGCCAAAGTCTTTCAAGTCTTGTCCTGCAACCGTCTTCAATGATTTAGCCCCATATTCGACTGTCAAATGATGATTATCCCGGGATTCAAGCGAATGAAGTAGAGGCTTCGGACGAGTTAGCGTATTGAGCTGAATCTCATCGGGAGTTAGGGTTTGCATCAGTGAAACATAATTCATCTGATGGAGATCATCCCAGGGAGAGAGCATCATGGTTTGGATGGCTAAGGTGCCTCGATATTGCCAGCGAAATTGTCGAATCCCAATCCAGATTTCGTGAAATGCAATGCTATCAATTGGGTTATTGGTGCGCTTCAACTGATCCGCTGAAATAGCATCAAATTTGATAGACACATGGTCGGCGATCGCCAACTCGTTTCGCACGCTATCCTCACTGAGTAAACTACCATTGGTCAACACAGCAATGGGTTTATCCGTCTGCGCCTTAATGCGAGTCAAAATGTCTCCAAGGTTGAGCGCAAGCGTTGGTTCTCCACTGCCACTCAGCGTAATGACGTCAACATCCCACGGATAAAATGCTTGCAGATCATTAAGAATTTGGTCGGTAGAGACAAATACGTCCCGCTTACGGGTTTGATGCTCAATTTGACCCAGTTGGCAATATACGCATTTAAACGAACAAACCGACTGAGGCCCTACGGCATCGATCCCCAGCGATCGCCCAAATCGCCATGACTGCACTGGACCATAGACAGATGAGAAGGGAACTTGCACCGTCAGCATAATTAACTCTCCCGCCTCAAAGAGGCTAGGGAATACGATGGTTTGGGATAGTCGAGGCTGATATCGAGATTGAATACACTGTGTCCAATAAACCGCGCTAGATAATGTTGGATCAACTTACAGGTGTAATCAACCCTTATCCCCATAAACTACCGATCCCGATACGAATCTTAGGAAATGGTCTGATTGAGGCTCTGATGAAACTCCAAAGGAACGTTTGGCAAAATCGAGCTGTGGCCGCGATCGCTCTCATTCTGAAGGACGTCTAATATGTCCCAAACAGCCTCTAAATCCAGAATATGACACTTCAACTATCTAGAAGGTCAAAAATTGTAGACAGCCTATGGTCGGTGTTTCAATCTCTAGTGGCGCTGGGCAAGGGCTTGCCATTCTTGAATTAACCATGGCGGAATATCAAGGTGAATCTCACTCTGTTGGAGCGTTGCAATACTCACGTCTAGGGGCACATCAGGTTGGAACTCGAAGATGGCGTCCTGAATATCGTATTGCCCTACGCTGGCGGCAATAGGAGAAGGAACATTCGATTTGCTACTATCAGATTCATTTCCATCCACATCATGCTCATCTAGATGTCCACCAAAGATTTGCTTGGTTTGATCGGGTAGCGTGAGCGCTTGCCCTACAGAATTGGAGAGTGAAATAGGCTGGGAGTGGTCGATAGAAACGGCGTCAGGAAACCCAACAAACCGCAGCGTGGCGTGATTTTCATGGTCGGGGTAAACCTGCTTGAAGGCGATCGCCTGCCACGGCTGCTGGTGCTGATCTCGCAAACTCCACTGAGATTTATATAAGATTTGCCCGGGTGCTTCTTCATGCGCACGAATCACAGCGGATGCTGGGAGTGCACACATGCCTCCAATCGCTGCAACTAGCATCAAGCACAGCGTAATTTTTATCCCGTGTAGAAGGAACTGCCCAATCCGACTCCATGATTCCCGATTTTGAATGCTAGTGATCATTGCTCCGCGCTAGTTACGTGTACCCTTGTTATACCAATTCTTGATTTTGGATTTGAGATTTTGGATTGACGGCCACCAGCCTTGCAAAGGTTCTAGACTGTTCATTTGTAGCCTTACTTCAAAGAATGGGGGTTAAATCAAGTTTTGCCTTTACCCTATAGCAGGTGAGGGGTGCGCTAGGACACCTCACTGCCTGAGCCCGTAGGGCTTATATCTTGCGGTATATCCTGACTCTGTTCTAAGCTCAGGTATTGATGTGACACGGGATCGTTCATGACAGCAGACAACCAGCACAATCAGCAGAAAGTTGCCCTTGTCACGGGTGCATCGAGCGGCATTGGTCGGGCGATCGCCCAACGATTAGCATCTGAGGGATATGCTCTGGCAGTCTGTGCTCGTCGAGCGGATCGGCTTCAAGACCTTGCAAACGACTTACAAGCAGATGGTGGCAAGGTTCTCTATCAAGCAGTAGATCTTCGCCATGAAGCAGACATTCACAGCTTTTTTGAGCATATTCGCCACACGTGGGGCGGGGTCGATGTGCTGGTCAACAATGCCGGATTGGGTCACAAAGCCTCATTGATAGATGGTCAAACCGAGGCATGGCGAGACATGCTTGATATTAATGTGTTAGCACTGTGCATCTGCACGCGTGAGGCCATTCGAGACATGCAATCCCGGGGCGATCGCGGGCATATTATTCATATCAGCTCTCTCTCAGGACACCGTATCCCCGGTGCAGGGAGTCCCTTCTATGGTGCGACCAAGTTTGCAGTACGTGCCCTCACCGAAGGCTTGAGGCAAGAGCTACGTGCTGCAAATAGCCACATCAAAGTTTCATCCATTAGTCCTGGTTTTGTGGAAACTGAGTTTGCCGAAAAATTTCACCAAAGCGACGAAAAAGCCCGCGAACTCTACAGCCGTTTCCCCGTTCTACAGCCTGATGACATTGCTGAAGCGGTTTGGTATGTGGTGTCGCAGCCAGAGCATGTGCAGGTTCACGATGTTCTACTTCGCCCTACTCTCCAAACGAGCTGAGCTGCTTGGTAGAAATAACTTGAGCAAGGGGCTTACGTCCCTAACAACGCAATACCAGGTATTTATCGTCTATCTTTGCTAACCAATACTTCGCAAATATCCTTCTGCCCTTTGCCTTCTGCCCTCTGCCTTCTGCCTTTAACAACAACCGCCTATCACTCATCCCAAAACTCGTCCAGATTGACCTCTAATATCTCTATGCTTCATGAACGCCAACGCTCTACCGAATCCACGAAAGAATAGCAGTTTCGAGAGTTTTATTGGTCAATCAGGTCATTCCTAATCTATTAACACAGCAAAATAGGACTGCGCGAGTCCTGCTCTAGTAAAGTTTTTATGAAAATAAAATATTAATCTGACACTCTTACGAGGATGCGTCATAATTTCTTTGTGGTTATTGAAGAAACTTACATAGCTAGGGTGCTCATAATTTTTATGCCCCATGGTTGAGCTCGAGAATGCTTAGAGGATGCTTTAAAGGGGGCCGGCGGTTATAGACGCTTGCGGCTTCTCGAAGAGTAAGCCGCGATTATACAAACAAAGTGCGCGTTCGTGGCCGCTAAACGAAGCCGAACTATCGCAATCCCAAATGATTTGTAAGAATTTCCAGTGCGAGCGTCTCGCTTCTCCTGATGGAGAGGCGTTGCCAACGCGGGCAAGATGCCCGCACTCCCATTTCATGAATAATTCAGGATCGCTATATCGATATTTGTTACTAAAAATAAGAGTCAAAGTTTAGAGTTTATACGAAGATTTCTTATTATGTTTACAAACACCTCAAAATCTCTGTTTTTCAGAGGATTTTATATTGAAATTTATCTGAGACTCAGCAAATATCTGCATAAGATGCGAAAGAATCCGAACTGGTTTTTAATGTCTATAGTCGGTAGATTTAATTTTATTCGTTTTCTTATTAAAAAGACAGCCCAGCCGTCGAATATTCAACAGTATAAATCTGTCTCTCAGTCTTCTAAATTTTCAAATATTGATACCGATACTATTGCCAAGACCTTGAAAAAGGATGGATTATATCTGGGTATCAGATTGCCAGACCCTATTTCAAAAGAAATATTAGAGTTTGCTTACTCAACGCCATGCTATGCGAATTTAAATCCCCAGCGTAGCTTTCTGTATTCTGAAAAAGAACACATCAGCCAGGGTCAAACTCTATTCACGGCTCAGTACTTCAATACGAGCTTACTATGCCCTGCTATTGCGGCTTTAGGGCAAGATCCAAAGTTGCTCGAGATTGCCGCGATGTACTTTGGCGCTAAACCCTTATTTACCGGAAGCCGACTTTGGTGGAACTTTGTCGTCGATGATAAAAAGCCTTATGATTCCAATCAATCTATAACATTTTTTCACTACGATTTAGACGACTATGCTTGCCTTCGATTTTTCTTTTATTTAACAGATGTTGATAGCAACAGCGGCCCCCATGTGTGTGTTCGAGGTAGCCACTCAAACAAGAATTTGTTTCATACTATTTGGCCCGTTAAGCGTCGCAGCGATGACCATATTGCTAACTATTATGGTTCTGAAAATATTATTCCTATTTGTGGCAGTAGGGGGTTTGGATTCGCTGAGGATACGTTTTGCTACCACAAAGCAACTCGTCCTCTCAATCAAGATAGATTAATGCTTCAAATCCAGTTCGCTATTCATGACTATGGCTTGCACAATGACTTGAAAGATCCCTCGCTGTTAGCAAACTAGTACGTCCCCCTTTCACTGCCAGCACCGTTTCCAGCTAAATTTGGAATAATAGAGGAAGACCTATCATTCTAAATATCGGCTCATGTCTCCTCGCCCAATCTACTTAGATTGTCATTCAACGACTCCCTTAGACGAACAGGTCCTGAATGTGATGATTCCGTATTTCACGCAGCATTTTGGCAATCCTGCGAGCGTTACCCATGCGTATGGTTGGGAGGCGGAAGCAGCTGTCAAGAAGGCGCGAGAAAGTCTTGCTGATGCCATTCACGCTTCACCAGAAGAAATCATCTTTACGAGTGGTGCTACAGAAGCTGACAACCTCGCAATTAAGGGTGTTGCAGAAGCCTATGTGTCTTACGGGCGTCATATCATTACCGTGCAAACCGAACACAGCGCTGTCCTTGATCCGTGTCGGTATTTAGAATCGCTCGGTTTTGACGTCACCTATCTAGGCGTTCAACCCGATGGTCTAGTTGATTTAGCAGAGCTTGAGCAGGCGTTTCGACCCGATACGATCCTCGTCTCTGTGATGGCAGCCAATAACGAAATTGGCGTTTTGCAGCCGCTTGCTGCGATTGGGGCGATGTGTCATGAGCGACACATTCCCTTTCATACCGATGCTGCGCAAGCCATTGGCAAAATTCCTTTGAATGTGAATGAGATGCAGATTGATCTGATGTCTCTGACTGCTCACAAGGTTTATGGCCCCAAGGGGATTGGAGCTCTTTATGTCCGTCGTCGCAATCCTAGAGTTCAACTAGCGCCACAGCTTCATGGCGGCGGGCACGAACGCGGATTACGATCGGGAACGCTGTATACGCCGCAGATTGTCGGGTTTGCTGAAGCCGTTGACCTTGCACAGTCTGAGATGACATCAGAATCGCAACGATTACTTCGATTGCGCGATCGCCTCTGGAACGCCCTCAAGGAACTTGACGGGATTCATTTGAATGGTCATCCGACTCAGCGACTTCCTGGCAATCTCAACATCAGCATTGAAGGGGTTGATGGGCAGGCTCTGCTGCTTGGATTACAGCCAACTATGGCGGTTTCATCCGGATCGGCCTGCACGTCTGCAGATATGTCTCCGTCTCACGTTCTGATGGCACTTGGGCACTCTCAAGAAAGTGCTTATGCATCCATACGATTTGGGCTTGGGCGATTTAATACAGGTGATGAGATTGATCGGGTTGCTCAGGAGGCGATCGCCACCATTCAGTCACTTCGGGGTGTCCAAAACCTCAGCGTGCAAGCTAGTTGAAGGAGAGCCTGTTAGAGGCAGCCAATGTTTCTCAACGCATCTTCTGCGGCTTGTTTTTCAGCGTCTTGCTTGCGTCGCCCCGTTCCCGTTCCATAGGCTTTGAGCTTGACCTTCACTTCTGCCGTAAATTCTTTGGCGTGGTCAGGGCCATGTTCTTTGATAATGGTGTATCTAGGAACCTCACCCAGTTCCTTAAGCGCCCATTCTTGAAAACGACTTTTAACATTGACCCGCGATGCTGAAACGACAAGGCTATCAATGACCGAATCGAACAGCGGAATCACATAGTCTCGAACCGGTTCAATCCTCGAATGATTGTCGAGAAAGTAGGCACCGATCAAGGCTTCAAAGGCACTACTGAGCAAATTGGCGTTTTGCCGTCCTCCTTCCTGTTCCGCTCCTTTGCCTAAGCGGAGGGCAATTTCTAGCTCAAGGGCGATCGCAAATTTCGCAAGCTGAGTCTCATCCACCAGGGCAGCCCGTAGAGGAGTGAGAATTCCTTCAGGCTGATCAGGATACCGTTTATACAGATACTCACCGCTGAGAAAATTAAGAACCGCATCTCCCAGAAACTCCAGTCTCTCATTGTGAATAAGAGACATATTCTCATTCGCATGCGAACGATGGGTCATAGCCTGCTCAAACAAAACTGAATTCTGGAACGCTGGACGCTGCATAATCGCCTCGACTCCAGTCACATGTGATATTGACTTAACAAATTCATTTAATTATTGAACGCTGCTAACTGCCAGTATGAATCGTCCAGTTGAATAATGGGATTCAGGTTTTGGCTTTGCGGTATCTTAACCCCCAGACTTTAAATTATGTGAGTTTCTTGAAGATGGCAAAGCAGTCTAGCTATGCTGGTTTTTACTGGATTATCTTTTTCTAGAACAACTCGTTACGGGCTTGCTCGTTAAAACACGTAGTGGATAATGCGCAAAGCCTTACAGAATGACGTTATGTTTGGGGTGTATCGTTATCGCAATCCTGAAATCGTCTCTCATCCATCTAGGTGAGCTGATCGAAGGATGTAAATTTATTTGAATTCGATCAGTCTGTATGTAGATGCAGTTTTCTGCCCCCCAGAGATGTTGCACTATGAATTCTTTAATTACAGCCCCTATCTCACCGAATATGCTGGGAGAAGCAATTCACCGCATTTTTGACACGGGAAAAATTACCCGTGAGGATAAGAATGTGCTTCTACGAGCAACAGCATCCAACTACTCATTAACTGTAGATGAGCTTCATCAGGTCAGACGTGTGTTCGACCGATTGCAAATGGGATTGTTGAAGGTTGTGGACTAATCCAAGTTCACATAAGCCGAGCAACTCAAACGTAGAAACCCAAAAAGGTTGTGCGTATCGCGATTTGCTCTTATAAATTTGTGTTTGGTATTAACCTGGTTGATGACATCCCACCCCGATCAAGGGTTGATTGTCAGTTTAATTGGCTAGATGCATGAATATGCAGGGGGAGAATGATGGTGAGATTCTCCCCCTTTTTGCATAGGCGGTCATCATTGTTGATGACTGGTGGGGATAAAAATTCGGTCAATTGGGTGAGTCTGCGGCTGGCGTTTCGAAAACGGTTTGCTAGGATTTAGCAGCATCCATGATCAGTAATGTAATTGGATGAGGTGATAACACCGCCACAATCTAGTTCAATGTATGGTGAAAACAGCTCTTATTACTGGGGTGACGGGTCAAGATGGCTACTATCTCAGCCGCCTGCTGCTAGAGAAGGGATATCGAGTCGTCGGTCTGATTCCTCCTGAGCGGCAGCATAGCGTATCGAAGCTCGGTGATTTAGCGAACCAGATTGATATTTATCCAGTGGCTCTAACCGATAGTCGTCAGGTTTTACAAGCCGTCGAGCAGCTTTATCCTGATGAAGTCTATAACCTAGCTGCTCCGAGTTTTGTGCCCGATTCTTGGGCTGACCCACTAGGAACATTAGATTTGGTAACCGGAACGGCAACTCGCGTGTTAGATGCCGTTCGTGAAGTTGGATTGTCTACACGGTTTTATCAGGCAAGCAGTTCGGAGATGTTTGGGGAAGTAGATCAAGCGCCCCAAGACGAATACACCCCATTTCGTCCCAAGAATCCATATGCTGCGGCAAAAGTTCACGCCCACTGGACAATGGTGCACCATCGCGATCGCTATCAGCTTTTCGCTTGCAGTGGTATTTTGTATAACCATGAGTCACCCCGGCGTCCTCCCAATTTTGTCACTCGGAAGGTATCGCTGGCGGCTGCGTCCATCAAGCTTGGACTGAGCGATCGCCTCGAAATGGGAAACTTGCAAGCTAAGCGAGACTGGGGATATGCAGGCGACCACGTAGAGGCAATGTGGCGAATGCTCCAAGCGGATGATCCCGAAGACTTTGTCATCGGCACTGGGCATCTACATAGCGTAGAAGAATTGATTGATACCGCATTTAGCTGTGTTGACTTAAATTGGCAAAATCATGTATCGGTTGACCCGAATCTGATTCGAGCCGATGAACATTTTCAACTGGTGGCAAATCCGACCAAGGCACATATGAAGCTTGATTGGCGACCTCAAGTCAGTTTTGAGGCGCTTATCGAGAAGATGGTATTGGAAGACTTAGAGCACCTAAAATCGGGTAGAGTTGCTCCCAGTTCGTCATAACCCAAGATGGCTCACCATTTGGGTTTGGATGTAGCACTCGATGAGCCAGACGAGCACTCCATTCCACGCATGCATCATTGAAAACCCACAACAAAAGCGTCCAGGATGAATGACCAGTTTCCCTCTGTATCTTCGGTATCGGCATCCTCTGCCCGGCCAAACGCTCCAATTTTCTTTGTCTTTTTAGAAATCTTCGAGCGAGAGGGAGGCATTCAGTCTTACGTAAAGGACATTTTTCAGAGTTATCTGACACTATCGAATGTGCCAGCGGCTGAGATTTTTTTGCTACGCGATGGTCACAATTGTTCTAATCCGTTTGAGCCTTCTCCCCTAACATTCCACTACTTTAAGACTCGCTCTGCGGCGATGGGGAGACTATATCTAGCAGTTTCTCTCTTCCGTTCGCTGCTCTGGAAACGTCCACAGCGGGTATTGTGCGGCCATATTAAGCTAGCCCCCTTAATTGAATTGCTATGCCGACCGCTGGGTATTCCTTACACCGTGTTGACCTATGGCAAAGAAGTTTGGGAAACTCTTCCTGAGCGCGATCGCCAAGCCTTATCTCATGCTGATCAGATTTGGACAATTAGCCGCTATACGCGCGATCGCGCCTGCACCGCCAATCAGCTTGATCCGAATAAAGTTGCGCTATTGCCGTGCGCCGTAGACGGGAAGCAATTTACTCCCGGACAAAAATCATCGGAGCTGCTCCACAAATATGGTTTAGCGCATTCAAGGGTTCTCATGACCGTCGCCCGATTGTGGTCAGGAGACATTTACAAAGGAGTCGACATCACTATTCGCGCGCTACCGACCATTGCGGAGGCATATCCGGATGTTAAATATCTAGTGATTGGACGAGGTGACGATCAGCCTCGTTTGGCAAAGCTGGCAGATGACTTAGGGATGGGCGATCGCGTTATCTTTGCAGGATTTATAGCCACAGAAGACCTGCCTGACCATTACCGTCTAGCAGACGCGTATATCATGCCATCTCAAGAAGGGTTTGGCATTGTCTATCTCGAAGCCATGGCATGCGGGGTTCCCGTACTCTCAGGGGATGCTGACGGCTCGTCCGATCCGCTCCAAGACAGCGCCTTGGGCTGGCAAGTTCCCCATCGAGATCCGTCCGCAGTTGCACATGCCTGCATCGAACTTCTCAACGGCGACGACCAGCGGTGTGATGGGGTGTGGCTACGCGAACAAGCGCTTGCGCTATTTGGGAAAGAGGCATTTGCCAAACAATTACAGACATTGATCGCCCTGTCGTCATAGGTGAGGGAATCTCTGCCTCTGCTCAGTTGAAGAACGCTCTAGAATCGGTTTAGGCTGGTGAAACAGCTTTAGACACGTTAATCTTAGGCGTACAGATGATTCGTGACTTTGTCGCTTCGAGCAGCGATTCAGATTAGGAGAACGTTGTGAATCAAAACAGTTTTAGATCGCTCCAATTTAATATTTCAGGATTATGGGTTTGGCTAACGATATTTGCGATTGTCTGGCTACTCGGCTCTATTGGCTTAGGTTGGCTCGTTAAATCCTTTCTAATTCTGATTGCATTTCTCTTGATTTCACCCGTGATTGCTTTCTTAGCATTTCGCTGGTGGTTTCAGAGAAATTTAGTAGAAGGGCAGTGCCCTGTATGCGGGTATGAATTGGTCGGGCTGAACCGAACTAATATGAGATGCCCCAGCTGTAGTGAACCGCTTAAAGCAGAAGAAGGACAGTTCTACCGGCTTACCCCTCCCGGTACGGTCGACGTAGATGCCGTAGATGTGTCAGCCCGACAGATCGAAGATTGAATCAACCGTGAGAATGCCCTGATTATCTAGAGATGCGGATGACTGTGCAGTCGCCCGCATTATCGGTTTGTGCTACTGGACTAATTTTGTTGACGAATAGAGAGCGTATACGTGTGATTACCACCTGCGCGATCGCCCACATAGACGGAATAGGTTCCCTGTTCCCACACACCCGGTATTTCGATACTCCCTCCAGAAAATCCATCCGCCATTGCGCATTCGCTTTGTCCACTTTGAGACTGAATTAGCAGGGTGGGCTGTCCTCCGCTTTCTACCCTGAATCGCAGAGATGTAAATGCCTCGGTAACTTGAACCTGATGATCAGGCTGACTATCAATATAGCCACAACGACTTGACTGCGGTCCGCCTGATGTTCCTCGGAGCGTTACTGTAGATTGAATAGGGGTTCTGACCGTCTCACCGAACGCTCCAGACGATAGCGCAAGTAACGCAGCTAACGCGATTGGACCAGCGAACCCAAGGGGTTTCATTTTCATCCTCAACACCTCCCACTAAGGGTCTGTTAATTTGTATACTATCCCCCTCAATTCTGGGCAGACTTTATTTTGTGACAGTTCTCAAAGTGAACTCGAAGTGATTTCGAGTTAGTGGCAAGATTCGATTTTTATGCTGAAGAACTAAAGCAATCAGCTCTAAACATCTGTCAGACCTAGATCTGAACCCTGGTTTGCTTGCAATAGCAAACCTGCTTATTAGACTCGCATCGAATTTTAGTATTACGGATTGCTTTAATTAACATGAGATTGGGTGTAGTTTTCTATTTCTGTCCGAACACGAGGAAAGCTGTGACGAAATAATTTGTTAAGAGAAACTGCCGAATTTAACCAGACAATAAATTTATTGCGACTGTCCAATTATGGGAGAACTGGCAAAAAGCGCACCCCCCCGTGAGATAGCAACCCATCTAATGAGTCGCTATAGCTTTGATCTGGGTGGATATACGGTTGAGCATATTGTTGATCATTGGCTCAAATATTATCCATCGGAGTGGCTTCAACCTGCCGTGGTTGAAGCGCTTTATCAAGGGCGTTATAAAGCGATATCGGTCGAGCAAATTTTAACGCTGTGGTACCGACGCGGGCGCCCCCTTCATCACTTTAATGGCGAATTCGAACGCATGGTTTGTGGCCAGGCATCAGAAACTGCGGTCAGTCGCGATGACCGAATGTCCAATGCCGAGTCTATGAAGAGTCAAGATGATTCGTCTGATACTAAGTCGGCGGTCACGCCTCTAGGTGATCGAGAGTTAGGTGATCGAGAGTTTGATCAAGGGGATGCGGATGCGAATGTCAACCCAGCAAACCTTAATCTGAGGGATGAATCGTCGGATGATTTGCCCGATTCATTGCTGCCATTTGAATTTCGTTCTCCCAAGTATCATGAAGGCGATCGCCCTAAGCCTGAAGCTGTTGAACTGTCATCAGCAGAGTCGCCCATTGAACCATTTAAACCCGCAGATGAACTAGACACAGATGCGGCAGAATTACTCACGTGGTCCAAAGGGCGATTGGCTCAGTCGCCCCAGTCGCCCCAGTCGCCCATTCACCAGTTTGTGCCAACGACCGAAAGCAATCGACTCTATAGCAAACTAAGGGCAGTTCTCGACCGTCATGATGCTGAGGCCCAGACGTCTCATTTAGCAATCATGAGTGAACTGGGTTCTAGAAAAAAGCGTGATGCTGATTGATGCCGCTTGACCCTATGTCGACGCGCCGGCTCTCCAGCAGGGTGCAGTGGCAGCGTAACGCACCGAAGCATTTGTTAGGGGTGCGTTACTGCATTAGCGCCAATTGCGAGTCGTTGTGCTGCTAGCAGGAGGTTTGGAATTTGCATCACCGAGTCGAATTTCAGAACAAAACGAAGCGGTGCAAAACTCGTCTCGGCGATTGAGAATACTAGATCGCAGTCTCAGATTTGGGCTGGCAAACCACACCCGCTCCTCGGCGGTCATACCATCGTATTGGGTGGTCAGAGTCAAAATATCATCAGATGCAAGGATGTAGTTCCCGATCGCTGTTGAATCGTTTGGGCGTAAAGTTTTGCGAAGCAGAATTCCCTGATTTGGCTGCTCTGCATCCTTTATCGGAACAAGCACCGTGGCACCAGATTGCTTATCGGGGTCTTGCCCTACAAACCCTTCCCACGTCACGCGAACACCACATACAGCCGATGCGGGATCAATGGTTTGCTGCTCACATATTTGAATCACAATTGAGTCGGATGCTGGGAGCAATTCGACCCAAAGGTCAGATTTGCCCCATTCCGATTGATTAAATTCTAAATGTTGGCTCGTTCGCTGAGAAAACCACTTTCCACAGCTTCGTTCAAAAAACTCTTTGATATCCATGCAATCTAATTACGATTCGAGATCTACAATTTTTATATTTTAGAGTGGGATTAAACCATCCGAAGAATTCAAATTGCAAATTGCATTTGCCCTGTTGAGTATTGGTTATATTAGCTGATCGGTGAGGAGTATCGTCTAACCAAATTTTTTAGGTGCTGCGGAGTTGGAACGCCATGAAGAAGGCAAGATTAAACACCAGGGTTTGGCGCAAAGCGAATGTCTTGGCATCCGTGATTGGGGTGACAAATTTAAGATATGTCATTGGGATGAGCGTCTTTGTAGCGATCGCCCCCGTTATGGTGCAAGCGTCCGCACAGGCGGCTCAACTCACCAACTGGCAGTTTGATCCGGCGACTCAACGCCTGGAAGTAAATGTTCCAGGAGGCACCTCGCCTCGCTATTTTTTACTCGGACAGCCCGCCCGCATCGTCTTAGACCTACCTAATACCAGCGTCGGCAACGTACCTGAACAGAGAACCTACTCAGGATTGGTACGGCAAATTCGCGTTGGACAATTTGAACCCGGATTAACTCGAATTGTCATTGAGCTATCTCCAGACGCAGTTTTAGCGCCACAGCAGGTAGAACTAGAGCAATTGAGTGCAGATAATCCATCGGGCGATCGCTGGGCACTGCGTCCTGTTTTTGCTAACGCTCAACAGCCTCCGCCCCCTCCTATCGAAGCCGATACTCCAGGGGCCGACGATGCGCCAGGCGATTTACTGTCCGAATCTCCTCCTACCGCAACTAGTTTGCCGCTCGTGTTACCGGACAATTCTGAAGACTCAGAGACGGCGATGGGCGAAGTCTCAAACGATGAGTTAACCAATAACGAGCTAAGCGATGATGAGGTAAGTAATAACGAGCCAAGCACTGATGAATTAACCAATAACGAGCCAAGCGATGACGAGTTAAGCACTAATGAGTTAAGTACTGACGAGGTAAGCACTAACGAGCTAAGCACTAACGAGCTAAGCACTAACGAGCTAAGCACTAACGAGCTAAGCACTAACGAGCTAAGCACTAACGAGTTAAGTAATAACGAGTTAAGCTCCAACGATCTAAGCACTGACGAGTTAAGCTCCAACGATCTAAGCACTGACGAGTTAAGCACTGATGAGGTAAGTAATAACGAGTTAAGCTCCAACGATCTAAGCACTGACGAGTTAAGCACTGATGAATTAACCAATAACGAGTTAAGCACTAACGAGTTAAGCGATGATGAGTTGAGCACTGACGAGCTAAGCAATAACGAGCTAAGCAATAACGAGCCAAGCGATGATGAGTTAAGTAATAACGAGTTAAGCCCCAACGATCTAAGCACTGACGAGTTAAGCACTGATGAATTAACCAATAACGAGCCAAGCACTGACGAGCCAAGCGATGATGAGGTAAGCTCCGACGAGCTAAGCAATATAGAGGTCGTCTCTGAGCCGCCCTCCGTCCCTGACAATACCCCGTCTGTCTCAGATGAACTGCCTCGCGATACTCAAGCTGATTCTCTGACTGAAGATGCTGAGCCTCTGGAGACGAGCCCAGAAGAGACTCAACCCAGGTCTATATCAACGGCGTCGGATTTAGAAGATTTAGCGGCTGAACTCAACTCGTCTACAAATTTAGTCATTGCTCCGTTGCCGCCTCTTGAACCTGGCGCAACCGAAATTCCCATAGATGAAACTCCCATCATTCCGGGATCACCCGATTTAGAACAATCGACATTGGCAAATAACGAGGCTGTAGACTCCGCTCAGAGAACTGACAATGAATCTAGAGAACCTGACGATGCGTCGCTACCCATGCCAGTAGCTCCAGTTGCTGAGGATGAAATCATCGAGAGTGAAATTGCTGAGAGTGAAATCACCGAGAGTGAAATCACCGAGAGTGAAATCGCTGAGAATGAAATCGCTGAGAATGAAATCATCGAGAGCGAAATTGCTGAGGATGAAATCACCGAGAGTGAAATTGCTGAGAATGAAATCGCTGAGGATGAAATCACCGAGAGCGAAATTACCGAGAGTGAAATCATCGAGAGTGAAATTACTGAGAGTGAAATCGCTGAGAATGAAATCGCTGAGGATGAAATCACCGAGGATGAAATCACCGAGGATAGTGAATCTTCGGCTATCATTCTCCCCGAGCCATTTCCTGTTGCTGAGGTAGAGATACCCGATAGAGCACTGGATGAGGATGCGATCGCCGAGGGAACCGTTGCCGAGAGAAGCGTTATATCAGAACCAGAGCCGATCGCCCCTCCCTCAACTACCGCGCCTTCTGAGTTACCTCCAGCTAGCGCAGACACTGATGAACAGCCTGTGACCGTTTCTGTGCCGGCTCCGGAGGGAGTATCGGTTATTCCTAACTCAGAGGCGATCGCCACCATTCGAGATCAGGTTATCCCTGACGAGTCGAGCGATCGCTCCGAATCAACTCCATTACTCGCTAACCAGGTGTCGATTGCTCGAAATCTCATTACAATCATCGACTTTGGAGAGCCGTTGCTTAGCTCACGTGCGTCGGGTGATCCGCCCGATTCACAATCGCCTAGAGCAGATGTCGACGAGGCGATTGTGGCGGCAAATTCTGATGTCTTACTCCCGTCAGGAACACAACTGCCACTCCGCTATCCAAGAACGTCTGCCCAAGTGCTGGTGTCCAATCCTCCTCGACAAGAAGTGTTGTTAGTCAACCAGACGATTCGCGATTCGGCAGGTCGTGTCGTTGTACCTGAGGGGAGTCAGGTTTTAGGGCGATTTGAAGCTGCACCCGATGGGTTTCGGTTTGTGACTCAGGCAATTCGTTTGAATAACCGAAATATACGCTTGATTGCTCAGTCTGAGTCGTTGTCGTCTCGTCTTGGCGATGCGGCGATCGCCCTTCAGCCCAATCAAATTGTTGAAATTCGTCTAATAGAGCCAGTTTCCCGATAAACCCAATAAAAATGTGGGCTAATGCCAATTCAGCACATCGCCCACATTAATCTAAATACCAGTGCCCTATTGATAGCGATCGAATTTATTCTTGGATTAGCAATGCCAAGATCTCGATATTAGAAGCGATTGGTTTCGCCGGGAGATTTATCACCCGGGCGCAAAAACAAGTTGCGAGCAGCATCATTCTGATAGACGCAATCAATCTTTGGAGTTGCGCCGTTTTTCTCAATGTCTCCAGTAAACCCAAACGTATTCAATCGCTGCTTACAGTCTCGAACCTGCTCTTGAGAAACCAAATCTCGTTGCTCCAGCAATGCCCAGTTGTTGCTCCGCAATACACATCCAGGCTGCATCAGGGGTTGAGACACATAAACGTTAAAGGGATTTAGAGTCACAAACGCTCGCAAATCCATCGTGATTGCCCCGGCACCATATTGGGCACAAACCTGAGGATTCGCGACACTTTCTTCAATCACAACTCGTGATGCGACGCTTTCGGGCGACACGTTGATGGTTGTGCTAAACGCAATGCCTAAACCGATGCCCAGCACCAAAATCGCACCCATAATCGCAAGCGTGGTGGAATTTACGAGGGAGCCAAACGACGATTTGTTTGAGGGTGGATCATCCTGATATCGAGAATCTTGATACCGAGAATCTTGATATCGAGGAGGTCTAGAAGCTTTGGGTTTACGTCTCATATAAACTCAGCTTTGGTGTGCAAATGTCTGTAGTATGCAGATAAAAATTGAATAAGTTGCGCGACTTGACGAGAACGCTAGTCTAAACACCAGTGTATACCTGGATCAAGACATTGTTCATAGGATCAATAGGCTAGCTGCTTAACATACTGTGAATGCTGGCATGTATCTATGCTAACTAGAAACGCCTTAAATGACCGCAGTCCCGGATCGCGTGCGGAAGCACTTAATTTTTTGGAGCTTTTCCCAATTTTGCTTTAATGACGCTCGTGAGAAGTGCCAGAATAAAGTCAATAATTAGTCTGTTGATGAAACGCCCGTGACTTCTCAACCCCTACTCAATCTGGGTCAATCGTTTAAGAAATCCGTAGTCCGAAGTATTCTAGCCGACAGTCTCACCGTGTTTTGGGGAGATTGGCTTGATCTACGGGTACGCATTCTTCAAGTTGCTGCATCGGGTCTGGTGTCTCCTCTGATTTATATTTTGGCATTTGGACTGGGGTTAGGAAGCGCCCTCGATCGCGCCATTACTCCTCCAGCGGGAGATAGCTATCTTCAATTTATTCTTCCAGGGATGGTGGCTTTATCGTCGATGACCATCTGTTTTGGGGGAACGACATTTTCGATTTGCGGTGAGCGACTCTATACCAAAACCTTTGAAGAGATTCTATTACTTCCGGTTCATCCGCTGGCGCTGTTTTTGGGCAAAATGCTGGCTGGTGTGGTTCGGGGGCTGATGACCTCTGCCTCGGTCATTCTCATTGCGATGTTGGCAACAGGAAATCTCAACTTTATCAACCCGCTGTTTCTGCTGGTGCTGATTCTCAACTGCTCGGTTTTTGCTGGGCTCGGTGTGATCGTAGGACTCAATGTCAAGTCGCTAGAAGGGGTTGGCTTGCTCAATAACTTCTTGATTGTGCCGATGTCGTTTTTAGGGGCAACCTTTTTTGACCCAGCTACGTTGCCGCTGGTGCTCAAGATTATTGTGTTTATGCTTCCGTTAACGTACACCAGCATTAGTTTACGAGCAGCAGCCTATTTGCCACTTTCCCAATTTCCGTGGTACAGCATCCCCGTCTTATTGTTCATTGCGATCGCATTCTCGATTATGGGCGCTCGTCAGTTTGCCAATCAGCAAGACTGATAATTCTGTGAGACTGAAAATAAGGGAATGTCAGGCAAGTTATTGGGGGCAGAAATTTCTATAATGGGACTTTGCAACGATACCGACCGCAAGCCCACACGTGACGATTGAACTGAATCCATGGCATCCGACGAACTAAGAGCCGCACGTCTAGAAAAAGCATCCCAACTTAAAGCGCTTGGTTTTAATCCCTATGCCTATCGCTGGGAGTCAACCCATCACACCGCCGAGCTTCAGAGTAAATACGCAGACCTGCCGAATGGAGATGAGGTTGACATTGATGTGGCGATCGCGGGTCGTATTTTGGCGCGGCGGGTATTTGGAAAGCTGGCATTCTTTACGGTGCAAGATGAAACCGGGACAATCCAGCTTTATCTCGACAAGAAGAAAATTCAAGCTGAAATGGCAGATATAGATGCCGATGCATTTAGCCATCTCAAGCAGTTGACTGATGTGGGAGATTTTATCGGCGTCAAGGGGTCTGTCCGCCGAACCGATAAAGGTGAACTGTCGATAAACGTCAGAGAGTATACGATTCTCACCAAATCTCTCTTGCCCTTACCAGACAAGTGGCACGGTTTGACGGATGTAGAAAAGCGCTATCGACAGCGTTATGTCGATCTGATTGTCAATCCTGATGTGCGGCAGACCTTTCGCAGACGAGCACAGATTACGGCTGCGATTCGGCGGTTTTTGGACGAGCAGGGATTTATCGAAATCGAAACGCCCGTGCTGCAAGCCGAAGCGGGGGGTGCTGATGCTCGCCCGTTTGTCACGTTTCATAATGTGCTAGACACCGAACTCTATCTGCGAATTGCCACCGAATTACACCTCAAGCGCTTGATTGTCGGCGGCTTTGAAAAGGTGTTTGAGTTGGGGCGTATCTTTCGAAATGAAGGGGTTTCGACTCGGCATAATCCAGAATTTACGAGCCTTGAGCTGTATCAAGCCTATGCCGACTATCACGACATGATGGCGCTAACTGAAAATCTAATTGCGAAGGTCGCAGACGAGACGCTAGGGACGCTAACTATTGTCTATCAGGGGCACGAGGTAGACTTGACCCCTCCTTGGCGTCGAATTTCAATGTGTGAAGCGGTTGCTGAAAAGACGGGCATCGACTTCAATCCATGGCTTGGAGTCGATGATAGCAATGCTGATTTAAATGAATTAGAGGATCGGCTCAAAGCAGCCGGCGTGCGGCTCGATCACATGAATGCGGGCGATCGCCATCGGGTCGGTAAGCTGCTGCAAGAAGCCTTCGAACAAACGGTTGAAGAAGCGCTGATTCAGCCAACATTTGTCCTCGATTTCCCCGTCGAAATTTCACCCCTCGCCAAGCCTCATCGCGCTCAGTCTCACTTAGTTGAGCGGTTTGAGCTGTACATTGTCGGGCGAGAGACGGCGAACAGTTTTTCAGAATTGACGGACCCTGTTGACCAACGCCAACGTCTAGAAGCTCAAGCGGCTCGTAGAGCGGCTGGCGATTTAGAGGCGCAGGGAATCGATGAAGACTTTTTGACCGCGTTAGAGTACGGGATGCCCCCGACGGGCGGACTCGGAATCGGGATCGATCGGTTGGTGATGCTGCTATGCGACTGTGCCAGCATTCGAGATGCGATCGCCTTTCCGCTGCTCAAGCCTGAGAAAATGGCTCACCCCGATGAGGCTCAGAGGTCTGAGACTTAGAATTCTGATGGTCAGCAGGCGTGCGCATCGATTCTCAACGGAGTCAGCAAATTTTGCCTCTATCGCAACTGGCAAGCCTCAATCTGCGATCGCTCAAACATCGTTCATCCTGCGTTTTTCGTTTCCGATTACCCTATCTCAATCAGTATCTCAGTCCATGAAATTCCCTGTCCTTCCGGTTAGCCTGATTGCGATTATCATCCTCATGTCAGGATGTGCGAAGCGTCCCAGTGTTGACGATTCGTCTCGCCCGTCTCGCCCGTCTCCAGTCGCTTCAACGTCATCACGTTCGGTTGAACGCGAGACAGAAATTTCGCCTGAAAATTTTCAAATTTATCAAGATCCAAATGGCTGGTTTGCCTTAGCACTTCCCAAACGCTATACCTTTGACGAAACTGACAGCGGTATCACGTTTGCCGCTCCAGATGAAGGATTTGGAGGGGAAATTAAATATTTGACCGACCAATCTCCAGACTTAGAAAAAGACGAACTCGAAGAGATCTTAAAACAAGAAATCTCAAATCAGCTTGAGGAGGTCAACTGGGGGGCCTCTGGACAGATTCAAGAGGATGGGAGCCTGCGCCTAGATTGGGCGGGGATCGACCCAGATGGGAATCAACTCGACGCTGTGAGCTTTGTTGAGCAACATGGTGAAACGCTACATATTATGGTTGCCTACGGTATCAACCAGCCCTACCAAAATTACAACGACGATGCCCTAATCATTGTGGGAACATACGTGGTGCGGCGATCGCCACCCGAGTCTTCTCCAGTGAATCAAGATGACACTGAAACCGAATCTTAAGATGATACGTTAGGGACTCTGATTAGTTTTGCCTTTGCAGCAGAAAAACCTGACAGGCGTGTTATCGGGCGAATACTCTACCTGATAAGCTTAGACAGGCTATTCGTATTGAAATTACGGACGGAGCGAAATTTATTATGAGTATGTTTTCTGGCTTAGACGGGCATACCACAACCGGCAGCTTGGGAATTGCCGTTATTGCAGGCATTGGTGGCAATATCGCATTTCAGAATTTCCAAACCGATGCAGATAGCTCAGAGTTGCATGCTTACTTGACCATCAATGGCGATCTGTCAAAGCAGACAATTGATTTGGGCACCTTACCGCAAACAAGCGGTTCGTTTAGCGTGTCATTTCCGGATGGAACGGATATGAGTCTGTTTAACGTTCTTGTCGTACGAGCCGGTGATACGAGCGTGGGCGAGGCGCGTATTTCTTAGCGCATATTCTTAGCGTATATTCTTAGCCAATCTGCCGTGCTTGCTCACAGTTGAGCATGGTTTTCGTGTCCTTTTTTCTTAGATTGGCGGTATCAACCCCTATCGACCCCAAATCATCTTCAAGGCGATCGCCAACATTGCCCCCCCAAATACGCGCTCTAGCACAACCGTCGGAAGATTTGTTGCAAACCGAGCGCCCAGTAAACTGCCTAGTAAAAATCCTAGACAGATACAGACCGCAATTTTGACGTCAACATAGCCTTCTTTGTAATAGGTCCACGCTCCCAGGATGCCAATTGGAGGCACCAAGAGCGCTAAGGTTGTTCCTTGGGCTTCATGTTGCTGTAACCCAAAGAGAAAGACCAACGCAGGGACAATAATCACACCGCCCCCAATCCCGATGAGTCCGCTAATTACGCCCGCTATGGCTCCTAGCAAAATAAAAAGCACAATTTGAGTCATGAGTTCTGTCCTGATGATTCCTACTGAGGGTGACCCTACGTAATGTGATTGTTCTTACATAGTGCGCTTGTCTAGGACATGATAATAGTGCGTAGGCTACATCACCGTCCAGATTGCCCCACGCATCTGGGTTGCGACTAATCGAATCATGGGCGATCGCCCGTGTGTTTGAAAATCACCGATAGATTATTTGCAGGCATATCAACGGTTTCTACTAATGAAAGGTGTTGAGCTTGCGCGGCTGCTACTACCTCATCGAGGTCACGCACTCCCCAATCAGGATCTTGGAGTCTGAGGCTACGGTCAAATGCCTCATTGCTGGGTGCTGTGTGCTGTCCATGCTGTTTAAAGGGGCCATATAAATATAAAATCCCATCCGTAGGAAGTAGCCGTCTGGCTCCTGAAAGTAACCCTAAACACGCTGACCAGGGTGCGATATGAATCATGTTAATGTTGGCGATCGCCACAATTTCACCTTGATGAAAGTCGGTATCTTGAAGAGCATCCGGCAGTTCATCCTGTTCGATCGTCCAGATGGCGTCACGAGCATCAAGTGCAACGGGAGGATATAGCGTATCACAGGGATGATACTCCCGCCATGCTGAAATACTGGCGCGTGCGATCGGATTTGGATCAGATGGCAACCATTGGCGGGGCGACAGTCGAGGTGCAAAAAAGATAGCATGCTCTCCAGTGCCGCTCGACACCTCTAACACAGTTCCTGTAGGGGGCAGCACGCGCAACAAAATGTCTAGAATTGGCTTGCGATTACGCTCTGTCGCAGGTGCATACTGCCGAGCATCTGAAGATGATTGCATAACGTTATATTGCTAGACCATCCCTATCTTAAGGGGTTATTGATTCGCGCGTATCCACAGTGCCAACCCCCCGCCGCGACCCCGCGCGGCAATGTGACTATCCGTCACTAAGAAGTAGTTGAAGAAGGCTTGCTCTTTAAGTTTTTGATCGTAAAAGTGCGATTCTCGCGTTTTTCCGCCAGGCATGTCTCCGTTGTAAAGCGTGAATCGCGATAGTGACACATTCATGTGACCAAAATCAAAGGATAGAATATTAGTCCCTGCCCAAAAACGGGTGGACCCTGTGAGGGCAAGCCGAAACGGCCCCATCTGCACAGAATTTTCGACCGTGCCACGATTGGGAAATTCGTCTAACGATTGATACGTGATTTGGATCGTCAGCCACGACGGAATAAACCGACCGGCGCCGACTAATACACCTGCATGCTGGCGCGATCGCTTCGTTCCGGTGATAAAACCTAATTGCCAGGTGCCGAGCAACTGAGTGTAGGAATAGCGCAATTTTTGCTGTCGAGCGACCTTCTCTGCCTGGAGCAATTCTTCTACAACCTTGGCAGGTTCAGGCACCGCATCCGATGAGGTCGTTAAATACTGAACGGTTTGATGGATTGCAGAAACCATGAGTTACACCCCACTACTTATCAAAACGAGAATCGCCTTACTTTTTCTCCCACTGCTTTTTCATCCGTTCGATTCTTTCTAATACGCTTTCATTTGACAGGCGCGAATTGAGACGCTCAATGAGTAGCGGAAACGCAAACGGTGACGGACGTTTCGTGTCATTCCAGGCGATTGAAAACTGCTGAAGCCGTTCCAGGGTTTTGGCTAACCGATGCACTTCGAGCTGATCGTCGAGTACTTCGCGTTCTGCTTGTTTGAGCAGCAGATTATCCGGTTCATATTTTGAAAACACGTCGTAAATTAGAGACGAACTGACCTGAAGCTGACTTGATGTCTTCCTTGATGATGGATACCCCTTAAACACTAGCCCTGATACCTGCGCGATTCCTCTAAATTTTCGCCCCGTTAATTCTGAAATATTTAGACTGGCTCTGATATCGTCGTAGAGATTCCCTAACTCAAAAAACCGATCTGAAAATAGCTCCTTAAATGGATAGCCTTTGGAAGCTAAAATCTCAAACCCATAATCATTGACAGAAATGGTCAGAGTGGCTTTTTGCTGCTTGGCAAAGCGATAGCCCCACAAAAATCCTAATCCTTCATGGACAAATCGCCCCTCAAATGGAAATACATATAAGTGTTGTCCTTCGCGGGTTTTGCACGTTTCAATCAGCAGTTCATTCGCAGCGGGCAACTGAGAAAAGCGATCCTGAGCTGACAAAATCGGGCGAATACAGCTTAACTCAGCATTGAGAGATGTGTTGCCGTGAAGGGCATCAATTTCGTTGCGGAGATGGGTGCTCAACGTGTCTGAAATAGCTAGATTACCGCCTCCCCAGGTCGGAGTCACGGTCGATTTTCGGGTAGTTCCTTTTACATAAGCCACCATATCTTTGATCATAAAAAACTCAAGCTGTCGTCCCGCAAAGAAAAACACGTCCCCTTTTTTGAGTTTCGAGACAAAGCTTTCTTCGACGGTGCCAATCTCTCGACGATTGGTATAAACGATGCGGACGGCTCGATTAGACGTAATTGTGCCGATTCCCATACGATGCATTTTTGCCAGCTTGCTATCAGATATACGGTAGATGCCGTCATCAGACACTATTTTTTGATAGCGAGGGTAGGCACTCAAGCATCGTCCTCCTGTGGTGATAAATTCTAAAATCCAGTTAAATTCCTCATCTGTCAATTCTTCGTACGCCACCGTCTTACGCACACTAGCAAAGACATCATCAGGACTAAACCCGTCTCCACACGCCAGCGTCACCAGATGCTGAACTAAAACATCATAGGGCTTGTTGAGCGGGGGTCTAGTTTCGATATCTCCAGCGTCTAAGCCGTTGCGAAAGGCAGAAATTTCGAGCAGCTCTAGCGCATTGGTGGGCAAAAACAGAACCTCCGACGTGCCCTCAGGAATATGCGCCGATCGCCCTGCCCGCTGCAGCAGTCGCGCCAGATTTTTAGCACTGCCAATCTGAACCACCCGTTCGACGGGCTGAAAGTCGACTCCAAGATCTAGCGATGACGTACACACGACCCATTTGATCGCGCCCGCTTTAACGCCTGCTTCGATCGCCTCTCGTTCCTTCACATCGATGGAGCCGTGATGCAGCGCAATGCGATCGCCATAGTCAGGCACCGCAAATTGTAAGGCTTGGAACCACCGTTCGGATTGAGCGCGGGTATTCGTGAAAATGAGCGTTGATTTCTCAATATCTAGCGCATCTATTAAGTCTTGAAACATGCGCAGTCCTAGATGCCCTGCCCACGGAAACGTATCAATGGATTGAGGCAAAATGCTTCGAATTACCGTTTCTCGCTTTAGATTAGACCGGATAATTACCGGATCAGTGTCCAACCCTACGGCTGCTTGCGCCGCTTCGGTGAGGTTTCCCAGCGTCGCTGAAACTGCCCAGGTTTGCATCTGAGGCTGAATGCCGCGCAAATGTGACACACACAATTCCGCCTGAGTGCCCCGCTTAGAACTCAGGAGTTCGTGCCATTCGTCTAAAATCACCATTCGTACGGAGCCAAAGCGACTCTGCGCATCTTTGTATGAGAGCATCACCGACAGAGATTCAGGCGTGGTGATCAGAATCTGAGGCATGTTTTTTAATTGCCGCGACTTGCGAGACGAACTGGTATCACCAGTGCGCGACTCGACCCGCAGATCCCATCCCATCTCGTTAATGGGGCGACAAATGGACTGTTCAATATCGCGTGAAAGTGCTCGCAAAGGCGTGATGTAGAGCAGTTGCAGCCCTTGTCTTGGATGAGCCAACATCTCGGCGATCGCCCCCATCACAGCCGCATAGGTCTTGCCCGATCCCGTGGGCACCTGAATGATGCCGCTCTTGGCTGCCAAATATGCCTGCCACGCCTCCATCTGAAACGGCAGGGGCTGCCATCCTTGGGTCTTAAACCAATCCAAAATTGGGGTCAGGCATGAGATATCAGTCACAGACAAGATGCCTCCAGCAGATAACACTATGACATCGAATAGGATCCGGAGTAGGACATGGGGCGTGATATTGCGTAATACACCATGTATGACGCTGGGTCTGACATCGCGTATTACATTAGGCGATCGCCCTTCTACTATATCGATTTGGTACAGTGATAGCGTTTCGTTGGGTGTTGCGTCAGCCTCATCCGCTGGTCGTCGAAAAATTTTATCTACCCACTTGATATGATATTGATCGGTCTCTGGTCATCGGGGCGGCAATTTTTGGCATCGGTTGGGGCATCGCGGGATACTGTCCAGGACCGGGAATTACTGCCTTAGTACTCGGCATTTGGAATCCAGTCCTGTTTGTCGTCGCGTTGATTATCGAGTCGCTGAGCTATCAGTGGTATTCAACTCGCAACCCGACCTAGAGGTATGAACCATGAGTGAGATGGGAGCAGCGCTACGGATGAATACGATCGACGCAATTATCTTTGACTTGGGTGGCGTCATCATTAATATCTCTTATGACGCCACGATTCGGGCATTTAGCCACCTGTGCGGATTTGACATCAGCACGCTCTATACGCAACAGTTGCAAGATCCGCTGTTTGACGCCTATGAAATGGGGACACTAACCTCTGATGAATTTCGAGATGGCGTTCGACGACTCCTTCAAATTGATTGCCCAGATGAGGCCATTGATGCTGCATGGAATGCAATGCTGCTGGATATCCCGGCTGAGCGTATTGCGCTCTTGAAGGCGATCGCCCCTCAAAAACGCATCTTTTTGCTATCCAATACCAATGAAATTCATAAAACTCGCTTTGACCAACTTTTTGCCGACTGCTACGGTAATGAATTTGAAAGTATTTCAGCGATGTTTGAGAAAGCCTACTATTCTCACTTAGTGGGCGATCGGAAGCCCAATGTGAGTATTTTTCAACGAGTCATTGACGAGCAAGGGCTTGATCCCCGTCGAACTCTGTTTATCGAAGATACACTGCGACACATAGAAGGAGCACAAGTTGCTGGATTACAGACGATTCATCTAACAGGAGGGCTGACACTAAGTAGGTGGGACTAATTAAATATGAGACCTGTGTAGATACTGTTTAGGCCACTGTAGGTCAAGTGTTGTGTGGGACTAATTTAGCCGAGTCAAATTTTTCCCCTGAAGACAAGACACCGTATAT
>JBNPEG010000147.1:0-3387 GCA_051117555.1 Elainellaceae cyanobacterium | reverse complement strand
TTCATCCCAGAGGCGAAGCACCGCTTCAAGTCGTTGCTCACCAGTGTGGCACCTGCCGCATGGGCACCGATCCGGCGACATCGGTATTAGATCTCAACTGCCGCACCCACGACATCGAAAATCTCTACGTAGTAGACAGTAGTTTCTTTCCGTCCTGTAGCAGTATTGGCCCAGCTCTGACCGTAATTGCTAATGCCCTGAGAGTGGGCGATCGCCTCATTGAGCGACTTCACTCGTAGACGGGGTTCATATTATTAGAATTGTTGGAGCGGCTCGTAAAATCCATCAATGCTAAATTGAATCAAATTTGTACCACTTGCATCCTACTGTTAGGCGGAGCGAGACTTACGCATGATGAAACTGAAGCAGAAGATTTTAGGGGGATTTCGCTCAGTTGTGGGAGCGCAAATATTGGGTCGAATTCGCGGCTATATTTCAACCCTCAAGAAGCAGGGACTTAATATTTTAGATGCCCTCAAGCAAGTGTTCTTAGGCAATTCAACGATGCCAACTATGCTTCAGCCTGAGTGGTTACCTCAGCCTACACAAATTTTCTTGCGTCCAATATATCTTTCCGCCACAAAATACCGCAAGGGTCAATATTTCTTCCGGACACTTAAGAACAGCAATGCCCGCGCCCTACGAGATATTCGTTGTGAATAGGTTTTTTTTAAACGGAGTTGGTATAACGAGGTTCAAAGACTCTCTCACTAAGTTCAAACACTCGCGCGACACCTTAGGAAGCTCTTTGAAGAGGTTCAGAGAGTCTTTCGACACTCTCAGCAGCTCTCTGGCGAAGTTCAAAGACTCTCTGATGCCGAACCCTGTTTGAATCTGCGATTAGACAACAGAAGCAAAGGAATTATGCAAATGCTGAAAGAACTCTAAAAAAACCGACGAGGATGTATTTCAGGTATGTACTTTGCATTAATATCTTTAATACATTAATATAATATCTTTCAAGATCGAAAAATTAGCATGACTATCAAAGCTCCCTTAGTTGCGATCGCTGCAACGCTTGCATCCGTTGGCGTGGTTCTCCCTGCCAAAGCCGATACCGTTAATGCTCACTGTGATTTTTATCCAGCAGGTTCTAGTTCTATTTCAAGGTCGACGAGCTGCACCTTTTCCCAGCGACAAGGATATATCACGATTCAAACTTCAGGAGGCGCTGTCTACGAATTTAGCCCGGTTGGTGATCAGCCAGGCAACTTTGTGGATGCGGGTGGAGGGGCTGTTTACCGTCAAGCTGGACTCGGGGATGCCGGTCAAATTTTTGATTTAGGGGAAGAGAAGATTTACGTCTATTGGGATACGGCTCCTTTCTCAGGCTCCCATTCTTCGCCCTACTCTGATACCAATCGCCGATTAGGAACGCTACGCGCCGACGACCCAAATGCACAAATCAACGTCCGGAGTGATGCGACGATTTACTCCCGCTCAATCGCCTATGGGATTCCGGGCGATCGCATTAATATCTTGCAGTGCGAATTGGATAGCGACACCCCTAGCAGTGACCTCAACTGGTGCCGAGTTCAGTTTGTCGAGTCTGGGGCGATCGGCTGGATTCGCAGTGATTTCATTATCTTTCCCAGCGACGGAGAGTAAGCACGCCAAACCTAGCATTCTAATGAAACAGTCCAATGAAACAGTTCACAATCACGTCTGGAGCACTTGCTGCGATCGCTAGCCTGGCTTTATTAGGCTGTAGCAACTCATCCGAGCCTAGTTCGTCATCAGGAATGACAGCTCAAGGAGAATTGATCACCTATCAGTGCAAAGATGGGGCAACTTTTACGGCTCGATTCTCTGAGACAGAGGCGATCGCTGACTTGCCCGATAACCCCAGGCTTGCTCTGTCACGGGTCAAATCCGGTGATGGTGCCAAATACAGTAATGGCACCATCACTCTATGGGACAACGGCGGCGAAGCCTTGGTAGAATTCAACGGCGACATGGTATTGGTGGATTGCCAGGCGACCCAATCCACCGTAAATGTTAGCGCTCAATCTGATACCCAAGCTGCTAACACAGACGCTTCTGATAATGCTCAGGCATCTACTCCTGTAGCCAGTACTTCGGGTTCAGACATCCGAACTCAGCGAGTTCAATTTCAGCCCGGTGCAACCAGCGCCGTTGTTGAAGATTCCATCACGGGCTACGAAATTGTGGACTATGTTCTCGGAGCTCAGGTCGGCCAATACGCGAATATCAGCATGGCCACAGACAATGGGGCCAACTATTTCAACATCCTGGCTCCCGGTGAAACTGAGGTCGCCATGTTCAACGGCTCCTTTAACGAAAACCAGTATGAGGGGACGCTGCCCGAAAGTGGCGATTACAAAGTTCGGGTCTACATGATGCGGAGCGCGGCTCGCCGCAATGAAGTCGCCAACTATCGCCTGGAGATGATTATTTCAGGTCAGGGAACTCGTCCACCCTCGTCAAGTAACGCTTCCTCGGGGGGAGATGCACTGGTACCGGGGACAAATTACAACGCCACAGGCGAAATCCCCTGTGCGATGACGCAACAGCAACCAAGCGGGCGCTGTCCGTTTGGTGTTGTGCGTGAAGGAAATGGGAGCGGTTTTGTTGAAGTAACAAAGCCCAATGGCACGACGGTTGCCATTTATTTTCAAAATGGAGAGGCTGTCGGAGCCGAAGGTAGCTCAGGAGAGTTCAGCGCTACGAGGCAGGGTGACGAGACGTACGTTTACATCGGTGACGAGCGCTACGTCATCCCGGATGCGGTGATCTTTGGTGGCTGAAGTGGCGATCGCTCGCCTATGCCAACTGGCTTCAAACCTGTAGCTTAAACCCTGGCAGCACGTCTTCACCAGACAAAATATTGGGCATTTCAACCACCTGAACCGCTTGCCCGGCTCGGTAAATCTCAACCTGCTGGTCTGGAGGGTGAATCAGCCAACCCAAACGCAACCCGCTGGCTACGTATTCAGTCATTTTAGTGCGTAGCTCTGACAGGGATTGCGGTTTGATAGTTCCATTGGAAACAGACGGAGACCGCAACTCGATCACAAAGTCGGGGCAAATGGGTGGAAAGCCGATTCGTTGGTCGGGGGTTAAGACATCCCAGCAGTCTTGCCGAACCCAAGCAACATCAGGCGATCGGGTCGAGCCACCATAGTTCAACTTTAATCTATGCCTTATTAATCTATGCCTTAATCTGTGTCATAGCCTGCCCAGCTTTGTCTTAATTCTAGGACGTCAATCCTTTGGGTAACGAGATTGCGGCCCAGGGATGGGGCGATCGCCCCGTCGTTTCTTGTAACCCAGAGTAGTCTGCCCCCTGCTAAATTCTTTGCCCCAACAGTCAGGAATCAATAGAATTTAACCTGAGATCCGTAGCGTTGTTTCATCTTATATCAG
>JBNPEG010000170.1:0-33993 GCA_051117555.1 Elainellaceae cyanobacterium | reverse complement strand
TACCAAACCCATCTCCCGATGGTGGCTTACTACTGTTTCGACTATCCGTATTACGCTGATTCTCTAATGCCTCAAGCCGGGTTTCTGTCTGTTCAGTGCGCTCCAGCAATCCCTCAACCAACGCAATGACCGCGTTATCTCCCTGAGCGTGAATTCCCCAAACTATAGCCGGCTAATTGACTTTGAAGGAGCTGGCTGGCTCATTCCCTCTTGCCTCATTTCACGCTCGACTTTCATATCTATAGGCTTATTATCATACCCTTGGAAATATCCTTAAAACTTAAATCTGAGTAGTTACCAATAGAAACAAAAGGGGTGACTCGACTCACCCCTTTGACGTAATAGTTGCGTATTATTCTTGGACAATAACTTTACCAGCCATGCCAGCGCCTCGGTGAGGCTCACAATAATAGTTGTATTCTCCCACAGGTATGTCTTGTGAAAAGGTTGTTTCGACCGTATCGCCTGGCGCGAATACTAGACCTTTATGGGAAAGCTGTTTGGCAAGGTCAGCACTCTTAGTTGGAATTCGACTGGTGTCAAATACGACATTGTGAGGTGGGACTTTATTATTCATCCACTTAACGGTATCCCCAGGATGCACCGTCACTGTGTCTGGAACAAACACGAGCCGGCTACTATCTGATCCCATTTTGACAGTAAAGGTTTCTGCCAAGGCCGGAGACGCGGACGTCAAAAAGCTTCCGATCACCAAAAAGATAGCACATGCTGCTAGTGACAAACGCTGGAAAATTGGATTTGAGAATTTCACAGTATCCTCCTGAAAACTAACTGAAAACTAATCGAACGGAATCATTGGATGAGATTTTTCTGAGATAGGTCAATCCCATCCTTCCATATCTATCATTCTTATGAGATGTCAGCCGACTCTCTAGAGTCAGATGATGCGTTGCTATAGGCTGACTCAATAGCTTGAAATTTGCCCTCGCGCACTCTGCTGGCGATCGCACTCAGCCATGACCCAATCAGGGCATCAGCAGAAAATAATCCAGGTCCATTGATCAAGAAGAACAAGAAACACGCTGCATAAATGGACGAAAGCTCAAGATATGGAATACTAAAGCCTGCAACCAAAACGTGGTGGTAGATTGCGACTGACATGGTTGACAACAGCGCTGCTGCTGCAGGCCGAGTCAATAACCCTAACGCCAACAGGGGAGCACCGATTAGCTCTGCAAACGCCGCGCAGTAGCTAAAGAAAATAGGAAATGGTAGTCCGATAACGGAAACGTACGCTTGGGCAAACCCTTCGATGTTTCCTAATTTATCAAGTCCATTATGAATCATGACCAACCCAACTACGACGCGCAGCACAGTCCACACGATTTGTGAGGGATAATTGGGTGAGAAATTGGATCGAAAAACGGTTAACAATGATTTGAGGTACCAAGAGGTATTCATAATACGGGAATGTAGTGATTTGCTGCTCTAATAAGAAATATAACAAAAACTAAATATTTGTAACTGGTTCAATTGGAAGAGTTTTGAGCTGCAAACAAATATCTGTCTAGCGATAGAGAGTTTGAAGATTACGGCAGTGCTTGACAAAATAATTTTCTTCTACACTGAGAACGCTCTTTCAACGTGCCGCATAATTTCATGCAATGGCATCGGCTAGTGGGTATAAGACACGCTGGGCGACGAAGTTTTCTTGAAAGCCTTTTATTCGGACCATCGTGTTTGTCTCATAGACAGGCATAGATCTGATTGACTGACAAAAGAACTGACAAAAGATCAGAGGCTGGCGGGTTTCGACTGTATAGCAGCAGTTTCAATAGCAATTTGCGCATCAAGTACAGAAACGGTGGTGTGGGATGCGGCGCGCCCCACACCACCGTACTTAACGCTATATTTCCTTTCAAACTTACTAAAGTTTTACGGGTATTTACGGACTCTTTATCGTTGAATCGAGGATTAAAACTCACAATAGAAATACGCCATGATTCATACCCCATGACTGCGGTAGGTCGCCACCTGCCGTTTTTTCTTGCAAAAAATGTGAAAGGGGCGATCGCCATTTCTAGTAATCACCCCTTAGCCATCTATTGCACTAAGCTACCGCTATTGCACTAAGCTACCGCTTTGCAAGCTTTTTAGACGACATCTTACGCAGGCGAATCGATTCGGGCGTTACCTCAAGCAGCTCATCAGTACCGATGTATTCCAATCCCCGCTCCAAACTCATTTCAGCGGGAGACTGCAATTGGACGAGTTCTTCACCGCTAGAGGCACGATGATTGGTTAACTGCTTTGTCTTACACACATTCAAGTCCAGGTCTTGCGGGCGGTTGTGCTCACCCACGATCATGCCCTTATAAACTTTCGTACCCGGTGTAATAAAGAACACGCCTCGATTTTCTGCATTTTTGAGGGCATAAAAAGTTGCGACGCCTTCTTCAAATGAGATTAAAACCCCATTGCGGCGAGTTTCTACGTCTCCGCATAGCGGGCGATAGTCTAAGAAACTATGGTTCATGATGCCGTCACCTCGTGTCAGGCGCATAAACTCGCCCCGGAACCCAATCAGCCCACGAGCCGGAATCACAAACTCTAGCTGGGTTCGACCATTGCCACCCGTCATCATGTTTTGCATCTCGCCCCGGCGCTGCCCCAATCGCTCGATGCAGCCTCCGACACCCTCGTCAGGCACGTCGAGAACCAAGAGTTCGTAGGGTTCGCAGGGTTGACCATTGACCTCTCGATAAATCACCTGAGGCTGGGAGACCTGAAACTCATAGCCTTCTCGACGCATGGTTTCGATGAGAATACCGAGATGCAGTTCACCTCGCCCTGACACTGCAAAGCGATCGGGAGAATCTGTTTCTTCAACCCGCAGTGCTACATTCGTTTCAAGCTCACGGTAGAGGCGATCGCGCAGTTGACGAGAGGTCACGTAGTCGCCCTCTTGACCCGCAAATGGTGAATCATTGACGCAGAAGGTCATCTGCAACGTTGGTTCATCCACATGAATCAGCGGCAAGGCTCGGGGCTCATCAGGGCACGTGATTGTCTCCCCGATGTTGGCATCGGAAAAGCCTGCGACTGCGACGATATTGCCCGCTGACGCTTCATCCAAATCAACGCGCTTCAGCCCTTCAAACCCAAGCAGCTTAGTGATTTTGGCTTTCACAATATCGCCAGTATCTTTAACCAACGCAGCGTGCTGTCCCATTGTGATGCTGCCATTGTGAATTCTGCCAATCACAATCCGCCCCAGATATTCTGAATAGTCAAGCGTTGTCACCTGAAGCTGCAAAGGCTTGTCAGGATCGCCTACAGGGGGTGGAACATGGTGCAGAACAGCTTCAAATAGCGGCTGCATATCAACGCCTTCAGCGTCTAAGTCGTCTTTGGCATAGCCCTGAAGCCCCGATGCAAATAGATAGGGAAATTCGCACTGGTCATCATCTGCTCCTAGCTCGATGAACAGGTCGAGTACTTTATCAATGGCCCCATACGGATCGGCTTGGGGACGATCGATTTTGTTGACAACCACGATGGGGCGCAACCCTTTCTCGAGGGCTTTTTTTAGCACAAATCGGGTTTGGGGCATCGGGCCTTCGTTGGCATCTACGATGAGAATACAGCCATCAACCATGCCTAATACCCGCTCGACTTCGCCACCAAAGTCTGCGTGTCCAGGGGTATCTACGATATTAATGAGCGTATCTTTATAGTGAACGGCTGTGTTTTTCGACAGGATCGTGATGCCTCGCTCTCGCTCTAAGGTGTTAGAGTCCATTACACAGTCGGGAACATCTTCGCCCTCCCGAAACGTGCCGGATTGTTTGAGTAGCGCATCAACAAGAGTTGTTTTACCGTGGTCAACGTGAGCAATGATAGCGACGTTGCGAATCGGGAGTGTCATGGTAAGGGTTCCAAACTGAATGCAGGATCTAAGGCTAGGAAGAAACAGTTTTAAGATTTCTTTCCTTGAATTTTGATGTCAAACGTGTAACCGAACCGTAATAATCTTATCCTAATCGTTCCCCAAACGACCGGATTCGATCAGAGCGATCGCCCTATGAGAAAATCGGCACAACTGCCCGCTCTCTAAAACGGATTAAATAACAGCGAATGGATGCAATCACGATATTTTTATTCATCTGCGGATTTGTGTTGCTGGTTGGAGGTGCAGAGATATTAGTACGTGGTGCATCCCAATTGTCAATAATGGCAGGGATTCCAACCCTGGTCATTGGACTAACAATTGTTGCCTACGGCACAAGTTCCCCAGAATTAGCGGTAACGGTGCGGGCAACCTTGGCAGGAAATGCCGACCTAGCGATTGGAAATATTGTCGGCAGCAACATTGCCAATATTTTGCTCATTTTGGGCATTTCTGCAACAATCGTGCCTCTGTTTGTTTCACAGCAGCTTGTACGGCTTGATGTCCCTCTCATGATTGGCATCTCTATTCTGCTGCTGATCTTAGGCTTAGACGGCACCGTCGATCGTTCAGATGGGTTTCTGCTTTTATTCGGAGCACTGGCTTATACCGCATTCACAGTCTATCAGGCTCGTAAAGACAGCCAAACTGCATCCGATGACGTGCCTCAACCGTTTGATCTCGATCAGAGACGGGGGCAGCTTATCACAATTGGAGCGTCATTGGGGCTAGTTGTTATCGGTCTAATCATGCTCGTGATTGGTTCGCAGTGGATGGTCAACGGGGCAATCACAATTGCCAAATTATTCGGTGTCAGCGAACTCGTCATCGGGCTCACTATCGTTGCCATCGGGACATCGCTGCCTGAAATTGCTACCTCAGTGATGGCCTGCCTCAAGGGCGAACGAGATCTCGCTGTGGGCAATGCGATTGGCAGCAATATTTTCAATATTTTGCTTGTCGTTGGGGTCTGTGGAGCGATCGCCCCGAATGGAGTCCCAGTTGCCAATTCGGCCCTTCGCTTCGATATCCCGATTATGATTGCGGTTGCTGCCGCGTGCCTGCCAATTTTTTTTACGGGGTTTAGGATTCTTCGCCAAGAAGGCATCCTATTTTTGGCTTACTATGTTGCCTACACCCTCTATCTTTTCTTTAAGGCCACTGAACACGACGCATTGGATGAATTTGGCGTTGTCATGCTGGTCTTTGTCGTCCCAATCACGTTTTTGACGCTAATCGTGCTTGCGATTCAGGCCCTCCGTGAGGGTCGCCGCAGACAACACACCCGAAAATAAGGGAGTTCAATAAAAAAGCCCGGCCACAAGACCGGACGAGGACTCATTGCACAAAGCAATTTCTCCTACACATTTTTCACCAGGCCGTCTGAAATGTCTTCTAAAAGACGGGCTTTGTAATGAAACGAAACTTCTGTTAAACCAATTTCGCATCCATTCATCACCTTAGGGCTGCAACTCCTGAACCCGGTGCGTTACGCTGCGCTAACAGCCCCCTACCTCATGCACTATTTTAGCTGTGTCACGCCGGTAGATTGGGTATAGCTCTTCGGGCATGGCTGCGCTAAAGCGATAGCGTAACCCAATGAATCCGTTACTGGTGTTGGGTTACTTTTCGGGAAGCAAGCTACGTGACCTCAACCCAATCTATGCAAAGAACTACGCGAAGAACTTTTGTCAGTCAATCAGGTCAGAGACTCTATGGACACAGTAGGGTTGACCATAGAGTCTCCGTGATCCCAGTCTGACAGAGATAGTCTAGCGTCCTCGTTGTTCTCGTTGTTCTCGTTCGCGACGACGGCGATCGCGCCATTCAACAGCGGTTAAATATACAATCCCGATGCTGACTGCGATTAAAAGCCCAAAGGCGACGAACGCAAGAACCGTTAAGGCTGATATTTCAACATTCATACACTCACTAAAGAAACTAGAATCCGTTTCGACCCCAAATAACCATCGAGATGGAAAATGTAAACACAACCAACAACGAAACCCAACCGAGTGTCAAGATATCCATAATTGTTTTGTATCAACCCGTCTACTAAATGCTGCTATGTCTGATCATAGACCAAAGTGGCGAGTGTACTATAGCAAATCTTTTCAGTAAATCTTTTCAGTCTGAACAACTTCTCTACCCACTCTGAACATACACTGTCGTGAATGCGCATCATCGTTGCACCCCATGAACATTTCTCAGAAATATCGGCTGCAATTTACGTCACCTCGCCTCCATCTAATTGTTGGCTATTGGATTGCGGCAGTGCTGATTAACGTGGGATTCATACTGGCTAGCATGGGTTGGTTGACTCAGCTCAGCGTGAGTCGTCACGATTCAGATGATGATTTGGGAGTGATTGAATTTGTCCCAGTAGAGTCTGTGTCAGAATCTCCCGCTGCCGATACAGAGCAGCGCGCCATCGTCGACTCAACGGCTGGTGGCACTCGCGATCCCAATCTACCCCCCGCTGCTGAGCGATCGGCGACAGAGGGTTCAGCCCCCCATCGTCAGCCTCAATCGACCGCACCAGGGTCGAATCGAACCACCCCATCTCTCTCGTCTTCCTCGATTCCCTCGTCGAGTTCTTCGTCACCGTCCGATCGCCCTCCGATAGACTCATTGGCAGAATCCTTGGCATCTGATCGGGCTCCGGATGTAAATCAACCGACACCGCCAGTGCGATCGCCCTCTACCTCATCCACACCGCCTCACGCTTCGTCAAACTCCGCAGCCGATTTGTTGCCTGACCCATCATCTCAGGCGCCCTCACAATTGGCGAACCGAAATGGACTGCAAAATCCCAACCGCACCGCAAGCGGAGCAATCGGAGTCGATGCCCAGCGAGATCCAGTTTGGGCTGCGTATATCAGCCACTTGCGAGAAGAAATTCGGGGCAACTGGAATGTGACTGCGGTGAGTCGCACCCGAGACGCCGAGATTGAATTTACAATTAATCGTCAGGGGCAACTAGAAAATTTACGGCTCCTGCGACCGTCTGGGTCAGACAGTGCAGACCAAGCTGCACTACAAGCCGTCGAAAATTCTGCGCCATTCGAGCCATTTCCGAGTGAAACGCAACAGTCTAATCTAATTGTCAATCTGACATTTACTTACACCGTGTATTGAGGAAACTCCGGAGCTGGACTTGGTATAGAATCAGTCCCATGAGATCGGTCAGAATGAAGGATGGTTCACGGGTGATCGGGTTGCTCTATCAAAAGACAGCGAGTGATTGCGTTGAGCATCATGTTTATCATCGAGCGATCGCGTCACTTCAGCTATGGAATTTGGCTCGACTGTCGCCAACCCTCAATCTCAGGAGATAGTAGTTATGGCAAATGAGGAACATCTTGGACGGCTCAAACAAAGCGTAACCGACTGGAATCAGTGGAGAAAGCAAAACTCTGGTACAGTTCCTGATTTGAGTGGTGCCGATTTGAATCGAAGTAATTTAAGCACCGTTGATTTAAGTGGCGCAAATCTCTACCAGGCAAATTTTCTCGGCTCGGATTTGAGTCAAGCAGATCTGCATGACGTCAGCTTGGCGCAGGCCGATCTAAGCGGCATTGACCTAAAACACACCAACTTAAGTAATGCCAATCTTCATCGCACCAACCTTCTCGGAGCCTATCTAAGCGAAGCAAATCTTAGCCATGCTGATTTAAGTGAAACCTGCCTAAATCGTGCGGATTTGAGCGAAGCAAATCTGTCGAACGCAAACTTATTTAAATCAACCCTGATTGGAGCTGACTTAACTCGCGCCGACTTGAGTCGAGCAACTCTTAGCGAAGCCGATCTGACTCGTGCCGAATTAGGACGCGCCGACTTAAACTATTGCAATTTCCATCAGGCCAATTTGCAGGGTGCGAGGCTGATGGGGGCTAGCTTGAATCATGCTGATTTGAGTGGGGCTGACCTTACCGAAGCTCGTTTGAACCGGGCAGATCTGAGCGATACTAATCTAAACGGGGCGATATTAGGCAATACAGACTTACTCGGCGCAAAATTAATTCGAGCCAATTTGAATGGAGTCGACTTTAGTAATACCAACTTGAGCGGCGCAAACCTAACAGATGCCAACCTTGATGGGGCAATCTTGGACGGAGCAAACCTCAGTAATGCTACGATGCCAGACGGCATGATTCATGGATAGGATGCGGTTTGTGAATCAACGATTTCAGCGATCGCTTAACGGGTGCGTTGCGTTAGGGATTAACCACCTGGCTGCCATGACTGCGAGGATCGTCATTCACTGAACCTGGGACAGCCGTGGGTGTTTGAAAGTCGGTCGTACGTCCCCGATCGCGCACATGAGGCAATGGAGACTCCGTGACAAGAGCGTCTAGGTTATCGGCCATAATTGGCTGAGGCTGTTCACCAATGACGCTGGCGATCGCCTGCCCCTCTGCATCGAGAAACACAAAATGAGGAATCCCGTCAACGCGATACTCCAACATTTCAGGCAACCACTTGGAATTATCGACGTTGAGCATGACAAAATTCAGGCGATCGCCATAGTCTTGCTTAAGTTCGCTCAAGTCTCCAGCCATGGCCTGACACGACGTACACCAGTTTGCATAAAATTCCATCAGCGTTGGCTTATGATTGGTGAGCGCCACATTCAACGGCGTTGATTCGTCTGCCAGGGTCGATAACGATGCAGCGCCTGTAGGCGATCGCCATCCGAGAAAAACAGCAACACTGAGCACCACTGCAACGACAACAATGATGAAATTCCTGATTTGACCGCCTGCCTTACCCTCAGATTGCCAGCTTGGGCGAGTAGACGACTCAGTTGACTTATCAGACATAGGCTCCTTAAATTCGTTGGATGAAGGCTCTACTACGATATAGAGACAAATCGTTTAGACTGTCAAATAAGATTGAATTAGTCGGGGTTCTGATTGGCACAAGCCGAGCGATTAGAATGTCAGCGATCGCCCTGACTCACCGACTCTGCTCTTAGTCTAGCTGAACTTTATTGACGGCTCCGCGTTGTGAAAAAGCGAGTAACTCTCACATTTCCTAAACGATCGGTGCATATGCCCATCACCTACCGATTGGCAAAAGATTTTAATGTCGCCGCCAATATCATTCGAGCACAGGTTGCCCCCAATCAAATTGGCACCCTCGTCGTAGAGCTTCAAGGAGATATTGATCAAATCGGTGCGGCAGTGGAGTGGATGGAAATCCAGGGAGTCGGCGTCTCATTGGCGAGTCGTGAAATCCTGATTGATGAAGACGTGTGTGTCCACTGTGGGTTATGCACGGGAGTTTGTCCAACGGAAGCGTTAACGCTTGACCCGCAAACGTTTCGCCTTACATTTGCGCGATCGCGCTGTATCGTCTGTGAGCAATGTATCCCAACGTGCCCAGTGCAGGCAATTTCAACTAATTTATGATTGAAATGCTGTCGGTATTTGGCTTTCAGGACGTTGCTGAATTCGAGAATGACTTATAAATATGAAACCGTACTGTATTAGCGATCGCCTTTGCCTCCGCCACACCTCTGCCACATGGCTGATAGCTGATTCGGATAGCTGCCAAAAGCCGTCAGCAAACTGACAGACCCTGATAAACACGTAAGGCTGATGACTTTGTAAATTACTAATAAATGCGTAATTGTCATCAGGACGAACCAATTCAACGCGAGCTACAGTTGAGTTTCGAATATTGGATACCGTCCAGCTATCGATTACGTCAGTAATACGTCTATGACCCTGCCAAATTTTCTGATGATCGGTGCTATGAAGGCAGGCACCACGTCGCTATATCGCTATCTCAAGCAGCATCCCCAGATTTTCATGAGCCCAGTTAAGGAGCCTAATTTCTTTGCGCTTGAAGGTGAAGTCCTGGATGACCCGCGAGTAAGCGTGACGGATATCAAAGCGTATCAGGCGTTATTCGACGGAGTGACGGATGAACTCGCAATCGGTGAAGCATCGGTTCGATATCTCTATAGCCCTAAGGCGGCTGAGCGAATTCAGCAGCATATTCCTGATGCGAAACTGATTGCGGTCTTGCGTGATCCGGTTGAGCGGGCATTTTCGGCATACATGTATCAATTTAGTCGGGGTAGCGATCTGTCTGGCGATTTTGGCGAAGCTCTGCGCTCAGAACCTGAACGCATCCAGAAAAACTACGACTGCTGGTGGCACTACCAGTCGATGGGATTCTATTATGCTCAGCTCAAACCTTACTATGAGCGGTTTGCCCCGTCACAAATCAAGGTGTATCTGTATGAAGATGTGTGCGATCGCCTAGACGATACTATTCATGACATTTTTCAATTTTTGGGTGTAGACACTCAGTTTCGGCCAGACTTACAAAAGCGACACAACTCGACCCGCATCCCCAGAAATCAGGCAGTTCACAATTTTCTGACAACCCCCCATCCCATCAAAGAATTCATCAAGCCCTTATTTTCGCAGACGCTTCGTTACACCATCGTAAAAGGGTTGAGAACGCGAAATCTGATGCGACACGATCAGTCTAGCCCGACCTCTCGAACTGTGATCCCACCCGAAATTAGAGTCGCGCTAATCGATGCATATCGAGACGATATTCTGAACCTCCAAGAACTAATCCAGCGCGATCTTTCTAAATGGCTCGAAAATTAATGTGACGCACAGCAATAAGCAGTGCGCCACAGCGTATATGCACAGACGAGTTATAGCAATGTGCAATTGCGTCAAGTACACCACCGTTTCTGTACTTAACCCAAGCGCATACCGCTTAGTTTATCGGGTTGGAGGAGCGCTCAACTGAATTACAAACGTCAATGGAGCGTCGTCTGAATCTCCGAGCTGTATCTCCAATGGATATGACCGATTGAGTTCAACGTCAAAGAGTTCTAAACTCGTCCAACCTGGCGTGGATCGCTGTGCCGTAGATTGAGCCTCTGGGCTGCGTAAATGAATCGTACCCTGACATGGCAATTGTCCCTGCACCTTCAGTCTCGACCGGGGCTGAGCCTGATATTCGGCTTCGATTGTGATTGCACCGGCTGATGTGAGCCATTTTTGCTGCGATTTGGGTCGTTCAGATGACACCACTAGACTCAACGAGTCCATAATTTCACGAGCAGCAACGAGCGAAAGCGCCATCTGTTGAATCGGATTAGCAGCATCATAATGATTCGGAAACTCTGCATTAGCCGAACTTGATGGTTCTATAGCTGGCGCCGCTGCCGAGCGCAGATAATCTGATGAAATCACCAGCCCGGCGAGGTGATTTAGAGTTTGAGCGCGCCCTGGGAAAAGGGGCTCGACGGCTTGAACGAGCTTTGCCCCTTGCCTCAGCGACGACTGCACAGCATCCTGACATTGGGTCAATAGCTTGGTTAGTAAGGCGTCTGGCATTGGCACGGGAAGACTCAGGTTTTTAAGCTGGGTCGCCCAAAAATTGGCCGGAACCAATTCTGAAACGGGAAAGTCTGAATACTCAGCGTCGTAATCGCAAACCTCACTCTCCCAGGGGAAAAGGGGAGGATTGCTCTCGATTTCGGCCTGTAGCCGACGTTTTAACAGAGCATAAAAACGGTCTTGCACAGCAGGTATATCTCCCAATTCAAATAACAAATCTCCCTCAACAAGCTGAGACTTTGAGGAAAGAGAAGATGTATTGCTGAATTGAGCCAGCATGTCACTGACCTCATCAGCAGATAACGAATCTAAGTCATTGAATTCTGACCCCGAATAACCCGATTGACCTGACCCAGTCTCTAGATCAGATATTTCCCCTGATGGCGTTGCGTTGGATGGGTGTGGGTCTTGAATTAGCCAAGAAATTAGATTCTTGATGACTTCTACATCTCTATTCATCAGTTGATACCCCTGCTCCGGATACTAAATTATTCCGAATTTCCCAGGCTTGTTCCAACAGTTTTGACCATTGTTTCTGTAGTTGAGTCGTAGTGCAACCCACTTCTTGGGCGATCGCCCCATCGGGTACCCCTTGCTGCTTTAAGCGCAGCATATCGCTTTGTTGTCGTGTGAGTCTTGATTTCAGGAATTTCCACTGCTGCGGTGTCAGCCCAAAATTCCGCTCTAGATCAGCTTCTAACCACTGATGCACTAATTCCCAATGGTGAGACAACGCAAATCGAATCAGATGATATTTAAATCGCTGCTGTAGATAATCGCGTTGCCGAGGCGTCAGGCCGAGAATGGCTTCAATCTCATTAGCCGGTAAATCTTTCAGTCGCAAGGTAAAGTAATCCGCACAGTCTTCCTGCTGCCGTTCCTCCAAATACGTCATCAATTCACTGACAACCGTATGCCTAAGCGTATCCTCGGGCGGTTCGGGCTCTTGGGCAACCATTTGCTCTCGGACCTGCTGAACAGATGCCGTATTCCAGCTACTATCTGACTCGCTCGATGTTCCTTCAGCCGCCTGTTCCATATCGACAGTCGTCTCTGGAGGTTGCTGTTTAGAGAAGGTTTGAGCTCTCAGAATAATAAGCTGCTGGCTGCGCCGTCCTGGCAGAGGAATTCGACGCTTACCGTATCGCTCTGTAAATGCCATATACTCTGCTAGCTCTAGCAAAGAACGAGGCCGATACGTCGGCGGCATTTGGTTTTCTCGACGAAAGGCATTAAGAGATTCGATGTAAAACCCCTGAAGAAAATCTTCAATCAAGTTTAATCGGGCTTGATAGCTCGACTGGACTTGAGGAGGCGTGATATATCGATACACTACGGCGCTCAGCGTGCTATGTAATTCGACTCGCCCTCGACGAGAGCCGAGCCGATAATACTTTAAGCATTGCTTTAGGCGATGCTTCGCAAGTGTAACGAGCCATGATTCTACATCACCAGAATCTTGAATGCGCTTACTCTCCGAACAAATCCGGCTGACTTCGTCGGTTACTCGATTTGCGATATCCCGACGATGCTGTTCGGACGCTTGAGTGGAATGGGTTAACTCGGTGAACAATAGCTTGAAAATCGCTTCCACGACCTAGATTGGTCTCCCCCTGATGGTGAACTTGGTTTTCACGACGCTAACACATCGACTAGAGTCAGGCTGAAATAAACACCATGTCGGTCTAGACTGGGCTAGTAAACCCTGAGCGTGTTGTCTATTTAAGAACTCTAGTCAAATGATAGAAATCGATCGGCAGATCCAAGCCCTGATTGATGATGCACCGCAGGATGGGACTACGCCTAATCTTGTCAAGGCGATCGCCCCCGCCCTTAAACTCACTGCTGAGCAACTAAAGCACCCTCAATATTATGTCCTACAGACGCTTGACCATGGATGGGTCTTGACTACTCTACAGCAGCGTAATCAACCCTCGGTAGAAAAGAATATAATTTATGCTTTTCCTACTTTAGAGGATGTTGCGGCTCGTCGGCATCCCTCAGATGATCCTCAGATTGTTGCGTTGCCAGTTCCGGTGACTCATATCCTATTTCAGATGTTGGCAATGAAAACGGTCTACAGTGTGGTTTTCTTTGACATGCCGGGTAACACTCAAAGCGGCACAGAGATCGCTCGAAGTAATCTTCAGCACATTATTCGCCTGAGTCTTAAAAAGACCCGGACAACTCCCCAACCTCCTCCAGATATTGCCTAGATTGTTTCCAGACGATAGGCTGGAGTGTCTCTCTAGACATCAGCACATCTAGGTGCAGGAAACACGGAGTTTAATAAAGTCGTCTTAAGACGTAATCGGCTAGCTCAATCAAGGCTTGACGAGGTTCTGATGGAGGCAAATCTTTGATCTGCTCTACGGCAAGTTGAGCGTGTTCGGTGGCCAAATTGCGGGCGCGCTGAATGCCTTCGCTACCTCGAATGAGGGCGATCGCCTCATCCAGGTCAGTGGGTTGAGAAAACTCTCGCTCGATCAAGGCTTCTAAATAGGGTTTTTCTTCAAGGGCATATAACACAGGAGCCGTTAGATTTCCGCTCCTCAAGTCTGAACCGGCTGGTTTTCCGAGAGATTCTGCCGACCCTGTGAAGTCTAAAATATCGTCTACAACTTGAAATGCTAAACCGATATGACGACCATATCTATACAAATCGACTGCCATTTCGGTGGAAACTCCACTCAATAGCCCAGCCGCCTTAGAGCTATTTGCAATCAACGATGCAGTCTTGTAATAACTCTTTTCTAAATATGCTTCAATTGATAGGTCTGCATCAAATCGATTTAGACCTTGCTGAATTTCACCTTCAGCTAGATCCATAATGACTTCCGACAATAATTTGACAACCGCTAAGTTGTCTAAATTTGCTAAATACCAGGATGATTGAGCAAACAAAAAATCTCCAGCTAAGACAGCCACCCGGTTCCCAAAATTGCTGTGAACCGTTGGCACACCTCGACGAGTGGCCGCTTCGTCTACCACATCATCGTGGACAAGACTCGCTGTGTGAATCATCTCGGTAATTTCAGCCAAACGCCGGTGCTTGGCGGTAATGTCTTGCCCTGGCATGGTCGCCCTGGAAATGAGCAACACGATAGCCGGTCGTAAACGCTTGCCTCCGGCTCCAAACAGATGCTCTGCCGCGGCATATAAAATCGGATGACGCGCCCCGACAAGCTGCTTGAGGGTTTCTGTTAGCAGATGTAGATCTGCCTCAACAGGCGAAAATAAAGAAGTAACTGAGGTCATGGATAAGCCAACTCAGGCATCAAGTTACGAAATTTTACATATTTTATCCTTATTCTAAGTCAACCCCCGACATGTGGATGGTTGAAATCAATTGAATTCCTGAGGGAATATTTCTCAGGACAGATGAATTGGGAACATCAGAGGCATGACAGGATGGAAAGACTCAGATTGCTCATGGTGAATCCGTGAGGAATTTAAGGGGGCATGGGCGTACGTTCTGTCTTCGATGAACCTTAGATAAACCTTGGATAAAGAGTGCAGCAGACCCAAACACAAATAATTCTCAAGAATAAAAATTGGTTTCCTTCGTCATTGACTCACTAGACTGTTAAATACCTTAAAAAAAGGCTGTTTGAGGCTCTAAATCTTAGGAATCGTATGTTAATCTTATGTGTAAGGATTTAAAGGTTCAGTAAGTCCGGTAGGCATTAGCCTAATTCGGGTGATTTTAGTTTTGTTGGTTTGCCAGTCGGCATATCAAGCAGTGTGATTTTTAGTAGGTTATTAGCTTAGGCATCGTTATCGATCGCTTCTTCGATGTCGGTCGTGTTTGACTAAACTTCAAAACCTACTCCTGTAGAACTGTTTGGTGATGTCAAGGGTACTGTTTGGCTGAAATCAAAGCGTACGTTTGTTCTAGCGGTTTGTATAGCTAGGCGCATTCTTGTATACGTTTACTTTGCTTTGCTCAGCATTTGCGTAACGTGTGGGCGACGTCTTCCAGAACTTAGCTTTAAGTCTACTGATTATTTCAGTTCCGTCTTCTTATCGAGCTACGCCACTATGAATTACAATAGCCTCCCGTTGATTATTCCTGTCTTAGCTGCGAGTTATCTTTTTGGAGTGTATTTAGTATTGAGGCTGGTTCAGCGATCGCGCCGAGCTTAGTCTGACTAATGGCTCTAATCTTATAGCTCACCATCCCACAAATCGGCATCTCTTAATCTCAAGCGAGAATTAAGAGATGCCGATTTTGAATAGTCGTTGATTTTTTTAGCGATAGCAGGCTTTGTTTGGGGATCGCTGCGTGTTTACTTCGGGTCTTGCATCGATTCGACGCCTTCTAATTCTGTCGAGGTCGAATCTTGAGTGAATGGTTTCCCATTATTGACTTCAAGAGCAGGCGTTGGCGAGTTGCCGCCTCCTGCCGCAAGGGGTTCGGGCTCTTCTTGGAAGACAATTCGCAAAAATGGAGGTGCCAAAAAAGTAGTAAAAATAACCATCACAATGATGGCAGCTTCTAACGGCTTCGATAGCGCACCACTTGCCGATCCCACACCCGCAAAGACTAAACCCACTTCTCCACGAGGCACCATGCCAATGCCGATCGCCAGCCGATTGATTTGCCCCTGACCAAAGACTGTAAAACCAGCGATCACTTTACCAAGGATGGCGATCGCAATCATAAACGCCGCCATGATCAACCCTTCCCTATTATTCGGATCGGTAGGGTTTAATACACTAAGGTCTGTCGCAGCACCGACCGTCACAAAGAAAACGGGGACAAGGATATCAGAAATGGGGATAACCTGCTCTTCAAGCTCTTTGCGCTTATCGGTTTCAGCAAGAATCAAACCCGCAGCGAAGGCTCCTAAAATTGCCTCTAGTTGGATTGCCGCTGCAATATAGGACAACGTAAACGCAAAAATCAGTGAGGAGAGAATCAACTGTCCTCTCGTTTTCATTCGTTCGACTAGGGCAACAAAGTAGGGACTCAACAACCGTCCCAAAAAGATTGACCCAATCAAAAATGCGGCAGCCCCTCCAATTAGATAGAGGACATTAAAAATCTCAATTTCTCCCGTTTTTGCCAAACTTGCGACCACTGCTAAGACAATAATGCCAAGCACGTCGTCTAAAACGGCTGCACCAATAATAATTTGCCCTTCCTTAGAACTCAGTCGCTGAAGCTCAGCAAGAACCTTAGCAGTGATGCCGATACTCGTTGCGGTGAGCGCGGCACCGGCAAAAATAGCTGGAATCGTGGGCACTCCGAATAAAGCAATTAGCCCAGCAGTACCGGCTGCAAATGGCGCGACCACTCCAACAATTGCGACCACAGCCGCCTGAGGACCGACTCGAATCAGCTCTTTGAGGTCAGATTCTAAGCCAATTTCAAATAGGAGAATAATAACCCCAATTTCGGAGAGAACAGAAACAACCTCGCTTTCGGCCTCAAACACACTCTTGACGGTTTCTGGACTCAGCCCCGCCGTGGTTTGTAAAAAACTCATAATGAGTGAATCAGTGGCATCTGCTGCTCCTTCCGGAAAGACAATTAACCGAAGTGCAGACACGCCAACCACGACGCCGCCGACTAATTCGCCTAAAACAGGAGGCAAATTAATGCGAGCGCAGAGTTCGCCAAAAAGCTTAGCCGCAAAATAAATGACAACCAAGCTCAGCAAAACCCCCGATAAAATCATGGTGCCCTCTTCAGCGGCAGACGCAGAAGCGAAGAGGAAAGGGATTCGAGAAAATGGCGTAGAAAACATTTCTAATGAAATGGGAGTTACCAAGTCAGCGACCTCAATCATGCATCCGACAAAACTCATTCCGTCTACTTTACTACCTGACCTGATTACTTGCTAGAACATTAGCTACAGCGAGTGAGCTAAATTGCCTCCATGTCAGCTCTAACCATCTTCTAGTAGGATGCCTGCAAATGGGGACTTGGTATACGACATGTCTATTTTTTCTTATTCTTGAAGAGGTCTAAGAGGTTTTATAGGACTAAATTTAATTGAATTCAATTGAATTAGGCAGTAAACACCTTCGACATTTGCAATGAGGGGAATACCATGCGGATTTTAATAATGGGTGGAACTCGTTTCATCGGAGTTTATCTCACGAAGCTCTTGGTTGAACAGGGGCATCAGGTTGTGCTGTTCAATCGAGGCAACCATCCGGCTCCTGTTGAGGGAGTACAGGAGATTCATGGCGATCGCACCGATGCCAAACAACTTAGAGATAAGCTCTCTGGCGAATTATTTGATGCGGTCTTCGATAACAATGGACGTGCGCTCAGCGACACTCAGCCCCTCGCCGATTTGTTCAAGGGACAGGTGCAGCATTTTGTCTATGTCAGCTCTGCGGGAGTCTATCTCAAATCAGATCAAATGCCTCACATGGAAGGGGATGCTGTTGACCCCAAGAGCCGACATCGCGGCAAGTTTGAAACGGAGCAGTATTTAACAGATGCGGGGCTGCTGTTTACGTCGGTGCGTCCAGTTTATATTTATGGCCCTCAAAACTACAACGACTTGGAAGCGTGGTTTTTTGATCGGATCGTGCGCGATCGCCCCATTCCCATTCCAGGCAATGGGATGCACATCACTCAGCTTGGGCATGTTCAAGATTTGGCGGCTGCAATGGCGTCGGTTTTAGGTAATGCGGACGCAGTGGGGCAAATTTATAATATTTCGGGCGATCGGTATGTGACCTTTGATGGATTGGCAAAAGCCTGTGCGATCGCGGCAGGAAAGTCTCCTGATAATTTAAAGCTGGTGCATTACGATCCTAAACAGTTTGATTTTGGGAAGCGCAAGGCATTTCCGCTGAGGATGCAGCATTTCTTTGCCGACATTCATAAAGCACTACACGATCTAGATTGGCACCCTCACTATGACTTGATTTCAGGGCTCAAAGATTCATTCCAAAATGACTATCTTCTGTCGAAGCGTGACCAGGCTGAGATTGATTTCTCAATCGATGATGAGATTTTGAATGCCTCTGCGACTCATTAGGGTTTCTCAAAGACCATCAAATGTTGACGCGGTAATATCTCCTCCGTTTTGACCCACTCTAAACCCACTGCATTCATCTCACGACGAACTTGCTGCTGGGTCATTTTGTGAAGCCGTTTGATAGGAATGAATGGATTCTCACCTCGATATTCTGCTAGGACTACATTGCCACCTGAATTGAGCGCATCGACAACTGCGGTCATGACCTCATGGGGATATTCAAATTCGTGGTAGGCATCTACCATCACCACCCAGTCAACGCCGTTGGGCAGATGTGGATCATCGACCTCAGCTTGAATCGTTTCAACATTAGAGACCTCGTTTTCCTGAATGAGAAACTCGACAATATCGAGCATCTCGGGCTGAATATCCACAGCTAACACCCGTCCGTCTGGAACTAGTGGCGCGAGGCGGAAGGTCATATATCCGGTGCCCGCCCCTAAATCGACAACACTGTCATCTGAGTGCAGCGGGAGCGCGTCAACGATTTTTTGAGGCTGTTCGTCCTGTTCTCGACCTGGACGCTCTAGCCAAAACGCGCCGCGATGCCCCATCACATCTGAGATTTCTCGCCCCATATACACCTTGCCAATTCCATCTCGGCTTGGCTGTTTGTAGCTGTAAAGGGTGTCTGACTGAATTTGGGGCGTTGAGATGGCAAGCTGAGGCGTTATCAGGTTAATTGCCACACCCAATCCAATCACTAAAGCTCCAAGCGCCAATAATCGAACTGGAGTGATCCACTGGTTCCAAGTTTTCATGATGTCAGTTGCTGGTTCTAATAACTCTATGGGTTACAAACTATAGCGGTACGCGCTTGGGTTAAGTACGGTGGTGTGGGACGCGGCGGGCCCTACACCACCGTTTCTGTCCTTGACGCAATTGCACATTGCTATACTCACGAAGGCTCGAATCTGAGATAGTTTCAAATTCTCTCAATTGTCTTTCGTGCTGTCTCCACTCTTCCTATTGCAGGCGATCGAGAATTTTTTCAAAAACTTTAGCGCCTGTATCGAAAGCTGTCGTACCCGTTGGGAATGATCTAATGATCTTAGTTACCAGCCCCTTTTAGAACATCCTCTTACACACCCCAAACGTCCCTAATTAATCTAGAAACGCTTTTGCGTAACGCTAGTGGGATGGGCAAAACAGCGAGTGCCCGTCAAATTAAATGGGTGTGTGATAGGCACGAGCAAGCTCTTTGCCTATCCTACAAAACTTCGCATCCAATGCCGTCTTTGTCGCCATCAAATCGGTGAGGATCGGGTTGTCTGACTTCAAAACGTCGATGTGAAATTTCACCACAGTCAAGATCAGGAGGTGGAGACGGAATGCAGACGGTGGGATAGCTCGAATCACAATCTGACTGAGCATCTGCGGCAAATGAATATATCGCAAAACCAGCAGCGCCTAGACCCAGCAGCGCGACGAATTTGATTGAATCAATTAAACGTTTCATTCGAGATCATGAAGTGTTTGACTATGTCGCACTGTAAGCTGAGTCGCGCCTTGCTGGGAGGACGCAAGATAATAATTTATTGAACTTGGCATGTTTGTGAAGATCAGGCGATCGCCCCCGTGCCATCATGCCTTAGATAACCGTTTTTCTTGACTCAGCAACGCTACGCTCAGCGTGACAATGACGACTCCTGCAATCTGCACCCCACTGAGCGTTTCTTGGATTGTTAGCCAAGCAAGCGCCACCGTTAACGCTGGATTGGTAGCCCCAATCATAGACGCTTTTGCAGCACCGATGAGACGAATTCCAAAGTTGTAGATGAGATGCCCGGCGAGAGTCACAATGGCGGATAGGAGCCCACCAATCCACAGGGCATTCCAGGCTAGATCGGTAACGTCGATCGTCCAAATTAAAAGGCTAACACCTGATAGAAGGAATGTAGTTGCAAAGCTAATCCACGTAAACGGAACTGGATTGAGTGTTTCAAAACTTTTTTGAGCAATGACCGTATATACTGCATACGCGATGCCGGATGCAATACCCGTTGCATAGCCTATCCCACTATTCTCGGCAGACGCAGATGTGACATATGGCAGGGTCAACACACTGCCCAAAAAGACCGCCGCCATAATGCCCCATCGAAGTAGCGTTGGGCGATCGCCAAACCACTGCCATGAAAACAGGGTCGTGAACGCTGGATAGGTAAAAAATAGCGTCAACGCGATGCCTGTTGGAATTAACCCAATGGATAGATAGAGCAGCGCTAAATACAGGAACATAAGAAGACCGCACCCAATAGACTGCACCAGCAGGGTACGATGTTCTGGCCTCCTGAGCTTTTGCAAGTCGCTCCAAGTCGGTGGGTACAGGCTAGACGCCACGATCGCCATCAAAGGCACCACCACTACCATCCTCATAAACATTAAAAGGAACGAGTTTTGTAAGGATGGAACCACAAACCCACCCGTTTGCACAATGCCTAGGATGGTGTACTCGTTAAAAAGAACTCTGACGATGACATTCTGAAAACAAAAAAACGTAGACGCAAGCAAAACGATGGCAAAACCCAGCACAGCAGATTCACGAAGAGTGAAGGACACGCTTGATTGTACAGATGTCGTTTCCAACAAACACCCCCTAGTCGGGCGATCGCTGTTCGGCTTCCTGCTTGATGCCGTTAAGATTTCCTTTCAAACTATCTTTAAAGATCGAATGAAATGCCCCTTCAAACAGTCCTGCACCCGCTTCAGCAGTCACAGTTTGCACAATTAGAGTTTTGGGGGAATCTGAATCATCTGCAATTGGATGCACGTGCCAGCGCCCTTCGAGATTCTTGAGGTCGCCCTCCAGTAGATTAAAATCAATGTGCGTTTGGGCATCTTCGATGTTTTCGGTCCGGACACGTGACTCAATGTCTGTCAGCAGCACGTTGCGCGAATCCACCTGCTCCACAACTTTGCGATCGCCCTCTGCCTTTAATATTTGACTAGACACGACGGTCGGCAAAAATTCTGAAAAATTCTCATAATCCGTCAAAACATCCCAAACAACCTCTGGTTTTGCCATCGCTACGATGTGCCCAACAAACTGATCCCCGGAGACATGGACAACAGGCTTGCCCTGACGAAGCGATGATTGATCGGACGAAGAGAGTTGATTCGTCAGCGTTTCAAAGGGTTCGGGAGTAGCAAGAGGAGTAGTCATAAGCTCGTCGCATAGTTGATCTACAAGTGCACGCATTTGGCGCAATAATACATAGATCTTAACAATTGAAGGGTTCAATCCTTCTAAACTCTCCTCAAAAACAGTCTTCAGGAAGAATTCTGATCAGTATCCAGTTGGAGAGCACCGCAATACCCCCTTTTTGAGCAGAAGGCAGAAGGCAGTTCGCGAAGCGTTGCGTAGCAAAGGCAGACAATCAAAGAAAGTGCCAGTCGCCCCCGGTTTTCATCAATTTATCTCCGGTTTTCATCAATTTATCTGAGTAGTGCTAAACGAATTTTCCTCGTTTCGGCTTTTTTTAAAGTGGCAAAAGATAGATCAATAGCATAATTCATGTGACCCTTGAGAGAACTCATGTGACCCTTGAGAGAACTTATTTGACCCTTGAGAGAACTCATGTGACCCTTGAGAGAACTCATGTGACCCTTGAGAGAACTCATGTGACCCTTGAGAGAACTTATTTGACCCTTGAGAGAACTTATTTGACCCTTGAGAGAACTCATGTGACCCTTGAGAGAACTTATTTGACCCTTGAGAGAACTTATTTGACCCTTGAGAGAACTCATGTGACTCTTAAGAGAACTCATTTGACTCTTAAGAGAACTTATTTGACCCGCATGAATCCTGTTTTGCGTTATTAAGTTCCTTCTCAGAGCTGGTTTTCAGAACCGCGTCGGTAAAACTACTGAACTTTGGAGCGATCATCGTCTTTGACGAGACCATATCTCCTTAGATGTACAAATGCCACACCAGACGCCGACTCAGCATACTGGAGCTATCTTTACGAACAGGTATAACTCTATGTCACGTAAAAAGCGGTCATCTATCATTTTGAAAAAAGCAGAGCGTCGTGCGGATGGTCTGCTGTCTATTGCTCAAGAGCTTGACTTTGGCAACGAAAATACTTTGGCTAACTTTTTGGCTGCGATTGACGAAATGCGAGCCAAAGAGCGAACTTATAATCAAATGCTGTCTGCGATTGACTCTGTCTACGTGGAAATGTTGGACTATGAGCGTTGTCTCGCAGACATGTGTGATCACATGCTGGTGAATGTTGCCTCAAAGTTTGGTCGTAACAGCAAAGAATATGAAGCAGCCGGTGGTGTGCGTAAGAGCGAACAAACTCGACGCCAGAGCTTAAGCCGCATGAAAGAAAGCTAGGAATTTGTGCAGAGCTGCTCAAGGCTTGCAGCAATCTATCAATCGCTCAGCTTTATGCTCGGCTTGCAGGGTATCAGGGGCGACAGGCGTTAGATCAGCTCTGAGTCATCAAGGTGTGAGCTCGCTTCACAACCTCTTTCTCGCTATCGAAGGCAAGTAGGGCGATCGCCCGATCGATATCTGTCCATCGAGCCTCGTGAACTTCGTCATCGTGATCGGCCACATCACCCGATTGGTATTTCATCAAAAAGAAATGGACCACTTTGTGATGGCGTACCCGCTTTCCGTCAGAGTCGCCATAATACCAATAGTCAATCGTATCAATGGGTTGGAGCAGTTCTGCAGTTGTGCCAGTCTCCTCTTTCACCTCGCGGAGAGCTGTGACTTCTAGGGTTTCACCCTCATCGATGAGCCCTTTAGGAAGCTGCCAGCGGCGAGACTCCCCCACAGAAATGAGAATGATGTCAAACGTGTCATTGCGGGTGCGAAACACAACGCCGCCTGCTGAGGTGAGATGGATGGTAGCCATAGGGATAGTGTCGATGGTTTGTCAATGTGCTGCTAATCCTGGATTTGATGAGCTATTTGCGCCTCTCAATTCCGCATCAGCCTATCTTGGGGCAGAGGCAATAAAAGCAGTTTGCTGCGATCCTAAAGAGTAGGAATTTAAAATGCTTTAGTTAATATAATGGCTGACTCAATTCGAGATAAAGTGACTGCCGATTTGAAGAAGGCAGATCAGGAAGGTAAGCTTCGCGCCGAACGAATTCGAACCATTGTCAAAACTTCGGTGTCTGATGCAATGTCTGAAGTTAAAGAGGGATCAGCAGAGATTCGTTCTTTAATTAAGGAGGCTGTTTCTGCTGTAATTGACACTCTCAAAGCAGAAGGCGCAGAAACGAAGGAAAGCGTCGCGGCTTCGATCGAGGGAGCAATCGATGGACTTCGAAGTTATAAAGAGGGCGCGATCGCCCAGACGCGCAGCGAAATTGAAAAGCTGGAGTCAAAGTTAGACGCAGAAGAAACTGAACTGCAAGACCAAATTGATGGGGCACTCACGACCCTTGAAGAAACCAGCGAAGAAACCTCATCGACTGTTCAAGATACCATTCGGTCTGTGATTCAGGGGATTCGAGAAAGTCCAGAGGCGGCATTGATGCGAAAGCGCTATGCTCAACTCAAAACGCAGCTTTCAATCGTACGCGCCAATCTGACCGCCAACTATGGAGAAAACTCAGAGGCGATCGCGCAGCATCTCGATGATGCGAAAGCGTGGTACGAACGAACTCGCGATCGCGCCGATCAGTCACCCGACACCTACGCAGAGCAAAAGCAGGCAGACATCGAAACCCAGATGGCTGACGTGGGTACGGCGATCGCCCAAAAGGAAAAGCAAGTTAAACAAAAGCTTCAAAATCTTTGGCAATCGACCACTGAGCTATTTCGCGAAGACCAGTCATCATCTAATTAATCGAGCATTTTAATTGAGCATCGCTCCAGCACGCTTACCCGTATCTCGATTGACTCGCAGCATTTCGAATTCCAGCAGCCCCCAGAGCGATTGAATTGAAGCAATTTACTAATTTGGAGAAAATTTTATGCTTGCAGCATTACTAACCCTACTGGCTACTGCGCTTAGTCTGTTAGTCATTGATCTCATATTTCCAGGCGTCAATCTGGCCAACTTCCCAGCCGCGATGATTGCCGCCGTTTCCATTGGGGTCGTCAATTCCTTTATTAGCCCCGTTTTGCGCGTCTTGTCGTTGCCGCTTACCATCATCACGCTAGGGCTTTTCTCTCTAGTTGTGAATGGAGTCTCCTTCTGGTTAGCATCAACCGTTGTTCCCGGCTTTAGCGTATCGGGCCTCTGGGCGTTTCTCCTCGCTCCAGTCGTCTTATCGTTTATCAATACGGCCTTAAACAATTACTTTGCTGAACGCTATCCAGAGTTAAAAACCGGCGACGAGTCGTCTGAGTTAAAAACCGACGCATAACGCAAGACAGGCAAAAAAAAGGTGGGCAAATTGCCCACCTGACGCGAGTCAGCAGAAAGTTGATTCGTACTAAACGTTTACTAAACGTTGGCTTCTTCTTTGACGAGCTTGCCCCAACCTAAATCTTTCAGGTTGGTATTTCGACGTAGCGGGCGGGTAGCTAGCTCTAAAATATCGCGAGCGTTGGTGAAGCCGTGAATCTGAGCAAACGTAAACTCAACCGACCATTTGGTGTTGATGCCGCGAGCCTCTAGAGGATTGGCGTGAGCCATTCCGGTAATCACCAAGTCAGGCTGCGCCTGGTGAATGCGCTGGAGCTGATTGTAATTATCAGGCTTCTCGATAATTCGCGGTAGGGGAACTCCCATCTCTTCGCAGGTTTTTTGCAAGAGCGCTAATTCAGCACCTTGATAGCGCTTGTCCATGTAGGGAATACCGATTTCGGGAACCGTCATTCCACACCGGATAAGGAAGCGCGCCAGTGAGACTTCTAGAAGGTTATCGCCCATAAAGTAGACTGACTTGCCGCGAATGAGCTTAACGTAGTCTTCTAGGGAATCCCAAATTTTGGCTTCCCGCTCATCTAAGCCCTTCGGCTCAATACCAAACACTGAGCAAATTTTCTCAATCCAGGCGCGAGTGCCATCGGGGCCAATCGGAAATGGGGCGCCAATCAGCTTACACTTTCGTCGACGCATTAAGGTCGTCGCCGTGCGAGAAAGAAACGGATTGACACCGGCCACATAATAGCCTTCCTCAAGCACGGGAAGTTCAGTATAGCGCTTGGATGGCAGCCATCCTGACACTTTAATGCCCTGCTTCTTTAATTCTAGAGTGAGCTGAGTCACCACCGGATCGGGCAGCGAACCAAACAGTACAAGGGGCGGATGATCAACGTAGTCAGACTCTTCAGCGACCATGTCTTCTTTTTTACGGCCAAAGCTGAGCAGTTTCTGGATGGCATTGCGCTCTTCTTGATCGGTGTCGTCTCCGACTGTTTTGGGGCAGCGTTGCGCCATCGCAGCCAGTACCGTATCTTCTCCCTGCGTGAAGGCATAATCGAGCCCATTCGCCCGTGCAACCACGATGGGAATCCCCACTTCAGACTCTAGCTTAGGAGCTAAGCCTTCCAAATCCATCTTGATAATTTCGGTGGTGCAGGTGCCGATCCATACAATGACGGAAGGATTGCGATCGCGCTTGATCTGCAAACACAGCCGCTTCAGTTCGTCATAGTCATTAAGCTGAGCAGAAATATCGCCTTCCTCTAGCTCAGCCATGGCATAGCGGGGTTCCGCAAAAATCATCACCCCCATCGCGTTTTGTAAGAAATAGCCGCAGGTTTTGGTGCCAATGACTAAAAAGAAGCTGTCTTCAATCTTCTGATATAGCCAAGCCACGCAGCTAATCGGACAAAACGTATGGTAATTCCCGGTATCGCACTCAAATTCAAGTGCTTGGGGTTTGGATTCGGCAAGAGCCATTTCAATTTCCTCTTGATTTAGCGTATACACATAATTAGCGGTGATGGTGCCTGGGATCGGTGCGAACCTGCTCCCGAACTCCCTGACACGATTCATCTACCCTCGCTGCCACTTGGCTGGGTTTCTCAGGTTCAGCGTCGCCCAGCGCACTAGCATCCGCGTGACTGGGCAGCATCTTAATGTCATCAGACGTAGGCTCATGACGGGCTGCTACGAGTGCGTCGAGCTCGTCATCAGGGCTAAAGTTTAGCCCTAGCGCGAATACGACGTGGTCGGGATTGCTATTCAAATCTACAATCAGCGGCAAAATTTGCGTTAGCCGAGGCTCCAGCACAGACAAGGTTGCCAAGATAAAGCTCGAAGAGGGTCGGCGTTGGCCGTCGTAATTGATCCAGATCCCCAATCGAACCAGCCAAACGCGATTTTCTCGGTAGTAGCGCAGCCACTTTAGTTTTAGAGATGTTCGAAGTTGCTCGACGTTCACAGATCACCTAAAAGGTTTGAATTTTGAGTTCTGAGTGTTGAGTTTGCCAAAATAACTCATACCTCAAAACTCACCATTCAATTCCTAATATTTAGACCATCATTAGATCTAATTCCTCTTCGGGTGAGGTCTGGGGAGCTGCTACGGCTGGATTGAGATAAAAATCAGACAACAGCGAGAACAATTCACGATCTTGAGCATCATTGGGCACGACGCCTTCGGGACGCGATAGAAGCTGATCGGCAATATTGAGATAGTAGTCGCACACATAATTCAGCACTGGTTCGGACTCAGCCATCTCAAACAACGTTTTGCCTTTGACCCGAGAGACGCGAATGTCTTCGATCAGCGGAAGAATTTCGAGAACGGGCATGGGCACTGATTCGATATATTTGTCAATCAGGTCGCGCTTTGAGGTGCGATTGCCAATTAAGCCGGCGAGGCGGAGTGAGTGAGTCCGCGCTTTCTCTCGAACGGAGGCGGCAATGCGGTTTGCTGCAAATAGCGCATCGAAGCCGTTATCGGTGACAATCATGCAGTAGTCAGCATAGTTAAGGGGGGCTGCAAATCCGCCGCAGACCACATCACCTAGCACATCAAACAAGATGACATCATACTCGTCGAATGCATTCAGTTCTTTGAGCAGCTTGACGGTTTCTCCAACCACATAGCCACCGCATCCAGCACCGGCTGGAGGCCCGCCCGCCTCAACGCAGTCAACCCCACCGTAGCCTTTGTAGATGACATCTTCAGGCCAAATGTCTTCGTAGTGGAAGTCTTTTTCCTGAAGCGTGTCAATGATGGTGGGGATGAGAAAGCCAGTCAAGGTAAATGTGCTGTCGTGCTTGGGATCACAGCCAATCTGAAGGACTTTCTTTCCACGCTTGGCTAGTGCAACTGAAATGTTGCAACTCGTTGTGGATTTTCCAATTCCACCTTTTCCATATACGGCTAATTTCACGGTGGTTCTCCTAATATTCGTTTCTCAAACTTGGGCGTAAACCTGAGCGTAAATCGGGGCGATCGCCATTTGGCTTAAAAAAGCACTGACGTTATAAACGAATCGCCTTAACCTCAGCCTTTAACTTCATTGGCGTGTTGACTGCATTATTGCCAAAGTTGCGACGAAAAATAAAGGGGCTGATTTAACAGACTGACACGCTAGAGCGCTAAAGATTAAGCAAAAAGCATCTTAACCATCGAGAGACAGTATAAACCCTTTATAAGCATCTTATGACTCTAAAAATCAAAACTTATAATTTGCATTTTATAAAAATAAGATCAAAAGACAAAAAACCTGAAATGCCTTGATTTGCTTGTGCTCAAGGCCAGACGCAAGCTATTGATCGAGATCCCTTGGCGGACATGCTCAGAATTCCGGTCGGACGATCATAGAGGATCCTTCACGGATATCCCGATCGCCACTTCATCAGCTCAGGTTGGGCTAATACTCGACCCATCGGACGATTCGCCGATTCGATGCTTGATAATTTTTGAGGCTGCTCTCTCTAATCTGGGAGCAACTGAAGGGCACTTGTGCTGGATTCTCACGTAAACTCGATCAATCTGCACCACACGATATGTTTCTCCAAAATTTCTTTGTTACGTATGATGAATTTTTAGAGATTCTGCCAGGCGTTCGGTTGGCTTGCTGCTCATTGGCGGCAATACGCGTTAGAGAAGATAATGGTCGAGGGGCGATCCGCGCTACGCGCAGGCGAGTCAACGCTATCAGGAGAACACAACTCAGAAAAACTCCAGTAAATTTGCCAGAAACGCGGTCATTTTCGTTAGAGGAGCGTTACCTTGAGACAGGTCATGCGTATCGACTTGAGAGAAGCCAAATCAATTCTTATCCTAGGAAGAGTGCCTGTATAGTACGTAGAGATATGCCTGTGTAAGTAGGTGGCCACAATTAAACGTAGGATGTGTTAGGCGTAGCCGTAACGCATCAAACCCTTTAGCGGCATGGGTTACGCTATCGCTAACCCATCCTACAAGAAGGCTTATTTATGCCCATCTACTTAGAGATCCCAAACAATAGGTTTGTCTTAGCCACAGCCCTCGTGCGAAACACTTATTTTCTGAACCGGAGCGTTAACTATGGACATCAAACTCTGGCCTGGCAGAGTTACCCCGTTAGGAGCAACCTGGGATGGTGAAGGCACAAACTTCGCCCTATTCTCAGAAAATGCCGAAAAGGTAGAGCTATGTCTGTTTGATGAAGATGACCGTGAGACTCGCGTTCCTCTGGGAGAAATTTATAACTTTGTTTGGCATGGCTATATGCCAGACATCAAACCAGGACAACGATATGGCTATCGAGTATATGGTCCGTATGCGCCAAAGGACGGGCATCGGTTTAATCCTCATAAGCTGCTAATCGACCCCTATGCCCAAGCACTCACGGGTGATGTGATCTATGGGACTGAAATTTTTGGATATGACGTTGAGGCAAAGGAAGACGAAGACCTCACCTTCTCAGAGATTGACGATGCCGCTCTAATTCCGAAGGGCGTAGTCGTCGATGCATCATTTGACTGGGAGGGCGATCGCCAATTGATGATTCCCTGGCACGAAACGATTATCTACGAAGTCCACGTCAAAGGATTTACCAAGCTTCACCCTGATATCCCCGAACATCTGCGAGGCACCTACGCTGGATTGGCACATCCTGCTGCTATTGAACATCTCAAATCTCTGGGCATTACCGCTGTTGAACTATTGCCCGTTCATCACTTCAACGCGAATCCAGGACACCTAGTAGATAGCGGACTGCGAAACTATTGGGGATATGACTCTCTGGGGTACTTTGCCCCCTACTCAGGCTACAGTGCTAACAAAGCACCCGGTGGGCAGGTTCATGAATTCAAAAACATGGTAAAAGTCCTGCATGCTGCTGGTATCGAGGTGATTCTCGATGTAGTATACAACCACACCGGCGAAGGCAGTCATTTTGGCCCAACCCTCTGTTTCAAAGGAATCGACAACGCCGCCTACTATCGCCTCGTCGATGATGATCCTCGCTACTACATGGATTTCACAGGCTGCGGCAATTCTTTGAATGTACGCCATCCCCAAATTCTCAAGCTAATCATGGACAGCTTGAGATATTGGGTGCTTGACATGCACGTAGATGGGTTTAGATTTGACTTGGCATCGGCATTGGCACGCGAGCTCTACGAGGTCGATAGTCTAGCCGCTTTCTTTGACATCATTCACCAAGACCCCGTTTTATCCAACGTAAAACTAATTGCTGAACCCTGGGACGTAGGTGAGGGAGGCTATCAGGTCGGCAAATTTCCGCTGCTCTGGTCAGAGTGGAACGGCAAATATCGAGATACGCTGCGCGATTTCTGGCGAGGAGAGGGAGCAACGCTGGCAGAATTTGCCTATCGGTTTACGGGCAGCTCCGATTTGTATGAAGGTAATGGGCGACGACCGCACGCCAGCATTAATTTTATTACGGCTCATGATGGGTTCCCCCTCAACGACTTGGTGAGCTACAACGAAAAGCACAATGAAGCCAACCAGGAAGATAATCGGGATGGTGAAAGCTATAACCGCTCTTGGAACTGCGGCGTGGAGGGTGAAACCGACGACCCAGAGGTGCTAACGCTACGAGAACGGCAGCGGCGGAATTTTCTGGTGACGCTGATGCTGTCGCAGGGGGTGCCTATGCTGCTAGGCGGTGACGAGATGGGGCGCACTCAGGGCGGAAACAATAACGCCTATTGCCAAGATAGTGAAATTTCGTGGTTTGACTGGAATCTCAAGCACGGCAACGCTGACCTGCTGAAGTTTACGCAACAGCTGATTCAATTTCGCCAACAGCATCCTATCTTTTCGCGTCGAGATTGGTTTCAGGGTCAGGCTCTTCGCGGGTCTGGGGTTGAAGATATTGGCTGGTTTAATCCCGACGGCAGCGAAATGGATGAAGACCAGTGGCAAGATTATTCTCTGAGGTCAATCAGTATTTTCTTAAATGGTCAGGAGATTCCGAGAGTCGGCAGGCGCGGAGAACGGATTGTTGATGATAGTTTCTTGCTGTTCTTCAATGATCACTATGAAGAGGTGGAGTTTACGATTCCAACCAATCTACAGTCGTGGCATTGGCAGATGATCATCGATACTCAAGAACCGCACTTTATTGAAAACGGCAAGACCGTAACGGGGGATAAACCGATTGGGGTGACAGCGCGATCGCTCGTGGTCTGGCGCTGTTTGGATCAGCCCAGCAAAGCCAGTTAGGACGTTGAAAGCAAAGGAATAGCCCAGAGATTAGGGATTGGGCGGATTCTGTACATGTAGGGCGTTGACCTCGGCGATCGCCAGCCCAGTGATGTGCGCCACCTGTTCAGCATCCATCCCCGTCTGGAGGAGATTGTGGGCGATTTCAATCACCTGAGATTCTGCCTGATCTGCCCGTCGGCGTTCCTGATCTGCCCGTTGGCGTTCCTGATCTGCCCGTTGGCGCTCCTGATCTGCCTGTTGGTGCTCCTGTTTAGCAACTTCTGCCCCTGTCGGTAAGGGCGCTCCATCCAGCGATGCCCATCGAAGCCAGGTGGTATTGATTCCTCGATATGTCCCCTGCCAGCGCACTAGCCTTAGCCTTAGTGCTTCACTGGTCAGCCAGCCTTGCGCCTCTTGGGTGATGGGTTGATAGGTGCTGCCCTGTAAGCGAAATCCAGCCCAATCCTCGGGATTAAATGGGTCATACCAAAAATATTCCGGAACATGCATCCGGCGTTCATAGATGAGTTTTTTCTCACCTTTATCGGTAGCAGCGGTGCTATCAAACAGCAATTCGATGACGACATCGGGCGCCTTCTCTTCCTCCCAGCAGACCCAACTCTTCCGCTCTCCCTTGGGCACACCTAATGCGACGAAAAAATCAGGACCTTTGAATTCTTGATTTTTTGCCTGCGTTACGCTGTAGTAAACAAACATGTTGCCGCCCACATAGCCATCGTCTCGGGCATCTAGCCAAGACTGAAGCCCTTCGATGAGTAAATCCATCTGGTATTGGTGACGCTGGGTTTCCATGACTTCTCCATCGTCATAGGGCAGCTCATCTTGAGACGGCGGCATTGAGACGCCAAGATACTCTAGTTCAGCGGGAGTCGCCATGCATTGACCTCCAACGCAAATCGCTTGCTTTGATTGTATAGCCTTACGCTCTCGCGTTAGGACGCTGAGCGTGTGTAGAACCTAAGCCCATAGGGCTATAGCTGGGGTGATTATAGCTAAGGGGTAAAGGATGGTTGAGTTGTGCGGCGAGTTGACTGAATCGCGTTAACAAGGCGATCGCTGTAGTCTTCAGCCGCTGATTCGATCACATGGTCAACATTGCGCATCTGATCGGCATCAAAGGTGACGGGTTCTTTAAGCACGTAATGAATGCGATCGCTCTGATTATCGAATGTGTTCAACTGCCGATTTACGCGGTTGAAATATCGCTGAAAGGCTTGGTCTGCATAAAGCCCTTCATAAATGGGGCTGCTCGCGAGATACACGTCAAAGTCATGTTGCTCAGCAAGCTGCTTAATCCTTGCCATCGCATTTTGATTAATGGGAGACATTGAAAAATTATTTTCTCTGACAAATTCGAGATGATTACGGACATCTCGCCGGACATAGACGGGTTTGGGTCGGCGGATTGGCATAAATCCCGAATCGGTCACTGTAAACTCGCGGCTCTCGCGGAATGATTCGACGGGGTCTCGAATCCAATCCGACAGAGTTTCATTCGATGAATATAGAGGCGCGTATCGATGCAAAATCATCTTAATTTGATCCTCTTGATTCAGCCGAAGCGGTGGTTCAAAGTCCTCAATTTCATTCGACGACAGCGGAATCTGGGCAACATGGGCAAGGGTATCTTCTTCAATTTCTCGATACCAAATGTCGTAAACATGAACGATCACCACCTGCTTTGGGGGGCCTACCCGCTGAATGTGGTGCTCAATCATCCAGGCATCATCCAACGTTAACAGCGGACCAAACGTGCACAGGTTGACAGCAGTGCCTCCCAAAGTTTCGCTAAAGCGCTCTGGAATCACCCCTTGATTGCAGCTTGAATCACCCAAAATCAACCAGTCGACCGGCTGCTTGAGTTCCGATAAAATTTGCCACTTGCGGCTGACAAGAAAATATCCCCGATTGGATGTGAGATAGTTCAAAAACCCGTCTGCGAGAAAATTGGCAAGGATAACCAGGGCGAAGGTGCCCAGGATATTGGCAAAAATTTCGCCAGGTTTTGCGGGTTTAGTGCGCTCAGTGGGAGGCTGGGTGGGAACAGTTTGAGTCATGGGCGTCGCGAAAAGATAGACTAATGGCGATCGCCCGCTGTTGCCAGAGAGGGCGTCACGTCATCATTTGACTGGTCTGATGGTACGCCATCTTGCGCTAGCGACGGCATTTGACCCTGACGCTCCATCAAGCCACTCACCATCGCCAGCATCGCATCGACTTTACGGCTATGCCACTCATCAATTAGCGTCATAACTTGCAAGGGAGATAGAACCCGATTCATCGCCTCATGCAAATACGCTGCATGCCCTTTTTCATCGTGTGCGACGCTTAAGAGCCCTTTTTGGAGGCTGACACATTTGGGGTCGTCGGTTGGCAAAGCATGAGCCATTCGACTGAAATCGTTGCAGGCATCAAGTTCTAGAATATACGTGCTGCCAAAGAAGACTGTCCAATCGATGTGCTGTGGATTCAAGTCCTCTTTGCTAAAGCCCTTAAAGTATGCGTCGAAAAATGGACTCCGACGATTCTTGTTCTCCGATTGCTTTGACCGTTGCTGTTGCGATTTGACATCAATCACCTGCTTATTCAATTGCTTGAGAGCATGGGCAAACACCTGACCATGCCGCCGTTCGTCTTGGGCATGGCGAGCCAGACGTTCGGCAAGCCAGTCATCCCCTTCTGATGCAGCCCGCTGACTTAACGTCTCTAAAAATGGCACAGCTCCGGATTCAGCAAGCTGAAACCCTGCCAAAATATTGGGTCGTGTCTGTGGGTCGCGGATGTTGCGCGCGGTGATATATGCAGTTGCGCCCGTTCCAACAATGCGGAGGAGAGAAGTCAGCACGTTCATAAACACTGGTTAGATAAACGACACAGACGATGCAAGAAATCGACTTGCTTGTATGCTAACGACTCTTTACAAAACGTGGGAAGTTTGCGTCATTTTCTGGCGATCGCCATCGTCATCGCAACGAAGCATATCGCAACGAACCATTACGAAGATTTATAAATAATTTGTGGAGCATAGAGTTCTCACAATCCACGTTAGTGAAGTCGGAGTGTCAATTAATATATGCAACGATGCTTCCTTGAATTAGCAAGTAGTCTAAATTCAAGGAAGCATCGTTTTGCGCTGATTGATCTA
>JBNPEG010000212.1:8149-34596 GCA_051117555.1 Elainellaceae cyanobacterium | reverse complement strand
TAAAACGGGTCGAAAAGTTGCTGAAGATTTCAAAGCCAACATGAAGATTGTCTTCGATGAAGTTTTACCACAATGGAATTACACAGCCAAACCAGAATTACAGATTATTTAATTCCCGTTCCTAAGCCAATCAGAATGGCAGACATCCGTAGAAAAGTGCTGCGCGTGCAATTGAGAACCACAATGACGGTTAGCACAAGGAGTGAAACCCCCAGGTTCTGTAGACTTGCAAATGTACCATTGGCGATCGCCCCTGGTCCACCCGCCATCGCTGTAATTGCGACGCGAATCAAACTCAGCCCAATCATCACCACAACAATGCCACTCACCAGTGGGGTCATGACTTTTTTGAGGGGTTTAATAAACTGGCTGAGAATGATCTCAACGAAAGACCCCAGCATACAAATAGTGAGCAAATACGCCAGAGTTTGAGTGGGGGAACGCCCTGTAGCAACGGCGGCTGTTCCAACGGTGACGAGGGTTCCAACAAAGGCGAAACTAGTGCCCTGGATGCTCAATAACCCAGACCCCACAGGTCCGACGCGATGAATTTGAATGAATGTAGCAATACCAGAAATAAATAGCGACATACTAATTAGAAAACTAATGTCAGTCGCTTCTAAGCCGATGCTGTTTCCGACAACAATCGCTGGGGCAATGATATTCACAAAGGCCGCCAAGACATGTTGCAAAGCAGCGGCGATTGTCTCCCGCAAGGGAGGTTTTGCCTCCAAGCCATAAATCATATCGGATGGAGGATTCCGCAGTTCTGGCGAATCTTCGAGTGCCTCAGTGGTTCCAGCAGACGTAGCTAATCGCAATGGGTCGTTATGTTTCATTGGGGATTATCTCTCATCTCAACTAACTGAAATTGAGTCATTGCCATCGAGGTCAACCGTCAGGCAAACGATGGAATTCGGTACTTAGCAAATGCTCAACTTTCCATTCCAAAAAAACCGAATCCACGATAAAATTGCATCAATCGCTACAATTTCTTCTGCTTGCTCGTACAGCATTTCATATGCACAGAAGCACCGGATTCTTCTGGAACGTTGGAATCTAAGTTACAGATGAAAGGTATAGATTTTGAGGATGAATCGGTGGAGAATTCGTGGAGAATGTTGGCTCTTCCTAACATTAATTACGGGGTTTGCAGCAACCCTTTAATTCCTAATCTAGAGATTTCAGGCGATACCCCACCCCATGAACAGTTTCAATCAAATTGTTGGGTGCCCCCGATGCTTTAAGTTTGGCTCGGAGGTTCTTGATATAGCTCTTGATGGTGTCTGCTTCAGGAGTCTCTTGGGGAGTCCAAAGATGGTCGATAATAGCAGCGCGACTCAGCACTCGCCTGCCGTATCGCAGTAGGGCTTCCATCAATGCAAACTCTTTCGGAGTCAGATGGATGTGCGATCGCTCGTAGGTCACGTCATAGGTATCAGGATTCAGCTGTAATCCGCCCCACGTCAGGACGGCTGTCGAACCAGCCTGTCCCCGACGGAGTAAGGCTCGAATTTGAGCAAGCAGTTCTTGGAGATTAAACGGCTTTACCATGTAAGCATCGGCTCCAGAATCCAGCCCGATGACTTTATCCAAACTTGTGTCACGAGCAGTCAGCATGAGTACGGGAGTCAAATAGCCATGATCTCGGAAACGCTGGCACAACCGAATGCCATCTAACGTTGGCAGCGTTACATCCAACAGTACGAGATCATACGTAACTGTGCTAAGTCGCTCCCAAGCGGATTCTCCATCCCTGACTAAATCGACTCCATATCGCTGCGCCATCAGTGCCTCCGCCAAAGATTCCGATAATCGAGTATCATCTTCTACCAGCAAGATTTGCATTATTTTTCTGCATTGATTTTTTTTGCATTATTTCTGAATTTAAATGGGTTATATAGCCATCCCCGATGATTTGTAAAAATCTCCAGTGCGTTTTGCCTATAGCAAGGCTACACCAACGCTTGTGTGATGCATCGCATTAGCGTCTCGCTTCTCCTGATGGAGAGGCATTGCCAACGCGGGCAAGATGCCCGCACTCCTCCCTCCCAAACTCCCGATTTAGCCGTGAGCATACATGGATCAAGACCTCCGATCGCACATCATTGCCATGCAGGACTCAGAAGCGATCGCCCTCCTTCAACGACTCGAACGTCAGAGTGTGAGGGTTCCGTTTGATCTGGGTATGGCCGACATTGCGACCGCCTGCGTTTACGACTTTCCTGAGCAATCAGCTTGCTCATCGGATGTTGCTCCCATACTGTTACTTCCTGGATTTGATAGTTCGCTGCTAGAGTTTCGGCGGCTATTTCCTCTATTAACAGCCCAGCGCGAGACGTGGGCAGTAGATTTGATTGGGTTTGGATTTACAGACTATACGTCTCAGGTGGCGATCAATCCTCGAAGTATCCGACAGCATTTGTTGGCTTTCTTAGAAACCTGGATAGGACACCCTGTCATTTTGGTGGGTGCGTCGTTAGGAGGGGCAGTCGCGATTGACTTCGCGGTGCATCATCCTGACTGGGTGCGATCGCTCGTGTTGATCGATAGCGTGGGCTTCTCCGGTGGGTTTCCGGTTGGGCAGGTTCTCCCCCATCCCCTGATCGAATTGGGAGCAGATTGGTTATATGTCCGCAAGCGGGCTGCCCTAGCGATTACATCAAATCTTCCCTTTGTTGATCCAAACTTAGTTGACGCGCTGCGCTGTTCGTTGGTTCATCAAGAACGACCCGGCTGGAAAGCGGCGATCGCCTCCTTTACTCAGAGTGGTGGATACACTCGCGTGAAAAATTGCATCGCTCATGTGACGCAACCGACTCTAGTTTTCTGGGGAGAATCGGATGATGTGTTAGGGACAAGCGATGCGAATCTGTTTGCACAGGCGATCGCAAACAGTCGACTCATCTGGATTCGAGACGCCGGTCATGTCCCCCACCTCGATCAGCCCCAGCGTGTTGCCGATCATCTGCTGACATTTGCTAAGACGCATCCACGCTGATGGCTCATATTATCGGCAAGACTTACGCAACGAGTGATGCTGATTGACTGACAAAATTTTGGTTTGCGGCAGTTGTAGACGCATAGCGGCTTCTCGCAGAGTAACTGCTGCTATACAGTCGAAATCCGCCTACGCGGGTTGAGAACAGTCGACGAGGGTCGACTTTGGTTGTGTAGGCGCGGTTTTAACCGCCCGCCTCTGATCTTTTGTCAGTCAATCAGTTGGTGATGGTAGAGCCGTACGCTCTCGCGTTAGGACGTTGAACGTGAGCCACCACGGCGCGGGGCTCACCATATAAACCTCCGTAGGTCTATTCCGCTAGATGCAGGGGCAGGTGTTATGCGACGTAAGGATATCCCCCTTGAAGGCGACATCAAGCTATGCCCCTACCGAGATGGGGTATTCAGTCAGAAAATACATAGGTCGCAATCGGTTTAAACGATTAACGTTCGTGACAATTCATAACTTGCCATTGAGAATATTCAGGAGTCGCCCTGAACCCTATAGTGTTCTAACATTATCCTGCTGCCTAGCCATTCCGACTAGGTGCTCTCTTGGAATCTTACTGCCCGCAGGTGAAGCTCTAGCCCTCACGTTTCCTTTCAACAGTCTCATTGGTAGTCCCGTCTACTTGTCAATTGTCGAGCGATTATGGCTCTAGATATATATGAGAATTCCTGGCCACTTAATCCATGGACTGCACTTTTATAATCTTCGAGGTGATATTTTTGGCGGGATCACGGCTGCTGTGGTGGCTCTGCCTCTGGCTCTAGCGTTTGGTGTTTCGTCGGGCGCAGGGGCGATCGCCGGGCTCTATGGATCAGTCTTTGTCGGCTTCCTAGCGGCCCTATTCGGCGGCACCCCATCCCAAATTTCTGGACCCACTGGCCCGATGACGGTGGTCATGGCCACAGTATTCTCTGCTATCGTCGCCGCAAACCCCGAAAACGGAGTCGCCATGGCGTTTACGGTGGTCATGCTTGGGGGGCTCTTCCAGATTTTGCTGGGGGCTCTGCGGCTCGGGCAATATATCACTCTGATGCCCTACACCGTAATCTCTGGTTTCATGTCAGGGGTTGGGGTGATCATTATTTTGATCGAGCTGGGTCCATTTTTCGGACATCCTGCCTCTGCAAACGTTACTGAATCGTTGCGACAGTTGCCCACCCACCTGAGCACTGCCAATCCATTTGCGACGGGGATAGGGCTTGTCACGCTGGCGATCGTATTTGGATTGCCAAGGCGGCTCAATCGCATCGTGCCTGCTCCTCTACTAGCACTCATAGTGGGTACGGTGTTATCGGTGGTGCTGCTGCCAACAGCGGCGATTCCTCGCATCGGCGACATTCCCACCGGATTCCCGGCGCTCAATCTGCCCACCTTTACCTGGGAGCAACTCAAAATGATGCTGGGCTACGGGATTATGTTGGGGATGCTGGGGGCGATCGACTCCTTGCTGACCTCCTTGGTGGCAGACAATATCACGCAAACTCAGCACCATTCCGATCGAGAGCTGATCGGTCAAGGGATTGGCAACCTGGTGTCTGGGCTTTTTGGTGGGTTGCCCGGCGCTGGAGCCACCATGCGCACCGTCATTAATGTCAGATCGGGAGGACGGACTCCCATCTCAGGAATGGTGCATGCCTCAGCCCTGCTGCTGGTGGCGCTGGGCGCTGGTCCCCTGACAGAACTCATCCCCCATGCAGTGCTCGCAGGAATCTTAATCAAGGTAGGCATCGACATCATCGACTGGAGTTTCCTCAGGCGAGCCCACCGCATTTCCCTCAAAGCCACCGGGCTAATGTATGGCGTGCTATTGCTGACGGTATTTGTCGATTTGATTACCGCAGTAGCAGTCGGTATGTTTGTTGCCAATCTGTTGACGGTCAAGCACCTGAGCGACGTGCAAGTGTCAAACATGAAAGTGACGGTTCACAGCGATGATAGCCCCTTTCTAAGCTCCAAGGAGCAACGGCTACTCGATCAAGCACGGGGGCGAGTGCTGCTGTTTCATCTGGAAGGCCCGATGAGTTTTGGTGCAGCCAAGGCAATCTCCCAACGACTGGGAATTGTCGGCAAATACAACGTGCTGATTTTAGACCTCACGGACGTATCCCGGCTAGGCGTCACGGCGTCACTCGCCATCGAGAATATGGTAAAAGAGGCTCATGACAAAGGACGGGAGGTTTTCATCGTTGGGGCAAAAGATGCCGTTGAGGAACGGCTACGGCGCTTAGAATTGATGTCTTATCTTTCCCCCCAAGGCGTATCGATGAGTCGCTATGAAGCGTTGCAGAAAGCTCTCGCGTTGCTAGGAGAAACGCCGCCACCCCGTCCCAATTTGCGACGATTGGAAACCCCAGGCACTGAACTAGACTAGGTTAAAGAGATTTCTAGAGATTTAGCAGCATCGCCCCATGCAATATTCCAATGTAATATCTAGATCTCTTGTCATAGAGCGACCCTCCTCGATCCACACGCGACATTTTCAATTCCAGCAACGCATTACTGATAAATGGCGTGCTGTTATCGCATAACACCAACCGGGAATCGCATAACATCAACCGGGAATCGCATAACATCAACCGGGAATCGCATAACATCAACCGGGAATCGCATAACACCAACCGGGAATCGCATAACATCAACCGGGAATCGCATAACACCAACCGGGAATCGCATAACACCAACCGGGAATCGCATAACACCAACCGGGAATCGCATAACACCAACCGGGAATCGCATAACACCAACCGGGAATCGCATAATGTTTACGCAGAACGTAGGGGCGAATCATGATTCGCCCAGCGCAACACCCAGATTCGCAAATCCCCCATTTGCATTAGGCATCCCAATCCAAAAACCATCCACCATAGGAGCGATCGCCACCCCCGTGGGAACGAATGCCATTCGCCCAGCGCAACACCCAGATTCGCAAATCCCCCATTTGCATTAAGCATCCCAATCCAAAAACCATCCACCATAAGGGCGATCGCCATCCCCGTAGGAACGAATCGCGATTCGCCCAGCGCAACACTAAATTGCCCATCCACCGTCTGCATTGGGCGTACAGTCGTACGCCCCTACGGAACCGTTACCATGCATTCCTCAATGCCCTCCCAAACCTGCGGCGAAACTCGCACCGCCGCTTCTTTGCATCTCACCATCAAATTAATGACATACATATAAACGCCTAATTCACCATGCACAACTTCGAGTTCTTCTGGAGATAGCCTAACCATTTCTAGATCAAACGAAGGACTAAAACTAAAACTACCTGCAGCATCGAGACTTCGCATGAGAATCTCACCAAATTTGGGATTCTGGTAATCGCGATTCATAAACTGATTCAGTATCTTTGGATTAATGTCAAGATAATCGTACCAACACTTGACGATTTGATTAGAAAAATTTTGACGAATATGTTCATTAGATTGATTAATATTTGGAAGCATCGATCTAAGTTCTTCTAAATCTCTAAAAAGCTTAGTTAATTCATGGGACTTGGAAAAAATACTTATATTTTGAATGCTATGGGCAAGATCAAAGTAGCCGTCGATAGCTTCATTAAAAGCATTAACAAAACCGTAAGCAGCACCATAGTCTATATCAAGACTATAGTCACTGACAGTAGCTCGACTGAGAGCATAATCAATATAGCCAAAGTGTCCTAAAATGTCATTTGGTTCAAGATTATGGTCGAGAATGCAAGCAAGGTCACTAGCCTGGTCAGAATTGAGAGCAATGGCAATAGCCGCTGCCCGTTTAGCCGCAGGTCTGTATTTGCCTTCTGAACATTGAGTAGCTTTGTCTGCCCATTGAATTAAGTCATGTAGATTGAAAGCATTAATATAATCTCTGGAGGCTTTCTCCATAGCTAAAAGCAATTCGTCAGAACCTTTGCGCCCCGGCATCAATCCTGCAACCAGCAAAAACACCTCTCGCCAACGCCCATCCGTCAAATAATTCTCAACCAGCCAGTCAATCTGCTGATTATCAACATCAATCCGCTGATTATCAACAATGAATTGAGCCGTTAGATATTCCTGAAATGTCAAATGAGAAAACGAATACGTATCTCGTGCCCGTTCAACGAAGATACCTTGCTGCACTTCGATCGCCTCTAACACCTGTTCACTATCCAAATGCTTAGGGGCATTGAGGTTACTCACAAGAAATTCTTTAATTCGGCTTGTCACGTCCCGCTTGCTGAAGAATAACTGATCCTCAACAAAGCTGTCATAGGCAATTTCGGCTAGCAGTTCCCGCTCTAGCTCAATGCTGAGTTCCTGATAAATTGGGTCGCGCTGAATGCGTTTTTCAGCCGCCCATTCTTTTAGCAACACATCGAGCGCTTCGCCGTAGAGAGATGCACGATTTTTCGGAAAATCGAGAGATTTGTCATATACCGCGCAAAGTAGCGTCAGCAGTAATGGAGTTTGCGCGAGTTCCTTTGCAGCTTTATATTCTGGACGATTCAGCAATTCCCAACATTGGTCAGCCGTACTTGCATCTCGATCTTTGGCAGACCGAAACCATTTACGAATGAAATCTTCAATCTGTTCATCCTCAAACGCGACCATTGCTACATCTTTGAAGCGAGTAAATCCGCCTTTGTAAGCAGCCACACGACAGGAGGCAATAAAGCGATTCGTGTCATTCTGATCGACAAAGTTTTTAATTTGCGTAATTGCGTGATCCAGATAATCAGGCGGAACCTCATCAAGTCCGTCGAACAAAATCAGCAGCCTGCCTCGCTTCAAATGCGCTTGAGTAAACGCTTCTGGTTCTGGAAAGCCGCAGGTGGCAAACTCATTGACGATTAGTTGATTGACGGTGACATCACTAGAATTAAATCGTTGGAGCGCAAGAAATACGGGGATGCAGGCATGTTGGAACGTGCCATCTTTCCCTTTCAAAGCTTCTAGTCCGACTTTTCGTAAGAAAGTCGATTTGCCGACTCCCGGCCCTCCTAACACCATCAAATAATGCTCTTGATTGGCAACCTCAATTCCCTGCTGTTTCCTCTCGCTGTCAAATCCAAATCGACGCCTGCCGCTTTCTCGGTAAAGATTTTCGAGCGCATCAATTGACTCAAAATAGCCCAATTCTGAGCGGTCTAAAAGCTGAACTGCCGTATAGATTTCGTCCAGCTTTATCGGTTCATCCATGCGAATGCAGGTCACTTTGAGACTGCCGTGTCGCTTTTCATAATTCTCGATATATTTCTTAGACGCACTAAACAGAGCTTGTTCAGCCGCTTTACCGATGTCTTTATTTAGCCACTTAGCCAGCGTGCTGCCCGATTCTTCCTTGGCAGTCGTTTTAATGGTTTCGAGGGCGAGTCCTGCAAGTCCGGCAGTAAAGAGTTCGAGCATGAGCAGCGAAGGATTTTGAAGAGGGTTGTGCCCGTTTTATAGCAGATCCGCGATGCGTATTTCACCCTTACTAACCCGCGATCGCCTTAATCACCCATCCAATCACCACCCCCAGCCCTCCAAAGCGCACCGCTTGCCAAAACGGTTCCTTCACGCTGCTCCACGATAGCAATCGGCTCTCCAGAGTAATTTCAACATCGTCAAGCTGATTTTGCAGGGCTTTTAGCTCCTCTCGAAGCTGTTTTGTGCGATGTCGGCGCAGTTCGCCTTGGGTGCGATTGATCTGCACTTTGAGTTCTTGCTGTCGGAGCTGTGCCTCTTGAATGCTGACATAGCGCTCTTTAAGAGCCTGAAGCGATTCTTCGGTCTCTTGCAGAGCGCGCTCTAGTTCTTGCTGCTCGGCATCAGGAGCGCCAGATGGTGACGAGGGGGAATCTTGTGATGAACTCATGCCGACATTGTAAAGTAGAGAGGCAAGGCTAACTTAACTACGCTTAGTTTTGTCGAGTTTTAGCATAAATCTTGTCTATGACTAGACCTGAAATTCTTCCAACCAAGACTTCGGTGAGTCACGCAGGGCGATGACACACCCTACAAAAATTATGTTCACCTAATTAGGAAAACTCCAGGGTTTGACATAGACAACTAATTCTGAATACCCACGAGACGATTACTATGCCTGATTCTTCTCAGACGCAACCCCTCATTTCCGATCCGTTGGTCAATCCGAAATCAAGCAGTCTCGCAGACGTGAGCACGCTAGAGCTTGCTCAAGCCCTGGCAGAACGGTTGGCGATCGCCCCCAATGATTGGCATCGGCTAAAATCAAACCGCAGTGCACGAGCACGCGAACAAGCGGCGATCGCCCTAGTCTATCTGATCAACGACCAATCGGATGAAGCCCTAGCTCGGCTCCAGCAAGCAACTGGATGGCTCGATCGCTCCATTTCTGCTCCCCCCTGTCCTACACATGGGCGATAGGCGATCGCTGCAATAACCCCTTCTTTTTCGTGATTACTGTCGCCTACTCCTACAGCGACCCGCTGCTCGAGTCGCCGCCACCTCCGACAATCTGGGGACGTGAGGTTGAGCATATCTATCAAGATTTGGGGCAGCGTCAGCAGCTTCGGCAGTTGCTAGGCGATTGCCGTAGCCAATCAATTGAAACGGTTTTGGTGCGTCGGTTTGACGAGTTAGGCGAATCGCTTGAGGCGGTGAGCGATCGCCTTGCCGCATTTGAACAGCTTGGCGTACGTCTGATTGCCGTTGACGATGAGATTCAAATCGATGGGCAAAATCTCACCCTGACGCGATCGGAGATGCTGAGATTTTTGCGAGATATTCAGCAGCGACAGCGACAGCGACGCATTCAACTTGGACATGCTCAAAATCGAGTCAAGGCGTTGCCTCCTCCCGGCAAAGCCCCCTATGGATATCGTCGAGGAAAAGACCGCTATGCGCTCGATCGGACAGCGGCTCCGATTGTTAAAGATTTTTTTGAACATTTTTTGCTCTACGGGTCGCTGCGCGGAAGCGTTCGATATTTGGCAAAGAAATATAGCAAAACCATCTCCGTGTCGACCGGGAAACGCTGGCTAACGAGCCCGGTTTATCGTGGCGATTTGATTTATCAAACGGGAGAAACCGTGCCTAATACGCACGTTGCGATTTTGTCGCGAGACGAAGCAGCTCAGATTGACCGACTGTTGCGCCGCAATCAGGCATTATCCCCCAGAGCAGCCAGTGCGCCTCGTTCGCTCGCGGGGTTGGTGACGTGCGATCGCTGCGGGTCTGCGATGAAGGTGTCACGAGTGACAGCACGCCGAAAAACTCAGGAGTATCTCTATTTGCGTCCGGTTGCGTGTCCGTTTGGTACAACACGCTCCTCTGCTTCCTCCCCCTCTGGCGGCACGGCATGTCGGGCGATTCCCTACCAGCAAATTCTAGATCAAACCATTCAACGCATTTGCGACGATTTGCCTCGCGCAGTCGCAGAGTCTGAAATGCCGGATATAGAAGGTATTAAGCAAGGTTTAGCTAAACAGATTGAGGCAAAACAAGCGATTCTAGAACAAATTCCAACTCTGGTCGAATCGGGCGTGCTCGATGAACAAACCGCAGCGTTGCGCGCCTATACGGTGCGGACTGAGATTGCAGCGATTCAGTCTCGCCTTGCTCAATTGCCTCCTGCTAATTTAAAGGCGATCGCCCAAACAGTATCAATTCCTCAGTTTTGGTTTGATTTATCAGAAGCAGAACGACGCTTTTATTTTCGGGAATTTATTCGTCAAATTGTGTTGATTCGCGATGAGCAACGCCGCCATTGGCATCTGAAATTGAGGTTTATCTTCTAGGAATACAGAATAAGCGATCGCCCTTTCTGCCTTATTACTATCGCTTCGTTACTCTTGAAATGATGTAACGCAAGTAATGCAGACCGAGCGATCGCGCGTCTTGAGATGATAAATGTGACCGTCAAACTAAAGTCTATGAGCCAAGTCAAACGATTCAGCAACCAATGTTTCGATAGGGCTGGGGCGATCGCGACGCGCAACAACGGCGGCAGAAAGATTCGGCATTTCTTGTCGACAATGGGGACAAAACCAATAAATTGCGTTTTGACGTGCGTGTCGAAGCAACTGGTCAGAGCAGCAAGGACATGTATTCATAGCGTTACTCAACGAGGGGTTGTTAAAGGGATTCTTAATCATTACTGTAGACAAATCCTAGTTGCTTTTTATCTGTCTTTGGAGATACAAAATGCTTGACTTGATTGAGCTAAAACTCCTTACTACCATGCTAAGAATTGCAGATATCTAATTAGATCACAATGGGGGATATCCCCCATAATTTATATAAAGGAATTAATGATGTTGCGCTTAGTCGTTTGTTAATAATTATTGAATTGTTTCGAACAACACCAAATAGAATAAAACTAGTCTACGATTCAGACGGGATCAGGCATTGAAATAAAGAAAATCAGGGCGATATGTTCAATCACTTCCTAATGGATATCATTCTCTCTGAGAACATGTATCATTTGATCCCCGCCTCCCACCTGCATAGGTATCGTTTGATACGAGATAACGTTTCGAGTTGATAACAATACACTTGGAAATCGCATCAATATAAATCCCTAATACTCAATCTTTTAAGTGTTGGCTTTTATATTGAGCCGTCATTTGCTCATCAGCAATCCAGAAAATTAGCCACACCAATGATGCCCAGATGCATGGAGGTGCTGTCTCGTTCTGCGCCTAAGTTAGACATTTTCGGGCGCATTATTATATACATGAATTGCTATTGGGAGATGGCGATCGCCGGATGAATTGCAATTTGAAAGTCTGTTGAGGGTGTCGTTAAATCCAAATCCGAGCGAGTCATCAAATCATGGGCATGTTGATAAAGCGTTTCAGTGACAACACGAGCATGATGGTTTGAAAAATCATCCGAACTCACCAATAAGACGCTTCCAGTTCATACGCGTGTTCACTCCTCACGATTAGCAGAAGTCTTACCAAGTTTCTAGGATCAGATGTAGCAGCATTCGCTACAGTTTCAAACGCGTTCGACTTCTATGCTCAGAGGACTCTGCAAGGGGTCTAGGATTCGCTCATGCGGTTGCCATGATTCGCCATGAGTTCGAGAGTGGGTGACGATGTTGAGTGGGGTGCTATGACGGGTATGGGGTTTCTAGAAAACATCACCAATGGCGATCGCCCGATCCGCTTAGTGGCCACTCACCTCCAGTCTGAGCTGCAACAGCACCTCCCTTATTTAACAGATGCGGTTGTGCAAACGGTGGCTCAACGTCAGTGCTAAGCCCGAGTAGAGTCTGCGAGCATAGTTAATCTATGTCTTATAAACCAGACTGAATTGAGGGAATCGGGTAAGAATAGGAAAAACATGTCACATGAGCCCCACGCCGAATGGCAGCCGCAGAACACGCATTCATTCTTGATTTAACGATTGTTTTAGGAGCTTCAGCAGTGGGGGGCTACCTTTCCAATCGGCTGCGCCAGCCCGTTCTGCTGGGTTACATACTGAGCGGATTATTAGTTGGACCCCATGGGTTTAAGCTGCTAAGCGATGTTGCGCAAGTGCAAGCCCTCGCAGAAATCGGCATTGCCTTTTTGCTATTTGCGTTAGGCGTCGAGTTTTCAATTACCGAACTGAAACGAGTCAAAGATATTGCCCTGCAAGGAAGTTTGCTGCAAATCGGATTAACCATGACGTTAGTTGCGGTGATATCGCTGGCATTTGGTTGGGCAACTAGCGTGACACAGGGCATTTTTTTAGGCGCAGTCTTGTCATTGTCATCTACAGCCGTCGTTCTTAAGACCTTGACCGAACGAGGTGAAACCAGCACGCTTCACGGTCAAATCATGCTGGCAATTTTAATCGCTCAAGATTTGGCGTTGGGAGTCATGCTGGCGATTCTGCCAGCGCTGAATCAGCCTGAAAACCTCGGCTGGGCATTGGCGAATGCGTTGCTCAAGGTGCTGCTGTTTTTAGGGGGGGCGATCGCCTTTGGCAAATGGATCGTGCCGAGGCTCATTCGGGCTGTTGCGGCAACTGAGAATAGCGAACTTTTCTTGCTGACCACAATTGCGTTGTGCTTAGGCGTGGCTCTGATCACCGCGGGGCTTGGGCTGTCGATCGAGATGGGCGCATTCGTGGCGGGGCTGATGCTTTCTGAGGTCGACTATTCCGATCATGCTTTAGCGAAGGTCTTGCCTCTACGAGACACCTTTGCCAGTCTGTTTTTTGCGTCGATTGGCATGCTCATCGACCCCGTTATCCTGGCTCAAAACATCGTAATTATTTTGGAATTAGTGGCGGTGGTAATGATTGGCAAATCCGCTATTATTTTGCCAATCATCATCCGGTTTGGATATTCGTTTAAGACGGCTGTGATTACTAGCTTTGGGCTAAATCAGATTGGAGAATTTTCGTTTGTTTTAGCGGTAGTTGGCGAGGAATTGGGGCTCATCAGTGAAAACAAGTATCTGCTGCTGGTAGGTACGACCGCGATCACGCTGCTGTTGACGCCCGTCTGGGTAAAACTGTCGTTCCCGCTTGGAGAAAAGCTCTTAGAAGTTCCGATTCTTAGCACCTTTCTCAAACGGCTTGAGGAACCCAAACTATTGACCGTCCCGGAAAGTATTCACGATCACGTGGTGGTTGCCGGATTTGGGCGGGTTGGGCAGGTTATTGTCAACATTTTGCAAAGCCAAGGATATCCGCTCCTGGTTATCGAGAATAGTGAGGCCGCCATTCAAAAACTTCGGTTGCAGCGAATTCCATTCATCTTTGGTGATGCGGATGCTGAGCTGGTGCTCGAAAAAGCTCACTTAGAAGCTGCCAAAGCATTGGCGATCGCCCTGCCTGACCCAGCCAGCACGCGGATTTTGCTGCAACGAGCATTGGCGATCGCCCCGGATCTCGACATCATCGCGCGATCGCACACCGATCGAGAAATTGACCTGTTAACCCAACTGGGTGCTAGAGAAGTCGTACAACCTGAGTTCGAAGCGGCTCTCGAATTGGGGGCTCATGTGCTGATGACGATGGGAGTGCCGGATCAGCAAGTATATCAAGTGCTAGAAGAAATTCGCGTCGATCGATATCGGAGTATTCGCCCCGATGGCCAGAGATGAGGAACCGTGGATATTCCGAAAGGACGCTTTGAATTACGCCTCGATTAATGGCGGAGGCTGAATCGGTTGAAAGACGGCTAAGTCAGGCTCAAGTGGATTCGTTACACGGGTTGAGCTTTGGGAAACGCTGATTTCAGAGCCGTGGATGTCATCCCTGCTCATCTCAGTGAGTGGTTTATTCGCATCTCTGTTCGAACTCAGGTTCAAATCAGGAGATTGTCGCATCCGAGGCGTCGTTGAAGCCAATGTTGAGGATGTCGACCCATAGGTGGTGAGGCGATCGCTACTTGCTCCACCGACCAGCGGACTATTTCGTGAACTCCCTAAGAGGCGATCGCCCGTTCCATACAGGTTAAGCTGCCATGAATCCCATGTGCCGATTTCGCCCGCAAATCCATCGGCGACCGTTAGCGTCCAGTTGCCAGCAGATGATTCTCCCCAGTGACGGGCTGAGGTAAGTGTCCAATTTTCAAAGTCGTCATTCGAATCGCTATGAATATCGGTCAGAATTGAATCGGTACCGTCAGGAGAGGTCAGCGTGACCTTTAAATCTCCCCGGATCGGGTGGGTGGCATCAAAGACAACTTCGGCCCATTCAACCGTAATATCCTGGGCGATCGCCACCGTTGAACGAATCCCCGTCAACTGGTTGTCTGGAATCGTTGCGCCAATGGGCAATCGTCCTGTGGTGGTCATCATTTCTGGTTCAACGGATGTCCAGCTAATCGCGGCATCAACGGCAGCAGCGGCATCAATCGCACCAAACCCATACTGATGATTAATCTCGTGTCCGGCGCCGTTGGTGGTCCAACCGAGGTCAAGGGGATCCGTTGGTTTTGCTGTTTCAACTAAAATGTGCTGAACATCACGCCAGGTCAAATTTGGATTGACCTCCAGCATCAGTGCGATGACCCCGGACACTAGGGGTGTTGAGGATGACGTTCCACCAAACTCATTGGTGTAGTTTCCATCCAAATTTCTGCCATCGCTGCCTACCAGATCGGTCGTCGTGATGCCCACGTCATACCCATCTGAGTAGGCCGCTACTAAGATGGGAGCCCCAGGCTCACTGTAGTATGCCTGCACCCCATTGTGGTCAATGGCAGATACAGCAATGGTAAAGCGGGAATTAGCGTATCCGTCGTAGTTAACATTATCGCCGTTTTGCAAGCCGTTTCCGGCTGCCCACACGTAGATAGAGCCAAGCCCGCCTCGTCCAGTAGCAATGCCGTGTCTTAATGCAGCAAGGGTCAAATCTCCAGGGCCTTCAAGCCGCTTGGCATCGTCAGAGGGACCCCAACTGTTGTTATAGATATCGATGTCTTGATTGCGAAACAATAATGCTTGGGCTTCCGTAGTGTCAGTCGTCGGGGCAGCCGTCAGCCGAATACCTGCCAATGAAGCACCCGGCGCAGCTCCGCTGACGCCGATGCCATTTTGCCCGGTTGCTACGGCAATACCTGCGACTGAAGTACCGTGAAACTCAAATGAATTATTCGGACGTGGATCGGCATCGGCGTCGTTAAAGTCAAAGCTTAAATCGGGTCGATACTGACTGGCCAGATCGGGATGAGTATACTGAACCCCGTCATCGACAATGCCGATGACCACGCCTGTCCCCAAAGCAGTATCCCAAGCGGCTTCAAGATTGGCATCGGCTCCGGGTGTCCCGCCCGTTTGACCGCGATTGAGCAAATGCCACTGGTTGCCAAAGAGCGGATCATTGGGCAGGAAGCGATCGCCCCGAATTAGCACCGATTGGGGCTGAGTTACGATACGTTGCTTCGAAGGCGAAACGGTTGTCCCAACTCGAACATCGCGTGACTGAGTGACAAAATCAGGCATACCTGTGATTCTTAAACAGTTCCTTGAGTCTCAAGATGCGATTGTCCTAATAAGGGGGCAACCATCCAGCAACACAGAAGAATTTTGGCGACTTGTGTCATATGGACTTGATTACTTTGATGCAGATTTGCGATATCAGTTCCTTAAATCCTCAAACTGTCACTTTCTCGATCAAACAACAGCATATCGTTCTGGATAAACCAGACAGGTCAGGTAGTGAGCTTATATCATGATGCCCAAACGACCCAGGAGGATTCTTCCCCAAGACATGCGATATTAAAAACTCTCGTCAGCTTAAGTCCTGCCCGAGACGGTTTTCCACTGTACAAAGAACCGTTATAGTCATTGGGCTACGCTTGTTATTAGACAGTTTATTATTCTGAGCAATACTGACTTGCCGACAACGAATTTTGATCAAGATTCTGATTGCTGCCCTGACGTCGTGCCGTCTAGTGTCCTGTCTCCGCGGCGGTGGCCATTTGATTTAGAGTGGCTGCCCGTGGCGACGTATCTCGTCGGCGGAAATGTTCGTGATGCCCTACTCGGTCGCCATGCTGATTATCTAGACCTAGATTTTGTGATGCCCTTGGGGGCAGTCGAGACAGCTCAGGCGATCGCCCGATATTATCGCGCTGGGTTTGTGTTGCTGGATGCCGATCGCAAAATCGCCCGTGTCGTGTTTGAGCAGGCCACGGCAGACTTTGCTCAACAGGTGGGTCCTACGTTGGAATCCGATCTCTATCGGCGAGATTTTACCGTCAATGCGATCGCCTATCACCCCCAGACAGAAACCCTCCTCGACCCGCTTCAGGGACACAGTGATATCAATCAAGGGCTGATTCGGATGGTGTCTCGCGAAAATCTGGAGGAAGACCCTCTGCGCCTGTTACGAGCGTATCGTCAGGCTGCTCAGCTTGGGTTTCGCGTCGAGTCTCAAACTCGCGCTGCTATTCAAAATCTTGCTGGCTTACTACAGAATGTGGCACCTGAACGGGTTCAGTCTGAGGTGAGTTATCTGCTCAGTACTCCCGATGGCACTGGAATGCTGATGCTCGCCTGGCAAGATGGCTTGCTCAAACACTGGTTACCTCATATCACCCAGGAAAGGCTTCAGCGTGTTGCCCAGATTGATCAATCTGCCGCATCACTGAGCGCATCAATGCCTAAATTTGATGAGGTCTTGAAAAGCTGGATTCGCGACCAGCAAAAAGCCTCAGCAAGTCAACGCAACTGGCTCAAAATCGCAAAACTGACTCAACTTGTGTCTGATGACATTGACGAGGCTGAGCATGAACTTTGGCGACTAAAATATAGCCGGGCCGAAGTTCACGCTGTTCTGACCCTGCTGCGCGTGATGCCTCAACTTTCTACAGATACGCTCCCTTACCTGTCACGGCGAGATTTATATTTCTTTTTCCAGACCGTCGGTGTGACGCTTCCGGCTGCTGCCGTCTTAGCCGTTGCGCTTGGCAGATCAACCGAGGCGATCGCCCCCATCGTGTCTCGATTTCTCGATAAAGATGACCCAATTGCCCATCCTCATCCGCTGCTGAGCGGTCGAGACTTGATGACTAAACTAGACATTCCGCCAGGTCCTCAAGTCGGACATTTACTCGAAGCCATTCAAATTGCCCGTGCAGAAGGTAAAATTGCCAGTGCAGACGACGCGCTTTCGTTCGCTAAAACTCGACTCGAACACGGCACATTAGAATAATCGATTTAGGGCGTCGGTGATGGATTGGGCGAATCAGACGGCATAACGTCGATGGCAGCCGAATCAATCCACGTGCCATCCTCAAGCTGTGCCCATATTGATCCGTCTGCAAGCTTTCTCTGATCGGTCACAGAAACCGTATCAGATGCGGCAATTTCCCCAACCGATTCACCATCCGGGTTAGCGCGCCGCTCGGTTTCACGTTTAACCGAAAACGTTCCCTGGGGGCCCTTAAACCGTCGAGGATCAACCGACGTTGTAAAGCTTTCTAACTCGGGCGCCGCTGCGTTATTAGACGGCGTGGTTGCAGACCCAGACTCATCAGACGGTTGGGTCACTGCTGATTCGTCTGATGAATTTTCACCATTGGATGCGTCTACATTGGATACGTCTGAATCAGACGCCTCTGACGCTGAATCGGCCTGTTGATCGGATGAGTCTGCTAACCCAGGAGAAGAGTCGGCATTGGACTCGTCAGATGGTGACTTAACGGATTCAGAAGTAGGAGACTGAATGGCGTTAGCGCTTGGCTGTGAGGGCGTAACAGACTGATCGGATGTATCAGCCTCATTCGGGGTAGATTGATTGGCGGATTGATTGGCGGACGAGGATTGGTTGGCGATCGCCGGTGTTGAATTGGATGAATTGTCTGCATTTGCATTTGCATTTGCATTTGTATCAGACGCTGGTTCTGAACTTGCCTCTGAACTTGCCTCTGCATTTGCCTCTGCATTTACATCTGTATCTGCATTTGCATTTGCATTTGCCTCTGTATCTGTATCTGTATCTACATTTGCATTTGCATTTGCATTTGCATTTGTATCAGACGCTGGTTCTGAACTTGTCTCTGAATTTGCTGTAGTGGATTCCTGGGGCGGTTGCTCGGAGGTGGCGATCGCATTTCCGCCTGTGCTTCCCCTAAACTGTAAAAACTCTTTGGCAATCCATCCCCGATTGGTTCTCACCCACGTATATCTTTCGGACGGTTGCTCTGTTTCAGTCGCTGAAACCGTTGTTCCATCGGGCAATCCGCCAATGATAGTGCCATTGGGAGTATCACGAACATTGACGCCAACGCCGCTACGCGTAGCGACCACGGCAGGGCGATCGCCTTCTGTCGAAGTTTGAGCCGTCGTTGCCGAAGCAGGCTCAGAATAGCTCAAAAATTCTTTCGCAACCCATTGTCCATTGGTTGTTTCTGCCCACACATATTCACCGGCGGGCTGTTCGTTTCTGGTTAGAGAGAGCGGTGTGCCATTGGGCACACTTCCCATAATTTGCCCGCTGGGAGTATTTCGTAAATTTAAGCCGATGCCGGTATTGGTACTGACGGTTGCGCGTCTTGGTGAGGGTGAATTAGAAGACTGTGACGTTGCGGCCTGGGCATTAAACGATACCGCCATCGCTGACGGCGTATTCGAAAACCTTAGGTAATCTTTAGCGACCCACCGTCCGCCCATGAGTTCAGCCCAGATATATCGACCTGCGGGCTGTTCGCGCCCGGTCAACAAAACAGGAGCACCGTCGGGCAGGCCATTCACAATATCGCCATTTGGAGTACGCCGGACGTTAATTCCCACGCCCGTGGGCGTGCTGACACTGGCTTGTCGGGGTTCGTCACGCACCTGACTTTCTGAGGCTTGATTGCTGGGATCAAGCAGTCCTAGAGATTCTAAGGTTTCAGGCCCTGCCTTGCCGTCGATGCTATCCAGGTTTTCCTGACGCTGATAGTCGCGAACGGCTGCTTCTGTCACCGGCCCGTAAATGCCATCCGCAGGAATCTCAAGCGCCTTCTGAATCTCCGTGACAGCAGATCCCCGACTACCGCGCTGGTATAGGGTTTGGGCAGATGCGCGATCCGATAGGTTGAGAACGGCTAAAAATACCAGGATGCTAACTAGCGGAGTCCAGGCAGAACTGGGAATCCGCCAATCAACATGCTTTAATAGCGTGAGTTGAGCGGACTCGGGATCATCGTAAATTACGGCGTGGTGAACAAAAGCAAGTGATTCCATAACATTCCTGTAAAAAGGTTGAAATGCATTCAGGAAGTTGAGATACCATTAATAGTCTTCCACAATAGTCTTCCACCCAAAAGGGGAATTTACATACCAACGATAATCAAATAATCGAAAATAAGCATTAAATTTTGCATCTTATTACGTCACGTAAGTTTAGATTCCGGGGCATCCAGGAATACTGTAGAGTATGAACCGACATCAGCAGTTTTCGTTGGCGATCGCAAGCCTCACGATGGGGCTTTGGCTGTCAGGCTGTCAATCTGCTTGGCAAGGAATACGGTCAGACTGGCACCAGAGAGTATTAAGGAGCCAATTTGACGACCGCTTTACCGAGATTAGCTGCACCGCCTTTGATGTGCCAGCACGCATGTCCGAGGCAATCTGCGGCTATGTCACCGTGCCCGAACTCCATGCCCAACCCAGTGGAGACACTATTGCATTAGCGACGGTGCTGCTGCCGAGCGTTGGCGCATCATCTACTGCTGACCCCCTAGTTTTGGCAGGCAATCTCGGGCAATCAACCATCGCCACGATGGTGCCGTGGTTCATCGAGGAGAATCCAGCGGCACAGCTTCGTGACCGGCATGACATTCTGCTGATTGAGCAGCGAGGAACGCAATATTCGAAACCGTATCTCGATTGCCCCGAATTGGTGCCTGTGAAAACCGAATTGTTAAAAACAGGACAACTGGCTGATCCGCAGAGCCGTCAACAGTTGGAAGCACCTGCTTATCAAGCATGTAAAGACAGACTAGAAACCAACGGCGTTAATTTTGACGCATACAACACGCTTGAGAGCGCTACCGATGTAGTGAGCGTGCTAAATTCGTTGGGGTTTCAGCAGGTCAACTTTTATGGATCATCCTACGGGTCGCTGCTAGCCCAGGTGTTGATGCAGCAGTCTCCCAATCGGCTTCGGTCAGTCATTTTAGATGGGACAGAACCTGCGACTCTTAATAGTCGCCAATATGCGACTCAGGCCAGTAGTTATTCGCTACGTCAGATCTTTGCCAACTGCCTTGCCGAGCCTGCGTGCAATCAATCCTATTCGAATCTTGACTCTGTTTTTTTGCAACTTGTCGAGCGGCTCAACGAATCGCCTCAGACCTTGACCGTCAACATGGGAAATATTCCTGGTGAAATTCAGGTTCCTCTGAACGGCTCGATGTTCAGCATTTTGGTTCAAAATCAGCTAGAAGGCTCAAATTTTGCAGAAACGCTTCCCCAAAACCTGTATGGCTCCTTGAATGAAAGCAACTACAGTTGGCTCACGGACGCGATCGCTACTGAAGTGCGATCGCCAGACGCGGAGGCGATGAAAGCTAGCGTCATTTGTGCGAAGCGTAATGCTCCAGCAGAGCAGAATCCTATTATTCAAAGCTTCTTCCAAGCGCCATTTTCCCAGCTTGAAGATCCTATCCGAGCCGATAATTTAGCCTATTGCGACATCTATAACGTCGCAACGCTGCCCGACAGTGCATACACGCCTGTTGATAGTACGATTCCGACCTTAATTATGAATGGGCAATATGACAACATTACGCCGCTTGCATTTGGCGTGTTAGTTGCCAATAATCTTCCGAACGCCTACATATATAACTATCCTAGAGTTGGTCATGGGGCATTGGCTGTGTCATTCACATCGGGGCAACCCTGCCCTGGTTCGATGGTTACGGCATTTCTAGAAAATCCGAATCAGCCTCCCAATGAAGCCTGCATTCAAGAGATGATGACAACCGTCGAATCGCCCCCTCCGCGTGTCGAAATTGCGTCTCAACTCCGGTGGTAATTCCTTCAAATCACAGATGAACGGTGCGTTACGCTGAGCATTATTCAGCAGACTCTAATCGAATCTCGTCTTGCTGATCGGTTCGGTATGTCCACGTTTGCATGCCATCCGTCACGTCGACTTCCCATCCAGGAACAAGCGCTGCGGTGCAGACATCGTTTGGCTCTCCCAATCCGAGACAACCATCGGGCCAGGTTTCTTCAACCGCATCTACAATGCGGAGCGCACTGTCTTGGTCGGTGCGTTGGGCAGCATCTTGTAAGACAGCAGTCCGTACGCTAAGCGGCAATTCAGATTCATCCACCGGAACCGCACGCGGATTAGGCGGTGCGGCAGTTGAAACAGCCTGGGGACACGGAAATCGCGGACTTAGATTGCGCCCGTTGCCAAATCGTCCTGTTTCGGCTGTCCATCCCGTTGTACCATCAACGGGGACTTGAATCCACGTTCTGCCCGTCGCTTGCTCTACGTCATCGTCTAAGATGCGAACGACTTCCCCGGACGATATAAATTCCCCGGTCGGACGCGCCGTTTCGGCAGGATTTTCTCGCACGGTTAGTGCCGGAACCGTAACGCGGGCACAGGCTTGAGGTTGCGGTGGTGGAGTGGTACCTTCTCCGCAGCCCGGAATCCGTGTTAGATGCCGAGCAATCACGTATCCGCGCAAGTCACGACTAGGCACGTAGCCCCGCACAAAGCCATTTTCTTCAAGAAAGCTGCCATCTGGATTGCGATCCAGATTAATTCGCGTGTTGGCTTCAAGACTTGCTAAGCTTCGGCTGTCTGATGCGACAGAGGGTAGCGAATAGACATCTAGCAATCGGTTAGGCACTCGGCAGTTTGCCCCAGAGGCTTGGGCAATGCGTATCGAAGCAGATTGAGCGGGCAGACGAGGCATCGAGGTGGCAGATGCTTTCTCTAAGCTCATGGCATGAGCGGACGGAATTCCGATGGTTGCCACAACCGCCATTAGCGTTGAAACCATCCCACATAGTCGGAGTATCATGTCGTTTGCCCTCTTCCCCTACCGATTAGCGAGTACCGTTTGGCAGGAATAAGCCAACCCTCAAGAGGGCATCTTGCCCGCGACGTGAGCGAAACGCTCACACTATGGTTATGAAACTTCCACCGTCTTGTACTCGCTTGTTCTAGTACTAATCCTTCATCGAAAAGCGATCGCAATGACAATTACGCTATTTTTCTTTACGATCGCATCTTTTACGATCGCATCTTGACAATTGCCTATGAGCGCTTCAGCGCCAGAGTCAGCCCATCTGCTATCGGAACCAGGCTGAGGGTAATTCGGTCGTCATGGTGGAGTTTGGCGTTGAGGGCTCGAATCGCGCCAGTGCGGCTGTCTGTTTCATTGGGGTCAGCGACCCGCCCCGACCACAGCACATTATCAATGGCAATTAAGCCCCCTGGGCGGATGAGTTGGAGCGATCGCTCGTAGTATTCGTCGTAATTTGATTTATCTGCATCGATAAATGCAAAGTCAAACGTGCCTGCTTGCCCGTCTGACAAGAGTTGATCTAGCGTTTCGAGGGCAGGGGCGATGCGGAGATCAATCTTATCAGCCACACCCGCCATCTCCCAATAGCGACGGGCGATCGCAGTATAGTCATCGCTGATGTCACAGGCGACGATTTCGCCATTGGCTGGCAGCGCCAATGCAACTACAAGCGAACTGTATCCAGTAAACACGCCGACTTCTAACGTTTTCTTAGCGCCTAAGAGCTGAACGAGCAATGCCATAAACTGCCCCTGCTCGGGTGCAATTTGCATTTGGCTCATAGGATGGCGAGTGGTTTCATCTCGAAGCTGCTTGAGAATGTCAGGTTCCTGTAGGGAAACCGACAGGATATAGTCATAGAGGCGATCGCTCAGATCAAGAGTCTTGTTAGACATAAAGGTTACCAGACAAACACTACGCGCTTTATTAAGGGATAGGGAAGCTTGATCCATTTAGCAAACCAAATCGCTTACCCAACGCCTATACTATCCTTCGGAGATGGCGCAGTATAGATTCTTATGAGACGAGTGAATAGAAATCAACGATTAAGAGCAAGAGTTGTCATCGTCGTTCTACTGGCAATGCTGATGACGGCCTGTAGTCGAGGAGGTCCTGATGTATCGACTGTGAAAAAGGCGATCGCCCTGCAAGTAGGGCAGGTGCAAGCCGAACTGACGCAACAGCTTTATCGAACTGCAACAAAACCGCCCCTCATTACCGTAGACAACGTTCAAATCGACAGCCAACAATCGGTCACGAGCGATGCCCAGTCTGCCGTTCGAGTTCGCGGCACCTATGATGTGACGCTTGACTTTACCGATCACACATTGAGGCAGACGCACAATATGTTTGAGGTTTATCTCCAGTCAACACCCGATGACGAAGAATCCTGGGAATTGACCCATCCGATTCTCAATAGTGATAGCGACCAGTAGATGATGACTCCTCTTTGCTATCCATCTCCTGCGACATCAAGCGGTTGCAGCCATTGCCGTACATTTGCAGTCTCACTGCTTTCGCCACTATGAAAACGTGTCTGGCCTAATTACACGATCCCACTGTTGGACACAGGTATAGTATTAGTGACTCGATACGGTTACAAAGCCACCGGTCTAGAAGAGGTCAGCATGGTACATTTCCCAAAGCAAATTCAGTCGTTGCCAAAGTTTGATGGACCTTTTGATGCATTTAAGTTAGTCGCGAACAATTGCGATGTTTTGTTTGCGACTTACCCTGCCGGGACAGAAATTTTGCCCCACACACACGAGACGGACAATGTGGGCGTAATCACACAAGGGGAACTCATCCTAATCGTGGATGGCCAAGAAACATGCTATACCGAAGGTGATTGGTATCATGTTCCGGCGGGAACTACTCATATGGCCCGCTTTGAGCAGGAAACCTCTGAAATCGAATTTTGGTTTACGAATCATTGAAGCCAACTAGTTTGGATACCCACTAGACACCGAAAGTACCTGCTTGATGAAAAGACGGAAGTGCGTCGGTATCACAAGACTCGTGAGTAATTGCTAGGATTGCTTGACACCCTAGTACTGTTTGGCAAAAATAAGCCAACCATTTAAGCGGGCATCTTGCCCGCGACGTGAGCGAGACGCTCACACTACGGGTATGAAACTTCCGCCATCTTGTACTAGCAACCTCCGCGATCGCAGGTTCTCTTCTATTCCTCTATTCCTCAGCATTCAATCACATTGACTGCAAGACCACCCCGGGCAGTCTCTTTGTATTTCACATGCATGTCAGCTCCAGTATCTCGCATCGTCTTGATGACTTTATCGAGCGGCACGTAGTGGGTGCCATCGCCTCTCAATGCCATGCGAGCAGCATTGATCGCTTTCATCGCGCCCATTGCATTACGTTCGATGCAGGGCACTTGTACAAGTCCACCGATGGGGTCGCAGGTGAGTCCTAGGTTGTGCTCCATACCGATTTCGGCAGCGTTTTCTACTTGCTCTGGGATGCCCCCCATGACTTCAGCGAGCGCGCCTGCGGCCATTGAGCATGCTACACCCACCTCGCCCTGACAGCCTACGTCTGCGCCTGAAATCGAGGCATTTTCCTTATAAAGCAGGGCGATCGCCCCAGCTGTCAATAAGAATCGAACGATTCCGTCAGGGCATGCACCATGACAAAAGCGATCGTAGTAGTGCATCACAGCCGGAATAATTCCGGCAGCGCCATTGGTTGGAGCTGTCACAACCCGACCCCCTGCTGCATTTTCCTCATTGACCGCTAGCGCATACAGATTGACCCAATCCATGACGTTTAGAGGATCGCGCATAGAGGCTTCAGGACGGCTACTTAGCTTCGAATACAGGTCAGCAGCTCGACGTTTCACCATTAGCCCCCCCGGCAAAATTCCCTCGGTATGACAGCCCCGTTTCACGCACTCTTGCATAACTGCCCAGACATGAAGCAACCCGTCGCGAATCTCGGTTTCAGAACGCCAGCTTTTCTCATTTTCAAGCATGAGTTGACTGATAGATAAGTGCTCGTGCTGGCAGAGTTCGAGCAGTTGCAGGGCAGTTTTGAATGGATAGGGAATGGGGGTTTGATCAGGTTTCAGGCGATCGCTCTCCATTGCGTCTTCATTCACGACAAATCCGCCGCCCACAGAATAGTAGACGTGATGCGCGATCGCAGTATTAGCACTATCATAGGCCGTGAAACACATACCATTAGGATGATAAGGGAGCGATCGCCAATGAAAGACGAGATGGTCTGCTTCATGAAATTCGATGGTATGGGTGCCAAAGAGCCGCAATCGCCCTTCGTTTCGGATTTGAGCAAGCCGCACTTCGATGCATTCAGGATCAATCAGGTCAGGGGCTTCACCTTCAAGTCCCAACAGGACAGCCTTGTCGCTGCCGTGGCCTTTACCAGTTGCGCCTAGAGAACCAAACAGCTCTGCTTTAATCCATCGAACATTGGCTAATAGGCCATTGCTCTCTAAGCCAGTGACGAATTGCAATGCGGCACGCATAGGGCCAACGGTGTGAGAACTCGATGGGCCAATGCCAATTTTGAACAGTTCGAAGACGCTGATTGCCATATGACACACCCAATAGTTCAAGATAATGGTAGATATGCGCCCAGGAGCGGCGATTGATAACTCATTTCGGCGGAGAAAGAAGTAGCGCTATAACCTTGCCATACTGATATGACAAGGACTCTCGAAACCATCGAGAGAAAGAAGTCAAGAAGAAGAAGTAGTAGTAGTAGTAGTAGTAGTAGTAGTAGTAGTAGTAGTAGTAGTAGTAGTAGTAGTAGTAGTAGTAGTAGTAGTAGTAGGGAACATGCCGAACGCCGCGTCGGCATTCGGCACTGTTTGAAATGATCTAAGTCAGCATCGAGTTAGAACTGAGTGGGGCTGCTCAACCATACGAGTTTCCAGCCATTTGCAAGTTTTGGGCAGCCCGCCAAAGGGATATACATGAAACTGATCGACATGCTCTCGAAGCTGATCAACCAGACTGTCAGGAGTTTGAGTCATCATTAGCTGAGT
>JBNPEG010000212.1:0-8049 GCA_051117555.1 Elainellaceae cyanobacterium | reverse complement strand
CCATACGAGTTTCCAGCCATTTGCAAGTTTTGGGCAGCCCGCCAAAGGGATATACATGAAACTGATCGACATGCTCTCGAAGCTGATCAACCAGACTGTCAGGAGTTTGAGTCATCATTAGCTGAGTTAGATTTTTACCTTGATGTCTCAGCGCCGTCATGCTGTTTTTCACGCCACAAATTGCCGCAAACTTCATCAGCGACGTGACCGATGCAGGCCCTGGAATGCCAATGTGAACCGGGAGTCGATTGAAGGCTTGAATTCGCTGCAGCCAATCTAGAATTGAATTTGGATTGAGCGTCCATTGGCTGACAATGTACATGTCAATCCCCATCGCATCAGCGAACTGATTTTTTTTCAGCAAGACGGCATCACAGTCAGCATCACTCAAATAGGGAGTGCCTTCTGGATGCCCTGCTATGCCGACCTTCATGCCATTAAACAGTCCAGTTTCAAGTAGTTGCAGACTCGACGTATAGTCTCCAACGGGTTCACAACTCCCTCCAATAATCAAGACTTGCCGAATATGAGCGGCTTCTCTGAGCTGTTGAATAAAGCTTCCGAGATGGCAGCTATGCCGGATGCTACGTGCAGGGATATGGGGCACTGGGTTAAATCCCGCTTCACATAGACGCTGGGACTGCTCGATCACGTCTCTCTCATTTCGTCCGGGCAGAAACGCGATTGAAACATCTCGAATCGAGGATGGAATTTCCTCAATATTGGCGGTGGGGGTAACTTCTAGCGAGAATGTCAGCATAGGGCAAATGTGAGCTAGTTAGCAGTCAGAATACTCGGCATCAGTCGCGTTTTCTCATCGTACGAATTGACAGGGCGATCGCTGTTCAGAGTCAACACTCTCCATAGCAACTAGAGCAATGCTTTGGGCGCAACCGTTGCTGCATGGCGATCGCCAAAGTATTCCACATCAACCCGAGTGCCTGCCTGGGCATACTCTAGCGGCAAGTAAGCATACACCACGGTTCTACCAATGCTGTGCCCATAGCCTGCGCTGGTCGCATAACCCGCAACCGTATCGCCAGCCAGAAGTGGCTCCTTACCCATCACGACTACATTCGGATCATCTAACGCTAGGTAACAGAGCTTGCGAGTCGCATTCTCTTTGCGCTGGAGCAGCGCCTCACGACCGATAAAGTCTCCCTTACTGGGTTTCACGGCAAAGCCCAATCCTGCTTCGTAGGGATCATATTCTGTGTGGATATCAGCCCCCCAGAGCAAATAGCCCTTCTCTAAGCGCAGCGATTCAAAGGCTCCACCTCCCGCAGCAATCAGCCCGAGTGGATGTCCGGCTTCCCAAAGCGTATCCCATAGGTTCAAGCCAGATTCGGTGGGGGCATAGATTTCCCACCCCGATTCGCCCACGTAGGAAACCCGCACCGCCAGAGCCGGGGTCGTGCCAATGTAAATCTGCTGGGCACTGAAGAATGGAAAGCGTTCCATCGATACATCTGTGGAGGTGACGGACTGCAAGACGTCAGGAGCATGGGGGCCCCACAATCCAACGCAGCAGTAGCTAGCTGAAACGTCCTCAATCCGAACTGACCCATCTGTAGGGCAATGCGACATCATCCAGGCGAGATCATGTCCGCCCACCGAGCCTCCTGTGACCACCCAAAACCGATTGTCTCCCAATCGGCTAACGGTCAGGTCGCACATGATGCCGCCGTTCTCATCCAGCATTGATGTATAGATAACTTTGCCGACGGGTTTGTCGATTTGATTAGCACACAACCGCTGAAGGAAAGCGAGTGCGCCTTTGCCCGTAACCTCTAGCTTGGTGAAGGGAGTTAAATCGTACAGTGCTGCCGCTTCACGGGTTGCTAGGTGCTCAGCCCCCTGAATGGGTGACCAGTTTTTTGCGCTCCATCCGTGGCGCTTATTAACCTTATAGGTTTCTAACAGATACGCATTGGATTCAAACCACTGCGGACGCTCCCACCCTGCACTCGTAAAGAAGACAGCTCCTAAATCTTTCAAGCGCGGATAGAAAGGACTGACACGCAAATTGCGAGAATGGGTTTGCTGATCGAGAGGATGGATAATGTCATAGACTTCGCGATATTGCTGAGCACAGCTTGCCCAAACGTAGTCTCTGCTTTTAGCCACATCAGGAAAGCGATATAGATCGGCTTCATGAATATCAATGCTGGGAACTCCTGTCGTCATCAGTTCAGAAACGACTTTGCCAACACCACCTGCATGGGTGACCCAAACCGCTTCCGCAATCCAGAAGCCTTTGGCATTAAGAGATTCCCCAATCACAGGCATACTGTCGGACGTAAATGACATCATGCCATTGATTTTATAAGGCAGGTCTTCGGCTTGAGCGAGTGCAGGCAATAGTTCAACTGTTGATTGCCACGCCTTCTCAAAATGTTCTTGAGTGAACGTTTTAACTGACGGCATGACAGGCGCATCCTTGGGAGACAAAATGTCATCAGGATCGACTAAAAGAGGTTCATGCTGATACGAACCAATGCCATAGCAGTCGCCGTGCTGCCGAAAATACATAGAATGGTCCTGGTGGCGCAGAATTGGATGTACAACTTCTTGCGTTTCTCCAGCCAGGTCGGGGATGGGAGATGTTTTGGCGTACTGGTGCTGCACAGGAACGAGCGGAATTACCTCATCGACCATGCGTCCGATACGAGGCCCCCAAATGCCCGCACAAACTAAGACCTTCTCGGTTTCAATGCGTCCTTGATTAGTTACAACGGCTTTGACACATCCCTGTTCTACTTCAATGTCCAGAACGGTCGTGTGGCCGTGAAACTCGGCAGCACCTTGAGCGATCGCATGAGTGGCTAATGCTTCAGCCGCTCGAATCGCTTTGGCAATCCCATCAGACGGGACAAAGTAAGCTCCGATGATTTTAGTTGCATCGATGAGTGGATTTTTTTCTTGTGCCTGCTCCGGAGTCAAGAGAGTGGCATCCTCAATGCCCCAGGATTTTGCAAAGCCTAACTTGCGCTTAAGCTCATCCCAACGGGCTTCGGTATAAGCAACTTCCATGCCTCCTACCGAATAAAATGCAGGGCCTTCAGATGTTTGCAGTTGCCCATACAGCTCAACCGTATATTTCGCGAGTTGAGCTAGCATTTTAGACGAATTGGTCTGGTAGACAAGACCGGGGGCATGGGAGGTCGATCCGCCGGTGGCAAAGAGAGGTCCTTGATCAATCACAACAATGTCTCGCCAGCCCAACTTGGCGAGATGATAGGTTGTGCTGCATCCGACAATTCCGGCACCGATCACGACGAGCTTGGCATTGGTTTTCATAGCAGTTCTCCAGAAGCCATGTAAGGCTAAATAGCAGGGTAGAAGGATGGAATCGACACACTAAGCCGTTGCAGACTGAATCGTTGGAGGTGTTGGATTCATCCACTGAGTAATAAGGCGTTGAAAATGCTGAACGGTGGTTTCTAAGGCAGGAGAAAAACATCCGCCATCAAAGACAAGAGACATACGCCCGATTTGCATGCGCTCGACCATTTCGATGTCTTCTTCGTTGGTGATCTTCCAAAGATTGATCGCCAAATCTCGAACTTGCTCAAATTCAGGCGTTAGGGCATCGTCTCCAACAAAATAGAAGGCGAGTCTTTCTTTAGAGCGATTGGGCGCAATCGGATTGACCATTAGTCCAATGAAGTAATCAGGATGGACTCCTACCATTAGATTGGGGAAGAGTGCCACATATTCAGCACGGGTCATCTGGTCTTGAGACAGATTGGTAAATGTGGGCAGCGCCGTTCCATTGACCGAACCACGCTTGTAGAGACTGCTACCTTGCCCAACGTGGCTTTCTCCCACGTCAAATCCGTAGTGATCTTCCATGCGGGAGCAGTTGTTGAGTTGGGGGTGAGCGGTTGGCAGATGGTAGCTTTCGGAGAAGTTTTCGATGGCGAGTTTCCAGTTTGCCTGCATTTCAAAGCCAAGTTCGCCGCCATAGCGGAGTTGGGAAAAATCGTAGTGCGCCCACCGCTGGGTAACAGGCGCCAGATAGTCAGCCAGCGGCGGCGCATCGCCAGACAGATTTACAAAAATGAAGTCGAGCCACTGATCGATGCGAATGGGCTTAAGACTTTTAGCATCTCGATCGAATCCTTCGTAGGTTTCCTGTCCATACCCACCAAAATGAGGAGTTTTGCGAAGCTTACCCTCTAAGTCATACGTCCAGGCGTGGTAGGGGCAGTGAATGCGAGACGGATTGCTACACGGCTTGGTCACAAGCTGTAAGCCGCGATGAGAGCAAATGTTATGAAAGGCACGAAGTATTCCTTGGCGATCGCGCACCAAGACGATAGGCAAACCTGCCACATCAGCAGGCACCATATCTCCAGCTTTTGGAATGTCTGTAGCAAGCCCTACACAAACCCAGGTTCGAGCAAAGATGAATTTGCGTTCAAGCTCTAGAAAATTAGCACTTACATAGGCTTCACTAGGTAATCCTGCTATTTGATCAAAGGACGGCGACGCGTTTTGGATCTCCATATCTCGCGTTGGAGGTCCGGAGTCAGCTAGTTTCATATGTTCTAAAGCCTGTTCAAACATGTTTTCCTCCGTGACGGTTAAGTGAGCGAACTAAGATACTGAACGAGCGCAGAGTAAGAGTGAATCAGGATTTTTTTAGTTATGAATTAGTGACAACCGTTACTATTTTCGACAAACATTAATACCTGATTTGAGAAATGAATCTAGCAAATACAACTTGTAATTACAAGCGTAATAACGAACTAAAAAGTCATGGATAAATGAAAAATATAGAATGGTTTTAACGCGTCAATTTCTACTATCTTGATTGGGAGCTAATTTCAGTCCCTTAGTAAGAGTTAAATCGTCACACAATGAACTTATTGTTTGATACCGATTGTCAGGCTTTATTGAAAAATTGGCACTTGTAATGACAACCGTATTTGAGGATACATTTTTGGTCTTTAAAACTCATTATCTTGGATGACAATTAGACAACTCGCTAATCTCTAACATCCGCCTGAACCACCAGCAACGCGTTTCAAACGCCGATTCCCTTGGGTCTGCGATGAAAAGTTAGTGTAAGAGTCTTGTTCTTCTCGACGAATAGACTCCTCAATATGAGGACTAGCGACCCGTCCCGCACGAGACTTTAGCAATCCCAAATGATTTGTAAAAATCTCCCGTGCGTTTTGCCTATGGCAAGGCTACGCCAACGCTCTAGCGATGCATAGCATCAGCGTCTCGCTTCTCTTAATGGAGAGGCATTGCCAACGCGGGCAAGATGCCCGCTCCCATTTCATGAATGATTTAGGATTGCTGTTCCATTTCCTTATGGCTAAATAAAGTCACATAGATGTCACAATCGTCGTCACATATGAAGAGTTGATATCTGCATTCTCCCAGGATATTCTGTTACCCGATAGTTCACTCATCTGACCGTTCACTGTCTCTGATTCCCCTCAGTCAAAATACCTACTTGAGTACGCATTTATGGCACAGCATTTTGATGCAATTGTTCTCGGTGCAGGCGGCATGGGAAGCGCGGCTGCCTACTATCTTTCTAAGGCTGGACAACGCGTTTTGCTGCTTGAGCAGTTTGAGCTTAATCACAAGAATGGCAGTTCTTACGGATTTTCAAGGGTGATTCGCTATTCCTATGACAATCCGATTTATATCAATTTGATGCGGGCTGCTTATCCACTGTGGTTTGCATTAGAAGAAGAAGCTCATGAACAACTTTACGTAAAGACGGGCGGCATGGATTTTGGTAATCCCAATCAGGAAACCTTCCAAACGCTTAAGCAAAGCATGGATGAAGCAAGCTTACCGTATGACCATTTGACAAAAGACGAGGTGCAAAGCCGCTTTCCTCAATTCCGTCTCGATGATGGAATGGAAGCGCTTTACCAAGAATCCACTGGATTGCTCAAAGCCTCTAGCTGCGTCTTAGCGCATACTCGTCTTGCTCAGCAGCGCGGTGCAACTGTGATTGACCAGCAGCCTGTCGTGCGTATTGTGCCGAGTGATAGTGGTGTAGAAGTACAAACGGCAAATGACGTATTTACGTGCGATCGCCTGGTGATTACTGCGGGTAGTTGGGCAAAAGAGCTATTAGCCCAGCAAGGCATTCATCTGCCGTTGAAGATTATGCCTTGCCAGCTTGGGTTCTACCAACCTGATAATCCGGCAGACTTTAAACCCGGAGCCATTCCTGTCTTTTTTGCTCATATGAATGGCGAGTATGGCGAAATGCCCTACGGGATTCCCCACGAGGATGACAGTATTGGATTTAAAATTACGACCTTCTATGGGTGGCAAACAGTCGATCATCCCAGCGAGATTGACTATACCCCCAGCGACGAGTGGGTAGAGCAAATTCGAGACTTTGCTCGCCACTATATTCCGGGGGCAGCAGGTCCAACCGTTTCAACCCGTCGCTGCCTATACACCCTGACACCCGATAAACATTTTGTGGTCGATCGCCATCCTAATTTCCCCCAAATTGTCATTGGGGCCGGGTTCTCGGGGCATGGCTTCAAATTCACAACGCTGATTGGCAAAATGCTGTCGGAGCTAGCAATAGACGGGTCAACGGCATATGACACGAGCTTATTTAAGCTATCCCGCTTTCAAAGCGTAATGGTGTAATCGGATGAGATCTTGGTACATCCAGATATGAGAAGTGAGCATAGTGCGCTATGTTTCCTTCCCATATCCTTAGATAGGGTTGGCTGCTAGGCTAAACTTAAATACCTGCCGCATCGTTTAGACTCGAACGATGGATGCAAAAGTAGCTTATTTCATATCATATGGTTGGTCTAGCAGCCTCACAGCACAAAATCTTCAACCCCTTGCTGAGCGATCGCCCACTCCGACATTATCCACTGAGTGTGGCGCCCATGATGGATCGTACCGATCGCCATTTTCGGTATTTTATGCGGCACATGACCCGTCGCACGCTGCTCTATACCGAGATGGTCACGAGTGCTGCAATTCTTCATGGCGATCGTGCTCATTTACTAGGGTTCTCACCTGAAGAAAAGCCACTGGTGCTGCAAGTCGGGGGTGACAATTCTCACGAGTTAGCTGAATGTGCTCGCATTGCCGAAGATATGGGCTATGACGAAATCAATCTCAATGTGGGCTGTCCGAGCGATCGCGTCCAGAACGGTAACTTTGGGGCATGCCTTATGGCGCGGCCTCATCAGGTTGCGGCCTGTGTTGAAGCGATGCTTACGGGTATCAATATTCCGGTGACCGTCAAGCATCGGATTGGAGTGGATGATTTAGATCGATACGAAGACCTCGAAAATTTTGTTCGCATCGTGTCCGAAGCGGGCTGTCAACATTTCACCGTTCATGCCCGCAAAGCTTGGTTAAAGGGGTTAAGTCCCAAAGAGAATCGTGACATCCCACCATTGCGTTACGACGATGTCCATCGGCTAAAGCAAACGTTCCCGCGGCTGTGGATTGAGATTAACGGCGGTTTCAAAACCCTAGAACAGGCTCACAAGCAGTTGCAGGCTGTAGATGCGGTCATGGTCGGTCGCGCCGCATACGATACCCCCTACATGTTTGCAACAGCAGATTCAGAATTATTTGGGGAATCAACCCAACCATTGACACGTCATCAAATCGCTGAAGCGATGCTTCCCTACATCGATGATTGGACCCGGAAAGGACTCAAGCTCAACAAAATCACTCGCCACATGCTGCAATTGTTTACCGGACAACCCGGCAGTCGCGCCTGGAAGCGACATTTGACCGAGCAGTCTTGTCGTCCAGGAGCAGGTGTTGACGTGATCCGGGATGCATTAGCAATGGTCAACAAAAAAATCGATGAACAATCAACTCTCGTTCGGCGACATATTCACTGTTGATTCATACCGATTGATTCATACCAATCCGCGTAGGGCGTGTTTTTCACCGACATTTGGCTGTAGTCGGGTGCTCCATCGTTCCACCATACGTCTCCCCTTTCTCCGAGAGCGACTTTAGCCTCATTAACTTGTCGTCGCGCCTCATTTAAGGCAGCCTCATCGTCAGACTGCTTAG
>JBNPEG010000204.1:0-3541 GCA_051117555.1 Elainellaceae cyanobacterium | reverse complement strand
AGTAGGCGCAGGGGAACAGCAATAACCCTGACCAGCCGATGAATACAAATCTATCGCGCTTCAGCCAATCATCGAGGACGTCGAACCATCCTCGACTGGCTTGCGCACGTCCCATTGCTATGGTCATAACGCAATCTCCAAACAAAAATTTAACTACAGAAAAGAGATAATTTCGAAACTCATTTCAAACAGCATTTCAAACAGAACGCCATAACAGCGTTGTACTTATAAGTGTAAGAAATGCTGCGAAATGTGAGTAAAGTTTACTTTTCTTCACTATCTTATCAGGAATGCAAATAGATCTCAAATTCTCGTTTTTAAGAGCACGACTATGATTCAGCCTAGAGAAGGGCTAGGAAAAATATTAAGTTGTTTAAATTTACGATAGTGACGGCTTTTTTAAGGTGAGGCGTAACGCATCAAGTCGGTTTTGCTTGTTGACTCGTATCCGCAGTATTTTTGGAGTCATTTCGAGCTCCATTTGAGATAATGGAGACAGCGACGTTAGCGTAATTATTTCTTAAGCTTCATGTTCATTATCGATTTGACCTTAAAGAGTGCGCCTGTAACCTTCTCGGTTCAGCGTAAATCTCAAGACGATGCGGATGCGGTCTATAAGCAGGTGCTAGAGGCTATTAGCTCAGGTAATCCGGTCGTTTTAGAGCTGACCTGCGAACAGCAACCTGAGAAAAAAATTGCCGTACTGGTCAGCGAAATTTCGGCGGTGCAAATGTTTGAAAAATCAGGTACAGCAGCAGCATCGGGGCGTCCTCCCGGATTTTTTGCTCTAGCCGAAGCAGAATGAGCTCAGTGACCCAATCAGCGATCGCCATTCACGATGTATCGTTCCAGTGGGCAAGCGGAGCCACGGTGCTGCAATCATGTTCACTCGACGTGCCTCAAGGAGAATTCTGGATGCTGCTGGGCACCAATGGCAGCGGCAAATCCACTCTCCTTCGTCTATTGACAGGGTTGCTACATCCGCAAGCAGGACAGATCAACATTCTTCCTCCCGTCGGGTTTGTGTTTCAAAATCCCGATCATCAGCTCGTGATGCCGACTGTGGGGGCAGACGTAGCCTTTGGGCTAGTAAACGAACGTCTCTCCATGAGCGACATTCATCATCGAGTTAATGAGGCGTTGACAGCCGTCAAACTCTCTCATCTAAAACGACGCCCCATTTATGCGCTAAGTGGTGGGCAAAAGCAGCGAATTGCCATTGCCGGGGCGATCGCTCGTCATTGCAAAGTCTTATTGCTGGATGAGCCAACGGCACTACTCGATCCAGACAGTCAGCTTGACTTGGTATCACAGGTGCGGAATTTGGTAAAGCATCGTAAGATAACTGCTCTCTGGGTGACGCACCGTCTAGATGAGCTCGATTATTGTGATGGCGCCTTTTTGCTTGATCAAGGGAGAGTGCTTGATCGAGGCGATCCTGAGCGCCTAAAGCAGCGCCTCATGCAAACACAATTCGGAAATTCTACCTAGTGCGTTAGAAAAGTGGCATGATAAAAAGATACGAAATGTATCGAATCTTTTTTATTAGGTGTTCACCTTGAACTATTGAGTCATGCCACCGTCTAAACCTCAGGCAATATTACTCGTAGATGGCTACAACATTGTTGGAGCTTGGTCGTCTTTGAAGGATACGCGCGATCGCCACGGGCTTGAAAGTGCGAGGCGCAATTTGATTGAGGTGTTGATTGGGTATAGCTCATTTCGTGGTTTTGAAACCCAGGTCGTATTTGATGCCCAATATCAAGGTACGCCAGGGCATCACGAGATTGTCACTCAGAACCTTTCGATTCGATACACCGATTATCGGCAGACTGCCGACACATTCATTGAGAAAACCTGCGCTTGCTTTCGGCGAGATGTTCGGAAGTTTGAGCAGAGGCTCATCGTTGCCACCTCCGATCGGGCGCAACAGCTCACCGTGATTGGATATGGCGCAGAGTGGATGTCGGCACAGCAGCTACTCGGCGACGTAGAGACGGCTAGCCGCCGGATTCGTCGTAAGCAGCGTTCTAAAAAAAGAACGGCAAGTCGATTTCTATCCAGCTCTCTTGATCCCATCGCTCAGCAGCGTCTTGCCCAAATGCGATTGGGCTTGGAGACTGAGAAATAAGCCCGTTTGAGCAGGGATACCAGAAAAATCTGCAAAAGACTTGCCAAACTGCCATAATCATCGGTATGATTAATAACCGCGATCCTCAGTAGCTCAGCGGTAGAGCGGTCGGCTGTTAACCGATTGGTCGTAGGTTCGAATCCTACCTGGGGAGTTAATCATTTACTACCTTTCATCAATTGCGTCCAGATCGGTCGACCAGCCGATGGGGCCCCGATCTATTGGTGCGTGCTCAAATGTTTCTGAGCATCTTTGGCGATCGCCTCTAGAGCAGATAATCTCTGCTCCATTTCTTCGAGTTTTTCATAGCACGGTGTCATTCCTAGGTAGCATCTCAAGGCAAGAATCACGATATCGGACTTTGACTGACCTGTTTCATGCATTCGGTCAATGAGTGCTGCCTGAATCTCAGGAGGAATTCTGACACCAAGAAATGGATTAGCCATACCAATCACACGGTGTTGTGACTGTTGATGATAGCAATTCCCCTGCAAGTTCGAAAATTTATGAAAATTAACTTAGCAGAATTGATGGTTTTCACTCAAAAAAAGTGACAATATACGAAGACATTCTTCTCAGAAGATATCTCCAGAAACCCTGATTATCAGGGCATTAGACAAGATCATGCGCTCAAAATCGAACGGAAAATATTGAAGATTTCTATGGTTTTTATAAAAGTTACGACATGTGTTTTCGAATGAAAACATTTGTTATCATTTGTTATCAGAACCTCAAAAGAGAGTTGCTGATTAGCAGTAACTAATATATAGGCATGGTTGATCAAACAAAGTCGCGCGCAAAGCTCTTAGTCGTAGACGATGAGTCGGCAATCCGTCGTATTTTAGAGACTCGCTTGTCCATGACTGGTTACGAAGTCATTACAGCGGTAGACGGGCAAGACGCAATCGAGAAGTTTGATGATGAATCCTCTGATTTTGATTTAGTTGTTCTCGACGTCATGATGCCTAGACTCGACGGCTACGCGGTGTGTCGGGTCTTGCGAGAAAAATCCGACGTCCCGATTATCATGCTGACGGCATTAGGAGATATTGCAGACCGTATTACAGGGTTGACGATGGGTGCAGATGACTATATTCCTAAACCGTTCTCGCCCAAAGAGTTAGAGGCACGAATTCAAGCAATTCTGCGACGAATTAGCCACGATCAAAATGCAGACAGCCTTTCAAATCTGCCAAATCGAGGAGTTGTACGAGCAGGAGCCTTAAAAATCGATTTGGTTCGTCGGCAAGTTTGGTTTAATGACCGTCTGATTCGGTTGACCGGCATGGAATTTGACTTACTTCAACTCCTGGTAACGCGATGTGGTGATTCAGTGTCTCGCACCGAGGCGCTCGAAGAAGTATGGGGATATACTCCCCGTCAACGCGCCGATGCTCGCGTTGTTGATGT
>JBNPEG010000224.1:0-35063 GCA_051117555.1 Elainellaceae cyanobacterium | reverse complement strand
TAGCAGGGTGGGGATCATCAACACGCCGAACCAGCCTACGTACAGGCGATTCTCGGTGCTGGTTACCCAGTTGCAAAACTGTTCCCAGATGCTAGCGCCTTGGCGCTGCTGTAGGGTAGTAGTCATAATTACAATGAGTCCGAATTCTACAAAAAGTTGAAAAGTTATGTATGCAGGTCGTTTAATCAACCTTGTTACTTAACTTAAGGGATTTGCTGAGTTTTGTAAAGCGTCCTTAATAGAATTTTGGGTTGTTTAATGCTGAATTAGCCGGGAGGCCAAGTCATCTGCCGCCCTCCAAGGATGTGTAAATGCAGATGATATACGGTTTGACCGCCATCTTGCCCAGTGTTAATCACAACTCGATATCCATTTTCTAATCCTGCTTGGTCAGCAACTCGCTTTGCAGTTAGTAACAAATGCCCCATGAGTGCGTGGTCTTGAGATTCGGCATCTGAAAGCTTGGCGATCGCCTGCTTGGGAATCACGAGAATGTGAGTGGGTGCTTGAGGATTAATGTCGTTAAACGCTAAGCACAGATCATCCTCATATACGATATCGGCTGGGATTTCCCGTCGAATGATCTTGCTAAAAATAGTCTCTGAGGCTTCATTCATCGCGGTGACACAAAATTCAACTTGCTGAAATTCTAAGGGGTGACGATTCAAGATTGGAAAAAACTCATTCTTGTAGTCTCGTACATTTCGCCATCACTATAGCCAGTGGTAGGGTTAGCTCGGTATGAGCGATTAATCGAAGTAAAATCACGAACGTTATATAGTGTCGGAATATAGTGTCGGAGTTGATCATCATGTTCAGTTGGCTAACAAATCTCTTCAAACAGTCCGAGGACAAAGAAAATGGCGCAGCTACTCAAACGCCAACCGAAAGTCGACCCACGACAACGCAAGCCACTCGACCCCCTCAACCGAGTCAGCCGCGCAGCACTGAAACGGTAGCCAGCCCACCATCCAGCCCACCATCCAGCCCACCATTCAGCCCACCATCCAGCAATGGTGCCTCAGAAGAGGCGATTCGCCTACAAGCCTATTACCTTTGGGAAGCAGACGGAAAACCCGACGGAAAGGCTGACTATTACTGGAAAAAAGCGGTCGAGGACGTACAAAAAAACTAGGAAAGCGCGATCGCCCCTTTCGTCATCTTCCAGTCATCGGCCAATAGTCTCGAAAATGGTGAGCAAGACTTAGTAAATTAGTGCGATCGCTGGGATGCAATTGCGGGCACTCTAGCCAATAGTGACTCAGAGCAAAATCACATGTTGGCAAGGACGTGGAGTGCATCCCTGATTGGCATTGACGCCATTAAAGTTGGGGTCGAAGTCGATATTGCGGGGGGGCTACCAGGAATTGTGGTGGTCGGGCTGCCCGATACGGCGGTTCAAGAATCACGGGAACGGGTCAAAACTGCGCTGAAGAATGCGGGGTATGCTTTTCCGCTACGTAAGATCGTGATTAATCTCAGTCCGGCAGACCTGCGTAAAGAAGGTCCCAGTTTCGACCTGCCCATCAGCGTTGGCATCTTAGCCGCATCTGAACAGGTTAATCCACAGCTTTTAGAAGACTATCTGTTTCTGGGTGAGGTTTCGCTTGACGGTGCTCTCAGACCGGTTACGGGGGTGCTGGCGATCGCCGCTACCGCCCAAAAACTGGGAATTCACGGATTGGTGGTTCCCATCGACAATGCGCAAGAAGCGGCAGTTGTTGAAGGGATCAGCGTATATGGATTCAAGCATGTTTCAGAAGTGGCTGACTTTCTAAACGAACCGACTCGTTATCAGCCAACTCGGATCGACGGACTTAAAGAACTGGGGCGATCGCAATTCAAGGGGCTTGATCTAAAAGATGTCAAAGGACAAGCGCATGCTCGTCGAGCCTTAGAAATTGCGGCGGCGGGTGGTCACAATTTAATCTTTGTCGGCCCCCCTGGCAGCGGCAAGACAATGTTGGCGCGACGGTTGCCCAGTATTTTGCCACCCTTGAGTTTTTCGGAAGCGCTGGAAGTCACGCAGATTCACTCGGTGGCAGGGCGGCTGAGAGATCGAGGATCGCTAATCAGCGATCGCCCCTTTCGCAGTCCCCATCACTCCGCATCAGGTCCCTCTCTCGTGGGAGGAGGCAGCTTTCCAAAGCCGGGTGAAATTTCTTTAGCGCATCGCGGCGTGTTATTTCTGGATGAACTGACTGAATTTAAGCGGGATGTGCTCGAATTCCTTCGTCAACCACTCGAAGATGGGCACGTGACGATTTCCCGCACTCGCCAATCGGTGTCATTCCCTGCCCAATTTACATTGGTGGCGAGTACGAATCCCTGCCCGTGTGGATATTTTGGCGATACGATTCAGGCGTGCACCTGCAAACCCCGGCAACGAGAGCAATACTGGGCAAAGCTTTCAGGTCCTTTGATGGATCGCATTGATCTCCAGGTTGCCGTCAATCGGCTAAAACCAGAAGAAATCACGCGCCAGCATATCGGTGAAGAGTCAGCGTCGGTGCGAGAACGGGTTCAAATAGCGCGCGATCGCATTCAAAAACGCTTTCAAAACGAATCGCTGCAGTGCAATGCGGAAATGCAAAGCAGGCACCTCCGCCAATGGTGCCTGCTCGATGATGCCAGCCAACATCTGCTAGAAGCTGCCATTCGTAAATTGGGACTTTCGGCACGAGCCACCGATCGCATTCTCAAAGTCTCGCGCACCATTGCCGATCTTGCTGGCGATGATGGATTGAATCCTCATCACGTTGCAGAAGCCATTCAATATCGCACAATTGACCGGATGCAATAGAAATCAACACCCCGATTTACTCTCCCACTGTCGCATTGCAAATCAACAGATTTACACCATTTCTCTAAATGAATGCTACAGATGCAAAGGCTGGAATCCTCTCAACATCGATATCTGTCAATCCAAAATCGAAAATCCAAAATCCAGAATTGGTATTACCCAACTCTCAACCCTCTATGGCAAGATGACGAAATGCAAGATGCGTGCAGCCAACGAGGATCGTTGAATTTGTCGTGAAATCTATTCAGTCACTCCTGCAAGTCTTTGAAAGCCGCAAAATGGCAGCGCTGCTGCTGCTAGGGTTTGCATCCGGATTGCCGCTATTTCTCACCAGCCGAACGCTGCAAGCCTGGATGACCGTCGAGGGGATCGATCTAGGGGCGATTGGGTTATTTAGCCTAGTGGGTCTTCCCTATTCGCTAAAATTTCTCTGGTCGCCGCTGCTAGATCGATTTATTCCCCCATTTCTCGGTCGTCGTCGGGGCTGGCTCATCATCACCCAAATTGCGTTGACAGGGGCGATCGCCGCGATGTCGCTCCAGCGCCCGACCCAATCCCTCCAACTCTTAGCGTTTAACGCAATCCTTATTGCCTTCTTTAGCGCCAGCCAAGACATTGCCTTTGATGCCTATAGAACTGACGTTTTAGACAAGCTGGAAATGGGCGCTGGCGCTGCGGTTGCCGTGTTAGGGTATCGTATTGCGCTTCTCGTCACGGGGTCACTGGCGCTGATATTGGCGGATCAGATGCCGTGGCCGATCGTATACCTGCTGATGGCTGGGCTGATGCTGCTCAGCGTGGTCTACTCGGTATGGGCTCCCGAACCTGTGATGCGCGATCGCCCCCCGGCTACGCTAGCCGAAGCAGTAAAGCTGCCGTTTTTAGAGTTTTTTGAGCGATCGGGGATCACGCGGGCGCTTTCGATTTTGGGTTTCATTATCCTCTACAAGCTCGGCGACTCCCTGATTAACAATATGGCAACCCCGTTTCTGCTCCAAGTGGGATTTAGCCAGACAGATGTGGGAGCGATTCAGGGTGGTATGGGGTTACTCGCCACCATTGTCGGAGTTTTGGCAGGAGGGGCGTTTTTAAGCCAACTGGGGATCAATCGATCGCTCTGGGTGTTTGGCGGTTTTCAAGCGATTAGTAACCTGGTATACCTCATTCTGGCTCAGATGGGTCAAAACTACCCCTTCATGGTCGTCGCTATCAACATCGAGAATTTTTGTGCAGGACTGGGGACGGCGGCGTTTGTTGCATTTTTGATGAGCTTGTGTAATCAGCGATTTTCAGCCACTCAGTTTGCGCTGCTTTCGAGTTTGATGGCAGTCAGTCGAGATATCTTGGTAGCGCCAGCCGGTAAGATTGCAGAATCGACGGGGTGGACACTGTTTTTTCTAATTACGCTGGTGGCATCCTTGCCGGGTTTGCTATTGCTGCCAATATTTGCCCCTTGGAATGCGCCGCCCGCGGCAGAATCCTCGTCTGATCCTGAGTAATGACACCCCCGCCGGATGTAGAATCGAAAGAGAAGACGTAACAATTCTTGAATTTTTCCAAATTCCCATCAAATCATATGTCCCTCCTCCGTCAGTACGTTGCTCCCGCGTTGATTGTTTTAGTGTTTTTGATCGCCATGCTAGCCGTTAGTGCGCGTATCTTTTTGCCGTCTGATATGGCAGCCCCTGCGCCAGTCGAAGATTCAGATCAGCAGGTTAGCGTGCAGGTGCCTCTGGTTGATTCGAATAACGACCTGCCCCCATCGCTGCGGGTATTTGTGCAAGGGCTCCCAGACGATTTGGCATACTCTACCTCCATTAATGGCTGAGTTGCTACTTCCAGGCTATGTTTGGCGACGAGGGTCGGGGCTGGATCGAGCATTGCTAGTCAAATTTATGCAGCGCACTTATCAAGAACTCCATCCAGATTTTGAATTTTCTCACCTGGCTCAAACGGTTGATGGGTATCTCTCTAGCGAGACACCTCTCTGGTGGGTAGCGTGTATCGAAGATGCATCGATTTGCTCTGAGTTCTCTGATGGCATTGGTATGTCGAGAGGAAGAGACTCTTTCGATTCACCCATCGCCTGTTTATGGACTGGCAATGCAGTTGACCAGTCGACCGGCGATCGCCATGCCCATATCTTCTTGCTGTATGTGATGCCTCACCATCGCCGCCGAGGAATCGGTTCGGCACTCATGCGTCATGCTGAAGCGTGGGCAAGAAAACGAGGCGATCGCCAGATTGGATTACAGGTTTTTCAAACCAATCAGCCTGCTTTAGACCTTTATTCAAAGCTGGGTTATCAAACTCAGTCGATTTGGATGGTGAAGTCTATTGGCTAATCGTTTCCGCGACAGCCTAACGCTGTAATAATGGCGTTGATTCATGGTGAGGTTCATCGACGATGACAGATCCCCCGAACTCTAGTGAGAAAGATCAGCAACATCCGCAGTACAGGAGCGATCGCCAGATTGTTTCATCGCTGTTATCAGCAGAACCGACCGACTATAACCTGGCAGAGCTTGCTCGCCTCCGCATGCGCTATCAGGGCTTTCCAGGTGCAAGAGATATTCAGATGGATCTAGACCAAGCGTTGAAGCGATGGGGGATGACCGAAGAGATGCTGATCGAAAAAACGCGCCAAATTCATCAGCAGGGTCAGGTCTATCGAGGCATCGGGGCAAAGCGAGACGATTGGAGTTGAGGTTAGATGGCGATTCGACAGATTCACCATGTTGCTATTATTTGCTCAAACTATGATGCCTCTAAACGTTTCTATACTGAAGTTTTAGGATTTCCGATTATTCAGGAAACTTATCGTGCAGCACGAAAGTCCTACAAGCTAGACCTTCGAGTCGGAGAGCACGATCAAATCGAGCTATTTTCGTTTCGTGATCCGCCGACCCGAGTAAGCCGACCTGAAGCGTGCGGACTGAGGCATCTGGCATTGGCGGTTGATAATTTAGACCAGATGGTTGCGACCTTGCAGGCTAAGGGAGTTGAGGTTGAACCCATTCGCACGGATGAATTGACCGGAAAGCGGTTCACATTTTTTAGAGATCCAGATCAGCTCCCCCTCGAACTCTACGAACGATAGGCGATCGCGCCTTGATGTTCTCTCAAATGTGCTAGGTGCTAATCCCTGGGAATAGTTCGGCTCTCTGTGTGTTGATTTCTCTGACACTTTTAATCACACATTCAAGCACCCATCTAAGCCCAGTAATCACTCAACACGTTATAAACTGACCCTTAAGGCGCTGAGGAATTCTGGATTTGTTGTTACAGTCAGCAACAGAAGTGCCTACGCAATTGGACTCATGAATCTAATCGATTTAGCGTTTACCCCAGCGCTCAAACAAGCTCAACTCATCCGCACTAAAGAGATTTCACCCATCGAACTGACCGATCTCTATTTAGAACGGATTGAGTCGCTTGATCCAATGCTGGGTAGCTATTTCACGGTCACGGGCGATCGCGCTCTTGCAGACGCTAAATCCAAAACCGATCGCCTGGGGCAAACAGACGACCCAGACAGTTTGCCGCCATTTTTTGGCGTGCCAATTTCAATCAAAGATTTAGATCCCCTTGAAGGCGTGCGCTGCACTTATGGGTCTCGGGCTTTGCTCGACTATGTAACGCCGTATGATAGTGCATTAATCGCCAAGCTCAAACAAGCTGGATTCATTATCCTCGGCAAAACCGCAACTCCAGAATTTGGCTCACTTCCCTACACTGAAGCTGATGGCTTTCCTCCTGCTCGTAATCCTTGGAATATTGACTATACGCCTGGTGGATCGAGCGGTGGTGCGGCAGCGTCGGTTGCGGCTGGCTTGTGTGCGATCGCCCAAGGATCAGATGGAGGCGGATCAATCCGAGGCCCCGCATCATGCTGTGGTCTGGTTGGGCTAAAGCCTGCCCGAGGTCGAATTTCATCGGCTCCTGTCGGATATCGACAGGGCAGCATTGCGACGGGAGGCCCTCTAGCGCGTACGGTTGCGGATGCTGCTGCATTTTTAGATGTAACGGCAGGCTATGTTACGGGCGATCCCTACTGGTTGCCTGATCCCAATCCGTCATTTTTAGACATCGCCCAACAGCACAGTCATGGACTAAACTCCCAATCGCTACGGATTGCCTATTCGATTGGGCTATCCCCCCTCGGAGACGCCGATTCAGTTTGCCAAAGTGCTGTCTTAGAAATAGCAAAGCGTTTCGAGAATCTCGGTCACCATGTGGTGCCCGATCGCCTGGATTGTGATGGCTTGATCGAGCCGTTTTCAATCGTGTTTCGCTCAGGCGTTGCGGCATCAGAGTTACCGCCTGAGGCACTCAACCCGATGAACCGATGGTTTATCGAACAGGCTGTGTCAAGTGGTGTCTATCTCAAAGCTCTCTGGGGAATGCAGGCGATCGCCCGCCGCATTGTGGCATTTTTTGACACCTACGATGCCTTGCTGTTGCCAATTTATTTGCATTCCCCGATTCGCGTCGGAGAATGGGCCGATCTAAGCCCCAGCGACACATTCGAAAAAATTATTCACTGGGTTGCGCCATGCCCACCGTTTAACGCTACAGGGCAGCCTGCGATCGCCATCCCGGCTGGATTTACGCCCGAAGGCGTGCCGATAGGCGTACAGATCGTAGGTCGACCTGCGGCTGAGGCGACATTAATTGCGCTAGCGGCTCAACTGGAGGCCGCATACCCGTGGCATCATCATCATCGACCTGCGATCGCTATGGAACAATCAACACTGGACAAGGCGACAGATTAATCACGCGATTGCTGACGCTGTCTGAACTGGTTTCTTCCATCAAGCCGACGCCTCGACTTCCCATGATGATCAAATCGACATTGAGCTCGTCTGCTACATCGCAAATGACGAATGCAGGTTTTCCTTGCCGATCCATCGTTTCGGTGTCAATGCCCTGATCCTTAAATAAGGTTTTTGCCGTTTCGAGCAGGCGGGCGATCGCTTCAGGTGAGGTCATCTCTGGATTACTCTCTCCTTCTTCGGAAGGAGGCTCCACTACAGACAATACGATTAACTGACTTTTGTACGTGCGAACAATGTCTGCCACGAGATCAGCCGCATGGCGAGACTCTAGCGTTTGATCGATTGGGAATAAAACAGTCTTAAACATGGTACGCCTCGTATAGGACGCAGACTCCGGTAATATGTGGATGACTGGGGATCAGGAATCAGCGGTTGAAGACTGACGAGTCAGAGGGAAATGAGTAATCCAAACGAACCGTAAGCCTAACTAGCGTTCGAATGTTGAAACTCAGACCCCAATCGCGTCTTCACCGTGGTTTTCTCTCCTGTGTTATCAACGGATGACGGTTTATTAGACAATAATCAATAGGTAGAAAGACTCATTAGGGGGTTTACGCAGTGTCAAAGAAAACTCTAGCAAATTTATCAGCTTCAGACTTATCCGGTAAACGAGTATTTGTACGTGCCGATTTCAATGTACCCCTAGACGAGCAGGGAGCAATCGCAGACGATACTCGCATTCGGGCTGCTCTTCCGACCATTCAAGACCTGATTTCTAAAGAGGCGATGGTGATTCTAAGCAGTCACATGGGGCGTCCTAAGGGTGAGGTTAAGGATAGTCTACGCCTGACACCCGTTGCAACTCGTCTCTCAGAATTACTAGGGCAACCCGTAAATAAATGTAACGATTGCGTCGGAGACGAGGTAACAAAAACGATTGCAGAGATGCAGCCGGGTCAGGTTGTGTTGCTAGAAAATCTCCGCTTCCACGCAGAAGAAGAAGAAAACGACGCAGAGTTTGCCAAGCAGCTTGCCTCTAATGCGGATCTGTATGTTAATGATGCCTTTGGCACCGCCCATCGTGCCCATGCTTCAACCGAGGGGGTGACTCATCATTTGAGTCCGTGTGTGGCCGGATATTTGATCGATAGAGAATTGCAGTACCTCCAAAATGCAATTGAAAATCCGCAGCGCCCACTCGCCGCCATTATTGGAGGTTCGAAAGTGTCTAGCAAGATTGGGGTGATCGAAACCTTACTAGACAAGGTTGATAAACTTCTGATCGGCGGCGGCATGGTCTTTACCTTCTATAAAGCGCGAATGCTGGGCGTTGGCAACTCGCTGGTGGAAGACGATAAGCTTGAACTCGCCAAGTCTCTCGAGGCGAAAGCGAAAGAAAAGGGAGTTGACCTGCTGTTGCCAACTGATGTCGTAATTGCAGATAATTTTGCTGCCGATGCCAATGCTCAGACTGTTAGCGTCGAGAATATTCCAGAGGGATGGATGGGGCTCGATATTGGCAGTGATTCGGTAAAAGTCTTTCAGGATGCGCTGAGCGAGTGCAAGGCTGTGATCTGGAATGGACCGATGGGCGTGTTCGAGTTTGAAAAATTTGCCAAAGGAACTGAGGCGATCGCCCGGACTCTAGCCGATCTAACTTCGAAAGGCACAACCACCATCATTGGTGGAGGAGATTCGGTGTCTGCTGTTGAGAAAGTCGGCGTGGCTGACCAGATGAGCCACATTTCGACCGGAGGGGGCGCTAGCTTAGAATTACTCGAAGGCAAGGTGCTTCCTGGCATTGCTGTACTCGATGATGCATAAGACCTAATTCACTATGTTTTTCGAGTCTGAATAAATAATTTTCCTGGGGGTATAGCAGCGCTACGCCCCCAAGGAGCAAATGATAAACCACCAAAGCTTTTTGGGCAGTTGCACGCCAGCTTTCCCAGCTTTGGTTTTTCAGGAGTCACGTCCTACGCTATCTGGCTAACGCTATAATTTCAGCCTGACTCGTCCAATCGGGTGCCAATCTCAGCATGGTACCCTCTAATCATGTAATCTAGACCCCATCTCTAATATCATTGTTCGAGCGACGCAATGAGCCATACCGTTATTAAGTTTTCGTCAGACGATTGCGGAATCTGCCACAAGATGGCATTTTACGACCAAAAAGTGGTTGAGGAACTTGGGCTTGATTTCATCGATGTCAAGATGCAAGATACCGCCACCTATAGCAAATATCGAAAAATTCTACTTACTCAGTATCCCAATAAGACTGATATGGGTTGGCCTACCTATCTAATTTGTGACGATCCAGAGGGAGATTTTAAGATCGTAGGTGAGCTAACGGGAGGACTTCCCAAAGGAGAATTTCGCAGTCGACTGAAAGGAGTTTTAGAGTCTGTAGCTTAAAGCGGCTCAAAGCTATTGACCTCCAAAATTGGTCCAATCATTGCAAATGACATAACATCGTCTCGAATGCGCCCCGTTACTTTTGCCCGCATTCCCGGTTGAAGGAGTTCGTCAGGCGATGATGAGTGGAGTTCGTAGGTTGCATCGTCGGTGACAAATGCCCACGTTCCAGTGCCCATGGCAGACTGTTCAACGGTGCCCTCAGCAGTGATGCTCATGCAGGTTCAGCCTCCGCCTTTAGCGCAAAATATGCTAGCCCAACACATAGTATCGCGTTTGTAACTAAGAATATACGGGCGATCGCCACGCTGCTAAGCCAAAGCACCTGGGGGGATACTACTGCATGAACGCCGAGACATGAAGCAACGCCTAGCGCAGCTCCAATCGCGAACCATTTCCAGTGAGAATGTCCTAGCAGCAACACCACTAGCAGGAAAGGAATGAATGCGCTAGCAAATATGGGATTGAGCAGGGGGCTGCCCTGAATAGCACCCCCTAGTTCTGGAATAGAACTGCCCAATACTCGAAACGGAAACTGAGGAATGTCAAAGACATATAACCCCTTCAGCACAAACAAACCTGCACTGCCTGCCACCAGACCACCCGCAAAGAATCCATTCCATGAAAACGGCAGATAATTACGCAAAACCCAAGACAATAGGTATGCTCCTAAGACCATCAACACTTTGGGCAGTAAGGCGACAGCTCCGCCATCAAACCAAAATCGGAGATTCAAATAGCCGTTTTTGCGAAGCCACCGAAAGAAATCGCGCACGTTAATTTGACCTTTTTGGGCCAGCTTGACGGCACTGCCTGCATCGAGTTGGCCTGCGCCAAAATGATTAAGCTCATCGCTGTCAATCACGCGAGCCGATTTTCTCAGAATTTCTGCGACAGCATCGGGCTCCTGAATTCCTGAGGCTTTGATCAACGCCGCGACCCCGGCAACATGGGGAGAGGCCATGCTGGTGCCTTGAAACGCTCGGAAGACAGATTCTCCCGTCTGGGGATCGATGGTATTTTGCAGAATGCCGCCTGCTTGATTTCCATCGCGGGTTGATCCTCCTGGTGCCGAAATATCAACGCCTGCTCCATAGTTGGAGTAGGGCGCTTTTCCCCCAGCAGAATCGATTGCTGACACTGCAATCACGTGATTGTATCGGGCGGGGAAAGATGCTGAATTCGCGTTTGCATTTCCTGCGGCTGCAATGATGACAACGCCTTTGTGGTAGGCATAGTCAATTGCTTCACGCAATACCTGAGTATCGCCTCCACCCCCCAAACTCATGTTGATGACATCTGCATCATGATCGGCAGCAAATCGAATCGCTTCTGCGATATCCGTTATGGTGCCTTGTCCGGTTCGGCTGAGTACTTTAAGCGGCATTAGGTTTGCTTCGTACGCAATGCCTGCAACGCCATAATTATTATTGGTTGATTGAGCGATGGTGCCTGCAACGTGAGTTCCGTGACCGTTGTCATCGGTTGCGTCATCTCGATCGTTAACAAAGTCATATCCCGGAACAAACCGGGTTTGCTCTAGGTCGATAACGCTGCTAATCCCTGTGTCGATGACGGCAATGGTTACATCATTTCCTTTCGTGTCATCCCAGGCAGATTCGATATTAATGCTGCGAAGATTCCACTGTTTGCTGTAGTCGGGATCATTCGGCGCAGTTTGAGCTTGATACACATAGTTAGGGTCAATTGACTCTGTTACATCTCGTAACGATGCCGACTGGCGAAGACGCTTTAATAGCTGGCGATCGCCTTCAAACACATAGAGATCTTCAGCTCCAGAAAATTGGCTGTTCAAATGAGGCGAGATATTGAACTGACGGGCGATCGCCTCAACTTCTGCGTCAATTTGCGCTTGAGCGATATCATCTCGAAAGTTCAACACGACGGTGTCGAATTGTCCCTGATTGGCCAAGCCTGGGAAGCTTGCCAATGCCCAGAGCAATCCCAGAAAGAATAAACCGACCCATAGCGCTTTTCTCATACATCCCCGCCACAGCATTTAAAGCGTATTTCACACCACGATAACGTAACTCCTTCATGATGTAATGCTAGTAATAACGAAACGCACTTCTGTTATGATTAAGGGTCTTCTTTGGTTGCCGCTGCTTGCTGTATTTATCGGGTTGGCATGGGCAGGCTGGAATGAATATCAAAAACTCGAATCCTATCGAGCTTGGGCTGAACAATTTCAAAAAGCGAAATACGATGTCTATGCCGTTCTTGGGCAGAATGGGAGTGATCTCACCTGGGGCAAGCCAACTCGTCAGGGGCCTATTCATCTACGAACCTTTTCGCTAAAAGACGTTGAATCATTAGAATTACGGGTTGATGGTCAGCTCATTGATCCCCAACAGCCGACATCAACAGGCCATCAAATTGGTTTGCAATTTCAAGTATCGTCTCTCGAAAATCCTATTTATATCCCCTTCACCGATGTTTCTTTGGCGGCGAAGTGGGCAACCTACCTCACCCGCGAATGGCAAAACTATCGAGCCGATTAGGTCGATTTTAAATCTTCGGATTCCATGCGATCGCCCATGCTTCCTTACTCCAGTACACGAATTCTGATGCCTAAAATCGTCACCATTTCCCGTTCTGAAATCATAGAACGCCGTCGGAAACTGCGCCGTCAGCGACGTTGGAAAATTGTGCAATCAGTATGGCGGTTGTTAATTGTCACAAGCGTAACGGCAGCATTGATTTGGGTTATTACGCTCCCAGGGTGGATCATTAGTTCGTCTGAGCAAGTTGAAATAGGCGGCAATGAATTTCTTTCGACCGAAACGGTTCAATCCCTGCTTCCTATTGACTATCCCATTTCAATTATTCAAGTTCGTCCTCAGGTTATTGCCACTCAACTCAAAGCCCGTGGCCCCATCGCTGAAGTTATCGTCAATCGTCAACTATTCCCGCCCAGTCTCGCCATAATGATTCAGGAGCGGTATCCTGTTGCCATCCTCATTGGCGGAAACTACGGAAAAGCAGCATCTCCCAATTTTTCTAACCAATCCTCTTCTCCCACTATCGCTCTACGTCGGCTTGAGCCAACCGGGTTGATTGATAAAAATGGAGCGCTCATTCCTCTCGAGAATTATACCGAACTCGACCCGTCGCTCGAATTACCCGATCTGAAAGTAATCGGAATGCGAAATCAATATCGAGAGCAATGGAAAACCCTATATCGACAAGTGAGTCAAAGTCCTGTCGAGGTCTTCGAAGTTGATTGGCAAGATCCATCTAATTTGATTCTGGATACAGATTTAGGAACTGTATATATGGGACCCTATGAACCAGCTAAATTTGATGAACAATTAAAAGTGTTGGATCAAATGCGATACTTAACTCAAGAGGTCAATCCTGAACTGATTTCATATATCGATTTGAAAGTCCCTGATACTCCGCTAATTCAAACCACAGCCACTCGCTATTAAATCATGAATATATAGCGATCCTAAATCGCTTAAATCGCTTATAAATTGTATGTGAGTGGTGGGGCGGGCGCCGCCCGCCCCACCACTCACACCCCATCTGGGATTGCTATATGCACAAGTCATAGAAATCAAGCGTTTGGTTCCTCATCATTCTAAAGCCGCCAAATTTTACAAAAAATTGAATTTAGATTTCCTGATTCGCCGAAATTTGAAGCGTCAAAGGATGATAAGTATGATTTGGATTTTAATATGACTGACCTCACATTTATTTAAGACTGTTCGAGCCTAGAAGGTCGACTATTAGTAGTTCCTAACTGCGGCGGTATATGGTAATAAGTGAGTAGCTGCCTTAGTGAAGCTCTTAGGATTAAAGACATTTAGTTTTCAATATCAAATGAATACGCCGAATACGCCGAACACTTCGAATCCTTTTACAAACTCTGGGCTACACTTGGGTCAAGTTCAAAATCACGATGCCAATGGCATTCCGGCAGAGGAATCTAGGAGTGACACGATTGTGCCAGGTAGTGTAGCCAGAATTAATGTAATTGGGGTCGGCGGTGGTGGTTGTAATGCCGTCAACCGAATGATTGCAAGCGAGGTTGCAGGAGTTGAGTTTTGGTCTATTAATACGGATGCCCAGGCGCTGACTCACGCAAATGCCCATAGTTGTCTTCAAATTGGTCAGAAGCTAACGCGCGGTCTAGGTGCAGGCGGTAATCCTGCGATTGGACAGAAAGCTGCGGAGGAATCTCGTGACGAACTTGCATCTGCTATAGAAGGCTCTGATTTAGTGTTCATCACAGCGGGCATGGGGGGCGGAACCGGAACAGGGGCTGCTCCCATTGTGGCAGAGGTCGCAAAAGAAGTGGGAGCCTTGACCGTCGGTGTTGTGACTCGCCCATTCACTTTCGAAGGGCGGCGGCGCACCAGCCAAGCTGAAGAAGGGATTGCAGCGCTTCAAACCCAAGTTGATACGTTAATCGTTATCCCGAATGACAAGCTGCTAGCGGTTATTTCTGAGCAAACTCCAGTCCAAGAGGCATTCCGGGTCGCAGACGACATTCTGCGTCAGGGAGTTCAAGGAATCTCAGACATTATTACTGTTCCGGGCCTTGTCAACGTTGATTTTGCAGATGTTCGAGCGGTTATGGCCGATGCGGGTTCGGCGCTGATGGGGATTGGGGTTGGTTCAGGCAAGTCACGGGCGCGGGAAGCCGCGATGACTGCAATCAGTTCTCCACTGCTCGAAGCGTCTATTGAAGGGGCAAAAGGCGTTGTCTTTAACATCACAGGAGGCAGCGATTTAACTCTTCATGAGGTTAATTCTGCGGCTGAAATTATTTACGAGGCCGTCGATCCCAACGCTAACATTATCTTTGGAGCCGTTATTGACGATCGCCTCCAGGGTGAAGTCCGGATCACTGTGATTGCCACGGGCTTTACATTAGAGATGCAGGCCGCTTCGTCGTCTTCAAGCCGTGTTGCCCCTTTAAAGCGCGTAGCCCCTCCACCCATGAGTGCATCTCCATCATCCGAGCCCCGCTCAAAGCCAGGGCTTGATATACCAGAATTTTTGCAACGTCGTCGACCCACGCGGTAGGAGTGTCCTGCCCAACTCATAGGTCAAAGCTGTTCGAGTAGGTCGCGGGAAATCTATTAGGGAGCTTATTAATGTCGGTCAGGTATTTGCCGATCGATCTTAAGTTGGCGATGCAAGATATATGTTGTTATTCTTAAATCTACGGTTCACCGATCGGAATATGTGGCTTTTCATAACTCGTTTTGGTGGTAAATCGTTGCTATGATGTCTTGAATTAACCGTCGTTCAGCACACGTATTGTCCGCACCATGGGATTTCAAAATTTGGGTAGTCTGCGTCCTTCGACAGAGTTAGATTCTGATACGCCGGATTGCGATCGCCCCCATCAAGGCGTGTCGACGTTTTATTATTTTGCGTATGGTTCATGCATGTGCCCGGTCGATTTGAAGCGATCGCTGGGTGAACGTACTCATGCATACGTTGTGGGACCGGCAATTCTGAAAGACTATCGGCTCGGTTTCTTTCGCCGCTCACGGCGTCGAAACTGTGGCGTTCTCGATATTGTTAAAGAGCCCGGAGCTAGTGTTCATGGCGTGCTCTATCAGCTTCCCGCGCGGTTGAGCGATCGCCTTGATGAGCGAGAAGAGGGATATTGCCATGAAACTATCAGTGTGCAACATCAAGGGCAAACCTATATCAATGTCCGCACCTATACCGTCATCGAAAAGCTGACTGAAGAACATGCTCCGAATGACTGGTATTTTCAGGTCGTGTTGCGCGGCGCGGTCACCTGCGGACTCCCAGAGACTTATTGCTGGCAGCTATTTAATCATATGCATCAGCTTCAAAAACAAGAAACATGTTTGCTGAGATCAGCTTAAACTTAAGCGCCCGCGGCTGTATGACGAGTTAAGAGCCAGATTCTGGTTCAGCGTTCTCGTCCAGTATTCGGGCGATTTCATCGTCCTCAACTTCTTTGAGAATTTGCTGCCAATTAATGTTTCCTTGAGAGTCTACATTGACTTGGATCGCTTCGAGCTGGCTCTGCTCGATCAAAACTGAATTGAGAACTTGGCAGTTAAACTGGTCGCCAGGGCGATTGACTCGAAATGTCTCGCTGCAATCAATAATCGGTTGTGTTCCTGTTTCAGTCGCGATATTGGCCTGAAAATGACGCTCTAACTCTGCTAAGTTCAATAGGTTCTTAGAGTTAGGAATATCCCATTCAATGCTTCCCTGGTCATTTTGTTGTTCAACTCTTATCAGAAACTGACTGCTTGACGTGAGTGTGCCGACACACTGAAATGAGCTGCCAGCGTCAGGTTTGATGCGTCGAGGACAATGGATGGTCTGAATTGACAACTGACTGTGTTGTTCTAGATCGTCTTGAATACTCGTGGCGATCGCCTCCGTATCTAATCGAGGGGTACATCCTGTAATCAGTCCCATTCCTAGCCCAAGAATCAATAGGCTACCGCTTCTTCGTAGGGAAGGTATTCTTGACCTAGAGGGCTGAATTCGATAGATCAACCCATGCATAGCCAACTTTAGAAGCAAAACGTCATCTAGCATGCGCCGTAGATTCTCAATAGCCAAGATTCTCATCGTAGAAAAGATGCTCTACACTGTGTATCCCGATGGAATGTGAGTGGAAAATGAGTCACACACCATCTATAACAGAAACGTCACTCCAGAAAAAATCCTTTTCAAAGGATATTATGGAGTCTGTCTAATTCTGTTTAGGTGTATGAATGAATCCTCAAACGCTACGCTCTAGACAGATTTATCTCATGGTTATCTTGAGGAAAAGGGGGAATTTCGAAGAAAGGCAGTTTGAATCGTGTGTGTCCAATCTCAGCATTCAACTGGTTTAGGTATTTGCCATGCTGAACTATCCGTCAATTGCAACTACGCTTGCTCACGAGTTCAAAATACGTGAAGACGCGTTACCGCTTCTTAGTGAGGCGTGTCGTTCCCAGTTTCTTCTTCATCCTCAACCAACGCCCAAAGTTTTTTTGTTTTTCCATGGGTTCACCGCAGGCCCCTATCAGTTCATGCCGCTGGGCAAAAGCCTGTTCAATGATGGCTACAATGTCTTAATTCCTTTGATGCCGGGTCATGGTCAAGCGGGAAACTGGGGAAAAAATAATCCACCTCCGCTCATTACCGAGCCCCAAGACTATCTGAAGTTTGCAGTGCAATGGTTGAGCGTGGCTCAGCGGTTGGGCGATCGCGTTGTCGTTGGCGGTTTGTCAGGCGGGGGAACTCTTGCTGCATGGTTGTCATTAGAAAAGGCTGATCAGGTTGATCGAACTATTTTATTTGCGCCGTTTCTTAGCAGCAGTAGCCGAGTGGTTGATTTATTCGTCCGTAATCTCGGCGGATATTTTGAATGGACAGATGTTAAAGGGCCTTCCTATCAGGGGTTTCCGTTGGCAGCACTACGGGCGTTGCTGATCGTTGGACAGTACACGCTTAAACGAGTTAAAAAACCTCCCGTTGCTCCGATGTTTGTCATTTCGAGTGAGAGCGATCGCGCTGTTGGCAATGATGATCACTACAACTTATTCGAGTCTGCTCTGAAACACCAACCCAAATGCTGGTATCACCGCTTTGATCGGGTTTTAGATATTCCTCACACCATGATGACCGAGAGCGAAGGGAATGACTACGAACATCTCCTTAATACGATGGCGAAGGCATATATTAAGAGCGATTTGACGTGGGCTGAGGTTGAGGAGATTGCCTATCGCATGACTAAAGGACGCACGTTTGATGCAGTGGTTAGCGAGCTGCAGTTGACCGAAAAAGTGTCTCCTGAAATGCCCGCTATGATAACGATGGTTGATAAATGGTCAATTGTCGTCAAGCGTGAGCTAGGCTCTAAACGACGGAGATAAGGGCGTCGTGATCCTGAATGATTCTGACATGACAGTCGTGTCTCACCCGAATCTGACAGGCGATCGCCCTAAAACTCAAACGATAGGGGAAAATATGCTGAAGCAGTATAGGTAATAGATCGTGGCTCAGGTCATTCTAGAGAACATTTATAAGAGTTTTCCCCGTCGTCGAGGGCAAGGCCAACGGCTTGCTCAGTCCGGTTCTCTGATTACCTCAGCAAACCAGGATCCCTCGACGTCTGCCCCAGCCAACGCGGATGCCTCTATGGCTGCCGTTAGCGTGCTGCGCAATATCAACCTCCACATCAAAGACGCCGAGTTTATGGTGCTAGTCGGCCCTTCGGGATGCGGAAAGAGCACTCTACTTCGCCTGATCGCAGGTCTAGAGCCAATCACAGGCGGAACTATTCGAGTTGGCGATCGCTTGGTTAACCCCTTACCCCCCAAAGAACGAGACATCGCTATGGTGTTTCAGAATTATGCACTATATCCTCACATGACGGTTTATGACAACCTCGCCTTTGGACTCAGACGAACTCGCCACGATGATGATTCAAAGCAACTGCCAGCAGACGCAACCTATATCGCAACCGTGTTGTCTACTCTCTCCACGTGGGGCGAAGCTCTGCTTGTCAAACTGACTCAGCCGTTACCTCATGCCATGCGTTACTGGTCGACGCGGGAACGAGCTATTGATGAACGAGTCCGAACCGTTGCCCAGATGTTGCAGGTCGAATCACTTCTTGATCGGTTGCCCAAACAATTGTCGGGGGGGCAAAAGCAGCGGGTTGCGCTTGGACGAGCAATGGCACGCAATCCACAAGTGTTTTTGATGGATGAGCCCCTCTCGAATCTAGATGCTAAGTTACGTCTCGAAACCCGCGCCCAGATCGTTAATCTTCAGCATAAGCTTGGAACTACGACTATTTACGTCACCCATGATCAGACTGAAGCGATGACAATGGGCGATCGCATTGCTGTCATGAATGCTGGACAAATTCAGCAAATTGCTACGCCGCTAGAACTCTATCACCGTCCGATCAATCAATTTGTCGCTGAATTTATTGGCACCCTGCCAATGAATTTTCTTCAAGTTGTGGTTAGGGCTCCCCTACTTATTATCCATTCTCAGTTTCGGCTGACGTTGCCAGAAAGGTGGGAATCTCAACTTCGTCGATATGATGAGCAAGTGTTGATTTTGGGCATTCGCCCAGAACATTTGAGTGTCAGTGTTCCAGCCCCCAAAAATCTGCCCGTCGTTGTTAAGCGAACTGAAATATTAGGCAGTGAAATTCATCTCGCTTGTGAGTTTGCTGATGCTGAATCAGATCACGGGGTGCTACAGGCCCGGATTGCCCCTGATCAGATTCCACATATTGGAGAACAGCTTTGGCTTGCGATCGCGACCGACCATGTTCATTTGTTTGATCCAACGACTCGCGAGGCGATCGCGAATACGTCAAACTCATTTAGCATTTAGGCGTAAGCTTCCAAGGTCTGCCCCACACAGTGTGAAGACGAGCAATAAAAAAGGGGCATATCGAAATATACCCTCCTCGTTCACTATCAAAGCCTAAGATAGCGCATCAATTAAGTTTGAAATATGTCTCAAAAGCTCAACGGATATATTCCTTTAAAACGCTATTGCGGTTGGGATGACGCAACTTGCGGAGCGCCTTTGCCTCGATTTGGCGAATACGTTCACGAGTCACATTGAAAATTTGGCCAATTTCTTCAAGCGTTTTCATACGACCATCATCAAGACCGTAACGTAGCCTCAATACATCACGCTCACGAGGGCTGAGCGTATCAAGAACGCTTTCCAAATCTTCCCGCAACAAGTTTTTAGAAACTTGATCTTCCGGCGTTTCACCATCAGATTCAATAAAGTCACCAAGACGAGAATCTTCTTCCTTACCAATCGGAGTTTCTAATGAAATCGGTAATTGCGCTGATTTTGCAATAAATCGAAGTTTCTCAATCGTCATTTCCATACGAGTCGCAATCTCTTCTTCAGTTGGCTTGCGCCCCATTTCCTGAGAGAGAAGCTTAGTCGTCTTTTTAATCCGCGATATTGTTTCATAGAGGTGAACGGGCAGGCGAATCGTGCGAGACTGATCGGCAATGGCACGGGTAATCGCTTGGCGAATCCACCAAGTTGCATAAGTTGAGAATTTATACCCTTTTTCGTGGTCAAATTTCTCAGCAGCCCGAATCAAACCCAAACTTCCTTCCTGAATCAAATCTTGGAATGAAAGCCCCCGATTCATATATTTTTTGGCGATGGAAACGACTAATCTGAGATTAGACTGAACCATCTTATCTTTGGCACGACGACCCACATGTAGACGATGGCGGAATGCCGGTAGAGGCATATCAACTCGGTCAGCCCATTCGTAGTCCGCGGGTTCACGCTCTAATTCGTCAGCAAGTTGCTCTCGCACTCGCTCGAGCTCTAGCAAATCTGCGATTTTACGAGCTAGTTCAATTTCTTCATCAGCCCGCAAGAGCCGAATTCGACCGATTTCCTGAAGATAGAGACGAATAGAGTCTTCTGTATAGTGCTTCTTTTTTGTTTGAGTTCGACGTCGAGAAGCACGACCTTTCGCAGCTTTCTCCTCTTCTTCGCCGTTCTGGGCATCGAAGCCGTCCCCACGGTCATCATCTTCAATTAAAAGCTCCAGTTCGCTCTCAGGTCGATCAATGGTTTCAAGTACATCGTTAGCCTGGGTCATGCCGCGTTCCTCATGCTCCTTTAAAATCAAACTACCAAAAGCCGATGAAAATCAGAGAATAGCACGATTCAGCCTTTAGCATCCAACTGTTTATAAGCTGACCAAGTTATCAATAAACCTAGTGTAGCTAGCCTGCCGCTGGCGAACAGGCGAATGGCTTCCCCGAAGTACAACATTGCATTGGATAGAAGCACCCTAACATTAACAAAAGTTCCTAGGTGTATGAACTTTGGAGTTGTCTCTCCGATTGTAGCTTTTCTCACAAAAGTTGCACGCTTTTTCTAAATTCCTCAAACATATCGATTGGTACTTTCTTAAGGTCAGTAACTTTCTCCAAAGGGGAGACACGTTTTAGTTCAACTTATTACGATCTACTGAGATTAAAAGACCCTTGTCGATACCTTACAGAAAAGCTGTGCGTTTTGGAAAAAGTACGTCTCAAAAACTAGGTTCTTATCATAGCTAACTGGGTTTAAATTTGCAGAATGGAATGGCTAAGGCAAATCTCTGAGTCTGGATTACTCGCTATCACTGCATTTACGACATCTACAAACTCCAAGTCTCAAACGCTAAACAATTCGCTAGAACCTTAACGCTGTTCGCTTTAGAGAAAGGTGTGATGATGCAAATATAGCGAGATCTGGACTCTGATGCCATTTTTGCAACGTTTTATTTATTGGGATACAGCCATTTCGCTGAATTCTAAAAATCAGATTGCATTTAGATTAAGACATTCATCAAAGCGGATATCTATAATGCTGACCTATTAGCCTATTAGAAGTAATGACTCTTCAGACAGGGATGACCTGATGCTAAATCTTATTAAGACTTAATACAAACTTTTCTGGGTCGAGATCTGATTCAAGGATGAGGCATGCAAACTGGTGTCTATTTCGAAATGGAATGGCGCACAATTGTGTGAAATTGTTGGAAAAAGGTATCTAGCAATAGATTTAAACAGAATCTATTGCTAATTGCTATTGTGAATGCATAGATTTGGTTTTGCTTGACTCCTGAGCCAAACCCCCATCGTTAATCAGTTTCTCAAGCGAGTCGAGGATGTCATCATTACATATGAATCTCGATGCCTAAGAAAAAAGTGAAATTTCCATATCTTGTGGGCTCTAAGTGGACAGCCCAACAGAGCACATGGGGGTGGAAACATTTTCATGTGGTCAATCGAAAGAATCAGGGGGCGTGGGTGTTTGCCGAAATGGTGGCTGCTTGTGACCCAAGCGTTCGGTTTTGGCTGAATGCTAAACTCTTAAAGGATCAAACGCTTTGGATGGCGGGTTGGCAATCTCTCCGTGAACAATCGGTTTACGGTGACCCCCCATCAGTGACTGATTCTCATGAGCGTTAATAGTGCAAGGCTACTATTCTGTGTAAGGACTTTTTAATAGCCAACTAGGTCTTATACCCTATAAGCTTAGATTTATCGTTAGAACCCTCGTGCCGCGCGGGTTCTATACACGTTCAACTGCCCAACGCGAGAGCGTGAGGCAATAATCGTGATAGCGCTTGAGTTAAGCCTAATAGCGGGGAGCTAGCCTGTTCCCCGCCACTAGTACTGTTTGGCAAAAATAAGCCAACCATTTAAGCGCGGGCAAGATACCCGTAGTGTGAGCGTCTCGCTCACACTACGGGTATGAACCTTCCGCCATCTTGTACTAGGTGTATCCTGAGCGCGCAGATTGCTACAAACCACTCCTCAGGAGTTAGAGCAAAAAGCTTTGAGCATTCAGACTATTAGCGGCGACATTTTCAAGAGTGATGAGGTCGACAAAATTACGACCGCCCACATTGCCGTTGGGGTCAATCCGGACTACTGCATTCGAGCCAGATTGATTAATGCGAACGTATCGTCTGAATGGATTAGGATTTGTGAATTGAGATCCGTCGAAGATGAGTCTGAGGTCGATGAGGTCACTACCTACTTGAAAATCTGTGATAGTGTCTCTTCCGTCGTTTGCAGACTCGTATACAAAGCGATCGCGCCCTGCACCGCCAGTGAGTTGGTCTTGCCCAAATCCACCGATGATTACATCATCGCCAGCACCACCATTGATGCGATCATTGCCTCGCCGACCAAAAAGATAGTCATTCCCATCACCACCGCCGACATAGTCGTCACCAAGGCCACCATTTACTAGGTCATTTCCCGCGCCTGCACGAAGGATGTCGTCGCCGAGTCGTCCTTCAAGCCAATCATCGCCTAATCCCGCATTGACAACGTCATTACCCTCACCGGCATCTAAATAATCGTTTCCGATGCGGCCTCGCAATATGTCATTTCCGCGCCGAGCAAAAATGACGTCGGCTCCTTCATCGCCTGCCAAGTCGTCATCCCCAAGCCCGCCGTTAATGAAATCATTGCCAACTCCGGCACGCACCTGATCATTCCCTTGACGCGCTTGAATGAGATCTGAGTTGGCACCCCCTCTGATGCGATCGTCGCCCGCTCCTGCATCAATAAAGTCATTGCCGCCGGCAGCACGAATAATGTCATTGCCACCCCGCCCGAAAATCTGATCGGGGCCTTGATTTCCTCGAATCAAATCGTTGCCGAGTCCACCATTCAAGAAATCTGCACCTCGACCGCCTCGGATGGTATCATCGCCTCGCTTTCCTATAACTCTATCTGCAACCGCTCCACCATTCATGCGGTCATTTCCAGCCCCCCCATCTAGGGAGTCATTTCCACTCTGACCTCGAATGACGTCGTCACCAAGATTGCCTCGGAGATTATCATCTCCCTGGCGACCGTTGAGTTCGTCCGTGCTACGCCCACCTCGTAGTGAATCATTGCCGGCTCCTCCAAACATGCGATCGCTGCCAAGACCGCCTCCGAGCACATCATCTCCAGGTCCGCCCCTCAAAACATCATCGTTTTGATTGCCCCGGAGCATATCTTCGTCAGGACCGCCCAAGAGTATATCTTCGCCGCGTTGACCGAATAAATCGTCGTCACACTCTAGACCTCGGAGGGTGTCATCTCCACCCCGACCACTCAAGGTATCGCTTCCGATCGTGCCATCTAAGCTATCAGAGCCGCGTCCACCCACCAGCGTAATTCCGTCAGCGCAATCGACATCGTCGTCGTCAGACACGGTAATGGTGACGACAGCCGTGTCAGATGCTCCTGATGCGCCGCTAATTGTGTATGTAAACGTGTCTGTCCCGGTGAAATTAGCATTGGGCGTGTAGATGATGAAATCGTCTGTTGTATCAACTGGAGTATTGTTGTCGCTGATTGATATGCTGCCATTTTGAGGAGTTGTCGTGCCGGTAATGCTGAAGGGACGCTCATCAGCAGATACTAAATCGTTTGTCAATATGGAAACATTGACGGGCGTCGATAGAGGCGTAGACGTTTGATCATTAATCGCATCAACGGTGCCGGGAGCTACAAATGGCGGGATTTGTACAGTGACTGTTGCGGTATCAAATTCGCCCAATCCATCTGTAATGGTGTATTCAAACGTATCGGTGATATCTTCAACGCCAGGATTAGGCGTATAGATTAAAGAATCGTCTGCTGGATTAGCAGGCGTGTTGTTGTCGTTGAACGTCACAACGCCGTTTGTCGGCTGGGTAAATCCAACAATTGAAAGGATATCGCCGTTTGGATCGCTGTCATTTGTGAGAACTTGAATATCGACCGCAACCCCTGGAATCGATGCTCGAACATCGTCAACGGCAACAGGAGGAAGATTAGTCGGAGGAACCGTGGCGGTGACGGTCGTCAGGTCGGTAGCGGTATTGTTATCCAAATTTGCATCAATGAAAATCTGGCTGACCGCTGCAAACTGACTCTGCTGAACCAGAACCGTATTGACGAGTTGGGTATTGTCTGGAGTGCCTGCTGCCACAACACCTGTAACCGTGTATGTGACTGAGGAACCTGCGCCTAAGTTGACTCTGGCATTGATATCACCATTGCCTTGCTGATCGGCGGGGGCCGGGAAACTTCCGGCGCCGTTGATTGTAGCTACCCAGGTTACTCCCTCAATTTCCGTGGGAATGGTGTCTAAAACCTGAAGTTCTTGAGCCTCTAGATTAGACGGGTTGCTAACTGTAATGGAATATGTGATGGCTTGTCCTGCGGCGATCGCAGTTAATCCATCGGTTTTAGTGACAGAAATGTCTATCTCGGATGGGTTGTTGGGCAGAGTACCAAAGTCGCTAATATTCGTCTCCATGTTCCCAATGAGGGCGGTGCCTGTCACCAAACCCGCAGGACTGAAATTGACTGCGAAGAGGGATGACGCGGACGACGCAAAGAGGCGACCATCTTGCCCAAACGCTAATGACCCGGCCCCAGAATTACCGCTAATGCCTAAGTCGCCCAAAAATTGAGGGACACCCGGATTGGCTGGGTCAGTGACATCCACTGCATAGAGGCGATAGAACCCATTGCCCGTAACGGTGATGAGGAGTCGATTGGGATTCGTGGGATCGAAGGTGGCATCACCACTGCCATCATTTGCTTCAAATGCGGGCGGACCTCCGCCTGTAATTGTGCCACCGGGTGTAACCGCTCCTGTGTTGGGGTCGATTATGAATAGACGCTGGTCGCTTCCTAATGCGTAGAGTGTGCCATCTTGCGCTTGTGCCAGTTTTAGGATTTGTTCACCGCCGAAGTCAGCGATGTTGTTAACAACGACATTTTGTTGGGTGACAGGGTCCCAGTAGGCGATCCGTCGCCCAGCCTGTTGTCCGTTTTCTACGTAGTAAACGCGCCCGGTTGCTGTGTCTCTAGTGATTGCAAAACTGTTAAACGCCAGTGTCCCCACTGGAGTGACAGCAGCCGTCGTAGTATCAATCGTGACAATCTGAGGGGGGGCAGTAGAGTTGTCGATGCCATACAGCAGGTTAGGCGTGATCGGAGCCAACACGGAACGATAGCTTTGCAAAGTCGAGCTTTTCAAAGCCAATGGCGATTTGACGGAACCAACCGTTTCTTCGAGCACCCAGTTACCATCCAAGGCGGCACTTCCAGTCAAGGTAGAGGATGCTGCAATCTTCGCTCCGGTGAGGTAGCTGAGTTGGTGAATCAATCGTTGGCCGCGATCGCCCGCTGCAATTTGACATCCATATAGCAGAATCTCTGCATCATCAGCCAGCGAGTTTTTCCACGCCGACAGTTGGGGCAAAGACTGATCGAGTGTCTCCAAATCTACCTGGCTTGAGCCAAGATGCACAACTCCTGGTTCACCGTGAGAAATGATATGAACCTGGTCGACCCTACGATATTGAGCTAAAGCATCTGTGATTTGCCGGATACCGTCTTGGTTGGCGCAGAGAGTAATCGCTTCTGCATCAGGCACAATACCACTGATCAGATATTGATAATCGTCAACCGAAGAATCAACAAATACTAATGCTGTCGTTGCCGTTATTGATGCCGATTTAAGCGTAGGGGATGCCAAAGATGTCATAGTAGATACCAGTAGTGATCAATTTTCTCAGGGATTATACGAGGATAGCATTACAGTAGATACGCCTAAACAAAGGACATAGAACCTTAACAATTAAGATTCTTTACCGTTATTTATCGGAAATCACTGACGTTATGCCGTTAGATTACACACCTGATGCGAGACGGCGAGTGATTTATATCACCCCTGAAGCCTGGCAATCTAGCAATTGCGCGATCAATTGCTAGATTGAGGATTATACGGAGGAGGCACTCGAATTGGCCGATATATCCTTTATACGTCTCTTAGAATAAATTGACTCAAATTTCTCTAAAAGAAATTTATAGAATGGTTTTCAAAATTTGAAAAGCCTCTATGTTTGAATTGAGCAAAATTCGTTTGCTGAATGGTGTGGACTTTACCAAAACTTCAAGGGCAAATTATCTAACTTTTGAAGGATTTGCCGACGTAGAGCGGTATCAATCGGTATCAATAAGTACTCATCCAGTACTTATCCAGTACTCATCCAGTATTCGCTGTAATTTAACTCCTAGTTCTAGTTCCGTAGAATTACCACTTCCACGACGCTGTAAAATCAGGGGGTGAATGATTCATCTTTTCCATCTGATCTATTGAAATGTGCATGGACGCGTCCTATCGGCAAAGGTTGGGACGCCCCTTACCGGGTGCGGTATAGTAGCAACCTCGACGATGGGCCTTGGCATGGAATGCCCTTAGGAGGTTTTGGGGCGGGCTGCATCGGGCGATCGCCAGCCGGAGATTTTAATCTTTGGCATATCGATGGTGGCGAACATATATTTCAATCGATGCCAGCGTGCCAGTTTAGCGTTTTTGAGCAGTATCAGAATCAGGCTCACGCATATGCGCTGTGGGCATCTCCCACCGATCTCTCGTCGCTTCAATCGTGGAATTGGTATCCCAAAATTGCGAACAGTGAGGTTACTACTAGTAAAGTTGCTGACGGTAAAATTACTGAGGGTAAAATTACCGACAATGCAGGTTTAGATAGAACACACTCAGGTGAATCAAATCCGGGTGTAGAGGTAAATGCAGAATCCTCACATCGAGTCACTAACCAACGCGACTCGGAAACCCCAGGGAATACAGGTCTATATTCCGCACGATATCCTCGAAGCTGGTTTACCTATCAAAATATTTTCCGAGCAAACCTAACGTGTGAGCAATTTTCCCCAATCTGGGCGGGCAGCTACCAAGAGTCGAGCTATCCCATTGCAATATTTGAATGGACTGCTCATAATCCGACCGATCAGCCGCTCACTCTTAGCATTATGCTCACCTGGCAAAACATGGTGGGATGGTTTACGAATGCGCTTAAATCCCCTGACGTTAGGGTTCGAGATGATGGCAGCCCGGTGTATGACTATCAGCCTCGTTTAGGTGAAAATCACAACCAATTCAATCGCTGGTTAAACGATGGGTCTTGGGCTGGATGTGTGATGGATCGAGATCGGTCAACGACTCAATCGGTCAACGACTCGGGTATTCCCGCCGAAGGATATGGGCAGTGGGCGATCGCCACGGTGTGCAGCTCTGAGTCAGTCGAGGTGTCGTATCACAGCTGCTGGAATCCAGATGGAGACGGAACCGATCTGTGGCAAACGTTTAGCCAAGATGGACGGCTGCTCAACGTTGATGATGAAACGCCATCTAGGGGAGACTCGATTGGCGTTGCCCTCGCCATAAAATTTACGTTAGCGCCCGGCGAAACTCGTCAGATTCCGTTTGTGCTGGCGTGGGATAGTCCTGTCACTGAATTTGCAGAAGGAACCTGCTACTACCGCAGATATACTGATTTCTTTGGACGAAGTGGCACAAATGCGTGGGCGATCGCCACAACCGCACTCACGCATTACAAAACATGGCAACAGCACATTCATGACTGGCAACAGCCCATTCTAAATCGGGATGATTTACCAGACTGGTTCAAAATGGCGCTGTTTAACGAACTTTATGATTTGACCAGTGGTGGGACGCTCTGGAGTGCCGCAACAGAGCATGACTCCTATGGGCAATTTGCTGTACTCGAATGCATGGACTACCGCTGGTACGAAAGCCTAGACGTGCGTCTTTATGGCTCTTTTGCCCTGCTGATGCTATTCCCCGAACTGGATAAAGCGGTTTTGCGAGCGTTTGCCCGAGCCATCCCGACGTCAGATGATACCCCCCGCGTTATCGGGTATTACTACACCATTGGCGCAGACAGCCCAGTTGCAGTTCGCAAAGCCAAGGATGCAACACCCCATGATTTAGGGGCTCCCAATGAGCATCCCTGGGAAAAAACCAACTACACCAGCTATCAAGATTGTAATCTTTGGAAAGATTTAGCCAGCGATTTTGTGCTTCAGGTCTACCGTGACTTCCTATTCACCGGAGCCCAAGATGTCGAATTTTTAGCCGAATGCTGGACTGCCATCGTTGATGCTTTAGCGTATCTAAAAGCATTTGATAAGGATGGGGATTGCATTCCTGAAAACTCAGGAGCCCCTGATCAAACCTTTGATGATTGGCGAATGCGAGGTATCAGTGCCTATTGTGGAGGTCTGTGGTTAGCTGCCCTAGAAGCTGCGATCGCCATTGGCAAGATTCTTCAAAATCGAGTTGACAGTTTGCCGCCTGACTCGACTTCATCGTTCACGCCTCACATTCTATATTCTCTATCTGCATCGGATTTGCAACGGGCGATCGCCACCTATGAGACTTGGCTGCAACATGCCCGTCCGCTCTATCAAGATGCCTTGTGGAATGGTCACTATTATCAGCTCGACACGGGAAGCAACTCGGATGTCGTCATGGCAGACCAACTGTGCGGTCAGTTTTATGCTCGACTTTTAGGCTTGCCCGATATCGTTCCGATTGAATGCGCGCGCTCTGCTCTTGAAACCGTCTATGATGCGTGTTTTCTAAAATTTCATCATGGAACATTCGGCGCAGCGAATGGAGTTCGTCCAGATGGGTCTCCTGTGAACCCGGATGATACGCATCCCCTCGAAGTGTGGACAGGCATTAACTTTGGACTCGCGGCATTTCTCATTCAAATGGGCATGAAAGATGAAGCTCTGCGTATGACTGAAGCTGTCGTCCGGCAAATTTATGAAAATGGGCTCCAGTTCCGGACGCCAGAGGCAATTACTGCGTCGGGTACGTTTCGCGCGTGCCACTATCTGCGAGCGATGGCGATTTGGCTCGTTTATAAGATGCTGAGTGATGTCGAGGGTTGACGGGTATGCTGGCTGGGTGGTTTAAGAATTGGGCGGTAGCTCCAGGGCGATCGCCCCTAGATTGCCCTTGCGAAAATCGTTGAGAAGTTGACGGGCGGCTCGTTCCACGTCCTCTTGATAATTTTGTTGAGCGATCGCCACCAAATAACTTTCACCCGTCAATGACTCTGAATCCAAGGTGTAACGAGATTGCAGCGGGCGATCGGGCATGGCCTCAGGGAATTCCGTTTGAAGTTGTTTGAGCAAATCGACAAATGCCGCAGCAACGCGCTGATTATCGTAGGCAGCTTCTCCGATGTCGTCACAGATTGCAAGCTTCAATGCCGCAGTTTGATCCTCAAGCTGAGAGGGTAATACACCCGGTGCATCTAGGAGTTCTAGCTCATCAGAAATTCGAATCCAGCGAAGCTGTCGCGTTACGCCAGGACGACGCGCACTTTCAACGACTCGACGATTGAGCAACCGATTGATCAGCGCCGACTTGCCGACATTGGGAAAACCAATCACCACCGCTCGAACCGGACGAGGCAACATGCCGCGATCGCGCCGGCGCTGGTTCATCTGCTCACCGGCTGCCTGGGCTGCCTTAGCAACACCCCGAACCCCTTTCCCCTGCTGAGCATTCGTAAAAATGGGCTGCTCTGCCTGCGCTTGAAACCACTCCGTCCACTGCTGACGAGCAAGAAAAGAAATCATATCGACCCGATTGAGAACTAGAACTCGTTCTTTGGCGCTAATCCAGCGTTCTACATGGGGGTGACGCGTGGTCAGAGGAATGCGAGCATCTCGGACTTCAAGCACGACATCAACTCGTTTGAGTTGTTCTAGCAGTTGCTTTTCTGCCTTGGCAATGTGCCCCGGATACCACTGAATTGCAGGGGATGTCATGGGTTAATCCATTAATGTCATGAAGACCATAGGGAAAGGAGGAAGGCAGAAGGCAGAAGGCAGAAGTCAGAAGTAGGGTGCTGCATAGCCTTTCAGGCATGGCTATGCTAAAGCGCCAGCGTAACGCACCAGTATGGCTATCAACCTCAAGACCTGATTCTCTATACCTTTTTCAGCCAGCTAAACATGGCTCGAAGATCTTTGCCAACCTCTTCGATGGGGTGTTCTGCCTCTCGACGACGCATCGCCGTAAAGCCGGCTTTACCTGACATATTTTCAAGCACAAACTCGCGGGCAAACTGCCCAGTTTGAATCTCGGTCAAAATTGTTTTCATTTCGGCGCGGGTTGCGTCATTCACAATGCGAGAACCGCGCGTGTAGTCTCCATATTCAGCCGTGTTGGAGATGCTGTCTCGCATGGTTGCCAAGCCACCTTCCACAATCAAATCAACGATGAGTTTGACTTCGTGCAAGCATTCGAAATATGCAAGTTCGGGCTGATACCCCGCATTGACGAGGGTTTCAAATCCGGCTTTGATCAGTGCGCTCAGCCCCCCGCAAAGCACCACTTGTTCACCAAACAAATCGGTTTCGGTTTCTTCGCGAAAGGTGGTTTCAAGGATGCCAGCGCGCGTGCCCCCAATCCCTTTTGCATAGGCCATAGCGCGATCGCGCGCTTGCCCAGTTGCATCTTGAAAGACGGCAAACAGGCACGGGACCCCCTGCCCTTCCTGATAAGTGCGCCGCACTAAATGCCCCGGCCCCTTAGGTGCCACCATGACAACGTCAACATTGGTAGGCGGCACGACCTGAGCAAAATGAATGTTAAACCCATGAGCAAACGCCAAGATATTGCCGTCACTTAAATTTGGCGCGATTTCAGTCGTATAGATTGCCTTCTGGACTTCATCGGGCAGCAGAATCATGATTAAATCTGCCGCTGCCGCTGCATCCCCAACCGATTTGACCGTTAACCCTTCTGCTTCAGCTTTAGCAATCGATTTACTACCTGGATATAGCCCGACAATGACCTCTACGCCACTATCTTTTAAGTTGAGTGCATGGGCATGACCTTGCGAGCCATACCCGATAATGGCAACCGTTTTCCCAGTCAATAAATCTAAGTTGGCGTCAGCGTCATAGTACATGCGAGCCATGGGGTTTCTCCTTCGGGCAAGATTGTGAGGGTCTGCAAGCTTCTGATCTTACCAAAAGACTGAACTCAAGAAACCCCGACATCACTGCCGGGGTTCCTAATCGCTGCCCCTATTCGAGGGACAATCCAGTTTTCCCTATTTTTCGGGGTTTGCCAACTCCCTGCTTCACAGTTCATTAACTTCTTACGGGCGTTCGGGCTATCGTACAAAATTGATGAACTCGTTACTAAGAAAGGAAACATAGTTCGGATTGATTGGCTGGCGATTGCCCGGTTCAATTGCCCGATTGCCTAGTGCTTGCCCAAAAGCTTGTCTCTCAAGTGTTTGATGCGATCGCGATATTTGGCAGCCTCTTCAAACTCCAAATTTTTCGCGGCATTCTTCATTTGAGATTCGAGTTGCACGATCAAATCAGGAATATTTTCGAGGGGCATATCCTCTGACTGCTCATAGATTTGCTCTAACTCGTGAGAATTTAACCGCCGTGAAACTTCTAAAAAGGCGAGAATGGCATTGCTCTTGGGCTTCTTGATGATGGACTGGGGGGTGATGCCGTGCGTTTCGTTGTATTCCATCTGAATGGCACGGCGACGCTCTGTTTCAGAGATGGCTTTTGCCATGCTATCGGTAAGATTGTCGGCATAGAGAATTGCCTGCCCGCGAATGTGGCGGGCTGCCCGTCCAATGGTCTGAATGAGCGATCGCTCAGCCCGAAGAAATCCTTCTTTATCTGCATCAAGAATCGCGACGAGCGAAACTTCGGGTAAGTCTAACCCTTCCCGCAACAGGTTGACCCCGATTAGCACGTCAAAATTGCCATCTCGGAGGTCTTGCAGAATTTCGATTCGTTCGATGGAATGAATCTCAGAATGCAGATAACGCACCCGCACCGCATGCTCCTGAAAATATTCGGTCAGATCTTCTGCCATGCGTTTGGTCAGCGTTGTCACCAGCGTCCGCTCGTTGCGTTGGGCGCGTTCTTGAATTTCGCCGAGCAAATCGTCGACTTGTCCTGGGGTTGGACGAACAAAGATCTCTGGATCAAGAACGCCAGTGGGACGAATGATTTGCTCAACCACTTGCCCCTCAGATATCCCCATTTCCCAATCACCGGGTGTAGCAGAGACAAAAATGCACTGGTTGACCTTTTCCCAGAATTCTTCTGATTTCAGCGGACGGTTATCTGCCGCACTGGGGAGACGAAATCCGTGTTCAATCAACGTAACTTTGCGAGAATGGTCGCCGTTGTACATGCCTCTCAACTGGGGAATCGAGACATGAGACTCATCGATGACGAGCAGCCAATCCTCCGGGAAGTAATCAATCAAACATTCAGGCGGAGACCCTGCCATTCGCCCTGCCAAATGACGAGCGTAGTTTTCAACGCCGTTACAGTATCCCAACTCCCGCAACATTTCCAAATCGTAGCGAGTTCGTTGCTCCAGCCTCTGTGCCTCTAGCAGCTTGTTTTGGCTTTCGAGTTCTTCTAAACGCTCCCTTAATTCGTCTTGAATGGCTTGGCAAGCTTCTTCTAGCCGCTCATCGGGAGTGACGAAGTGGCGTGCCGGATAGACGTTGAGCGCGTCCATGCTTTGAATGGTGGCTCCAGTAATCGGATCGATGTATCGAATCGCGTCGATTTCGTCTCCGAAGAATTCTACGCGAATAATTCGATCTTCATACGCCGGACCAATTTCTAACACATCGCCCTTAACCCGAAAGCGGCCTCGCCCCAAGTCAATATCATTGCGCTCATATTGAACAGATGCCAAATCCCGCAAAATTTGCCGCTGATCGACGACCATGCCGACTCGCAACGGAATCGAGGCTTTCAGATATTCTGATGGAATTCCTAAGCCGTAAATGCAGCTAATCGATGCGACAACAATCACGTCTTTGCGCTCAAATAGCGATCGCGTCGCAGAGTGACGCAGCATGTCAATTTCGTCATTAATCGAGGCCGTCTTAGCGATGTAAGTATCGGTGACGGGCACATAGGCTTCTGGCTGATAATAGTCGTAATAGCTGATGAAATATTCGACCGCATTATCAGGAAAAAATTCTCGCAGCTCGTTGCACAGTTGAGCCGCCAAAGTTTTGTTATGCGCCAGAACTAGCGTCGGCTTACCCACCTTTTCAATCACGCGGGCGACAGTGTGGGTTTTACCCGTGCCAGTTGCGCCAAGGAGAGTTTGATACCGATTCCCGGCCTCGATAGATTTGACTAGGTTGGCGATCGCATTTGGCTGGTCTCCTTTAGGTTCAAAGGGTGCTTGGACTTGAAATTCGGCCATAGCCCTACCGCCTCTGAGTAATCAATATCTGAGTAATCAATACCTGAGTAATCAATACCTGATCCTTTTCTTTACATAATGACTGATCTGCCGGGTCGCTGCCGGCATTCGAGGTGACAAAAACCGAATTTTATTCAAAAATTAGCGCTCAATCTGCGTCTAGAGAGACGTTGGCGCGATAAGCTATTGACAACCTGATCGGTTGACGATGGAATCGAAGATCCATCAGCAACAATTCTCAATATTGCTTCCGTCGTAAACGAGGGCAAAATGGGGTTTGAGGTGCTTTTAGGCTGGGATCATGACGCCAGAGGATATCTTGGCACTTGCCCGCCAGGGCAATCCAAAAGTTATTGCCGCCATCATGAACAAGTCCGCGAAGCCCCACGGCATTTATGTCCAAGCAGTGCGGCGGGATGGCCGGCTGTATGTGCTTCTAGAAGGCACGCCTGCCTTAAATCTGGAGGCAATGGTTTCATTTGTGCAAACCAGCTTAAGAAAGCTTAGGGTTGCGCCCATTCAGACTGTTAAAATTTATGGGCGGCAGGCAGGTCAGAAAACGGCAGCGTGGCAGCGCGAAATTCAAATCAATGCGCCTCAGGCGGTCGATTTGCCTCAGGTTGTTCATGAATCTTCTAGTAATTCTGTGACTTCAAATTCTCTTCCCGACTCGTTTGATGATGCTGCAACTCCGGCTTCACCTGAATCGGATTCTGAATTTGTGCCATCATCTCAGCCGATGATTGCATCTCCACACGCTAGTCAGCCAGTGCCGACTCAAGACGCCGCCGCTGACCAGACTTCTTCATTCAGCGGCGGGGATTCTGCGGATGCACTATCACCTCAGGCTGACTCAGCCTCGACTGCTCCCGTATCAACATCGTTGGACGACCCGTGGGACTCTGAAATGTCTGAATCTGCACCATCGGAGACAAATGCTGCTAACGCTCAGTTTGATGCAATTCCAGCAAATGACAGCGATCAATCCGGCGATCAATCCGGCGAGTTGGGCGATCGCCTTGAAGAATCTCAACCCGTCTCGCCGACTGTGAGTCCACCAACTGAATCAACTCGCGATTCAGCCGGTGAGATTGAACAATTTGAGCGGGAATCGGGCGAACTCTCGCAAGACATTGATTTTGCGGCTCTTTTGAAGCGTCCCGAAGCGCTGGTGCTCGTCGCGTTTGCGATCGCCTTATTAGCGTGGCAATTTTATTTATCGTTGCTAGAAGACATTGCACCGGAGGGGTCGCTGTCAACCCGAGAATTGGCAGAAAGATTGCAAGTCAGCCGCAGCACCCTCGCCCGTCGGAAAAGCCAGCCCGACTTTATTGCGTGGTCACAACAGCTAGACCCAGACGCGATCGCCTGGGTCTATCGTGAGGGAGCATTTATTCCGCAGCTTTATCAGCCCGACC
>JBNPEG010000071.1:0-35414 GCA_051117555.1 Elainellaceae cyanobacterium | reverse complement strand
GCGATCGCTGGGTTACAGTTAGAAAACCATCCTGGAAATTAAGTCATGAGATTTCTTGTTCAACTCATTGGTTTCGCATTAATTCTTCTTGGAGTCTATTTTTTAGGACGAAACATTTTCTTTACGACAAACGTTAGCCCATATTTCTGGAGAGGAATTGCCGCTGATTTGTCAATCCTTTTCCTTATCGTGGGAGTTTTATGGTTGATTATCTTGCCAATTGGCGCTAAAAGTTACGGCTGGTTTTTTGTTGTGGCGGGAATCATTTTTGTTTTTGCCAGTAGCCGAGCCATTTTGTCTCCGACCAGTTTATGGCAGTTTTTTGTTTCGTTTGGCGCAATGGCGATCGGATACAAAATGCTTGCTACTGGCAGATTGCCCTTATAGAACAAAATCGATAAAGACGGTTTGGGTGAAGGCTGTAAATCTCATGTATTTTGAGTTGGCAGACTGCCTAAGCAATCTAATCAACAACGGGATTCCTCGATGCAGATGATGTTGTTACGTCTGTAGAAGCGGTCATGACTCCAGCATTCGTTGTGCTAACTACCACATTGGCGAACGTCACGACGGCACGAGCGAACGTCACGACAGCACGAGTGGATCGTTACCGCCACACATATTGTCGTCACCTATCATGAAGCAGACGTTGCTTACGAGAAAGCGGTGGTGACTTACAGTAAAGTTACTGTAAAGTTGGCTGTCTAAATCTCATGCGGATGGCGAGACTCGAACTCGCAAGGCAAAAGCCACACGCCCCTCAAACGTGCGCGTATACCAATTCCGCCACATCCGCGCATGTGTTTAGGGAGCTAAACCAGAGGGATAAAGTCTCGCTCCGATCTCTAAGATTAAACCAAAATAGCCTATCTTGCACACCCGACGTTAACTTTGTCCAAGTAGGTGATGTGTGCGTAATCTGAACCCAGTAGGCTGAAGGCATTTCTGAGGCAAATCGTTATACGTCTCGTTTGTGCGTCGTCTATAGAGTCTAAACGGGTGGATCGCAACTATGCAGGACTATACCCTGATCATTCACGGTTGGAGCGACTGTTCCAATTCATTTGAGCTGTTGAAAACATTTCTTCAAACTCAGGGCGTTGGCAATGTGGAGACGATTCTCTATGTCGATTACGAGTCGAGAGAAGATAGCTTGACATTCAATGACATCGTCGATGGGTTTTATGAGCAGTTAAAGCAGCGCCAGCTCATTGATGAAACTGGCAAGAAGCTCTGCAATCTGAATATGGTGGTGCACTCGACGGGAGGGCTGGTCGTACGCCATTGGATTTGGCGATACTATCGCGATCGCCCTTCAGACTGCCCGTTAAAGCGTCTCATTATGTTGGCTCCTGCAAATTTTGGATCACCGCTCGCCCATCGAGGCAAATCATTTCTTGGGCGACTGGTTAAAGGGCGCTGGAAAGTCGGAGATTTTCTAGAAATCGGCAAACGGCTTTTAGACGGGTTAGAACTGGCTAGCCTGTATCAATGGGAGCTTGCCCATCGAGACTTGCTTGTCGACTCTCCCTACTTCAATACAAATCAAATCCAACTAACAATCTTGGTCGGCATAGACGATTACTCAGGCATTATGGGATGGGTGAATAAACCCGGCACTGATGGAGCCGTTGTTATCGCTGGAACTCCTATTAATTCGATCAAAATAGCGCTAGATTTCTCGCAGAAAGACTACGGCGATCCCATCATTTTTGATTGGAAAGAGTCGCATCCTCCCGATGAATTTGCCTTCGGAGTTTTGAAGGGCTTAAACCACGGCAGCATTATTGATGCCACATTTGAGCCAGGGCATATTGCCAGTCAGACGGTATTGAGAGCCCTCAAGACCCAAACCGAGCAAGACTTTCGAGAACTCCAAAACACATTAACGGTTGAAACGGAGCTGACCTACGACGACAGTCCAGACCAATCAAAATACCAGCAGTTTATTCTTCATGCGATCGATGACCAAAATGCTGATGTGGTCGATTATACGCTCGAATTCGCCATCAGCCGGTCTGATACCAATCGCTTTTTACCGAAACGGCTCTGGCCTAAAGACGAACAAGACCTAAGCCAAGATATCCACGACCTGATTGCATCAGAGTTTCATACCTATAGCCGCAATGCTAGCTACCGACGATTTCTGGTAAACATTAGCGAACTCAAGCCATTTCTTAAGATGGCAAAAGAGCGCTTAAACGCCGACATCAAAATTAGCGTAGAAATCTATATTCCCCAAATTGAAGACGGCATTCGATACGATACGCGCAATCTCACCAACGTGATTGTATTTGATTCAAGTCAGAAAACTCCTAATCTGCCTGACTTTTTCTACGAAAACACGACCACGCTCGTCGAGCTGCGAGTCAATCGTTTTAATCAGTATGTGACTGTCGATTCGCAATCAAAGCGACAGCGAACTAGCGCCAGGAAAGACGATGACAGATGATGATTACAGATAGAGACCCTGACAGAGACGAGGATAGCTAGTCTTCGAATATAGCGCCTCGCTGTTGCAGGCTCGCTTTTAGCGCGTCTGTCATGCCTGGATTGCGCCCAAAGCGAGCCTGTTCAACCTTGACGCCATTCAAGTTAGTATTCGTAAGGTTTGCCTCTAGAAGATTGGCAGCTTGCAGGTGCGCACCTCCTAAATTTGCCAACGCTAAGCTGGCTCGATGCAGATTGGCCGCTTGCAAGGTAGCGCTTCCCAAATCTGCGCCACTCAAATCTGCACCTGACAAGACGGCATCGTTTAGATTTGCTTCGCTCAGTTCAGCGTCGCTCAGGTCAGCACCTCGCAGGTTCACCCGTTCGAGATTTGCTTCGCTCAGTTCAGCGCCAATCAGAGTAACACCGAGCAGATTTCCTCCAGCAAAGTCTTGAGAGGGCGTTAATCCAACTCGTGAGGCCAGTTCAAGCAAGTCTTGGGTTTGCGCATCCATGACATGGTGAACGAGAGGACGAACGAGAGATTCTAACGTCTCCGCAGAGGCTCCGTTCATCACCTGAGAAACCCGATCGGCAATCTTCGGGCACGGACTGGGGCATTCGTAGCACAGTTGCATCCAGCTTGGAAATGGATGAACAGTTGTTTGATGCAGTTGGCGAGCGAATACTCTTTCTAAAACCGCATGCTGATTAGGCGTAATATCGTGTCGCCATAGCCCTTCGGCCTCAGTCAAGCGAATATCAACGGGAGCGATCGCCAGCATTGCCTCAAGGCGACATGAGGATGCAGTGGGACGAATCGTCGCTAACGTAATGCGCGTCAGCTCGCCACGCAATATCGAGGTAGGCGGGGTCTGAAACCTCCACGTCGCGTGATTAGCGTCGTGATGGTGAGAGATACGTTCAATCACAGCCGTGTCCGATGCGAGATGAGTTGACGTCTCAACCCAGGCCGCATTGACTAGGTGAATCTGCAGCTCACTCCCTGTTAGCCCAAACTGCACAGACCCATCTTCGATAGACTGGCGTTGCTCCCCCCATCGCATCGTCAGGAAAAGCTCGATTTGATCTGATTCAAGTGACGAGGCTGAATCGACATCCAGACCCAGCCAGATACAGTCTGGATATTGATTTTCGTGCTCGACTACCCGCAGCGATGATGAAAGCGACTGTCGCATAACCCGTCTTATTGAGGACTCAGCCCGATTTTACCATCACAGATAATTCATCGGATTAACAGGCTCCCCATTGACGCGTACTTCAAAATGCAAATGAGGCCCTGTTGACAGACCAGTGGAGCCAATCGCGGCGATCGCCTCTCCTTGCTGCACCATTTGCCCTTCGGCAACATACACCTGACTGGTGTGAGCATACAGCGTCGTGAGATTGCCACCGTGATCGATTACCACCGATCGACCATAGCCCCCGTACCATCCTGCAAAAATTACCCGCCCAGACTCTGCGGCTCGGATCGTGCTGCCGTGGGTGGCACCAAAATCAATGCCTGCATGAAACCGCCGATAGCCCAAGATGGGATGAACCCGATACCCAAATCCGCTGGTGAGGCGACCATTGGCGGGATAGATCATGGGGCCTGCGCCTCGCACAATCACGCCATCATTCCCCGACACAATCAGCCGTTCTCGAATCAACACGGCAATATTGGCAGAATCGCGGGCGAGTCTTTCTTCCGCTTCTTCCAGGGCTTGACGATCTTGTTTAAGCCGTGAGACAAGCTGTCCTTGGGTTTTAGCCTGGGCTTCAAATTCCGACTTTTGCAGTTGAAGCTGCTGCGTCAGCAAGGCAATGTCATTCTTCTGGGCTTCGACATTACGTTTGCGACGATTGATATCCTGGGCGTCTTGTTGGAGCTTGGCAAGAATTTGGCGATCGGATTCGTACACCAGTCTTAACTGGCGGCGGCGATCGAGAAATTCATTCAAATCTTGACTCTGGAGCAACACCGCCCAGCCTTGACTGCCCTGCTGCCGCTGCAAAAACCGCAGTCGAGCGATGGTCGAAAACTGGCGGGTTTGAAAGTTTTCTTCAGCGATCGCCAGCTCGTCTTGCAGCTTTTTCAACTGTTGGGTTGCCGTTTGCAACTGTTGTTCGTTTGATTTGATCTGCTCAGACGTGACCTGGATGTTGTCTTCCAAGTTTTCAAGACGGTCTTGAGCAGACTCCTCCATATTTTCAAGGCGATCGCGCTCTTGTCGGAGTCGATTGCGTTCTTGCTCAATTTGCTGCTGCTGCTGTTGCAGCGAATCGACTGCGGTCGCGTGGGCAGATGGGCTGAGAAGGGACATAGCTGGAGAACCTAGCTGCATCGGAAACACCACACCCCCAATCAGGCACACGCAAGCGATCGCGACTCCGAGCGCGAGTTTCAAGATTAAAGGAAGGGGCGATCGCGTGTTCATTCGCGTGTTCATTCCCAACTGTTGAACCGTTTATCTCAAAGTGGTCTAGACGACTTAAATTATTCCCACAGATGCAGAGCAATGATGCCAAACGTCAGCAATATTAAACCTGAAATTCTATTTAACCAGCGCAACCCCTTAGAACTAAACGAATGTCGCAACAGGCTAACACCTCCGCTTAAAACCAGCCACCATACTGCTGATCCGAGAAATACCCCCAACACCAACAGACTTGCCGTTAGATAATTCCCGCTTTGAGACGCGAGCCCGAGCCCGGCGAAGACGGCAGCAAACGACAAAATGGTGGCGGGGTTCGTCAGGGTTAAGAACACGGTCGATGCATAAGCAGTCGCTAATCCAGTGGTGGTGGTCGAGTTGACTTCCTCGGCAGGTTTTGCCAAGCAGGTCTTGATGCCGAGATAACAAAGAAACGCCCCTCCAACCAGGCGAATCGAAACGGATTGTTCTACCAAAACGCTAGAAATAAACGTCAGACCAAATCCAGCGATGCACCCATAAACCGCATCTGCGGTTGCTGCTCCCATCCCCGATACAAACCCTGATGCGAGTCCATAGGTGAGAGTGCGACGAATACAGAGCACCCCAATAGGACCCACCGGGGCAGCGATTAGAAACCCAATCACTAGCCCCCGCAAAAAAAATTCAATGTCCATATTACTCCGGATTTAGGACGTCTCGTCCCCCCATTTGAGAGGCAGACTCGGGGTTTCTTTATTGGTTGATAAAACAATCGTGGTGCGTGTCTTGATGATGCCAGGCAGCCCCTTCAGCTCGTCGGTGATGATGCGCTCTAGTTCTTCGGTGTCTCGACACCGCAACTTGAGCAGATAATCATCGTCGCCCGTAATGTGATGGCATTCCTGAATTTCTGCAAGGGACTGGACTTTCTTAAGAAACGCAGCGCGATGCTTTGGACGCTCAAGCGTGACAGACATAAATGCCGTTAAGGTGCAGCCCACTGCCTCTGGATTAATGAGAGCCGCATAGCCTTGAATGACCTGCCGTTCTTCTAGGCGACGAACCCGATCGGCAGTAGCAGGAGCAGAAAGCTCTAAAATTCCTGCGAGTTCAGACCAGGTAATGCGACCCTGCGTCATCAAATGCTGCAATGCTTTAAAGTCTGTCTCGTTTAAGTCCATAGACCTATTTTTATTAGGTTCTAAATCAAATTTAGTTTATTTTCTAAGAAAAAGTCAAGATTATTCTAAGGATTAAAAGATTTAGAGGGATTTAGATCAAAAGTGCTGATCATTTAAAGCTGATAATTTGAGGCTGACACCGCCTTTAAGGGATGGATTGTCGGCAAGCGGTGCTGCTTTCGTCAATTTACTTGAGTGCGGACAGCGATCGCGGCGATCGCCCCAACTGTTTAGATTTCGTAACCTAAAAATATTGGGGCATCAGCCCTATTCTGCACGATGGCGATTGCTCTGCACCACCGTATGTCACTTGACAGGCGATCGTCGGTCTGCTGATTGAGGTATGATGACCGTCGGTGTATAAAGGTCTGAATGATTAGTGCACAGATTTATATTGGGTCGTATTCAGCATCCAGGTGAGACATGATGAAGGGGTTTGGTTTCTCTCGCAAGCAGTGGCGTCGGATTACTCAGTATTTAGGGCTTTTTAGTGTATGTATCGCGCTCATTGTGGGCTGTGGCGGCTCACCCACAACGACGACCGATCCTGCGAGCAGCCCGACAGATGGAGGGGGTGGGCGGGTTACGATCGGCACGACCCAAAAAGTCGAGACTCTCGACCCGGCAGATGCATACACCATCTTCACCGGAATTTTGCTCTATAACATGGGCGATCGCCTCTATGACTACGCTCCCGGAACCACCGAGCTTGTTCCTCGGCTTGCCACAGACATGCCCACCGTCAGCGAGGATGGCTTGACCTATACGATTCCCCTGCGAGAGGACGTCGAACTCCATGACGGGACACCGTTTAATGCAGAGGTGATGAAGTTTTCGATTGATCGATTCATTCAAAATGGGGGAGATCCAGCGTTTCTCTTGGGTGACTTGGTTACCTCCGTTGAAGCCACGGGCGACTATGAACTCACCCTGTCGCTCCAATATCCGTTTGCGGCATTCCCAGCCATTCTGTCATTTTGGGGAGTGACTCCGGTTCCACCCGATTCCTATGAGATTGATGAAGGGTCATTTCAGCCTGACAATTTCATCGGCAGCGGTCCCTACAAGCTGGCATCCCTGGGTCCTGACTCGATTAAGCTCGACGTTAACGAAAATTACTGGGGCGACATGCCTGCCAACGACGGCGTGGATATCCAGATTTACGCTAGTCCCGCAAACCTATATAACACCTTCCGGACGGGAGGCTTAGATGTCGCCTATCAAACGCTAGATCCAGAGCAAATTTCAAGCCTCGAACAAGAAGCTTCTACAGGTGGATGGCAGGTGATCGAGGCGGGCACAACGGTGGTCAACTATATGACCCTCAATCAAAAAGTAGAGCCCACCAGCGATCTCAATGTGCGGAAGGCGATCGCCGCTATGATTGACCGCAATCTTATCAATGAGCGCGTCTTTCAAGGGCAAGCCGATCCGCTCTACAGCATGCTGCCCACAAGCTTTGATGTGTATGAACCCGTGTTTCAGTCTGCCTATGGCGATGGCGATTTTGAACAGGCGCGGCAATTTCTCACCGAGGCGGGCTATTCAGAGTCAAATCCGCTCACCTTTGAGGTGTGGTATCCCTCCGCATCGACTCAGCGCAGCATTGTTTCTACAACGCTCAAAGAATCCATCGAAAGCGGCCTGCCGGGTTTGGTGAATGTCAATGTGCAGAGCGCTGAACGGGCGACTCTGTCAGAAGGCGTTGATACCGGACTGTATCAAACAGTCTTGCTGAACTGGTATCCCGACTTCTATGATCCTGACAATTTTACCCAACCTTTTTTAAGCTGCGATCAGGGCTCTCCAGAAAACCTCTGTGAAAAGGGCGCGAGTCAGGGCAACGGGTCGTTTTACTACAGCGAAACGGCAAATGAACTAATTAAAGCTCAACGAGCTGAGCAAGACCCCGCCGCTCGGGCAGAGATGTTTAAGGAATTGCAGCAGCTTTTGGTTGAAGATGTTCCGTACATTCCCCTTTGGCAGAATAAGGATTACGTATTCGCCCAAAGCGGAGTTGAAGGGGTCGAAATTCAGCCGACGCAGCAATTTTTGCTCTGGCAAATTAGTAAGTAAATGTCTCGATCCAAAGCTCTCCTCTACTACACCGGATCGCGCCTACTGCTTGCGCCATTGATGATCTGGACGATCACAACGCTGGTGTTTTTATTGCTCAGAGCAACACCCGGCGATCCGGTCGATGTAGTCTTAGGGTCACGCGCTCCAGAAGAGGCGAAGGATGCCCTCCGGGAGCGATTAGGCTTGAATGCTCCCTTATGGGTGCAATACCTAACCTACTTAGGCAGTCTGCTGCGGCTCGATTTAGGCACGTCCCTGACCACGCAGGGGCAGTCGGTCTGGCAAATTATTCAGCAACATTTTCCAGCAACCGTCGAGCTTACCGTCTGTAGCATGGTTGTCTCAGCGGGGGTCGGGATTGCGGTGGGCGCACTAGCAGCCTCACGCCCCAACTCTTCATTGGATGCTGGGGGTCGGTTATTTGGCATCATTACCTATGCAGTGCCGATGTACTGGTTTGGGATGCTATTACAGCTTCTCTTTGCCGTCAAGCTGCGCTGGTTCCCGATTGGCACTCGGTTTCCGCTGACAATGACACCCCCCAACGGCCCGACGGGGCTGTATGTGGTTGACAGCCTACTGACAGGCAATCTTACGCATTTGGCAACGAGCGTATATTATTTGATTTTGCCTAGCCTGACCTTGGGACTGCTACTCAGCGGCATTTTTGAACGCATCGTCAGAGTCAATTTGAAGCAAACTCTGCGCTCAGACTATGTCGAAGCGGCTCGCGCCAGGGGCATTCCTGAATTTAGGATTGTGATGGTTCATGCGCTAAGGAATGCCATGATCCCAGTGGTGACGGTGTTGGGGCTCACCCTAGCGTCGCTGCTCGGGGGCGCCGTCCTGACGGAGGTGACGTTTTCGTGGCCCGGGCTAGCCAATCGGCTCTATCAAGCCATCGAATTTCGAGACTACCCCGTTGTGCAGGGCATTCTTGTCTTCTTTGGCGGAATTGTGGCGATCGCCAGCATCCTAATCGATATTCTCAACGCCTGGATAGACCCGCGTATTTGGTATTGAGGATGTCCATTTAAGATGATCAAGATAGCTATTTAGGAATGACTAGAATCCGCCGTTGTAAATCACATAGGCTCCTACGACTGCGGCGATCGCTCCCACTATAGTTGACCAAATAGGATGCCCTGCCCGCATGGGGCTTCCTCTCTGAGTCTTGATCCTGTCAACGTCAATCCACGGTGTCGATCCCCGACGAAACCATCCGGTGACAATGACCGGACGCCCTGCCAACTCATAGGGGCGAGGCTGCAAAATGAGATTCCCAATCGGACCCAGTTGCGAGAGATAGTGGAGCTTCACCAGCCCCGTTTCGGTATCTAGCACTAAATCTTGCCCCAACCAGTTACTCGCCCCCTTGCGACCCAATAATTTGCCTTGAAGTCGGACGGGTTGACTGTCAAGCGGAATCGGGGACGGCTGTGCCAGCAAATCTGGAATCGACGGTTCGGCCTGGGTAGTTGACGGTTTAATGTCAGGGAAAAAGGCATTGATTCGCAGAAAAATACCAAAACTTAGCGCCAGCGCAATGAAACCCAACATCACGAACTCGCGATCGCTCCAGAGCCAGCTCAGGTTGTAGGCTCCCATCCGTCGGGCAACGTGTCCGATAATGATCAGAATGGCGGATATGCCCAGCCCGAAGGCAACCGCAATATACGGCGCCCCTTGCACAACAATTGACCGAGACACGACAGCCGATCGAGCGGTTTGGCTAGCGCGCGGCATTTCAAATTCGGGTGTGAGTCGCCAGTGTTGGGCATATCCCATCAGGCGACGCAGGCGATCGCCCCAGCGAAGATGTGTATTGTTGAGCGTCAGCCAGCGGCGGTGAGGATTTTGAAGATCCCATTGGAAGAGAGGAACCAGTGAATGTGCCAGTGAACTTGAAGGCTGCTGGCCGTCACGCACGCCTACATAGGGAAGCACACTCCCCATACTCAGGGCAGACCGATACCCAACTGGAGCCAGCATCTCAAAGCTCTCTAGCAAATAGTCGGTGCGTCCGTGGCGCTGAATCTCAGCGGCTGTACCCACTGCCAGCTTCAGCAGCGATCGCGCCACCCCGTTTGGATTTCCGGTAATGTTGCTTGCCGTCAAGTCGCTTTGCACCAGCCGAGACTTAGATAACCATAATCCTGCCCATCGGCAGACCCAAAAAGCGCCATAGGCTAACGACGCAATCGTCGCCGTAATGCCTCGAATGAATCGATTACTCTGGCGATCGCTTTCCTCAGCGCCACCTCGATAGATGAGATAAGGAATTTGCGTCACGAGCGTTACAGCAGACATGAGGACAAAATCCCAGTTCACGATATGCCCAAGTTCGCCCGCATACAGAGCCGCAATCTCATCCTCATTCAACTGCTGAAACACACCTTGACTCGCCACAATTCGCGCCGTTCGAGGGAGACAGCCATAGCTTAGAATAATCGGAGTTTGCGTCGGCAATTGGTATAACGTCGGCGATACGATGCGCCGTTGCCCGCACACCCGCTTCAACATTCGCACCGCTTCCGGGCTGTGGTCTGCCAATTGCTCGGAGGTCAGCGACGTTAGCCCATAAAACTGCCGCAATAGCGCATCGAGCAGCCACGGAGACGCAACAAGCAATGCTACAAGAACCACCCCTACAATTCGTGTCGGGTGGTCATACCACAATTCCCATTCAGGCAGCCGCAGAAACCAGGTAAATGGCGTGAGTGCCCAAATGATCAGCGCAACGGATACCTGAGCGACAATGCTAGTGATTCCAATGAGGGCGATCGCCGTACCGAGCTGAGATAGCCAAAATGCCGAACGCTGAGGAGCCCCAATGGGTGACCATCGTTGGGCTCGTTCAGCATATCGCCAGTCTAGATTCGCCACGATACGCTGAGCAGATTGAGGCCGAGGTCTTAACGGCTGCGCAGTAGCTAAACTAGAAGCCGGGGCTTGAGAGGGCGAGCGGGCGGAGAGGGGCTCGCCTGATTCAGGTTGGATAACAGTGGGGCTTTCTAGTGCCCTGTCTGGATGAGGTCGAGAATCCCCTGGCATTCGACGAGATAGTGAATTCATCGGTGATCTAGGGCTTTGCATATCCGAGCCGCTGCCTGGGGTATCAGTTGCATCGAATTCATAACGTGCACTGGAATCTGCCCCAGTGCCTGCATCGTTTACTACATTATCCGCCGCATCCCCCGTCTCCGCATCATTGACGGGTACATCAGTCGACCCAGACGCATTTGTCGAATCAGCAATGCGAAGATACGTGCCATTTGAATCACTTTCTGCGTTCGACTCTTCAATCCCGGTGTTGCGGTGATAGGCCCAATTTAGGCTGCCTGATGTGGAAATAGAGTCTAGGGGTTCGGTCGGTTCATCCGCTGGGCTCAAGGGTTGCGTGGGGGGATCATCCCTGTCTGATGCCGTTGCTGAAGAATCCGACGTCGAATCCTCAGACCGGATTATCTCACTAGCCTGAGACGACGCATTCATAGGGATAAACCCAGTTGAATCGACTGGAGGCTTGTTCGTCGAGTTAGTTGGAAACGGGATAAAGCCTGTCGGATCAGACTCCAGATTCTCTGTATCAATTGGCTGAGCAGTGTGATCCGATGACGGAACAGGGTGTCGAGCGAAGCGATCGAGTGCCCGCGTTGCCCACTCTCGCACCGATTCATTCGACGCGTCGGTCAAAGGCTGACACAGGGCGATCGCCCGCTCAATTTCTCCGAGTCCTTCATATGCTTTCACTAATCCAACTTGAGCCCTGACGCGGGCCGAAGCCTTCGCGTCAGACTGAAAGATAGGTTCAAACTGGGCGATCGCAGCGGAATACTCTTTCTGCTTTAGAGCCGCCAGCCCAGCATTCAGCCGATGCTTTACAGAATTCTCGTTGGTAGGCGATTGGGCGTGCTCCGACCGGGGGGAATCAAACGCATTTCCCATAGCTATCCCTTGCTCACGTGCCCTCAAAGTGATACACACCATGCACCCTGCATCATAGGAGAAAAAAGCCACCAATGATTTTCACGAGTGCCTGTTCAGACTAACAAATTATTGATCTCTATATCTCTATAGCAATCCTAAATCACTTGTGAATGGTGTGTGAGCGGTGGAGCGGGTGCCGCCTGCCCCACGGCTCACACCTCATCTGAGATTGCTATATTCCCTATAGAGATTCGGGTTCTTGTCCTGAAACGACGGGCGCAATTGAATTCAGTTCCAATTCTGGATGATCCATTTCAACTTGCTGACAGTTCCACTCGTTGCGAAACAATAGCACAGGTCGACCCCAACTATCCTTAACTGTCACCGTGTTAAACAATCGCCCTGCCTTTTCCAGGGCATCCCATCCACCTGCGACCCAACGGGCAACACTATACGGGAGTGGCTCTAGGCGAGTATCGACGCCATATTCATTCTGCAAACGGAACTGGACGACCTCAAACTGAAGTTGCCCCACTGCTGCCAAAATAGGGTCGCGTTTTGCCTCGTCAGCCGAATACATGATTTGCACCGCTCCTTCTTCACGAAGCTCGTTAACGCCTTTGCGAAACTGCTTAAATTTAGAAGGATTTGGGTTTCTCAAAAAGGCAAACAGCTCAGGTGAAAAGCACGGAATCCCTTCGTATTCCAAGCGCTGACCGAGATAAATCGTATCGCCGATGGCAAAAGCACCCGGATTATTCAAGCCAATCACATCGCCTGGATAGGCTTCTTCGAGAGACTGTCGGCCTTGGGCAAATAGCTTTTGGGGATGTGAGAGGCGCACGTTTTTCCCTGAACGAGCATGACTCACTACCATGTCTTTCTCGAATTTACCTGAACACACGCGAATGAATGCGATTCGATCACGGTGTCTAGGGTCCATATTGGCCTGTAGCTTGAAGACAAATCCAGAAAAATCTGGATAAGTGGGAGCAATTTCGCCTTGGGTACTGCGGCGGGGGGAAGGCTCTAGCGCATAGTCTAAGAATGATTCGAGAAAAAGCTCGACCCCAAAATTAGTCATGGCGCTGCCAAAAAATACGGGGGTCATTTTGCCCTGATGTACGAGCTCCAGATCGAGGTCGGCGCCTGCTTCGTCTAGTAGTTCTAATTCTTCTTTGAGCTGATAGTAGAGATCTTGTTCGAGCAACTCCTCAATGCGGGGGTCGCCCAAGTTGATGATAGTATCGCCTGCTGCGCGGCTGCCGTGAGCGGTGCGCTCGAAGAGGTGGATTTGCTTTTTGCGACGATCGAATACGCCCTTAAAGCGATCGCCCATGCCAATAGGCCAGTTAACCGCATAGGTTTGCAGGTCCAGCTCCTGCTCAATTTCGTCCATTAGCTCAAGCGGATCACGCCCAGGACGGTCGAGCTTATTAAAAAAGGTGAAAATGGGAAGCGATCGCATCCGGCAGACTTCAAATAGCTTCCGGGTTTGAGGCTCCAGACCTTTGGCCGCATCTTCGAGCATGACGGCATTATCTGCTGCGGCTAACGTTCGATAGGTATCTTCACTAAAGTCTTGGTGGCCAGGGGTATCGAGCAGATTAATCCAATAGCCTCCGTACTCGAACTGCAGCACTGTTGAGGTAATCGAGATGCCGCGCTGCTGCTCCATTTCCATCCAGTCTGAGGTAGCATGACGCTGGGCACGCCGAGCTTTCACGGCTCCTGCCTCGTGAATAGCTCCACCGTAGAGCAGCAGCTTTTCAGTCAGCGTCGTTTTACCCGCATCGGGGTGAGAAATGATGGCAAAATTGCGTCGCTGATCGACCGCTTCCTGCAATTCGGTTTGAAAATCTGTAGCCATGCCCAATCCTAGTGATTGCGTGTAGAAAACTGGTTGCCCAGATCCTTATTATACGGACTGGTTTTAGCATAGCGAAGGACGGGCTCCCCAACCTATGTGTCGCGGTTCCCTCCTGTCGTGACACTGGTTGCGATCGCCCCTATCCACCAATGAGCTGACTCCGCCATCGCTCGATGTCTTCTCGCGCGGGAGCGTAGGCAGATGTTCCTTGAGGGACTAGCGCAGCCGTATCGATCGCGTTATATAGGCTACCCCAGGCAGCGCGATCGCGAGCCAGCGTGAGAATATCTTGGCTCCAGGCTTCAATTAAGCGCTGGGCTTCATCGTAGGAGGGCTGGGTTTCCTGAATCGTTCGCAATTTGCTAATGGCTCGACTATATGAGGATGCTTGACCCGGCTGAAGCATTGCCCGAGCGTCTTGGATCGCCTGCTGGTTTGCAGTTTGCTGATCGACAACCGGCTGCCAATCTTGAATAGATTGCTGAGCCGCCTCGTAGATTTCAGTCTGCTCAGGCGGAATTAATCGAGCTGCCGCGATCGCACCCGCGTAGTCTCCGGCATTGGCCCGAGCTTTAGCTAGATCCAAAATAACGCCACTCCATCGCTGGATATGCTGTTGTGCCTGCTCATAGAGGGGCTGACCCGGCTCGATAGCGCGAGCCTGAGTAATGGCACGGCTAAAATCGGAGGCTTGATTTGTCGGAGTTAGCTGCCTCGCCTGCCCCAGTGAGGCGATCGCTTGATTTAAAATCTGCTGGTTTTGCTGACGTGACTGAGCATATAGCTCCTCTGCTTCAGCCCGGAGGTCTGCATAGTTTTCATCCTGCTCCGAGGACGGCACCTGGTCCAGCCAGGTCAACACGTCTTCATAGCGTTCGTCTCTCAACGCAGCGAGGGCCAGCTCATAAGGGGGCTCATCTGTATTGAGAGACTCTGCAGCCGGAGTAGAGGATTCTGTCGCTCCGTCGGATGGCTCATCGGGGGCAGAGTTTGTGGTCGCGCCCGCCGTACCTGCCGTTTCTTGAGAACGTGAGAAAATCTGGTTGCGGAGCAGCACGCCTAACAACAGAACTAAAACAATCAGTCCGCCCCACAGCGTAAACTTCTTCCAGAAGGACTTAGAGGCGTCGTCTGATTCGTCTAATTCGCCTGATTCGTCTAATTCATTTAATTTGCCTGCTTTACGGTTGGTGCGGTCGTCCGGACGGTCATCCGGATTGGATATGGGCTGCGAGTGAGACAGGGGAGCCTCTTCGATGGGCGACTCTCCGGAATCAGGTGGACTGGGCGGCAAGGCTGGATGATTTGACGATAGGACCTTACCCGGTAGAATCAATTGATACCGCCGGCTGTCAGGAATTATCGCCAACGGTTCTTGCTTGGGTCGCCAGTGCTGCTCACTTAATTGGGGGAGGCGATCGCCTAAATGTTGAACCAGATGTTCTAATGTGACACATCCATGATCACGCAACCCTTCGAGCAAAGCTGAGGTAAATAACCCTTGCCGGAGGGTAAGCGTCTCATGAGAAAACTGATCCGCCTTGCAAGACAAAATCGTGGCAATACCGTGTTCTTCAGCTAAAGCAGCGGTGTGGGCTCCGACATTAGATTCAGCCATACTGCCTTGACTGCGTTTGATATCGAGCAAGACCAACATATTGTCAGTTGGAGCTTCCTTGAGGCTGGCAAATAAATCCTCAATTGCAAACCCAGACTGGGGCAAATCAGATGGGTCACTATCCGCCAACATAAGATAATCGTTGCCGTCAAACTGAACTCCGTACCCGCTAAAAAAGAACCAAATAGTATCGCTAGATTGGATTCTCTCATGGCAAATGTGCGCGATCGTTGCCTGAATGGTGTCGGATTTAGCCAAGGTAGAACGCCGTTTAACCGATGGAGATATATCGGTTAGTAATTGACAGTGTTTAGATGAGAAACCGCCTTGAGTCGTTAAAAAATGATGCAACGCCTGGGCATCCCATTGACCATACATCAAGGGTTGGAAAAACTGATATTGGTTGATTCCAACTGCGATCGCCCAGTAATTTGTCATCTTGAATACCCTGCATCAAATTGTGTTCAAATCCAGACGTATATTCCCTATGGCAACTATTAGGAATGGCTTTAGATTTTGAAGTGAATATTATGATGATAGAGGATCGAGAACATGCCCCTTCATCCATTGAAATACATCATTAATTGAATAACTACTGCATACTAACCAGTCGAGTAATCGTGATAATGGTCAGACCATTACTATTTAATTGTTATTAATCTCTTATAACTCTGTCTTACCGGAATGGCCACTGCTCGACTTGCTTTTCATCTTACGCGATGTAGCGAGTTGTACATCACGTAAATAATAGGTTAAGCATTCATAGCAGTCCCAGATTGTGTGTGAGCGGTGGGGCGGTCGGCGACCGCCCCACCGCTCACACACCATTCACAAGCGATGTAGGATCGCTATATGAGTCTTGAAGACATCATGGTAGGGTACTGAAAGTTCTATTCCCTTCAAGATTGTCTATCTGGAGATACGTATGACGCTACAGCCTCCTCCCCCCCCTCCTTCAATTACTCCTCGACAGATGAATTTGCTTCGAATCGTTGCTTCAATGGCTTGGGCAGACGGCGGATTAGCCGAGGAAGAAGCAAACTTAATGCTAGACCGATTTAGTCAACTCTTTTCAAAAGATTCAGCTCAGCAGGCTCATCTTCGACACGAGTTGCAAGACTACTTAATGCAAAACATTCCTTTAGATGAATTGACACCTAAGTTGCAGTCAACTCAAGAAAAGGAACTAGTGCTGCGACTAGGATATGAAGTGATATGCGTAAGCTCACGGACTCCAGAAGAATCTAAAATCAACGAAGAAGAGGCTGCTGCTTATCAAAAGTTAGTACAGCTATTAGACTTACCACCCGAAACAGTCAAGAAAGTTGAGGAGCAATCTGACGCTGATCCCGATAATTCAGATAATGTCGTAGACACAGTCATCCGTGAACTCAGAGAATTTTTTCAGAGCTGACATGAATTAGTCTAGATTTCATAGCGATATCGAATCATTCTTATTGAGAAATTAGTTAGGTCTAGCAGTCATTAGCGTCACCTATAGCAATCCCAGATGGGGTGGTGTTAATGATTGCTAACTTTTCATCCTGCAACTCATGCTATAAAGATTCATAAATTTTTCTGCAATTTCGCGTATTCGCTTGCCTAACTATGAAGCCTTATCACCGAATTCCGATTTTGGAGTGCGGGGAGTCCCTCGTGCCGATTCCGTCTGACTTATTTGCGCTAGAGCAACCCCATCCTTACGAGAAGCTCTTAGCTCCTTATGATACAAAATCCCCTTATTTCTTACGCAAAGGGGTACTTGAACAGTTGACTGCGGCACAGGCAATACTTCAAACGGTGCGACCTGGATGGAGGGTTAAGATTTTCGATGCGTATCGACCGATTGCGGTTCAACAATTCATGGTGGACTACACGTTTCACGAAATCATTCGAGGGCAAGATTTGGCAGTCGAGCAGTTAACCACAACGCAGCACCAAACGATTCTTGAGCAGGTGTATCAATTTTGGGCAGCCCCTAGCACCGATCCCATGACGCCTCCACCTCATAGCACTGGAGCGGCAGTCGATATCACATTAGTCCATGAGGACGGCATAGACGTTGATATGGGATCTCCGATTGACGAGCTCTCACCGCGCTCCTTTCCCGACTACTTTGGATCTAAGCTATCGACGGCAGATGGTGTCTCTGAGCGCGATCGCCACACATTTCACGAAAATCGCCAACTACTCAATCAGATTATGTTCAAAGTAGGATTTCGTCGCCATCCTCAAGAATGGTGGCATTTCTCGCTAGGGGATCAGATGTGGGCTTGGATTGTGACCCAAGAAGTCCTCGAAACATTGATAGTTGCCAGATATGGTGCAATTTGTTGAAACCCTGCCAAAATTGCCAAAAACAATGCAGCGGGCGAGCATGTTGCTCGCCCGCTGCATTTAGGCTGAACGTAAAGAAGGTTCAATGACCCTGTGGCTCGGTTTGTGTATAGAAACACTGTGGCTTTTATACACTTCGAACGTCCTAACGCGAGAGCATCAGGCTATCAATTCAGTAAAGCCTGAATCAGGCTAGCGACCAATGCCCACATACAAGAAGCCAGCCTCTTGCAACGCATCGCGGTCGAGGAAGTTACGTCCATCGATCATGACCATGTTGTTCATCAACTGACCCATCTTGCGATAGTCTAAATCGTTGAACTGCTTCCAGTCGGTTACCAACACCAATGCGTCACAGCCATCAGCGAGGCGCTCTGGGTCTGTCTCAACCTGCACATGCGATAACCCATGCCGCATCCCTGTCTGAGACACAATCGGGTCATAGGCTTTCACTTTCGCACCCAAGCGATTCAACTGTTCAATCAAATCGAGGGCTGGTGCATCCCGCATATCATCCGTATCCGGCTTAAAGGTCAAGCCCAATAGCCCCACCGTCTTTCCTTTGAGAATTTTCAACACTTGCTGCAGCTTCTCAACCGTAATCAACCGTTGTCGCTGGTTCACATCGACTGCTGACTTCAGCAACTTCGCTTCATAGCCATAGTCATCGGCGGTATGAATCAAGGCTGAGACATCTTTCGGAAAGCAGGAACCACCCCAGCCAATGCCCGCTTGCAGAAATTTGTTGCCAATGCGCGAATCAAGCCCAATGCCTTTGGCAACTTGCGTCACATCTGCACCGACTCGGTCGCAGATATTGGCGACCTCATTGATGAAGCTGATTTTGGTTGCCAAGAATGAATTCGATGCATACTTGACCATCTCTGCCGAACTCAGATCGGTCACCACCACGGGCACAGATGGACGCGACGAATCTTCAGCAAATTCGCGAGAGACAATCGGAGCATAGAGTTCTTTCATCATGGCGATCGCCTTCGGATTGTTGCTGCCCAAGACGATGCGGTCGGGGTTGAAGGTGTCATAGACCGCTGAGCCTTCGCGCAAAAATTCTGGATTGCTTACCACATCAAAATCAGCGGTAATCTCTCCGACGGGCATCTCTCCTCCCCCCGCAGGCACCAGCGTCTTCTGCCGTTCAGCCACACCATCGAGAACAATCATTCTCACCCAGTCGCCTGACCCGATGGGGACAGTTGATTTGTTGACGATGACTTTGTAGCCGCCGTTGAGGTGCAGCCCGATGCCTTTAGCAACCGCTTCGACGTAGCGGGTATCGCTTTCCCCAGTGGGTAGTGCGGGAGTGCCAACAGCGATGAATAGGATTTCGCCGTGAGCGACCCCTGCCCCCAAGTCAGAGGTGAACTGGATACGCTGATTGGCGATCGCCTGCTGCATAAGCTCTGAGAGTCCCGGTTCAAAGATGGGAGATTGACCGGATTGCATCAGCTTGACTTTTTGTTCGTTATTGTCAACGCAGATGACCTCATGCCCGATGTGGGCAAGGCAGACACCAGTGACTAGTCCTACATAACCGGTTCCAATGACACATACACGCATAGAATGAAGTCCTCAAAGAAATTTACGTTATAAAGACATCGCTGATTACAAGAAACAGCGCGAATGAATTTCGACAATATGGATCGTCAACCTCTAATTTGAAACCTTCTCAAGATGGCCTCCGCCAATTCGCGACCGAAAATCATCTACCGTTAACCGAAGCCCATCTTGAAGAGCAACAGTCGGTTCCCAACCTAGCCACGTTTGGGCTCGCGTGATGTCGGGCTTGCGACGACGAGGATCATCTTGGGGCAATGGTTCATACTTAATATCAACGTCGGGGTTCACCATGTTTTGAACTGCCTGAGCAAGCTCTAGGATCGTATATTCACCAGGGTTGCCCAAATTGACTGGTCCGACGTGGGTGCCGTTCATCAAGGCAATTAGCCCTTCAACTAAGTCAGAAACATAGCAAAAGCTTCGAGTCTGAGATCCGTCACCATATACCGTCAATGGCTGACCTTTTAAGGCTTGCACGACGAAATTGCTAACGACTCGACCGTCATTTTCTAACATCCGGGGACCGTACGTATTGAAGATACGAGCAACCCGGATATCAACATCGTTCTGACGGTGATAGTCAAACGAAAGGGTTTCAGCGACTCGCTTGCCTTCGTCATAGCAGCTTCGGATTCCAATGGTATTAACATTTCCCCGATAGTCCTCAGATTGAGGATGTACCTCAGGATCACCATAGACCTCCGATGTGGACGCTAATAGAAAGCGGGCTTTCACTCGCTTTGCTAAACCCAACATATTGAGCGTGCCCATTACATTAGTCTTAATGGTTTTTACGGGATTGTACTGATAATGCACTGGCGAAGCAGGACACGCCAAATGGTAAATCTGGTCAACTTCTAACCGAATTGGTTCGGTAATGTCGTGACGGATGAGTTCGAAATACGGATTGTTAAACCATTGAAGGATGTTCCGTCTATCTCCTGTATAGAAATTATCTAGACAGATGATTTCGTGCCCCTGACTCATGAGTCGGTCAATAAGATGGGAGCCAATAAAGCCAGCGCCGCCTGTGACAAGAATTCTCATAGTTTCTGAGTATTAGAAAGGATTACTTAGCTAAGATCTACACCAGATCAATCGCTTTCGTGGTAATTCAGAAGCAAACCAGTTTGGAGAGCCCAGCACCCAACGTTTTGCTTTGCATAATTATTTATCTATGTGTATGAAAACTAGCAAAGCAATCTAGGGTAATGAGACGATCTTGGACCGATTTCATTAAATCTTAAATACTCCATGAACACCTGTTGAAGGAGATTTAATTCTTTGCTCATTACCCCTCACATGGTAAGGACAATGATCCTCCTCTAGTGTTCCCATTGAATCGCTGGAAACCTGACGTTTGTAATGACCGATACACAAAAATACCCCAATTTCGATTGGGGTAAATTCCTGATTTTGGGGATGACATCAATGTTGTACTATGCGCTCGACTGAGGTAAGCCTCAAACTAGCCCGTCAAGTATGTATATCGACTCAGCGATCGCTCATAATTCTGGAGCAATAGTTGAGATTCTTGGAGGGTGATCCGGCCTTCCTGTAGAGCATGTTCTGTTCTTAAGCGAATATTCTCAATCAAATCTTCCGAATCGTACTGTACATAACCCAATACCTCGGTCATGGTGTCTCCCTTGACGACATGCTCAATCTGATACCCTTTAGGAGTCAGGTGAATATGGACAGTATTAGTATCCCCAAATAAGTTATGAAGACTGCCCATGATTTCTTGATAAGCGCCCCCTAGAAACATGCCGAGGTAGTAGGGGTGATAGTGACATCGTGAGTTGGATTCAGCCTTCTCATCCATAGGTTGCTCTTGCCTCACAGGATTGAGTGGATGCAGTTCAAGAACGTGTTTGATGTCTTTTAAATCAATGAATTGATCGATTTTTCCATCGCTGTCACAGGTCAAATCTGCTAACGTTCCTCGACAGGTGGGCTCTTCGTCTAGCCGATGAATGGGCATAATCGGGAACAACTGTTCAATTGCCCAGGTGTCAGGAGCAGACTGAAACACGGATAAGTTGATGTAATAGACCGATGCCATAATTCGTTCTAGATCTTCAAGATCGTCAGGCACGTAGTCTTGCTGACGAGCGATCGCCAAAATTTTGTTGCAACACGACCAATAAAGCCGTTCTGCCTGGGCTCGTTCTGTGATGCTGAGATAGCCAAAATTAAACAGGCTTAATGCCTCGTCTTTAAATTGGACGGCATCATGATACATCTCCTGATAATTGTTGGCGTTAATCATCTGATAGGTTTCGTAAAGGTTACGAACAATCAGGTGGGCGTCCTCATTAGGAGGAGACGATAGCTCGATTGGAACATCACTGGTGCTGAGGACATCAAAAATTAAAACAGACTGATGCGAGGCGATCGCCCGACCACTCTCACTCACCAACGTCGGCACCGACAAATTACACGCTTCACAGGCTTCTTTAACTTCTGCGACCACATCATTGGCGTAGTTTTGCATGTTGTAGTTTTTCGATGCGTGGAAATTGGTTTTGGAGCCGTCATAGTCGACTCCCAACCCACCCCCAACATCTAAATACCTCATCCCGGCTCCCAATTTGGCAAGCTCGACATAAATCTGGCTGGCTTCTCGAATGGCATCTTTGATGACGCTGATTGACGAGATTTGAGAGCCAATATGGAAGTGTAAGAGTTGCAGACAGTTGAGCATGTCAGCATCGCGGAGTTGGTCAACAATCGTGATAATTTCAGGAACGGTCAAGCCAAACTTAGCGCGATCGCCCGCCGACGTGCCCCAGCGCCCCATGCCTTTAGAGCTGAGCTTGGCGCGAAGGCCCAAAATAGGCAGAATTTGAAGCTTACGACTCGCTTCAATCACGAGTCCCAATTCCTCAATTTGCTCAAGAACGATAATGGGGCGATAGCCAAGCCTCTGAGCTAACACTGCGGTTTCGATATATTCCTGGTCTTTATATCCATTACAGATGAGCAGAGCCCCCGAGGTATCCAGCATCGCAAGCGCAATCATCAATTCGGGTTTTGACCCTGCCTCTAAGCCAAACTGATGGGGTCTGCCAAACCGGACTAGATCTTCGATTAGGTGACGTTGTTGATTACACTTAATTGGGAAGACGCCTTGATAGCTTCCAGGATAGTTGTAACGAGCGATCGCCTTTGCAAAACAGGCATTCAATCGCTCAATCCGGTCTTCAAGAATATCAGAGAACCGAATCAGCAGCGGCAGTCCTAAATTTCTAAGCTTTAGAGCATTCACCAGCTCAAACAAGTCGAGCGAACCGCCGCGATCGCCCTTAGGAGAAACCGTCACGTGCCCTGCTGCATTAATTGAGAAATACGGTTCACCCCATCCCCGAATCCGATATAGTTCTTCACTTTTTTCAATTGTCCAGCGACTCGGAGGTTGCTTCATCAATTCTGGCGGCAGATCGGGTGTTCGTTGGCTTTCTCCGCTATTGATTGTCCCTGGCTGAATTCCCATGTCAGATTGCCCCCACTCGATGCATGAATAGCCAGTCTATCGTATCCGTGATCGTATTCCCCATCATTAGAGCCACAACTGAACCATCCCAAATTTTCTGAAATTGTCATGAATGTTGCATCGTTGTTTCTGAGAGACTGTTGGATAATCGTTTTATTCATCACCTCAACGGTTTACCCCCATGGGACTCACTATTCTTCAAGTCGACGCATTTACCAATCGTCTATTTGCAGGGAATCCGGCTGCAGTTTGTGTGCTGCCTGAACCCCAATCTGACCAATGGATGCAGAATGTTGCGAGTGAAATGAATCTCTCCGAAACTGCATTTTTGCTCAAAGAGGAGGACGGATATCAACTGCGATGGTTTACTCCATCCACTGAGGTTGATTTATGTGGGCATGCCACCCTGGCTAGCGCTCATGTCCTATGGTCTGAAGGACATCTGCCCACAAACCAAGAGGCTCGGTTTCACACAAAAAGTGGATTGTTGCTCGCCCGCTCATTAGGCGATTGGATTGAACTCGACTTTCCCGCTACCCCCTCTCGCGACGCGCCTATCGTTCCTCCTGAGTTGGCAAAGGCAGTGGAAGGAGTTATCAATGGGGTCTACCAGAATTCGTTAGGGTATCTAGTTGAAATTGCGAATGAAGAGGCAGTTCGTAACATGGCTCCAGACTTCACTGCCCTCGCAACATTGCCTGCCCACGGAGTCATTGTCACGAGTCGAGGCAATTCTTCGGAGTTTGATTTTGTGTCTCGATTTTTCGCTCCTGCGATTGGGATCAACGAAGACCCGGTGACTGGGGCAGCTCATTGTTGTTTGGGGCCATTTTGGCGCGATCGCCTTGGCAAAGAAGAATTCCTTGCTTACCAAGCATCTGCGCGTGGAGGAGTTGTCAAAGTTCGCTGTGCCGGCGATCGGATTATGCTGGGCGGGCAGGCGGTGACCGTGATGAAAGGGGAGTTAATGTAGGAGTCAGGAGTAGACCTGAGTTATATCATGGGACTACAGCTTGAGAAGGTCGTACCGTGGGGGCGATCGCTCGATGAATATTCGAGAATGTTTCATCTGTCATCAGATGATTTGCATCGCAAAATTTTAGACTGTGCTGGAGGTCCAGCAAGCTTTAATGCCGAGATGACTCGACACGGACACGCAGTAATTTCCTGCGATCCGATTTATCAGTTCTCAGTCGATGAAATTGAGTGCCGCATTCAAGACACCTATCCCGTAATTCTAGAAGGCGTTCGGGAGAATATTGACTCTTACGTCTGGGACTCCATCGGTTCTCCAGAGCAGCTAGGAGAAATTAGGCTCAGTGCGATGCGCCAGTTTCTAGATGATTTTTCAACTGGGCGACAGCAGGGGCGCTATCCAATTGCCGAATTGCCTCGTCTACCATTTGGCGATCGCCAGTTTGATTTAGCACTCTGTGGACATTTCCTATTCAGCTATTCCGAACAGCTCTCAATCGCATTTCATCTTGAAGCCATTCGAGAATTGTGCAGAGTGGCAGACGAAGTCAGAATTTTTCCTGTTGTGGCGCTCTCAGGTGACTTAGCTCCTGCATTACCCGTCGCTATAGAAACTCTGGCGCAAGACGACTATCAGTTAGATATTTTGACGGTTCCCTATCAGTTTCAGAAAAATGGCAATCAGCTATTGAAGATTACGCAGCGCCGATGAATCACCTTGTGACGGTAAGTTCCCAAAGAGTTACCGTCCGCTAGCCTTTGATTACGTTCTAAGGTCTGTCACTAAGGTCTGGACTAAGGGGGTTCAGCTAGTGACTCAGACTCATTAGGTTTAATCGATGATTGCCCGACCGCCTTCACTGTCTTCAAGGGACGTTTTAAGCCCAGCTTTAATCAGGAAATCAATGTCAGTCAATGTGCTTAACGGTGATGACGACGGTGGCAGAACCCCTCGCGTGGCGGTCGCTGAACTCTGAATACCTGAAATTTGATGGCAGAGCAGCGTCAACAAACACGAACAGATGAACAGCAAGCAGAAATCTAGATTGCGACCTGACGGCAAAAATAGCACGGATGGAAGACGAGATGATTGTGCTTGAAGGCGATCGCTCCGACGAGATACCTTTGCTGACGGAATGATCAATGCAGTCGAAAAAGACAATCGTAAGCGCTGAATCTTTGATTTCTGCATTTGCTGACGGAGTTGATAGGGGGTTATTTCGCTCATGTCTGATATCACTTAGTACTTGGGTCGACCTTGGGACAGCATTCGGGCACATATCATATAGACTGCCCACTTCACAATTTTGTGTCTCCTAGCACCACGCAATGATGATAAACTCTGTGGCGCTAGCTGATACTGTAGGACTTGAATCGTAAGCAATCAATCTAATTCAACAATGGTCAAGGCCATTCTTAAACGTGAGCTACCGTAATGGGTAATGATTGACGATCGTAAACACAGTCATCTATAAACGTATTACATAGGTGATTTGGCAGTAGATTTGAACTCAAAGGAGGCATCATGGCCCACAATTCCCCTCCATCATCTAACCCTACAGACGGGTCTGCTCAAGATCTTCTAGGTCAGGACAATCAACCACTAGAAGTTTCTGCCGATGACAATTCATCCTCGGATGCACTCGACGCCGAACAACTCAAAAAAGCTGCTGACACAATCAATCAGTCAACCTCAAAGCAAGTCGACTCCGATCAGAATAACAAATTGGGCGTCGAGATTGACCTAGATTAGACAAGTTCTTGAACTGGCTGATTAAGACTGAATCAGCAGCGCCACTTTCCCTACCATGGCTCCTTCTTCCAAGCGACGATGGGCTTCGGCGGCAGCAGCAAGGGGGAATGTTTGATTTAGGACAATAGTGAGATCACCTTGGTCGATGAGACGCGCGCATTGCTGTAAGATTTTAGCCTGATCGCTTTGAGCCTCAACAAGCCCCGACAGCATCGGGGTCAGCATGAGCTCGTAGCTGATTCGCAAGTTACGATTGCGAGCTGTTTTCCAGTGAGTCTTAGGATCAGGGTTGTGCAGCGTTACCACATCTCCATAAATTTTCGTTGCAGCAAAGGTTTGAGACAATACGTCACCACCAACCGTATCAAATCCCAAATCGACGCCCTCACCGTTTGTTCGACTCAACACATCTGATGCTACGTCAACTTGGGTATAAAAAATGGGCTCCGCCCCAAACTGCCGAACAAATTCAGCTTTATCGACCGAACTGACCGTCGTGTAGACGTGAGCTCCTGACAACTTAGCTAGTTGGATGGCAACATGTCCAACGCCGCCTGCTCCAGCATGAATCAAAACTTGACGACCTGCTTCTAAATGGCCTCGGTCGTACAGCGCTTCCCAAGCGGTAATTAGGACGAGAGGCGCCGCTGCAGCTGCGGCAAAACTCAATGATTCCGGCTTTGATGCCACAAAGCGCTCATCAACCAGCGCAAATTCTGCATAATTTCCCGGACCTGCGCCCAAGCCGCCGTTACAAAAATAGACATGGTCTCCCACATTAAATCTCTGAACATTCGCGCCAACTGCCTCAACCACCCCAGCGCCATCGCACCCTAAAACAGCAGGCATTTGGTCAGGATAAAAGGTGCCGCGCTTACGGAGTTTTGTATCGATTGGGTTGACTCCAGCTGCCTGTAGCCTCACCAAAATTTGGCTGCTATGCTGAACTTCTGGTGTTGGAATTTCTGTCTGCTGTAAAACTTCTGGACCTCCAGCGCCAGTCATCAGAATCGCTTTCATGACTCGGCTCCCGACATATCACTATTGGTTCCAGCATAGCGGAGACTGGTCTATTTATTCGTGGCAATGCCCCTACACCAAAGACTGCCTTAGCCCATGTCCTGGATGGATATTCCACACTCCGCTAGCTTAAATGTCATTAATTTGAGCATCCATGTGTCCTTGGCAGTGCCGCCTCTGCCTGATCCGAGTCCCCAGGATTGGCATGATTCGTCTGGAGATATTTTCCAGAACCATTTTGCAGGTAAATGCCCAACCGGAGCATCGGATCCAAAATTGAGGAAGTCATACGGCTTGAAGAATGCCAGCCCAGGCTGCCACCATCCGACTCGCTTACCGAATTCAGTCGTATCATCATCTTGGATGGTCTCAAAAATTCTCCGCTGCACGCTAAATCCAAATCGCCCTTTGCTATTTTCGACCCATAATCGATCCAGTTCTCTTAAGTCACCACACGGAAAATTTCCTAGCCCTGCTTTGCTCAGCCATTGCTCACCTCGTCCGACAATTTGCAACATCAATGTAAATGTCTTTTCGTCAGCCTGTCGCCACAGATTTCGTTCGAGTTGATTCTGTAGGTCGGAGTATAGGGTTGTAAATGCTGGGCTGCTAATCCCAGCAAACTGAGTAGGCGTCGAGGATTGAGATTCTGTGGGCTGAGATGATTGGAGATCGTCAGGGTGAGGAGAAGATGGCTCCTCAGAGTCTGAAGAATTGGTCGAAGATTCAGAAATATCATGGTGCTGGGCGATAGAAGCCTCTCGCCCTCGCTCAAAGGCAGCGATCGCCGTCCCCTCAATAGGCTGAACGTCATGCTCGGAAAGCTTCAAAGAGTTGCGAAACTCAGCCAGTCGACTCTGAGCTGCTTCGCTGAGGGGATATTCACGCTCGATAGTACGAGTGAATTCATCGGCGTACTGGTTTAGACGATCTTGATAATTGGCTTCTTGAGCTTTTACTTGATTAATCACCTCCTGCTGAACAGGTTTCACGTCTGAGTCAGCTAACCCAAGCGATCGCTGAATATCGTTTAAGTGATTTTGGGCTGATTCACTCAGAGGTAATTCCCTCTTAACAGCCTTTTGGTAATGGTCTCGATAAAGGTCAATTTTTTTTTGATGAGAGTCCACTTCGGCTTCTGCCTCCGAAAATATTCGCTGCTGAATAGCATCTACATCCGCATCATCGAGTCCTAATGAGTGTTGAAATTTCTTAAGTCGCGATTTGGTAACGTCCTTGAGGGGAAATTCTCGAATGACGGCTTGCAGCAATTCTTGCTCATAGCGCCTCAGATTGGCCGGATAATCAGTGGCGATCGCCTGAGTTTGGCGAGTTTCTTGCTCAATTGATCTAACGTCCTCATCCGATAGCCCGAGAGCGTGTTGAAATTTCTTGAGTTCTTGGCGAGCGGCGTCACCAATCGGTAATCCTGCCTGAGCGACGCGAGAAAACTCAGCCTCATACTGCTTGAGCGTGCGCTCACGTTTAGCGCGTTCAGCCTCAACATGAGATGTCAGTTCATCTTGAATGGGAGCAACATCGTCATCGCTTAAGTCGAGCGCTTGTTGAAAATCTCGGAGCTTGTTATAGTCTGCGGGCGTAAGGGGATAGTGATCTTGAATAATCAGCTCAAACGCTCGCCGATAGCGCTGCAGATTCTCCAGTCGCTTCTGAGAGTTGAGCGTCTGCTGCTTAGCTTCACTTTGTTTTAGAACATCCTGATTGATAGTTTCAACATCCTCATCTCCCAACCCCAAAAATATCTGAAGATCGGTTAGGCGATCGCTCAAGTGTTCGAGCGGAAACCTTTCTTGAAGAGTCGGAATAAAATCTCGATATTTCTGAATGGCTCGTTCCCGCTCTCGATAGGGATGAAGAATTTGGTTTTCAATCAGAGCAGCCTCAGATCCCGATACTCCGAATTGCAACCGATAGGTTTCTAAAATTGAACGATCCACGGGAGAAAATTGTCCCAAATAGGCATAACGCTCTGCGGCACGACGATATCTGAGAGATGAACTGACAGGCTGAGCCCGAACCAACAGGGGATTTAAGTGATCGGTCTGCCTAATCAGTTGAGGCTCGACTTTGGGGGCCGCAATTTTAGTTTTTCGAGTTGCATAATGATGCAGTTCCTGAACGGATATCCACCCATTTGAGTCAGCCGACTGCGATGCTGCGCCAGTTTCCATTCCCTCGACGAAATAACGCGTATAGGTGGATAAGTCGGCTTCGGATTGCTTCTGCTCAGACGAATACCGTGCTGTGGTGGAGGTGGTGAGCAGGATTCGTCCCGCTCCCCCTAATTGACCCTCAAAATCAATCGTGCGATCGCTCCGTGTTAATGACCTGCGTGTATCGTCACAAAAGCAACAGTCTAGGATCACAACCTGCTGAGCACAACGACTGCTATTCATCGCTTCCTGAAAAAACCTCGCCGGAACAGACGTTGCGCGGAAGATACTTTTATTAGTGGAGCGCGTTGAAAAGTAAATTCGGCCTTGAGAATCGAGCAGGACATAGCCCGAAAAAAATAGAACTGCCAGATCGTCGTGATCTCGCTGCGAAAAAACTTTTTCAATACTAATCTGCATATCCGTCGGTTCGGGATCAAGAAGCGGATATTCCACTTCAAAATCTCCCCATTCTGGAGCTTGCAAGATACGCTGCATCGCCTTCACGTCAGCCGATGCAGCGGGCAGAGATTTCAACCCCGGCCCGTGCTGGCTAACTCCGATGAGTAATGCAGCCCTCGTCATGCGCTATGTCCTGAGCTGTGCATCGCAGGTCTCATAATGAGATTATGCAAGCGATCCATCCTATTAATCCATCAGGTTAAGTACAAACTTTCCGGATTCAAGCGATTCTTGATCGAATACTTAATATTAACCTGAGATCGAGATGACGCACTTTGCTCAGCAAACTGGTATTCAGGCGAATAAGGCTTTATCAAGTAAAAATTTTGTCCACTGGGCGGATAAACGACCGTCCGATAGAACGTCCTATAGTTAGATACACGCTGGAGGCGCTGAGAAATATAATAGTTAAAGAATGTAAATTTTTGTAAATCATATTATGAGCTTGAATCCCCTCCAAACCATTGAAACCCAATTAGCAAGCACGAATTCGCGCGATCGCATGCTAGCGCTTGCTCATTTGCGGGATATCCCCGCCGAGGATGCAGTGCCGCTCATTAAGAAGGTTCTCGACGATGACAATCTACAGATTCGCTCGATGGCTGTATTTGCCCTGGGAGTGAAGCCCACCGAAGATTGTTATCCCATCTTGGTCGACCTTCTAGAATCTGACGCAGACTATGGCATTCGAGCAGATGCAGCCGGAGCGTTGGGGTATCTGGAAGATCCTCGTGCCTTTGAGCCACTTGCCCGGGCGTTTTATGAAGATACAGATTGGTTAGTTCGCTTCAGTGCAGCCGTTTCGTTAGGAAACTTAAAAGACATTCGTGCTCGCGACATTCTTGTTCAGGCTCTGGATAGCAATGAGGTAGTGCTTCAGCAGGGCGCGATCGCCGCATTAGGCGAGATTAAAGCAGTTGATGCTGTTGATAAATTGCTGACATTTGCTCAATCGGATGATTGGCTGATTCGTCAACGATTAGCAGAAGCGCTAGGGAACTTGCCAACACCCAAAAGCATCGCCGCCCTAAATTATCTCTCAAGAGATGGGCATCCCAATGTCGCAATGGCAGCTAGGTTGTCGTTAGAGCATGTATCTCGGCAGGATAGCGAGGCATGAAACTCGTTAGTCTCAGCCAATCGGCTGAACTCAATCTCCGCATAAGCGCATACTAAGATCCGCCAATGATCCGATCCGATGAAAGTCAGCCATACATCACTATAGAACTATGGGGCATCGGAGGTAAGTTAGTAGTCATGAAAAACATCGGCATTTGGACATTGGTTGGACTCGGAAGCTATACGCTCTGTCAATTTAGCGTTCTGATTGTATGTATCGCACTGTTAGGCGGAACGGGTTGGACATGGTGGACCCTTCATCAGCACCTCGAACGCAGCATGGAATAGTATTTTGAGATGAGACTATTCCTGAGATGAGGTTATCAGTTATCCACTTCGAGATGATGCCGTGGCGTCATGGCCAATTGGATTAGCCTGTGATGCGACGCGAAGACTCTATAAAGCAGACTCTATAAAATCGAGAGAACCTAAGTCAGCATCGAGTTGAACAGGCATTCCGACGGGCAGTGCGGCATTAGGCCCATCATGACCAAAGGGTAAATCTGAGACAATCGGAATCTGGAGACCGCTCAAGCGATCGCGCAATACTTCTTCTACAGTAAGACTTGGTATATTAGCTGGCGGGCTACATCGGCTAAAGCGACCGAGTGCAATTCCGGCAACGCTCATCAATGCACCGCTCATTCTCCACTGAGTCAGCATTCGGTCGATGCGATAGGGGGCTTCAGAAACATCTTCAAACGCCAGAATGACGCCGTTCAGATCCGGTTGATGAGTCGTTCCCAGTATATGAGTTGCCACAGTAAGATTGGCAGGCAGCAAACGACCGATCGCCATTCCACTACCCCAGCCTGTTCCGTATAACGAGGGGAGGGGCTGGTGCGTCACCCAATCAAACAGCCGCTGAATTGACCAATTCGGTTCGTCAGCCAGGGTTGTAAGCAGTGGACCATGAACACCTGAGACGCCCTGTAGACTTAGACTCCACAGCAGACTGGTGATGTCTGAGAAGCCAATTAGCCATTTGGGAGTTGTGGGAGTCCAATCCCAGTTTTCTAAAAGCCTTGCACCACCGTATCCACCTCTAGCACACAAAATACCTCGACAGTCTGGATCGAGCAGAGCGGCTTTGAGCTGGAACCGACGATGTTCGTCCGTACCTGCTAAGTATCCCCACTGAGAATCGTAACCAGGATAAATCGAAACGTGATATCCGTGCGATCGCCACATTTCGACTCCTTTCTGAAATGTCTCGAATTCTCGCAGCGCTCCACTAGGCGAAACGACTCGCAGTAAATCTCCGGGTTTAAGGGGTGGCGGGGGATGACACACGATAAGCGACATACGAGCTAGGCACTACACAACTCTAAGACTAAGCCTTTAATCCTATCCTGGTTAGAACGGATGCAGGTGTCATAAATTTATGGGCTTTGTATGTTTGTGTCGCATTGCGCGGCATGCCTAAATTATTGGCTTTTTCTGAATGCAGATACAATCATCATGATCGAAGGGCAGAAAACCGACGCAATTCCAATCATTTATAGAAACATTTTCTACACAATGCGGTCTTTTTTCATCAAGGAAAATTGTCTCTGTGCAATGATGAGTCGATATTAATTCACTCAACTATGCTGCTTAATTTCTCAATAGTCATAGATGAGTTTGAGTGCTTAATTTATGAGAGAGCTGGCTAGAATTCTTTAAATTTGGTTCTATAGAGTCCTTGTGCATCAATGATCCCCTGAATTTGATATGATGCATCACGGCAGATTAATTAAGGTTAAATGCGTCGCCGTATTCCCAAAGACTGTACAGTTTTAATTGCTCCGCCAGGTCAATCGCCAGTTACATTTGCGATCCGACCTGTGCCATTTTTTGCTGTACTAGCAGGTATGTTCGCTGCACCCATTATTTGGATTGGTTCGACCATTCATTCACTCCATCAAAAAAATCATGCGTTGACCCAAGAAAATCAAGAATTAAGCGAAACGGCTGGCGAAGTCATCCATGAATTAGAAATTCTAGATTCACAGATTCAGGCACTCCAGGAGCGAGCGGGAATGCCTGAAAAGCCTATTCGCCAGTCAGAAGAACGAATTCAAGATTCTAGAGGGGGCGTAAGCGTTCAGTTTAAAACTGAAAAGCTCTTTGAGATGGCAAAGGCTAGGCTCCCAAAATTATCGTCCCATCTTCATCAGCAGGTTAAGCCTGCACTCGACGAAACATTAGAAGAGGAAGCTGCTCGCATTGCGGCCCGTCCTAAAGGGTTGCCGGTTCAGTCATCGCTGCAAATTTCGTCAGAGTTTGGCCTACGAGCGAATCCCTTTGGACGGGGATATGAATTTCATAATGGAATAGATTTTCCAGGTCCAATTGGAACACCCATTTACGCGACTGCGCCGGGTGTTGTTCAAAAAGCAGAATGGTCTAGAGGATACGGTTATCATGTAGTCGTTGAACATGGTTACGGCTACCGCACTCTCTATGCTCACATGTCTGAGGTCAATACGAGTCAGGGTGATTCGATTAGCAAGGGGCAAATAGTTGGTTATTTAGGAAACACAGGACGCTCGACAGGTCCTCATCTTCACTATTCGGTCTATCACAATAACAAGACTGTAGATCCGAGAAGCTATTTAGATTAACTTCGTGCATTTCGCTAAATTCTTGGAAATCACCTTGAGGAGCTATTAATGTTTAGGCGTAAGCGACCCAATTCATTGACGTATCTAGGAGCGACGAGCGAATTTCAAGGCACGTTACATGTTGAGGGTGGATTGCGAGTTGATGGAGTGATTCATGGAACCGTTGAGGTCATTGGGGATATGGAGATTTCCCAGACGGGTTTAGTTGAAGGGACTGAATTGAGAGCGCATAACTTGATTGTGCATGGGGTTGTTAAAGCAAGAGTTCTAGTGGAAGGAAGACTGAGTCTGAGTAGAACAGCTCGGTTAGAGGGGGACGTGACGGCAAGCTCTTTGGATATTGAGCCAGGAGCCTTTTATCTGGGGCATATCTCTACTGCTGATGTCAAGGCATTGCCCATATCGGGGCAGTATCCCGAACTCTTGGGGCGTGATGATGATTGAGTTGGCTCGACACAGAACTCACGATTATTGAGATAATCGCTCTTGAGCCGTTTTCTTTTAAGTCATGGGAAATACCTTCGGTCACTTATTTAGAATTACTACCTTTGGAGAATCTCACGGGGGCGGAGTGGGTGTGATCATCGATGGATGCCCACCCAAGATTGAGATTTCTCATCACGACATTCAACTCGATCTCGATCGCCGCCGACCAGGACAAAGTAAAATTACGACTCCTCGTAAAGAATCTGACACCTGTGAGATTTTATCTGGAGTATTTGAGGGTAAAACACTAGGCACTTCAATCGCCATTATGGTGCGAAACAAGGATGCCCGCCCTCAAGATTATGAGGAAATGGCACAGAAATATCGTCCGTCCCATGCCGATGCGACCTATGATGCCAAATATGGCATCCGCAATTGGCAAGGGGGAGGGCGATCGTCAGCGCGGGAAACGATTGGGCGAGTTGCGGCAGGGGCGATCGCCAAAAAAATTCTTAGACAGGTTGCCAATATAGATATCATTGGCTACGTGAAGCGCATCAAAGACCTCGAAGGCATTATCAACCCTGATACTGTTACGGCTGAGCAGGTTGAACAAACTATTGTGCGATGTCCCGATGCAGATTGTGCGGATCGCATGATCGAACTCATCGAGCAAATTGGACGGGATGGAAATTCCATCGGCGGAGTAGTTGAGTGTGTTGCGCGTAATGTGCCAAGGGGATTAGGAAGTCCAGTATTTGATAAATTGGAAGCTGATCTGGCAAAAGGCGTCATGTCATTGCCTGCCAGTAAAGGATTTGAGATTGGTTCTGGCTTTGCCGGGACGCTGCTCACGGGTATTGAACACAACGATGAATTTTATACCGACGACATGGGACAGATTCGCACTGCAACGAATCGCTCAGGCGGCGTCCAAGGTGGCATTTCTAACGGAGAAAACATCGTCATTCGAGCGGCATTTAAGCCCACTGCGACTATTCGCAAAGAGCAGCGAACTGTGACGACAGAGGGTGATGCGACAATTCTCGCTGCAAAAGGGCGCCATGACCCGTGTGTGCTGCCTCGCGCAGTCCCGATGGTGGAAGCGATGGTGGCGCTGGTGTTGTGCGACCATGTGTTACGCCATCATGGTCAATGTAAACTGTAGCGCTGCGGTACGCTAGTGAATAAGGCATCGAATGACTGCTCTTGTCTAATCAACATGGAGGCAAGACGCAAGTCAACGCACTGATCATCATGAAAGCAAAATGCAATAGGAGTCATTGCTATGGCACGAACCCCCTCCACCATGCTGGAACTCGATACTCCCGTCATTGATTTCAGTCTGCCTGACGTTGTGTCTGGACAGATGATTTCTCCTTCAACCTTTGCAGATAAAAAAGCGCTACTGCTGATGTTTATTTGCCAACACTGCCCCTTTGTGAAGCATGTCAAGGGTGAACTAGCGCGGCTCGGTCATGACTATGTTGCAAAAGGAGTTGGCATCATTGCAATCAGCGCAAATGATGTCGAGAAGTACCCGGATGATTCTCCCGAAAAGCTCAAAGACATGGCAGAAACGTTCAATTTTCCATTTCCTGTCTGTTATGACGAGACTCAATCTGTTGCCAAAGCGTATCGTGCTGCCTGCACGCCAGATTTCTTTGTCTTTGATTCAAATCGGCGCTTAGCGTATCGGGGGCAGCTTGACGATAGCCGTCCGGGAAACGATAAGCCTGTCGATGGGCGTGATTTGAGAGCGGCCTTGGATGCTGTGTTAGCTGAACAGCCTGTAAGTGCAGAGCAAAAACCGAGCATTGGCTGCAACATTAAATGGAAACCCGGAAATGAGCCTGACTATTTTGGGGCTTAGACGATGTTTGAAAAGCATCTATAACGGCCAGACCTTTAACAGTGCTGACGCAGAACAAATGTGACCT
>JBNPEG010000208.1:0-3594 GCA_051117555.1 Elainellaceae cyanobacterium | reverse complement strand
GCCTCACTTTCGCTTCGGCTTCCCTCGACCGCTTGACCAATATAACTAACTCCTACTCTCTCTGTCAACTCTTAATTTTTACGGCAAGTTCTAAAGCCTAAAAAGCTCAACCAGTGTCGGATTCAAGCAGTTAAGAGTTATTTCTTTGACTAAATTCAATTTCTTGCAAGCAAGTTTCGCACTTTCCCAGCGAAACTGAGTCGATGTTTGTATTCGATGTGTGGCTCTTCGACGTGTGGTTCAAAACCATATTCTTTCCCGTCACAGGTCGGTATTAAGTGGAATTTTTGCTTCACAGTCGATGATTTGATCTTCGAATTGCGATACTAAGTAGGAGGAATCTAAGCGCACTATTGAGAAATTCGAAGAGTTGATGAAACCCACATCGGTCGGGGTATTGCCACCATTTTTAGTACTAGACCCATTACTTAAGCATTGGTTGGCGGAGGATATTGGCCGAGGCGATCGCACGACCCAAAGCCTTTTTGTTTCTGGTTCTCCACCCGGTAAAGCCTATTGGATTGTCAAAGAAGCTGGCATCGTTGCGGGGCTACCAGTTGCACTACGCGTTTTTCAACTGCTCGATCCCCGAGTTCAATTTGAATTGTTTGTAAGAGATGGACAGCACTGCGACGTTGGGCAAAGCCTGGTTCAGATAGAAGGCCCGCTCGACACATTACTCATGGGCGAACGTGTTGCACTCAATGTAGTGATGCGCCTCAGCGGCATTGCGACGATGACTGGCAAGTTTGCGGACGCGATCGCTGACTTACCTGCCAAATTAGTTGATACTCGCAAAACCACGCCCGGACTTCGAATCTTGGAAAAATATGCTACCCAAGTTGGTGGTGCAGTCAATCACCGAATGGGATTAGACGACAGCATCATGATTAAGGACAATCACATTGCCGCAGCGGGGAGTATTGGAGAGGCGATCGCTCAGATTCGTGCACATGCACCTTACCCACTCACGATTGAAGTTGAAGCTGAGACAACAGAACAAGTACAAGAAGCCTTACAGCATAAAGCCGATATTATTATGTTGGATAATATGCCTGTTGAGATGATGCGCCAAGCCGTTCGAATGATACGTGAGACACGTGACAACGTTAAAGTTGAAGCATCAGGCAATATTACGTTAGAGACAATTCGGGATGTTGCTGCAACGGGTGTGGATTATATTTCCAGCAGTGCGCCCATTACTCGCTCATCGTGGCTAGATTTAAGTATGAGGCTTATGTAAATTAATCTGTTAGCCCAGGTATTGTGGTAGGGAATTGACCGACCGAAAATTTTGACTATTCATTTGAATAACTTTGACGATGTACACCACGCTTGACCGATTGAAGGCGCGTTTAGAAGATGCGTTAATGTCCGCATTTGGCGATGAGTTTGCAGGAACTGACCCAGTTCTGGTTCCGGCAAGCAACCCGAAATTTGGAGATTATCAAGCCAATGTGGCAATGTCGTTAGCAAAACCGCTAAAGCAAGCTCCAAGGGCGATCGCAGAAAAGATCGTACAGCACCTGGATATCGGCGACTATTGTGAACCACCCCAGGTGGCGGGACCGGGATTCATCAATTTGACGTTAAGAGCAGAGTATTTACAGCAGCAGCTACAGGTTATCCAAACAGATGAGCGGCTTGGAATTGAGCCTGTTAAGGAAGTCCAGCGAATCATCGTTGATTTTTCGAGTCCAAATATTGCTAAAGAAATGCACGTCGGACATTTGCGCTCGACGATTATCGGCGATAGCATTGCTCGTGTTCAAGAATTCCTTGGTCATGACATCTTACGATTAAATCATGTCGGCGATTGGGGAACCCAGTTTGGAATGCTTATTACCCATTTGCGAGACGTATCGCCAGAGGCGTTATCGTCATCCGACGGAATCGAACTCGGTGATTTGGTCGAATTCTACCGGCAGGCTAAAAAACGGTTTGATCACGATGAAACGTTTAAGGAGCGATCGCGCAAGGCTGTTGTCGAATTGCAGTCGGGAAATGGCGATGCACTTAAGGCATGGCGAATTCTGTGCGAACAGTCACGGAAAGAATTTCGGAAAATCTATGATCGTTTAGATATTGAGATCACCGAGCGAGGAGAATCTTTCTACAGCCCTCTTTTGCCAAGCGTTGTCGAAGACTTAGAGGACTCCGGATTATTAGTAGAAGATCAAGGCGCAAAGTGTGTATTCCTTAAGGGATTCACCAATAAAGATGGCAATCCCCTGCCGCTAATCATTCAAAAGTCTGACGGCGGTTACAACTATGCAACAACTGATCTAGCCGCGATTCGCTATCGAATCCAGCATGACCAGGCAGATTTAATTATCTACGTTACTGATGCAGGGCAAGCGAGTCATTTTGCTCAAGTCTTTCAGGTCGCTCGGCGAGCCGGATGGATTTCGAACGATGTCAAACTCGTTCACGTTCCGTTTGGAGTTGTGCGAGGAGAAGATGGTAAAAAGTTTAAGACCCGAGCTGGAGAAACCGTTCGACTAAAGGATTTGTTAGATAAAGCCATTGATCGAGCACGAGATGACCTTGAAAAACGCCTCGAAAATGAGGGACGAGCTGAATCTCAGGACTTTATCAATCATGTTGCAAAAGTTGTTGGAGTTGCATCAGTTAAGTATGCAGATTTGAGTCAAAACAGAACGAGTGACTACGTTTTTAGCTACGATAAAATGCTCGCCCTGCAAGGTAATACGGCGCCTTATATGCTGTACGCCTATGTAAGAATTCAGGGAATTAGCCGGAAGGGTGGAATTGATTTTAAGAATCTAAATGACGATTATTCAATCTGCTTAGGGATGGAGGAAGAATTTGCGCTTGCCAAATATCTCCTACAGTTCGATGAGGCGATCGCCTCTGCTGTGGCAGATCTCTATCCCAATCGTTTGTGCCAGTATTTATTTGAGCTCAGCCAGAAATTTAATCAGTTTTATGACCGCTGTCCGGTTTTACAAGCCGATGAACCTCAGAGAACATCCCGATTACTTTTGTGTGATTTAACCGCACGGACGATTAAGTTAGGGCTATCTCTGTTGGGCATTCAAGTTCTGGAACGGATGTAATTAACGTTAAACAACTTAATTGGTGCCCAAAGATACAAAGCCTCGGGGCTAGTTGTTTAGATCTAAAGGAATAGAAATTTCCCTAACGATATGGATTGACAAATCTAATAAATATTCCTCTAGAGAGATTAGATTTATTCATATTCTCATCTACTGTTGCTAAATCTCCTAGTTGTTGTCTGGGTTATCTGGTCAAAATTTCGACCTAAATTTGGCTTTGATACATTTTGGAGTTAGGGCAGGGGAGCAATCGTAGTTGACACCTATGATTGTTCCAAAAATGCTTTAAGATGAGCCGTCAGTAAATGCAACTGAAACATGTCGTGTTGATTTAGCAAGAGAAACTCTGTCATATTTTCTCTTAAGCTAAGCACTAGTTCTAGAGCCTTGTGATTGCTCTAGTAGTGGCGGCTTGAACCCATTCAATTTCATCAATCTAATTCATCAATCTAATTCACCAGGGTAAGAGGAGTGGTTGTGCAAATTAATCTAAGTAAATGTCTTTTTGTATATA
>JBNPEG010000126.1:0-36406 GCA_051117555.1 Elainellaceae cyanobacterium | reverse complement strand
GATTGCTCTACTATCGAGATGAGCTAGCAGGCAACATCAAAGTCCGCAACCAGTATCGCGGCGGGCATGGTGCCGATGAAGAGGCCGAACTCGACCAGTGGACCGGCTCAGCCGTCATCGTTGACCGCTCTGAGCACTCGATTTGTTTGCCTCGCTCTGCCATCTCTCGCACAGGTGCTGTCCAGTGGGAAGTCCTCGCCAAACTCATGGGTGACCATCAAGACGTCAACGGGGCCTGGAGCCGATGGCTTTTCTGCGCCGCCAATGCCCCGCCTCGCTACCTACGGCTCACCCAACAGGAAGAAGATTCGGGCATTGCTGAGGCGCTCACCTTCCTCTACACCCAGTTGCAGCAGGTGCCCGCTCAGGACTATTTTCTGAGTTTTGAAGCCCAGCGGCTGTTTGAGACCTGGCAGCATCAGTTGGTGGATGCCCAACGCTGCGAAGAGGCCCTCGGCTTGCAACGAGTCTATCCAAAGATAGAGTCCTACACGGCCCGACTAGCCCTGTGGCTACATATCGTCAATGCCGTGCTGCGAGGCGAATCACCCACCCAACTCATCAGTGGTGAAACCTTGGAAAAATCCATTGAGCTAGCCGCCTACTACCTCTGGCAGCATCGGCTGATTCAGACGCACAATGCTCCCGATGCAGGACTAGCAGCTCTGGGACTCAAGATTCAAAAGTTTGCCGAGCGCATGGGAGAGGTGAGTGCCTCCCGCTTGAAGAGCGGCATTCGCGCCCTGCGAAAGACAGCCGTGCATCAAATTCGTCAACTGATGCAGATGCTGGCAACCTCAGGCTACGGCTTGGTCAAGGGCGATGGCTCTGAGATGACCTATGTGCCTGCTGCGGGTAACCAGCAGCTCCAACTCGACCTTGACAGTTCATCTTCACCCACTGAAATTGACGTTGATGACGCCCCTTTGACGACACCATCAATTGCTCAAGCTCCTATAGAACATGATTCCCAAGCTCCAATTGACACAATTGACGCAGGCAAAAATTCGGTAGATGCTTCTGAATCTTTATCGGCTGCACCTGGCATGAGTGCGACTCCGCCTCAAGTCAAAGAACCCGTAACATCCTCTTCAGCGATGGAACAACCACAATCTAGATCTCATCGTGGTGGGGCGATCGCGCCACAACAAACCCAAGCGCACAGATCGAATGAGCCGCCTATGACCACCGCTGCATCCCGCTCAGAAGCGACCACTGATGCATCTACTGAAACATTCCAACCTCAACGAGGCGAACTCGTGATGGCTTGGATTCGAGAACGCTGGGTCGCCGCAACCTACATCAAGCCCGCTGGTGACCTCGTCTTCTCTCATCGCACCCGCAAAGACGATGCTCATCAGATTCTACTGACAACCGACAATCATCATGTGGGTCGTCGCCGAATTGCAACAGCAGACCTCAGACTGGTTCCATATTCCCCTTAGAGAGCCACATGACTCAGAACAGTAAATTCCTTCCACAAATTGACCAACGCCCCCCTCATAACAATGGATATCACCCTCATCAGCACCAAGGACGCGGCTGAACTCTTGAACCTCCATCCAAACAGCCTCCCCCGATTCCGACAACAGCATGGTTGGTTACCTAGCGTCCACTATGTCAAAGTCGGTCGCAAGACTCTTTACGTGCGGGAAATGCTGCTGCACTGGCTGGTCAATCAGGACAATCTGGTTTTGCATTGGCAGGTGGTAGAAGACTTTCGCAAACAGTTTTCTAGAGACAGCTTCAAATGCTCCCTTGTCAAATCATCTAAGGGAGCGTGACGCTGTCTGCTGGTTGAGAATTATTATTCTCGTTCTCGACTCCCAATGGACTTGGGACTGTTGATCCAACGCAAACGCCGGTAAGTTTTGACCCTCAAACGGCCTCAGTCTTCCCACAAATCGGGAATTTCAGGATTCGTGCTGATGTTGCCAGCATAGTGCTCATAAAGCGTCCGCACATGGTGCCCGGTGATTTCTGCCACCGTCGTTGGATGTAGCACTTGCAGCATATTGCTGGTGCCAGTGTGACGCGTGGTGTAAGGCTTGCGGTATTCGATGCCCTGCTCGGCAAGGATGCTTTTCCACGCACGATTGCGGAAGTTGTGGTCATCGATATGTCCTCCTTCCTTCGCTGGAAACACCAAAGCATTTGCGTCGCATGGTGCAGGTCTGCGCCGTTTGAGCATCTGCTGAATGCGAGGGGGGAATCTCAATACTCTTGACTGATTATTCTTGGTTGGGTTTTGCTCACCACGGCTCCAGCTTTCCCCAATCCATGCCTGAGAGCAATCCTCACTGACATGCTTCCACCGCAAACTGACCGTTTCACCAGGACGACAGCCACAGGTGAGCAGAAACTCTACATAGTCCGCGTAGTAACTGTAGTGGGCATGGGTGCGAAACCCCTGCAAAATTGCTTTCACTTCAGTCGGACTGAACGGTCGTGCCCGCTGCTTCGGCGGCACCTTCACCCGTAGTTCCGCCCAAGGATTGTCATCCGCCACCCGCTGAGTGATTCCCCACTCCCAGCAACTCTTCATCATCACCAGCCGTTCCTTAACGGTAATTGGCTGCAACCGCTGGGCTAGCTTCTCCACAAATGCAGCTGCTTTGGTCGAGGTCACACTGCTGGCGGATTGCTGCTTAAAGAATTGCTCCAGATGGTGAGCCAGCCCTCGGTATTTTTCTAGGGTACGTGCTCCCACTTGCCGAGCTTTGTGCTCAACAAAGTGCTCATACAGCTCAACCACTCGTAAGTGCCGTTTGTGCTGAATTTCGTCTCCCCAGTATTTCGCCAAAGTCGCATCATAGTTATTCGTCGCGATGTCTTGCTGGATCTGGAGGGCTCGCTACTGTGCGACTGCTCGATTGACGGCAATGTCTTCTAGATTCAGGCTTTTGCAGCGCTGTCGGCCCAGGTGAGGACAGCGCCAGCGCAGGCGCAGCATTCCTTTGACCGATTCAACGCTAACGTTTCCCTTCTTCGACCGCTGGTGTTTTGAGTATTCGCTTGATTTAACCATGATTGAACCACTATTTTAGTACTCAAACCGTACTTAATAAGGTTTGCACCCGCGTGATTCCATGAGTATAGGTTAAGTATTAGTTAGTGACCCTGAATAAAATGTAGCAAAACTAAAAAGAGTAAAACCCGCTCAGTGAGCGGGTTTTGAATAAATCGGAGCGGCGGGATTTGAACCCACGACCCCTACTACCCCAAAGTAGTGCGCTACCAAGCTGCGCTACGCCCCGTTGTGCCTAACGAATATATCACATCAAAGTGCAACTCGACAGGGCACCGTTGATATCCCCTACATATAGCGATCCTAAATCGCTTGTGAATTGTGTATGAGTGGTGGGACGGGCGCCGCCCGCCTCACCACTCACAACCCATTTGGGATTGCATATCATCAACGATGGCTAAAACACACTGAGCGTTTGAGATGCTCGAATCACGTCTGAAACTACCTCCGCAGGCCAGCCACCTTCCGCTCGACGACCTGTTAAGAGAATAAAGCGCAGGTCGTAGGCGTGCGGATAGCCCGCCGCCTCGATCCAGAGGCGATCGCTCTCCGCTTCACACGTGATTTTCTCCTCATCCATGAGCTCGCTTGCCATCTGAGTCATCGTGTCTGAAAGCTGAACCACTAATCGACAAAAATCGTTAAATTCAGCCTCAGTTAACTCAACAGACCACACGTCTCCGCCAACTAGCCCCTTAAATCGAGACGCATCTGAATCCCAGCCTAACCGCCAGCCTGTCCCACTTTTAACATGGCGAACCATTGCACCTGACTTGGAATCTAATTCGTTAAACTAAGTAGGTGGGACTAATTAAATATGAGACCTATGTAGGTTGGGTTGAGGTACGTTGGCGCAGCCTTGCCGGAGGCAATAAACCAACGCCCGCATGGGTTACGCTATCGCTAACCCATCCTACATTTGATTCCGCCCACCTACTTACTAATCCAGTTTATTCATAACTCCTTCCAAGACCCGCCTAGAGCTACGGCAGCAACAAATCTGCTGCTCCGGGTTCTGCTCTGACAGGCGGAGCAGCATCCAGCGAACCAGGAGCTGATGAATCCGATGATCCGGTGGATTCGCGGCTGGAGGATGACGGCCCATCAGGATCGAAAATGCCGACCAGCGTTTGCACAAGTTGATCTCGTTCAGAGCGACTCAAATTCTGAACAATGTCTCGATCGCCATCGAGCGGATTGGTTCTCACCACGTCTGCTCCCGGATAGTCATCTTCCCGCATCCAGTCATTGATGCCTAGGTAATCAGCCAGGGTAATTTTCCAATCAAAGCGGAAGGTCGGAGAGCGCCGCTGGATGTAGAGATGATAGCGGACGAAGCGATTTGCAAACGTGTTTTCAGGATTAACGTCTCCCGTTTCAGAATTTACATATTCATTCGCCAGCGGCAGTTCTGGCATGGCTTCATAGACACGCCGTGATGCCTCTGCGGTGCCTCGCCATTGAGCGTTAGCAGGCTGACTGGTGAAGAAGGATACTCCCCCTTGAGGAGATGGGTTGACTGGCAACATAGCCATCAAAACGGTTAACCCAATGCTCAGCAGGGCGATCGCCCCGTAGAGGGGTCTAAATCTCTTCTTCACCATTCTGTCATCCTGAACTAAATAGGAGGAGTTAGAGAGAATCTGTAAGCGTCTATCAAATAAATACAGCTACTCGCCGATGATTTCAGGCTGGGTTAGTTCATCCGACATTTCGATGACGGCTCGAATCACGGGCTTCATTTTCGGATCATCTAAGCTATCAAATTCTTCATAACGGCGGCGCTGAGCGCGATTTGCAACCTGCACCGTAATTCGGTAGCGATTGGATGCCGCGCTAATCAAGTCTTCTGCCCGTCGCATGAGCTGGGGACCGTCAATCGTAGTACGCTTTATCATGGGTTGAGCTCTAACTCCCGCAAATGAAGATCGCAACATAATTCCGATCTCCAGTGTATCAAGTGTATCCGAATTCTGAACATGTGCCATGCTGCGTAGAGCATGAAAATCTCGACTCAATGGATGTCGCAGTGCGTTTCACACCGACTTCTCACCTATCGTCTCAAACGAACTTCATCATCATTGCGGCTAATATTATAAAATCGCAAAGATTTGAAAAGAATTCTGTAGGATGATACAGTCTGCTGGATTCATAAATGTGCAGGGCATGACGTTAGCGGACAAGTCTTTGATGCAAGGGGTTGACGAGCATGACCGTGCACGATGGGATGGTGAACCGTTTGAAGAATCCGTCAAGCATTCTAGTTAAAACTCTGTTGAACATCCTAGAAGCAAAGTTGTGTTACCTGTCGCGTTGAGGAGTCTTGGCACCGAATGCAAACGTTATCGAGTCAGTCTAGTCAGCGATCGCCCCACCCGCATCCGACCTCATCACCCTATCGAATCATCGCGATGGGAGATAGTTTGATTTACGGCTATGGCGATGTTGAAGGCGGAGGCTGGGTTGAGCGGCTACGACGGCGGTGGATGTTGCCAGATAGCCCTGGGCACATTCTCTACAACTTGGGGATTCGAGGAGATGGCGTTCAACATGTGTCTCGGCGTCTAGAGGCCGAATTTTGCAACCGAGGCGAACTGCGCCACCGCGTCCCGGACGTCATGATTCTGTCAGTGGGCACCAACGATTCTGCCCGTCTCGGGCGATCCTACGGACGTAACTTCACCGAACCTGACGTGTTCGAAGCCGATCTCAATCACTTGCTTGAGCGGGCGAGTCAACTGTGTCAGGTCTTTTTTGTGGGCATGACGCCGGTTGATGAAGCCAAGATGCCCTTTTCAAATTTTTTGTATTACAACCACTCCGATCAGCACCACTATCGGACGCTGACTCAGGCTGCCTGCCAACGCCATACCATTCCGTATTTGGATGTTTTAAGCCTTTGGCTGAATCGAGGTGATGCCTGGTGGCGATCGCGCCTCAGTGACGACGGTCTACACCCAACTGCGGATGGATATGGTGCGCTGCTCCAAGACTTCCTCGCATGGGATGCGGTGGCGGCATGGGCACGGTGAGAGGAGCCTGTTCTGAATAGAAAATCAATCGTCTGGAAACTGCCAGCAGGCGATCGCCTCTACGTTTGAGCTACCGCAACTGCACGAGGTTCTTGCAGAACTCACCCACTCGCGATCGCACACGCGGCAATGACACAGCACATTATTGCGACTTGCCTCACGAATTTTACGGTGCCACTCGCGCAATTCTGATGGGCTGAGGGGAGAAGACAATTCATCTGACATAACGGCTGATGGGAAATCCTATCGTTTGCGGGGTGCTGTTATCGGCATCCTAGGCTATATCGAGTTTCAACGCCTGTCACCGGATTCACGCCCGTTGCCCGCTCGCAGAGGAGCTTAATCTCATAGCGATCCACAATTGCATCCGTGAAGTCTGCTCCAGCAATGGTGACATCATTAAAACTAGTGCGGGAGATTGTCGCTCCTTCTAAAATGGCGTTCGTTAAATCTGCCCCCACCCAAAAGACGCGATCGGCAAGCGCTCCGGTGAGGTTTGCACCAGCCAGGTTGGCATTCAGCAATACCGCTTTCGTCAGAATGGCGTTGGTCAGGTCGGCATTTTGAAAGTTGCCGTTGCGCATGTCGGCTGAGACGAACGATTTGCCTGACAGATCGGCGTTAGAGAAATCTGGGCTATCTAAGGTGGCATTGTTGTAGCTCACCGTGTCAATCGCGGCGATCGCAGGTTTTGCGCTGAGAAAAATCCATACGCACGCTAGCGCGATCACGAGTAATACACCAAGAAGACGAATTAGAATTTTGCGAAGCATAGCTGGAGTGGGACGATCACGTAAACTGACTAGGGAATTGAGGGTACGGTATGAAGAATTTGGCACTCGCGTCTTAGCCTTGACGTCTTAGCCCTGACGTCTTAGCCCTAACGTCTTAGCCCTAACTTCAATGTACGCCGAAATTGATGGTCGGGGATCTTTCTGAAGAAACAGGGCGATCGCACTCGATTCACGCCCAGCGTTTTCAATAACAGCTTATGCGTTACTAAATTCAACTAAAGCATTTCTTATGAATGACGCGCTGAGATCAAGTTACGTCGCGTGTTAATTAAGTAACGTTTATGTTGAATCAAATTCAACTAAAGCATTTCTTATGAATGACGCGCTGAGATCAAATAATCACACGCTGATATCGAATTATCCTGCGCTAATTAGAAGATTATGTTGAGTGAGTACGGTTAAATTGATGGCCAAATTGGCGCGTGGAGGGCAACATCTAAATCCCATGTTGGTCTATCCAATCGTTCCCCACCCGAATCGTCAGGTCAGAGCCCAGATCACCCGTCGAGGCGGAAATGACTCGCCCGACTCCCAAGATCATTTCCAATCGATCGGCACCGTGCAAATTGCCTCGCTGCGCGATGATTTGAGTCTCTTGATAATATTCGGGCCAGTCTTGAATCTCATAAACATGTTCAAACCCCTGCTCATGCAGGTAACGAATAACCTCACGCACGAGCTGGGGATCATGGGATGCATTTTGCACGGCAATTTTCAAATTGCTGACCGATCGCTCTGTGACTAGTTCGCCAACCGGAGACACGTGAAAATAATCTCGCATCACCTGACTCACTTCAGGGCTATCCATCATCCAATAGCTGGCGAGATATTCATTGGCGTCGCTAAACTGCCCCGGCAGCATGACCATTCTGAGCTGCTCGGAGTCTAAATCCATGCCAAAGTTGGCGATCGCCAGCATTTCTTCTAGCGTGAGATTGGTGTCAATCGAGTCGCGAAGCAACTGAAGAATTTGAGGAATACGGGGCAATACGCTTGGGTTGGTCAACCGATTCAGCAAGGCTTTCATCAGAATCTGTTGACGCTGCACGCGGCCAATATCGCCAAAGGCGTCGTTGCGAAACCGGGCAAACTGTTCAGCTTGGTCGCCATTTAAGATTTGCAATCCCTGATCGAGGTCGATTTCTAAGTCTTGAGTGCGATCGACGTAGCGCATCCGATGAGGAACAAACACCTCGACTCCGCCCAGCAAATCCACGAGTTCTCGAAATGCCCCCGTACTAAACCGAACGTATCGATCCACCCCGACTCCATTGAGGTTATAGCTGAGGACTTCGGATGCCAGTCGCGGACCTCCCACATAGTTAGCATGATTAATCTTCGTAACGCCGCTGCGTCCTGGGAATTCGACCTGAGTGTCTCTAGGAATCGATAAAATGCTAGCCGTCTGATCGGATGGGTCGATATGAACTAGCAGCATGGTGTCACTCCGACCCGCGAAAATCTCGTCGGAGGTTGGCGAGACATCAGCGACTTCATCGATTCCCATTACGAGAATGTTGACGGGTTGAGCCACTTGATGACGAACACCCTTACGCCACAGATCGCCCAATTTGAATGGTTCTTGAGATTGCTGCGACATGTCAGGCTTAATCGGAACCATCAAGGCTAAGACCACGCCTAATGTGCCTGAGGCGATCGCCGCGATTAGAAACGAAAATCCCCACAGCAACCCCCGCGTCAGTTTTGATGGGGGTAACGAGTGGTCTGATGATGATGATGAATAGTCTAGATAACCGAGCTGGTATTGATTTGTTTGGGGGACATGTTTTTGTTTCGGGTCAGACACCTGTGCCAATCGTTTCACTCCGTTCCACACCTAGTAATTAATAACGTGTGTTAATCAATCACTCCACACGATCCCAGTCTTCATCCCTGCCTTTAGAGACAAAAAGATAAAGCCTATGGGATTATATAGCCCTACGGGCTTAGGTTTGCGTGTAGACCCCGCGCACCGCGCGGGGTCTACACATGTTCAGCGTTCTAACGCGAGAGCATAAGACTATATTCTTCAACTTTTATTAAGTATCAGGCTAATTGAAATTGGTATCACCTCACAGTAGGATTTGACACGATTCTAAGTTTGCCATCCTGATTGACGAGCGGAATGGACGAACATTAAGGAAATATCGGGAATACGGCGGGCTGATGTGAAGATGAAACAAAATCGCCCCCCAAAGCATCCAGATTATGAAAAATCCTGGATAAGATAAATCGGAGGAAAAACGGAGTGGAAATGCATGATTCCGGTCATTCTGGCAGGTGGAAAAGGGGAACGGTTTTGGCCCCTCAGCCGTAAGCTACGCCCCAAGCAATTTCTGTGTTTAGACGGCAGCGGCAAGAGTCTGATGCAAGCGACTGCCGATCGCCTGCTGCCGATTGCGGGCGGATGGGATCAGTTGTGGGTGATTACGGCGGCTCATCTTGCCAAAGGAATCAAAGAGCAGCTTCCGGAGTTGCCAGATGAAAACCTGCTGGTCGAAATTGAAGGTCGAGATACGGCTCCCGCCGTAGCGTGGGCAACGTTAGAAATCGCTCAACGCTATGGTGACGATACGATTGTCGGGTTCTTTCCAGCCGACCATTGGATTGATGATGAGCACGCATTTCAAGGCACGCTGAAAGCGGCTGAAACGGTCGCGGCGCAAAACGGGGCGATCGCCACCTTAGGGATTCAGCCCACCTTTCCCTCGACGGGGTATGGCTACATCGAACAGGGGCAATCGATGGGGACATTTGATCAGTGTCATGCGTATAAGGTCGACCGCTTCACCGAAAAGCCCGATCGCTCTACCGCAGAATCGTTTTTAGCAAGTGGTCGATTTAGCTGGAACAGCGGCATGTTCATTTTTCGAGCGGGTGTGGTGTTGAGTGAGTTACAAACCCATTCTCCCGAAATTATTGAGCCGCTAATGGCGCAAGGGCCTTCAACCTATCCAACGCTGCCTAAGCTCAGCATCGATTATGCGCTCATGGAGAAAACGCAGCATGCCTGCGTGATTCCCGTTAATTTTCCGTGGGACGACTTGGGAGATTGGAATGCCATCGAGCGATTACTCAAGGGCGATCGCCCTAATGTTGAGCTAGCTCGGCATGTTGGGCTTGACACCGAGCATTCAATTTTCTATGCCTCGGATGATCAAGATGTCATTGTAACCGTCGGGCTGAGCGATGTAGTCGTGGTTCGCGACGGCAATGTCACTTTAGTCGTCGAGAAAAGCCGGACGCAAGATATCAAAAAAGTTCTGAAAACGCTCAAAGATCGTCCTGAATACGAAGATTTGCTCTGAAACGACCCTATAACTCCCTCTTGAGGGGGTAGACTCGCTCATATTTCCCTGTAAAACTTCCTCCGTAGAGACTATTGCTGACATTGCGATCGCCCGATTGACGACCATCAGGTGAACATAATAGTTAACATCAGGTTGATACCATCAAACTGATGTCACAGTGTGATCGTCCAGCAATAATCCATACCCCTTGAGGAGGCATAGTGTTCTCAGGTCTTACACAAAATAGTTCCCGTCAGCGTGAAATCGTCGAGGTCGTCCTTCGAAATGGATGGGACTACATGCGGCGATTGCTTATCGGCGGAAAGGCTGATGAACCCGAACTGCCGCCTCCTGCCATTCTGCGAAACATATTGGTGGATCTGGGGCCGGTGTATGTGAAATTGGGGCAGTTGCTGAGTACCCGTCCCGACCTGTTGCCGCCAGACTATATTGAAGCGCTGAGTGATTTGCAGGCCAAAGTGCCGCCTGTGGGCTGGGCAGAGGTTGAAATTGTCATTCGCAAACAGCTTGATCGTCCGTTAGAAGACGTGTTTGCCAAATTTGATGTGGATGCGATCGCCGCAGGCTCGATTGCTCAAGTCCATCGGGCGACGCTCAAAGATGGAAACGAGGTTGCCATCAAAGTTCAGCGACCTGGCATCGAAGCCATCGTGGATCAAGATATTGCCTTGATCAAGAGCATCGCCGAGCTGGTTTCGCGCACAAACTTTGGCGAGTTTTATGATGTGGAGTCTCTAGCGGAAGAGTTCTCAAACGCGATTCGCTCAGAACTGGATTTCACCGAAGAGGCGGGCTATACCGATCGGCTACGACGCAATCTGTCACAGAGTCGATGGTTTGATCCCACTAAAATTGTGGTGCCTGCCATTTACTGGGACTTGACAACTCCTAAAATGCTAGTGATGGAATGGCTTGAAGGTGTTCCAATTTTAACGGCAACGCTGAAAGGCATCGGGCACAATGGCGATACTGAGGCAGAACGTCAAGAAATCACGCGGCTCATTTTTCGAGTGTTTTTGCAGCAGTTGTTTATCGATGGATTCTTTCACGCCGATCCGCATCCGGGTAATATCTTTTATTTGAATGACGGGCGAGTTGCCCTGCTAGACTGTGGCATGATTGGGCGACTCGATCCGCGCACGCAGGCGGCGCTGACCGAGATGATTTTGGCAGTTGTCAATCTCGATGCCCAGCGATGTAGCCAGCTCACGATGCAGATTGCAACGCCCGTTAGACCGACCAATTTTGCACGACTCGAAGCTGATTATGATGCGCTGCTGCGACGCTACTACAATTTGAGCCTGTCTGAAATTAACTTTAGTGAGGCTTTCTTTGAAGTACTGCAAGCTGCACGACGCAACTATCTTCGATGGCCTAGCAATTTAGGACTCTATGCAAAAGCACTCGCCAATTTGGAAGGATTGGGCCGCAAATTTAATCCAGAGGTGAATTTGCTTGATGAAATCAGACCATTAGTAACTGATCTATTTCGACGGCAAATCATCGGGGATGATCCGCTACAGGCGCTGTTTAGAACCGGGCTTGAACTCAAAAACCTATCATTGCGATCGCCCCGTCGAGTTGAGTTTTTGCTCGACCGCCTCAGTTCTGAAACATTTAAGTGGAACTTGACGCTGCGAGACTTAGACGGTCTGCGATTAACCATCGATGACTCTGCCAATCGACTGTCGTTTAGCGTCATCGTCGGTTCGCTGATTATGGGAGCTGCCATCATCACATCAAAGGAACAAGCATCTCAGTTTTATTGGTTGAGTATTGCCCTATTTGCCGCCGCTAGCTTTATCGGGCTGTGGCTGGTGATCAGTATTTGGCGATCGGGACGGTTGCGGTAGGGAATAATCCGCGCGATAGTTTGCGCATATCGCAGCTCAACGATGACGAACCGCCTTTGTATTCAAGCAAACATCTTTGATTTGCGTTTCCCTCTAATTTGGCTGGGTATAGACTGCGGCTTTTCGTCATTTCGTGCAGGTACAGAGCAACTGTCTACTACTGCGGTCTATTCCTGCTGTTTATTACCGTGTATCAAACGTGGAAAGTTGGTTTTCGACTCAGAAGATTCACGATGGGCTCTATTTAATCACGGAACCTCACTACTATTGGTTTAACCGAGCAAACCTATGGCTGATTAAAGGGCGTACCCAAGATTTACTCATCGATACGGGGTTGGGGGTTTCCAGTCTGCGGCACCATATTGCGTCTTTGATTGATAAGCCACTGCTGGCGATCGCCTCCCATGTCCACTTTGATCATTCAGGTGGAATGCATGAGTTTGATCAGCGCGCTATTCATGCCGCAGAAGCATCCGCGCTGCGCACCGGGGATGACTACGAAGCCTTATGCGCGCCTGAGCAGGGGTGGGTCCTGCCAGAACATTTTGATTGTTTGCCCCACGAGGGATTTACGGTTGAGCAATATACTCTGCATGCTGCTGAGCCAACCCATGTTCTCAACGAAGGAGACGTGCTAGATTTGGGCGATCGCGCCTTTGAAGTGATGCACCTCCCCGGACACTCACCGGGCTGTATCGCTCTCTACGATCCGACTGCGAAGGAGCTATTCTCGGGCGATGTCGTATACGACGGAGAACTACTTGATCAGCTTCACTGCAGTCACATTCCTACCTACATTTCAACCTTTGAACGCCTTCACTATCTGCCCATCGAAACCGTCTATCCAGGGCATTATCGCATCTTTGGCAAAGACCGATACCACACCATCATTGGAGACTACCTCGACGCCAAACGCCATCCAGGTTGCCCATCTGAAGTCAGAGCGCTCCGGATGGGAGCCAATAGTGCTGCCACTGTATAACCCCACAAGGGTGATCAATGTGTCGATTTCCGCACTCAGAGGGGTGTCTCTGTTCTTGATGAGGGGGTGTAGCTCATCCTCTATGGTGCTTACAGTCTCCGACTGTTTACTACATCTTGAACCAATAGTGGAATTCCATTAACGGTGACTAGACTCACAGCAATGTGTCGACAGTGTAGTAGCATTTGCAGAAAGCGCTGATACGTCTGAATCATTGATGCCCCATCCAACCCTTCCTCGCTTAGAACAATTCAGTGGGTGCTTAATCGGTCAATGCGTAGGAGATGCGCTGGGTGCGCCTGTGGAAGGATCTCCCCCTTCAATGTGTCAGGCGTATCTCAATGAACGGGTAATCACGGGGCAATTGGGCGATCGCAGCCGGGGCCACTATGTCATGGGGCAATACACCGATGATTCTCAGCTTGCCCGTGAGCTGCTCCAAAGCTATGTGGCCTGCGGCACGTTTGATCCCGCCGATTATGCTCAGCGCATCGCCGCAATTTTTGCCGAAGGCAGAATTGTCGGATATGGACAAGCCACCATCTCGGCAGCCCGTCGTTTAATTCAAACTATTTACTGGGAAGAGGCGGGTACTCCTCCCCCCGCAGCAGGCAATGGAAGTGCGATGCGGGCAGCTCCTATCGGGCTCATGTTTTTTGATGATCCGCAACAGCTCATCCGAGCGGCTCATGATCAAGGACGCATAACCCATCAAGATTCTCGCTGCTCTGCTGGCGCGATCGCCATTTCAGGAGCTACGGCTTTAGCGTTACAGCAGCAGACGATTGCTCCAGATTCGTTTCTCAATCCACTCAGTGAATGGGTCGCTACGATTGATGCAGACGTTGCCGCCCATCTGAAAAATTTAGTTGATTGGAGTCGTCTTCCTCCTGAGCAGGCAGTTTCTTTCATTGCCGAAGCAGGGCTCGACTCTACTGCTGCTGATCCCAGTCGGGGGCTTTCACCCTTTGTCATTGGCAGTGTGTTATGGAGTTTGTATGCCTTCTTGAGAAGCCCAGACAACTATTTAGACACCGTATATACGGCGATCGCAGTCGGTGGAGATGTGGATACAACCGCAGCAATGGCAGGCGCGATCAGCGGAGCCCATTTAGGACTAGATGCAATTCCAGTTCATTTGGCTGAGCGTGTCACCGATCAAGGAACATGGAACTATGGCGAATTGATAGAACTTGCACATCAGAGTTATCGGGTACGAATGTCCGCGTAGAAACGGAGCGATCGCCCGCAGGGTTGAGATTTGTGTGTAGACCCTTATAGCCTCAATCAGCCTCTAATTAGCAACCTCTGCAATTTCGATGACCTGACCGTCATAATCTTTTACGAGAAAATTAAGCGGCTTGTCTCGACGAATCTTATACTTTACGCCTCGGCTCTGCACTCGCAGAAGAACCTGTTCTAAACAATCATGATCAAAGCACACGTGTCGCTGGCGATTTTTATTTCCTAGACTCGCCCCAGAAATGACGTGAAGTTGAGTATTTTTCTTAAGCTGGTACCACAGCCCGTCAGGTGCGCTATAGCTCTGTGACGTAGGACTTCCAAAGCTGCCCGTTGACGCATAGAGCGGATCAGTTGCGCCAGCTCCTAGAGTCTGCTCATAGTTGTAATAGTAGTGCAGGGGCACATCTGCCGCTGGAAGATCGAGCAACCCCTCATAAAACTGACGGGCTATTTCCAAATCAGACACCATGAGGGTATGAACCTTGGGAGCGCTGGTTAGGAACATCCACATGGCTCCGGCGTAAGCGACCAGAAGCATGACCATGATGCCCTGGGTAGAAAAAAGACTGTCCATGGGTAACGAAGTCCAGAAAGCTGCTAGAGCGGGCTTGGGTAATGCTGTAACGCTGTTTACGATTAGCATGTGACGTTGAATTTAAAGCAATCTGCTTTAAACATCAACTGGATAATGAAAACAGAGATGGCGCGATCGCCCCTCTGAGTTAATATTACTAGTTTACCAATCCTATCGGCTCGTATCGGGGACTCATCCAAACTTCATCTCTATAGCGATCCTAAATCGCTTGTGAATGGGTTGTAAGTGGTGGGGCGGGCGCCGCCCGCCCCACCACTTACAACCCATTTGGGATTGCTATATTCCTGTGCTACTGCGCTTAGCGGGGTTTGCCTTTGAATCTGTGAAAAAAGAATCTGTGAAAAAAGAATGTCATACGCTGGAGCAATCAGCTATTCGCCGTCAGCTTTTTGCTGAGTGCTGTTCCGAACATGCACGTGTTTTCTCATGCACCTTTAGGCTAAAACTCACCGCAATCTTTCGTTTTGCAACATCTATCGTAAGTTCGTGTCAGGTTCTATAAAACTTGCGTTAGAGTATCGGAAAGATTTAGAAAGTGTCTCAAACGTTCTAGCTTAACCCCAACATCAGTTGCCTTAAGACTAGGAGAGTAGCTATGTGTATTTGTGTCAATTGCCATTATGTCGATCGCTGCACGACGTATCATGCGGTCGAAGCGCAGCATGAGCAGCCTCACTTAACCGAATTCCCCAACTTCGAAGCGGTTGAGCCAACGATCAATGTCAATATCCGTCATGATAATGACGTTATCGAAATGGAATGGGACGTTGTCGGATGTTTAAGCTTTGAGGAAGAGATGGGTAAGTGGTCGAAACTTAGGCCCGGCGAGCTTGTACCTACGTGACGGATTTGATAAGACCGCATCTACCACCGCTTCAGGGACGGGGACACGGCAATGTCGTGTCCCCTTTTGATGTCAAATGATTTTTCAATGCTTGGCTGGCAAGCCATTAACACGGCTTACCATAGAAACAGTCTGAGCCTTCTAGCTTGTGTAATTTGCTCCAACCTTAATGAGTTATTGCCTCAACCCCAATTGCCAGAATCCTCAAAATCCTGGTGAGGCTAAGTTTTGCATAACCTGTGGGGCATCATTACACCTTAAAAATCGATATCGAGCACTGAGGAGAATTGGGCAAGGAGGCTTTGGGCAAACGTTTCTAGCCGTCGATGAAGCGTCTCTGGATAGTTCTCGCTGTGTTATCAAGCAGTTAATGGCAGCTCGATTAGAGGAGCCATACATTCAAGAAAGCATCGATCGGTTTCGAGATGAAGCAAATCGACTCAAAGACTTGGGACAACATCCGCAAATTCCCAGGCTATTAGACTATGTTGAGCGACAAGATGGTCAATTTCTCATCCAGGATTACATTGATGGACCCAATTTGAGCGAAATCTTGGCAGAGGAAGGACCGTTTAACGAACTCCAGATTCGAGAACTGCTGCGTGATTTATTGCCTGTTCTGCAATTTATTCATGGGCATCGGGTGATTCACAGAGACATCAAGCCCCAAAATATCATTCGGCCTCAAGCCGGGGGAGCATTGGTTCTGGTTGATTTTGGTGCTTCCAAATATGCAACCGGGACGGCGTTAGCTCGAACGGGGACGGTGATCGGCAGTGCCGGATTTGCTGCGCCAGAGCAGGCCATGGGCAAAGCGGTCTTTTCGAGCGATTTATATAGCTTGGGGGTGTCATGCGCTCATTTACTTACAGGGATGCATCCGTTTGATTTGTATTCGGTGGGGCAAGATGCTTGGATATGGCAGCATTATCTAGCTAAGCCGATTAGCCAACAATTAGAGCGTATTCTCAGCAGGATGGTCCAGCGGTCAATCAGCCAACGCTATCGGACAGCATCGGCGGTGCTTGATGATTTAGAGCAAGCTGCGACTCCGGAGAGCACCGCTCAGCTAGCCGCCGCAGATATGGCGAGTTCGCCTCGTCACTGGGCAGAGGCTGACCGACTACCCGTTTCGCCTCTGAGTCCTAAGCAGCCATGGCGCTGTATCCACACCTTGTTGGGTCATTCGGGCGCAGTGAGCGCGATCGCCATTAGCCCAAACGGGCAGTGGTTAGCCAGTGGTGGGGCAGATAGGTCAATCAAACTATGGGATTTGCAATCTGGCATGTTGGTGCACACCTTCGCAGGGCGATCGCTTTGGTTTGGCGACGGACACCGCGATCGCATCAGCTCACTTCAGTTTGCTTCTGATTCGTCTCAAGTCCTCAGCGGCAGTGATGACGGCACAATCAAACTTTGGGATATCAACACCCGCCAATGTATTGCCAGTTTGACCGGACAGGGATGGATTGTCGCGTCCATTGCCCTGAGCCCAGATGGGCAACTGCTCGTGAGCGGAAGTGCTGATGGCAGCGTAACGCTTTGGAATATGGCGAATCGAGAGCCGATTGAACGCTGGAAAAAGCATCGCGATCAGGTCAATGCGCTGGCAATAAGTCCAGATGGGCAGTTGCTGGTGAGCGGGAGTTATGACAAGACCATTCGCGTCTGGAATTTACACACGGCAGAGCTTATCAATACGATTCGAGGCCATGGCGATCGCGTCAGTGCGATCGCCCTTAGCCCAGACTGGAGTTTGCTCATCAGCGGAAGCTGGGATCGCAATCTCAGGCTATGGGATTTGGATGCGGGTGAACTCATCTGCACATTGGCACGACATACAGACCGGGTAAATGCGATCGCGGTCAACCCAGACGGGCAGATCTTTGCGAGCGCCGGAGACGATACCCGCATTTATCTGTGGCATTTAGAATCGGGCGATCGCTTACACTCACTGGGGCATTCATGGAGCGTGAATGCATTGGCCTTCAGCCCAAATGGTCAACTGCTTGCGAGCGGCAGCGCGGATGAAACGATTAAGATTTGGCAGCGATCATAACGTGTGTTCAAGGATTTCAAGTTCTTATAATTTCTTATGCAGAATTTGACCACGTCGGCATCCCTATCTGACCAAACAACGACCGACATTGTAGTGATAGGCAGTGGCGTTGGCGGGCTAAGCTGTGCTGCGCTGCTCGCCCGGTATGGGTTTGAGGTCATGGTGTGTGAAAGTCATTCCATTCCAGGTGGAGCCGCCCACGCATTCGAGCGTAATGGATTCACATTTGATTCGGGGCCGTCTCTCTATTCAGGCATGTCGTACACGCCTTCCCCCAATCCATTGCGGCAGGTGCTCGATGCCATCGGGGCAGATCTTCCTTGTGCAACCTATGATACTTGGGGCTGCTGGCTTCCAGAAGGGCAGTTTGAGACATCGGTCGGGGCTGAGCAGTTTTGTGAGGTATTAGCAACGCTACGGGGATCACAGGCCGTTCACGAATGGCGATCGCTCCAACAGGTGATGAGACCCTTAAAAGACGCGGCGATCGCCATTCCCCCTGCTGCACTGAGAGCAGATTGGGGCGCATTGCTGACCGTCGGACGGTTTGCTCCCTCATTGATTCAGCATCTTGTCAGAGTGCCCAAGCTGACAGAGCCTTTCAGCCAAATCATCGATGACGTGGTTCACGACTCTTTTATTCAAAATTGGTTAAACCTGTTATGCTTCCTGCTCTCTGGGCTGCCCGCTAGCGGAACCAGCACTGCCGAAATGGCGTTTATGTTTGCCGATTGGTATCGCCCCAATGTCGCCCTAGACTATCCCATTGGAGGCAGTGGTGCGCTTATCGACGCCCTCGTCAGCGGATTGCAGCGTCATGGGGGAGCGCTGGTGCTGAATGCTCATGTAGACCATATCGTAGTGGGGCAAAAGCGGGCAGCAGGCGTACGGTTGCAGAACGGTAAAACGATTCGGGCTCGGCAGGCTGTCATTTCGGCTGCATCCGTGTGGGATACGCTAAAGCTAATTCCGGACGGTGCGGTTCCAAAGTCCTTCGTTGAAGAACGGCAAGCCGTACCTGAGTGTGACAGTTTTATGCACCTTCATCTAGGCATTGCCGGAGAAGGATTGCCAAGTGATTTGCCTTGTCATCATATCGTGGTCAACGATTGGGAGGGTGGCGTCACAGCCCCTCAAAATGTTGTGCTAATTTCAATACCGTCTCTCATTGATTCGTCTCTTGCGCCTCCAGGTAAGCATGTCGTGCATGTCTACACGCCAGGGAATGAACCCTACGATATCTGGCACGGCATGGATCGCCGCAGTGAGGCATATGCTCGCCAAAAGCACGATCGAGCACGCGTCATGTGGAACGCCCTAGAGAAAGTTATTCCAGATATTCGATCTCGGTGTGAGGTGACGCTCATTGGTACGCCCTTGACTCACGAGCGATTTCTCCGTCGTCATCGGGGATCATACGGGCCTGCTATTCGTGCCGGAGAGTCATTATTTCCGGGGCCGCAAACGCCGCTGTCAGGATTGCTGTGCTGCGGTGATTCAACATTTCCAGGAATTGGCTTACCGGCTGTTGCAGCCAGCGGCATGATCGCGGCAAATACCCTAGCGCCAATCAGTCGACATTTTGAGATGCTCCATCAGGTGGGATGTCTGTAGCCATTGCCCCATGTCGCCGATCGCCAAAAGAATGAGTATCATTGCAAGCAGTGGCTAGTGCCATCACCGCAAATCAAATTAATTCTGAATTAGAGTCTGAATTAGAGATTGAATCACGTGCGAAACACTTGAGTTTGATTTGCAGTCAAGAGAGACATAGCTTTGCAACGTCGAATCTTTAACCTCTTGCAGGATCTGGGAACTCTATGTGAGATATTCCCACTTTCGGCAGATCATACGTTTAGCAAAGCAGGTTCATGACCGCCCTATCTCCCTTAGACGAAGCGATTCGAGATTTAACCCAAACCCAACACGTGGTACGGGTCAAAAAGCTCATGGTTTATGCCTGCACTCACCACTGGGTTGCTGATGAGCATCTGCTCTCGGGGTATCACGTCCATGAATTAATTCAGCATCTTTTGACGATTTGCCCGACCTCTGACCAACTCAATGAATACTTAAAACATACCGTTGCAACGCTGACCAAACCTGCTGAATATACATTAATTGCTCATGTCATTACCCAACATTTGCAGCGTATTTATGTCCACACCCAAAACTCAGATCTAGAGCAGGCGAGGTGGAATTCGACTCTCCTATCAGACCTATATGTAGATGTAGCTCATGGGTTAGAGCACGATGGCGATCGCAATCGAATTAAAAAATTATTGATCTACATTTGTAAAAATCATTGGGAAAATAATCCCAATCAGCTTGACGCCTTTTCAATGGGGGGCTTAATTCGGGACACCTACAACCTCGCCCCGACACCAGAGGCTCTCAATGCGGCGCTCATTAGTGTCATCAAAACGCTCAACAAACCCGACGAATATACTCGCATTGCCCATAGGATTACAGCCTCATTCATGAGGATTTATCAGGGCGATGATGCGACTCACGATGAATCTCTGATATCAACGTCGCTCATTGAACCACCCAGTAAACATTCGCAGGCTTGCGTGAGTGCTGCATCCACACATTCTTCAAATCAGCAAAGCCCAAACGCACACCACGATGCTGCTCACCTGGCTAGCAGCAATGCAACGTTAGCCATCGAGAGTCCTCAACTCAATGAGCCTCCGAATCTGTTTAACTTGCGCATTGAAATTATGAAATATACCAATCCTCTACGGGCAAAGGTTTTAATCTTTGCAGCCATTTCAGGGGGGATTGAATGCTGCGATCGCAACTGGTTGTTTGTTAAACATCGAGAATTAGACGACTTATTGATATCGCTCCTGCACGTTGCATCCACCTTTGAAGAACTTGAGAATCACCTCAACGGCATTGCTAAAGTCTCGCAAGAATCTAATCGATATCTTCAGGCGGCGAGTGCGATTCTTCGAGCAATCAAAGGCGTGTGTTTTTCATCACCCCCACCTCTTGGACAGTCTGCGCTCACATATCAAGTTACACAGATTAATTCGGGAGATAATACTCAACCGTCTCAAGAGCAGTGCTCGGCTCTTTCATATTCTCAATCCCGTAGACATCAATCGCATTCTGAGGAAAAAGAAGATCAGACCTGTCAGATTCAACCGTCGAGCGATCGCCCATCCGATCCCCCGCCAAGGGAACCCCATTATCCAGACGCAGACACGTTGATGATGCCGTGCCCGTCATCCCACGACTACGCAGCTAGCGAGGATGAAACCTGCACAATGCTTCCATCTGAGCGCCCTTAACCTGCCACGCTCCTTTTGAGACGTGGCTGAATCTCTTGCATTTGACTTCTCTCGGCTCAAGGCCAAACTACGTATGGATACCCTCGAACTGCTTCAACGATATACGGATAGCCAGATTGACTTTTGTGGGCTCAATCTTAGCGGGATTGATTTGGCGGGTGCTGATTTGATCGGCATCGATTTTACGGGTGCTGATTTGCACAGTTCAACCTTGGTGTTAACGTTTTTCAACCGAGCAAAATTTAATCGAGCCAACTTGCTAGGCGCTATGCTATGTGGGGCAAATCTAAGTCAAGCGACTCTGATTCGGGCCAACCTAAAAGACGCCGATCTTCACGGAGCGATTTTGCAGGGGGCAGACTTGCGAAGCGCCAATTTAACGTTGGCGAATCTGCTGGATGCAAATTTGATTGACGCAGATCTCCGTAATGCAGACTTGGGAGGCGCAAACTTAACGGGAGCGTGTTTGCGGGGTGCCAACCTGCGGGAAGAGAATCGACGCTACGTAGTCAACTTGCGCGGTGCAAACCTACGTCGAGCCGATTTGCGAGGCGCCAATTTAACAGGAGCCGATTTGGCTAAGGTTGACTTGCGCGGTGCAAACCTGAGCGAAGCCACCTTGCGAGAGGCGGATTTGCAAGGGGCTGATTTGAGTGAGGCAAACTTAAGCGGAGCGTTTCTTTCTGACAGTAATCTAACGGGCGCTAATCTTCGGGGCGCCAATTTAGCCAATGCCAAATCAGAGCGATCGCATCTGAGCGAAGCCGACCTTGCTAGCGCAACTCTCAAAGGCGCGATCATGCCCGATGCGAAGTTAGACAAAGCCAATCTGGTTTGGGCAAATTTAGAAGGTGTCAAACTCACTCGTGCGGATCTAAGTCGCACGGTGTTATGTGGCACAAATCTGAGAGACGCTAATTTTGCAGACGCGTATCTGGCCAGGGCAAACCTCACCAATGCAATCTTGATTGATGCCAGTTTTATTCGTGCAGAGCTGAGTAGCGCGAACCTGACGGGTGCCGACTTATCAGGCGCTGTCTTACCAGATGGCTCGGTTCACGCTCCCTAATGTCGAGTAAGATTCACCGGGGTTTTATAAAGGGGAGCGTTTTGCACATCAGTTGATTTCTTTGCCAGAGCATAGAAGCGATATCGCAGTCCACGCCGTGTGATCAGGACAAGCCCGCCCCAGTAACTGCGGACGAGTCCTTGCTTCTCCATGCGATGAAGAATCCGGTGAACGTCTTTCACACGCAAATTGAGTTCTCTCGAAAGCTCCAAATCGTGTTTATCTTTTTCTCTCAGAGATTCGATCACCTGATATCGACGAGAATTCAGATTTTGCGATCGCTCGAACTTTCGAAAGACAATCAGTGCCAACGCGAAGCCGGCAAGTAACAACATGAAGAAAAGCATCATTTGGAACACCCTCAGGTCTCACACACGACTATTTGCAATCGATACAGACGTTAACCCGATGACTGCCCCCTCGGCATTAAGAGTTTTGTCAGTCAATCAGGTCATTTCCAGACATAGAATCATTCAACAGTGAGATGATTCTCTCAAAACTCTCAGAATTTGAGAGATGTGTAGATTACTAAATCCACATTTTTTTGGGAAAAAACTATCTTTAAGCAGATGCCAACGTGGAAAATTGTTGTGCGTGAGTAGAACCAACACATCATCTGCGACCCATTTTGATAACTAGACATGAATCACTCTCATCAAGCAGTTGCTATGGAATCCATAAACCGCTCATCAGACTATCCAGTTTCGTTAGACGATGTAGCTCTACCTAGCGAACTGCCCCCCTTAGTTTTAGTTGCATTTACCCGTCCTGATCTACTGAATGAGGTTCTTTTAGGCATCAGCCAGCAGTCTTTGCGCCCTCAGCGCGTGATTGCCTTTGTCGATGGTCCACGAAAGCAACGGGATGAGAATCTAATCAATCAATGCGTCTCACTATTGCACGAATTCTCTAATACAATTCCGGTGAAGGTTGTGCAACGAGCGCATAATTTGGGGCGTCATCCATCTGGAAATCTCAATATAATTTGGGGGCTAGAGGAGGTTCTTTCGACCTATGATTCGTTAGTGTATTTGGAAGATGATATTGTTCCTAATCCTCATTTTTATGATCGAATGTGTCGATTGTTAGAAGCCTATCGCAATCATCCAAAAGTATTTTCAGTTAGCGCGTATGCAAGTTTACCGGGTGAATTAGGAGATGTGACTGATGCAGATTTTATTGTGTCAAATCGCGTATTTTCGTGGGGGTTTGGGATTTGGTCAGATCGGTGGCACGAGATAGATCTGCCAAATCAACCGCCTCAATATAATCCATTTGGTAGTTTCTATAAAATTCCAGCAACCGTTCAAACTAAATTGACGATGGTGAACCAATTCTGGATTGAGAAAAATCGTCAAAATGATTGGGTCATTGCTCTGACGCTCGGAGCTCTTTCTAAAGACAAAATACATATTATTCCGACCACATCATTCGTTAAGAACATTGGCTTTGGACACCCTGAAGCCAAAACATATACCGGACAAGAATCATCGTGGGTGAATGCCCGGTATGATTCATCTGGGCGTTTAAATCGCCTGCCTCCAAGTCTCGAACTCTCAAATGTGCTGCGATCGCCCCTGAGTGGAGTTAACCTTGCCCGTTATCTCTCCACCCACAAGGGATTGTGGCTCAGCCCGTCTGCGACGTGGTATCTCATTCGACGCTACCGAAGTTTACAGACTGCCGTGTCGTTACTTACTCTCTTTAGTGTGCGTATCCCCATTATGCTGAGACGGTGGCGTAGCCGACGTCCGGTGTAAATGTCATTTTTGGACATTTTGTACCTAGCCGCTATTGAACAATGTAGGTATTGACAAGTGTCATAGGCTTGCCAAGCCTCTTGGAAGCAATTTTTGTTTACAGCGGTTGTAGACACAAAGCTGCTGCTCAACGAGTAAACTGCCGTATAGAAAAACGCCTTCGCGGAGTTTTGAATTCAGCGCAGGTCAGATCTGCGAGGACAGCTCTGACTTCTAGCCATTCTCGTCAAGGGTTTTGTGGATTAATCAACTCGACAGGCTACCTATCACTCGATTTAGAAGACAATGATTCCTCAGATCATGATTAGCCAGTGTTACAATCCGTCTAAATTCCCATCGCAGTTTGTTGGTTTGACTCTCGCCTGAACTTCCATGAGTGACACAATTCTTGATGTTCGCAATCTCCACGTACAGTTCCAAGCTGATGAACGCATTATTAAAGCAGTTGATGATGTTTCATTTCAGGTCAAGCGCGGTCAAACAGTCGGTATTGTAGGCGAATCCGGATCTGGCAAATCGGTTACGTCCTTAGCGGTGATGGGGTTGGTGCCTAGTCCACCGGGAAATATTACAGCGGGCGAAACCTGGTTTAGTGACGTTCAGCGCGGCATCGATCGGGTTAATCTGCTAAGTTTGCCTCCTGAGCAAATGCAGCAATATCGAGGCGGCAAGGTTTCCATGATTTTCCAGGAGCCGCTAAGCTCTCTGAACCCGGTTTATACATGCGGATTTCAGCTTGTTGAGGCGATTCGTCGCCATCAAGATATTTCTAAGAAGGAGGCGCGACGGCAAGCTGTCAGTCTGCTTCAAGAGGTCAAACTGTTGCCTAGTGATGAGGAACTCCGAGAAACTTGTGTAGGGGCTTGGCGCAGACGTAAGTTTGGTTCTGTTGCCTCTGCAAATGGAAATGGGGCAGCCTCGGCTCAACCGTCGGAATCCGAGATTCAGCAGCAGGTGAATCGTCATAAGTTGGCAATTCTCGACCGCTACCCTCACGAATTATCGGGTGGGCAAATTCAGCGGGTGATGATTGCGATGGCTATATCGTGCAATCCATCGCTGCTGATTGCGGACGAACCCACAACCGCGTTGGATGTTACCGTGCAGGCAACCATTTTAGACCTGCTGCGCGAACTGCGCGATCGCCGGGGAATGTCGATGATGTTCATTACCCATGACCTCGGCATTATCGCTGAGATTGCAGACTTTGTTGCCGTGATGTATCAGGGCAAAGTCGTTGAATACGGTTCAATCTGGCAAATTTTTTCAAATCCTCAACATCCCTATACGAAAGGGTTGCTTGCATGCCGCCCCCGTCCCGATCGCCGTATGCAATATCTGCCTACGATTACTGACTTTATGGAGGTTGTGACATCGCCTACCGGCGAATCCACCATTCAAGAACGAGACAAGGATGAATCGCTGGAACTCAAGCTTCAGGCTGAAGTGAGTGAAGCGGACGCAAATCAGCGCCTGGCTGAGCTCCAGACCAAAGCCCCATTGCTCTCGATTCAAAATTTTCAGGTTGGGTTTCCGGTGCGCGGCGTCTTTGGTCAAACCCAGCGCTATATCATGGCGGTCAACGGCGTTTCGTTTGAAGTCTATCCAGGGGAAACGCTGGGCTTAGTGGGTGAGTCAGGCTGTGGCAAGACGACGCTGGCACGCGCCCTATTGCGCCTGATCAAGCCAATGGGCGGTCAAATTATTTTTGAGAATCGAGACATCACTAAGCTGACTGGCAAACGTCTGCGACGACTTCGCCGCGAGATGCAAATTATTTTCCAAGATCCGTTTAGCTCACTCGATCCGCGCATCACAATCGGTGAGGCTGTAGTAGAGCCGCTCAAAATCCACGGCATCGGCATGAGCCGTCGTCAGCGGCGAGAGCGGGTGTCATATCTGCTTGACCGGGTCGGGATGCTTCCTGAATGTCAAGATCGATATCCTCATGAGTTTTCGGGCGGGCAGCGCCAACGTATTTGTATTGCCCGAGCACTAGCTCTAAATCCTAAGTTTATTATTTGCGATGAGTCTGTGTCAGCCTTAGACGTATCGGTGCAGGCTCAGGTGTTGAATTTGCTTAAAGAGCTTCAAGAAGAATTTGGGCTGACCTATATCTTCATCTCCCATGATTTGAGCGTAGTGAAATTTATGAGCGATCGCATCATGGTAATGAACCGAGGCAAAATTGAGGAAATTGGGCCTGCTGAGCAGATTTATCAACAGCCACAAAAGACGTATACCCAGCAGTTGATTTCTGCAATTCCCGTTGGAGATTTAAACGAGATTCGCGATCGCCAAACCCAGCGAGGCTTTGTTGTTAGTTAACGCGTATAGAGCAAATCCCCGGCTTCTTTAATGAGGCTTATCCATGCCTGTTGAGTCTCACAGAAGCCGGGGATCTACACTCTTATCTCTTATTCATCGTTTAGCGTAATTTGCTGATAAGCAACGTCTAGATTGCCCGGATAGAGAGCTTGGAATAAATAATCTTGATAGGCAGCAGGGATTTCAGAACTCATGGCGATCGCCTCCTCTTGACTCAGATTTTGCACTTGCCACGAGAGGGCACGCTGTTCAAGAGTTTCAAAGTAAGTTCGCTGCGCGTCTAGGCCGCTCACGTTGGTCACATCGCCATGCCCAGGTAAGACCGTAGCCGTGGGATAGGTTTCCATCAGGTAGGCAAGACTCGCTTGCCACTGGCGAATGCTGCCATCTCCTAAGTAGGGAATGCGCTGGTGAAACACCATATCTCCCGCGAATAGCACATCTGCCCCAGGCACGTAGGCAATGATGTCGGTACCGCTCGAATGCCCTTCCACTTCTTCAATATAAACCTGGCGATCGCCCAACCAAATCGCCGTTGCGCCATTGACCACGACATCAGGAGGAGTCGGATTGGGGTCCATCTCCGCATTGCGCGTGATCATATAGTCTCGAATCGGCCCTCGCCCGACAATGGGCACCTCCCTTGCCTGAGCCGCCGGATTCCCACCTGTGTGATCAAAGTGGTAATGCGTATTCACCACATAGGTGACGGGCTGATCGGTCAAACTATCAACCGTTTCAAACATTAGATTGCCCAAGGCTTCATTTTGAAATGGATCGATGACCAAAACGCCATCCGTTCCGATTACAATTCCGCCATTGCAGATTGCGGTTGTGGCTGGATCTTGGGGCGGAAAATCTGTCCTGGCGATCAACCCATACACGCCATCTGCCAGTTGTTCTAGCGTCAATCCGGCAGTATCTAGAGACAGCGGAGTTGGAGACGTTTGGGCATGAGAACGGGCATTCCCGCCGATGATGCTAAGGCAGGTGATTAACGCCACCATCACACCCAATATCCCGCGCCAAATCCCTTTCATCGCCATCACTCTTCTCTCAACGCTATTTAGAGGACTCTATCAAACCCATTGTCCCTATTCAATCGAATGTATTTATGGCTTCGATAAACGTCAATATAATAGTCATTAATAGTCAACCGTTAATATCTACCAGGCTGGCTGGTTGACTGACGAAATTCTGAATGCGGGTGGCTATTCGCGAAGCGTCTATAACCGCCGTGCACCTAATATGACGTTATTAATAGTTCTGTGATTTTGCCGCGCCGCTTTGCATTTGAATTAATGGCTCGGGTGGCCTGAATGGTACGAATATTAAAATCTCGATATAAGTCTCGAATAAACGGACAGTCTGAGTTTGATAGCATCACATTAACGCCTCGTTCAGCGAGTGCCACAAATGTTTTCTGAAGTCGAATCTGATCGTCAGCGTGAAATGCGTATCGATTATAAGCAGTGAATTTGCTCGTTGAGCTAATTGGATGATAGGGCGGATCAAAGTAGACAAAATCATCTGAGCGAGTCGCTATATCCAGAATGGCGGCGAACGTATTCACTTCAATTTGAGTATCTTTTAAGGCGAGAGAAGCAGCTCGGAGGATGTCTGGATTGCAGATTTTAGGATTTTTATATCGCCCAACCGGGACGTTAAACTGCCCTTTAGAATTCTCTCGATAAAGTCCGTTGAAGCAGGTTTTATTTAAGTAGATAAGCCGCGCCGACTTTTCGAGATTGCACATTCCAGAATTAGCGCGAATTTTATAGTAGTAATCAACGCTGTGTTGAGCTTGATGATGCTCTAATAGTTGAATTAAATCGTCGACCTGATCGCGCACGCAACAATAGACATTTACTAATTCAGGGTTAATATCTGCTAGCCATGCTTGGCGAGGTTGGAGGTAAAAAAAGACCGCTCCTCCCCCTAAAAATGGTTCAAAATACCGCTTAAAGGGGTTTGGGAAATAATCGACATATTGTGGAAGCACTTGCCCCTTTCCGCCTGCCCATTTCAAAAATGGACGAGGGACATTGATGGGCGGAGAATAAACAATCATTTGGTCATGAAGCGCCACAATTTGTTTTAGAATAGCGAATTGTCGCGCATTTTACACGTATTTTTATCGTGTTTGTTCACATACTCTTTAATATATAGCAATCCCAGATGGGTTGTGAGTTGTGGAGCAGGCGGCGGCGGCCCACAACTCACACACAATTCACACGCGATTTCACACGCGATTTAGGATCGCTATATGCTCTTTAAAAAGTATGAAAAACCAGATTCGATAGAATGTTTTCTAACCTAAATTGAGTTATTCGCCTGATTGACTGACAAAAGATCAGAGGCTGGCGGTTAAAACCGTTGTAATGGACAGTGTCCAAAGTTTTGTTAGGCAACCCGCCCTATAAGTCTGACCTCGTCTTCTAAAATGAGTAAGGGAAACCAGAGAGGCAGATTTAGGCTAGTAGCTATGCAAGATTTTTGGCAGAACGTTGCTCGGTATCCGAGATATCTCATTTCGTTTACGCTTGGCGTATTGTTTGCGTTTGTGCAGCCGCTGATTCCGTTATTCAAGCGCCCCACTACGGCGATCGCTCTAATTGGGACTTTGATTGGTGCGTTTGCGTTTGTCACCTTTACTCTCAGGGCAATGTTAGGACTGGGTGTAAGTTAGCTTAGACTGTGAACACAGCGACGTTATTGCCAGGAAAAAGGTGAGTGTAATGGCAACCAATCGACGGATTGCTCGCGTATCAGAACTTATCAAGCGAGAAATCAGCCAGCTTTTGTTTTCTGGCATTAAAGATGACCGAGTTGGGATGGGCATGGTGAGCGTCACCGATGTAGATGTGTCTGGGGATTTGCAACATGCCAAAATTTTTGTCAGCATTTACGGTTCGGAAGAAGCCCAAGCTCAAACCATGGAAGGCTTAAAGTCTGCAACCGGGTATGTGCGAAGCGAACTCGGGCAGCGCATTCGGTTGAGGCGGACTCCGGAAGTGGTATTTATCCAAGATCGCGGCATCGAACGAGGAACGCGAGTTCTTTCGCTCATCAACCAGCTCAGCGAAGAACGACACGCCAAAGTCGAATCAGGAGAGCTTGGTCTCTCAGATGATGAGGCAGATGATGAGGCAGATGATGAGGCAGACGACAAGGCAGGCGATTTGGCAGACTGACAACGATTGAGGAGTGAGGATATGCCGTCTTTCTTGCCTGACTGGCGCGAATTGTCTCTTGCAGAACAGGTCGCGCAGATGGTGGTTGTGCGAGCGTCGGGCTATCTATTTGATGACCAAATCCAATATCCAGACTGGGAACCTGCTAATGCAACTCTGATGCACTGGCTCCGTGATTTGAAAGTCGGCGGAGTCATTTTGCTGGGCGGAAGCGCGGCGGAGCTGGCCGTGCGATCGCACCAGCTTCGGTCGTGGGCGACACTTCCGTTATTGGTTGCCGCCGATATTGAAGAGGGCGTTGGGCAGCGATTTTCAGGCGCGACCTGGTTCCCGCCCCCTATGGCGATCGCCGAATGGGCACGCCGAGATCTCGATCAAGCGGTTCTCTATGCAGAAAAAATGGGGGCGATCACCGCTCAAGAAGCGCTTGCAATTGGGGTGAACTGGATTTTAGCGCCTGTGGTGGATGTGAATAATAATCCCCTTAATCCTGTGATTAACGTCCGAGCCTTTGGTGATACGCCAGACAGTGTGAGTCAGCTCGCAACTGCATTCATTCGAGGAACACAGCCCTATCCAGTGCTAACGTCTGCCAAACATTTTCCAGGGCATGGCGACACTGCCATAGATTCGCACCTAGACTTGCCCGTTCTTCCTCACGATTCAGCCCGCCTTGCGGAGATTGAACTGCCTCCCTTTAAGGCAGCGATCGCCACTGGGGTTGATTCCGTGATGAGCGCCCATGTGCATATTCCTGCCCTCGATTCGACCTATCCCGCTACGCTTTCTCCTACTATATTGACGCGCGTATTGCGGCAAGAACTAGGCTTTGGAGGGCTGATTGTCACCGATGCGTTGGTGATGGGGGCGATCGCCAACCACTATGGAGCTAATGATGCGCCAGTGATGGCTGTGGAAGCGGGGGCTGACATTTTGCTAATGCCGCTCGATCCAGAAGGGACGATTCGTGCAGTCTGTCGGGCTGTTGAATCAGGACGGATTGCAATCGAGCGCATTCATGCCTCAATCGAGCGCATCTGGACGGCAAAACAACACCTATATGGGAAGCAGGATGGAGAGCAGTACCTATCATCCCCTCGTGAAGCCTCCTCACCAACTACGTCTCGAAACACGGTGATGCATTTGGATCATCTCTCCCAACCTCATGCCACTGATGCTGCGGCTCAAATTCTACGACACTCGATGCAGGGTCAGGTTGATCAACCGCTTGCATCGGTCGAGTCAGGGCGAAATGTGATTGTCGTCGATGATGTACTAGACTGTGATTTTTTGGGTCACCATACGCCTGCGATCGCACTCCCTAAGCACTATGGCTATCATCAACTCCAGCTCATCGATTGCCATACGCCACATCTACCATCGCATTACCATTCTGATACGCCTGTCCCGACCCTACTTCAGCTATTCGTTCGCGGAAATCCGTTTCGGGGCAGTGCTGGACTGACTCATATTGCAGATGAATGGTTGATATTTTTAATGCAAACACAGCAACTGAGCGGACTTGTCATCTATGGTAGTCCCTATGTGCTAGAGCATTTGCGGCCAAGTATACCCCCTCAGATTCCTTGGGTGTTTACCTATGGGCAGATGCCTCATGCACAACAAATCGCCCTCAGTGTCATGGTTTAGCCAGACCGAGTGAGCGAGAATCACCCAGCTAGGCGACACCGTCGAAGGAGGTCGTTTGAAGGCGATCGCTCTACAGTAGAAATGTGGACATCAACACTGATTGCGTTCTACATCGCAAGCAATGTTGCAGTAAGATCTGAGATCATTTGGGGGCATTTGATCTCGCAAACCCGACATAGTGTCGGGTTTTTTTATTGGAATACTACTAATTTTCGATTTTGGATTTTCGATTTTGGATTGACGGCCAGCCTTGCAAGGGCTCTAGCCTGTTCATTGGTAGCCTGACTTTGAAGAATTGGTGTAATCAGGAGTGGTAGTGAGGAACGCACCTACCCGATTGGCGATCGCTGAATTAAGGAGTCGTTTGATGGCGATTTTGAGGAATCAGCCGAGCTAAAATCACGTAGATAATAGCAGCTGAAACAATACCATTAATCGGCACAATACCGATTGACGCATTGCTAGTGAAAAAGGCGATCGCCGATGCTGCGACATAGGCGATAATGCCAGCCCAATTAAACGCGGGCTGCGAATCAGTCAGTTCAGGAAATTCGCCTTGCCGATGCACCCAATAGTCAGCCATAATCACACCACCAATAGGGGGAATGAAGGTGCCTAACAGGATGAGATAGTTCACCAACATTTCGTAAATACCTCCCCAGGCCAGCACTAGGGCAAAGGTCGCACCACCCAATACAAACAGAGTGCGCTTGCTAGTGCGAAACATATTGGAAGCGGCGATTGAAAAGGCGTAAATGGTGTTGTCTTGAGTCGTCCACATATTGAGGATGAAGAGAATCAACCCCCAAATCAACAATCCCTGCTGAGCCATCACCGTAACGATGTCAGGTTCACCATAGACCTTGGCACAAAAGGCACCACTGAAAATGAGGAATCCATTGCCCAAGAAAAATGCGATGAGAGTGGCAATAAACCCAGTCTTGCCCGACTTTGCAAAGCGGCTCCAGTTCGTAGCTTGAGTTCCACCTGACACAAACGTGCCCACAATAATCGTGATGGCCGCTCCAACGGGTAGCGCGTCACCTAGCTCCGTGGATTGCAGTCCAGCAAATCCACCGACATCACTACCGGCGATCGCCAAACTCCACACCATCAAAATCACCATGGCCGGAACCGCGATGCGGCTCAGCCAATCCATCGCTTTGTAGCCAAAATACGCTGTGGAGCAGCACGCATAGGTGAAAAATAGAATCAGAATTCCATTTAAAGATTCGGGGACGCCAGCCAGGGTAATTAGCAGATTTGCCATCAGGGCAGAGCCCCAAGCGTACCAACCGATTTGAGTGAAGCCAAGAATAAAATCAACCCATCGTGATCCTGCACTGCCAAAGCTAAATCGCGCCATTAAAACGGTTGTGAGTCCTGTCTTGGCAGCGATAAAGCCCAAGAGCGAGGCATACACGCCTAGAATCAGGTTGCTAACAACAATTAGCCCAATTAGATTGGGCCAAAACTGAAACGATGGTCCTACAATGCCCCCGGCAAATAGAGTGCCTGAGTAGAGCGTAAACCCAATCAAAATAGGAGCTAGCGAGATCAGTGACTTTCGCGCCGTCGGAGGCACAGGACTCAGCGGAAAATCTTCTCCCGAGGCTCCTTGTGGAAGCACTGGAGGTTTTGTAGTTGTACTCATAGTGAATGATGACCTGAACGACCTCTAAATGACCTGCATGTTGTGCTCTATTCTGAAGTTGAGGGAGGTCATAAATGGTGTTTCTCGATACAAATCCACATTCACATCTGTCGAATTCTCTGCGTTTTATAGCGGAGGGCGATCGCTCTCCAACTTTAACTAACCCAACTCAATCGTCACAGTAGTGGCGTAGCACTACGATAGAACTTGAACGATTCAACGTTGCGCAACTGTTCCGTACTAATGTTGCGCTGACAATGGCATTTGCATCGGTTGCTAACGCTGATTCGGAGTTTCTGATCACATGTGTGACGCGACGGGAAATTTTGTCGCTTGTCGTGACCGTGATACTACCAGTTTGAGAGTAGCTGGAGGAGCGAGGGTGACCCCGCGACGTACGGGCTGCACGGGGCGATCGCGCTCTAGGATAAGCTCAAAGTTAGATAAGATTTCTGCGAGCACGAGTTTCATTTCATAGAGAGCAAACGCCATGCCGATGCAGCGGCGATTTCCCCCACCGAAGGGCAAAAATTCGTAGGGCGAATATTGGCGTTCGAGGAATCGTTCGGGGCGAAACTGTTGAGGGTTGGGATACACGTCGGGGCGATGATGGGTGAGGTAAATGCAGGGAATAAGCATCGTCTCCGGTGGATAGGATTCTCCTCGAACCTCAAATGGGTTTTCTAATACTCGACGCGGAAACGGAATGGGCGCGATGGGATAGATTCGCAGGGTTTCTTGGCAGACGGCGTTCAGATAGGGCGATCGCACCAGCGCTGAGATATCGTCGGGGTCAATCGAGGAAAGCTCGGCGAGCAGGGAGTCATGAACAGTGGGAAGATGATGTATCCAATACAGAGCCCAGGTGAGTGCGGAGGCGGTGGTTTCATGCCCAGCGAGGAGGAGGGTCATCAGCTCATCGCGTAGTTCGATATCGGTCATCGGTTGACCGTTTTCGTCGCGAGCAGACAAAAGCAGGGTCAAAATGTCTTCTCGATTGGGGTCGAAGTGCTCTCGGCGGTAGTGAATTTCGCGATAGATGATGTCATCGACGCGCGATCGCAAATTGATGAACTTTCCCCACGGGCTCCAGGTTCCCCAGTCGCGCTGAAGTTGATGGATGAACAAGATGCTTGAGCTTAGTGGCGAACCTGTTAAGTCGAGTAACGTACTGGTTAGCTGACGCAGTTGCTCGTAGTGTTCGCCTCGGTCAGTTCCAAAGATGGCTTGCAGAATGACCTTCAAGGAAATATCTTGCATAAACGGGCGCACTGCGAAGGGCTGACCGATTTGCCATTTATCTGTCACCTGTTGAGTAATGTCTCGAATCAGATCGCCATAGGCACGCATGCGTTCGCCGTGGAAAGGCGGCATGAGAAGCTGGCGCTGACGCTGGTGGCGATCGCCATCGAGCAGCAGCAATGATTCATTTCCGACGAGGGGTCGCAAGATGCCATTTGTTGCTCCGATTTCAAAATGATTTGGGTCGGCTCTAAAAATCTCTTGGATGGTGTCGGGATGGCTAAAAAAGACCATCGGTGAGAAGCTGCTCAATCGCAGGGTGAAGCGATCGCCGTAGAGACGGGCGCAATCATCTAGGAAGGGATAGGGTCGAGCAATCCAATTCGCAAGCTGAAGGATGGGAGGCAGGCTAGGGCCATTGGGAAGCTGCTGAAGAATTTGACGATGTACTGTATTCATGGCGACCTTCACCCTACATGAATCGATTGTGAATGAAAAAGTGACTGAAAAATTCGATGTGCGTTGGCTGTTTCTCTTATCTTAACGAGCCGTTTATTAACCCGATACTTAGGGCTTGTTAAAAAATAACCTCATGGTGGTGCGTTAGCTGACGCTGACAGCACCCTACTGGCGTGGCACAACCAAAATAGTGCATCAGGTAGGGTGTCGTTAGCGCAGCGTCAGCGCAGCGTAACGCACCGGATTCAAGAGCTTCAGCCTTTTAATAATTTGCACTATTTTAGGCATGTCACAACACTACGGCTCAATCAAACCGTAAAGTTGTTCTTTACGACCCCTTAGTTTGTATCGCCGCAGATTTTAATCTGTCGGCATGTGAGAGGACTCTTAATCTCTTACCGGCGAGACTGCATCGCTCTGACATCATCGCTTACACTTTGCATGGTAGCTCTGACACGGAATGCGATTCATGACAAAATTCCTGTTTATCACAGACTTAGACAACACGCTCGTCGGCGATGATGCAGCGTTGGAGAGGCTGAATCAACATCTGGTTAAGCATCGAGACGACTATGGCAGCATCATTGTCTATTCAACAGGGCGATCGCCGACGCTGTATCAAGAACTCGAAGCCGAAAAGCCTCTCATTTCACCTGATTTCGTGGTCTTATCGGTGGGGACGATGATCTATTCGTATGGCAGCGATGAACCTAATGCGGCGTGGGTAGAGAAGCTGTCTCAGGGATGGAATCGAGAGGAAATCACGGCGATCGCGGCTCACTTTTCGGATTTAGTGCCTCAGCCTGCATCGGAACAAACTCCGTTTAAGGTGAGCTATTTTGTCACGATGGATGCCGCGACCGAGTTGCTGCCTCGATTGGAGTCAGCTCTGGCAGACCAGGGATTGGATACGCAGTTGGTCTACAGCAGTGGTAAAGATTTAGATATTCTCCCCCGAAGCGGCAATAAGGGAGCCGCCACCGCATTTTTGCAAGCTCAGTTAGAAATGGCGCCTGAGCGGACTGCCGTCTGTGGCGATTCTGGAAATGATATTGCGATGTTTGAATCTACGCAATCAAAAGGCATTATTGTAGGCAATGCCAAACCGGAATTGCGAGGCTGGTATCAAGCCCAATCTAATCCTGCTCATTTATATTTAGCTCAATCGCACTATGCGGGTGGCATTCTAGAAGGATTAAAGCACTTCGAATTTATCGAGAATGATTAGCTATCTCAAGGGCACGATTGTCGAGATTCAAAAAATTGGAGCGGGTCGCGTGATGCTAACGCTCGATGTCAACCAAATTGGATACGATGTGCAAATCGTGCCCCGCATGCTGGCTCATCTTCCGGCAGTTGGAGATCCGGTGCAGATTTTTACACACCTCCAAGTCAAGGAAGACCAAATGGTGTTATTTGGGTTTCAATCGACTGCCGAACGAGATTTATTTCGTCAGTTAGTGTCTGCAAGCGGCGTTGGGCCTCAGCTAGCCGTTGCGCTAATTGATACGCTAGGCTTGCAAGAATTAGTTCAGGCGATCGTGACGAGTAATGCCCGATTGTTGTCGAAGACCCCCGGTGTGGGCACTAAAACGGCTGAGCGAATTTCTCTCGAACTCCGCAATAAGCTGGCAGAATGGCGGCTCCAGTCTGGGTTGACGACAACGCCAGATGCAAGTCCGATCACAACTATACAAGAGGATGTCGAAATAACGTTGCTGGCGTTGGGCTATTCGAGCGGAGAAATTCTTCAAGCCGTCAGAGCAGTGGGTCAAAGTCAAGCTCTCTCTAAGACGGCGGATGCAGAAGAGTGGATTCGAGAGGCGATCGCCTGGTTAAGTCGATGATGGGTCAGCAACGTCAGCACATTTGCTGTTCATAGGTAACTACTTAGGTTGAAGCATAGTCGGCATCGTTGGATTGCCCAAAAAGACTTGCTTGAGGGCATCTAAAACATTGAGTCCTTGCTTCTTAAGGGTTGCAATATAGCCGCGAATCCGAGCAAACA
>JBNPEG010000187.1:0-3718 GCA_051117555.1 Elainellaceae cyanobacterium | reverse complement strand
TTAGTCTCACAAAACGCAATTTTCACCGAGTCTCGCGATCGCTTGCGTGTCATCCGCGTAACCGTCTGCGATAATCAATCTGCGATAATCTCCCGTAGAGCGACGATTGTATACGATTATGGATACTCCTCCCCGCAGCAAAACTAAAGCAAAAATTTGGAGTGTGGTTGATGGGGCGGGGCGATCGCGCTCTGATCAGCTTGCCACAGAAGAACCGCTCGAAATTCGATTCACGGCTCCCAAGCAGACCCTTGCGGTTACAATGCGGACCCCTGGCGCTGACTTCGATCTAGCCGCAGGGTTTCTCTACGCCGAGGGCATGATTCATCACCGAAATGATATTCATCACATGAGCTACTGTGTCGACGCCGATATAGACGGTGACCAGCGCTACAACATTGTCAATGTCACGCTAAACGATACGTCAAATCTAAACTTACGCTTCCTGGAGCGACACTTTTTTACCACTAGTGCGTGTGGCGTATGCGGCAAAGCCAGCCTGGAAGCCCTGCAAATTCGAGGCTGCGCAAGACTCTCCGATCAGCACACTATTAACCCTGAAACGCTGTATCGTCTACCTGACGAGCTGCGCGCTGCTCAGGGGCTTTTTTCGTCCACCGGAGGGCTTCATGCTGCCGCCTTGTTTGATTTAGACGGCAATTTGCTGCGGGTGCGAGAAGATGTTGGACGACACAATGCTCTTGATAAGCTCATTGGTGCGGCTTTGATTGCGGATGAACTCCCCCTCAGCCAGCACATCGTCATGGTGAGCGGGCGATCAAGCTTTGAGCTAGCACAAAAGTGTTTGATGGCGAGGGTTCCGATCTTATGCGCAGTGTCGGCTCCCAGCAGCCTTGCGGTAACGGTCGCTCAAGAGTTTGGCATGACGCTCATCGGCTTTTTGAGGGAACAGCGATTTAACGTCTATGCTGGAGTTGAGCGCCTTAAATAGCCCGTAATAGCCTACTTATTTTTCTACTATGACGACTCGCAATGATATTCAGGGCTTTGATCCGAGCAGTATTGGTATCGACAACGGCAATCTGTGTGGTCTCCCCTTCGACTACGATTCTGCAAAAATTATTCTCGTGGGTGTCCCTTGGGAAGTAACGGTGTCCTATCATGCGGGAACTGCGCTTGGCCCCCATGCTGTTCTCAATGCCTCACGCCAGCTCGATCTCTACGACTTCGATAACCCGAATGGCTGGAAACAAGGCATCTTCATGACAGAAATCTCTGATTCGATTCTCGAAACAAATTATGAGATGAGAGAGCACGCATCACGCCTTATTCAATCAATGGAGCAGGGAAAAGTAGCTGAGGATGATCCTGAACTTGTCCATAGTCTGACTACAGTCAATCATGCCTGTGACCAAGTGAATCAATGGGTGTTTGAGCAAACCCAAGGGGCGATCGCCCAAGGCAAACGAGTGGGGGTGATTGGCGGCGACCACAGCACGCCGCTCGGCTGCATTCAAGCCCTAGCACACTACTACCCTAACGTTGGTATTCTCCACATCGATGCCCATGCCGATCTGCGCGATTCGTATGAAGGCTTCCAATATTCTCACGCGTCTATCATGCACAATGTGCTCCAACTACCGCAAATATCAAAGCTCGTGCAGGTCGGCGTCCGCGATATTTGCCAAGAAGAAATCGACTGCATTCACGGCTCAAAGGGTCGTATTTCATCCTACTTCGACCCGGTTTTGAAACAAAAACTTTATGCCGGAATCCCTTGGATCGACCTGTGTCACCAAATGATTGAAGAATTACCGCAACAGGTCTACGTCAGCTTTGATGTAGACGGGCTTGATCCCAAGCTATGCCCAAGCACTGGGACTCCAGTACCGGGAGGGTTAGAGCTAGAGCAAGCCTTCTGTCTATTTCGAGAAATCATTCACAGCGGTAGGCATATTATCGGGTTTGATGTATCGGAAGTAGGCAGCAGCGAGTGGGATGGAAATGTTGGTGCACGAGCGGTCTATAAGCTCTGCAACTTGATGGGATTGTGCTGATTTTGTAATTCTACGGAGATAATCGCACTGTTTTCCAGCGTTTATGATGGGTTTCCTGAGAAGAATCGCCTTCTATGCGCTGATACAAGATGCGATCGTGGAGACGACTCGGGCGACCCTGCCAAAACTCAATCGCAGTTGGCACAACTCGAAACCCTCCCCAGTGTGGTGGTCGAGGTACGGGCTGATTTTGATACTGGTCCTTGAGCATTTGCAGCCTGTGTTCTAAAACCTCTCGACTTTCAATGACCTGACTCTGATTCGATGCCCACGCTCCCAACTGACTCCCTTTGGGACGACTGTTGAAATACTCATCAGACTCGTCTGGCGGCACCTTCTGCACCGTCCCTTCAATCCGCACTTGTCGTTCAAGTTCTGCCCACCAAAAGACTAAAGCAGCGTATGGGGTTTGTTCGAGTTCTTGACCTTTACGGCTCGTGTAGTTGGTATAGAGAACAAAGCCTCGTTCATCAAACCCTTTGAGCAATACGATGCGAGCGGATGGAATGCCATCTGGGTTGACCGTCGCCAAGGTCATGGCATTGGGCTCAGGCAGTTCAGCGTCGACTGCTTGCTCAAACCAGCGTCGAAACTGACGAAACGGGTCGGGGTCAAGGTCAGACTCGCTCAACCCATTTGCTGTATAGTCTCGGCGAAGATCCGCGACGGATAATTTCATGGGTACACCATTCAAACTCGATGATTCAATCGAAGGATTCGCAATTTGCACTAGCAAAAAGGGTAGCGCATTCTCAAGAAATGAGCGATATATGCTTACTGCCTATGGCAACGCTGCGCAAATATAAACCCTGTCAATGCTTGTTTATAGCCCTACGGGCTCAGATTTGTGTGGTGAACCCGTGCGTCGTGCTGGTTCACCACTGTTCAACGTCCTAACGCGAGAGCGTACGGCTATAGGATTCTGCCGTGGGACAGACGGCAATCCACTACAAAATGCTTACGTTGAAATTAGTTGTTCTACACGAAAGTCTAAATTAAACTCGCTCATGTCTTCCGACAACTACGAGGAAAAGTATACTAAGCCTGATTTGCGTCGGCAGATCAAGGAGGAAATTAAGCAGTCTGATAAAGGCGGCAAATCGGGACAATGGTCTGCACGCAAGAGTCAACTGCTAGTGCAAGAATATGAACGGCAGGGCGGAGGCTATCGGCAAGACGAGAAGGACGATGCAGCTCAGTCGCTAGAAGAATGGACAGCCCAAAACTGGCAGACGAAGGAAGGAGACGGACGGGCACGTCAAGACGGCATCACAAAGCGGTATTTGCCCGAAGCAGTCTGGGATGAGCTTAGCGAAGCTGAACAACGAGAAGCGGAGCGAACCAAGCAGAGAGGCGATCGCGCGGGTGAGCAGTATGTGGAATGGACACCTGCAATTCAACGGGCGATGGAGAACGCAGGATATGCTCCAGACTCGGACGACGACGAGCCGACTAAACAAGCCCTCTACCAATATGCTCAAGAGCTTGATATTGAGGGTCGGAGTCAGATGAATAAAGACGAACTCAAAGAGGCGATCGCCCACGCAGTAACTCAACAACTCCAACATCACACCTACAATGAGCTCTACGAGCAGGCACAAACTCTCGACATCGAAGGACGGAGCCACATGAATAAGGACGAATTAATCGCGGCAATTTCTACCAAGCAGATTGCCAATGATGCGTGAAACACTGCATTA
>JBNPEG010000130.1:0-3748 GCA_051117555.1 Elainellaceae cyanobacterium | reverse complement strand
TATAAATAACGTGCTTCTGCGTAGTGTTGTGACATGCCTAAAATAGTGCATCAGGTAGGGTGTCGTTAGCGCAGCGTAACGCACCGGATTCAAGAGCTTCAGCCCTTTAAGGATTTGTATCATCTTAAGCATGTCAGACTAGTAGGTTGTGGTTGAGGAACGTTGGAAAAGCCTTGCCGAAGGCAATAACCCAACGCCCGCATGGGTTACGCTGCGCTAACCCATCCTACTAGTGCGACATACTTAAAATGTTGGGCTAAAGAAATCATTAAACCATTTCATAAGAATCTCCCAGCGATCGCTTTATCCAACAAATTAGCCTGGATACGCTGCTACTACACGGGGCTCATATTTAGTAAGTCATATTTAGTGAGTCCCACCTACGTAGCATCCCAAAAACCAATTCAGTGTATCAGACCCACCTTGTGACAGACACATCCCTAGTAACGTTTGGCAGAAATAAGCCAACCCTTAGGAGTGCGGGCATCTTGCCCGCGCGTGAGCGAGACGCGCACACTCCTAAAAGGCGTAGTCTGCTATGACATGGGCTTCGGCTATGCTTCGTCTACAATGTCTGCCAATCTGTAGATTGAGCGGAACCGAAATCCACGCTCTAAAGATTTGTTAGTCAATCAGGGTTGGGAGAGCCTCAAATTAAGGAAAAAGCCGAAAAAATTCTAAAAAGTCCCCTAAATCCACATAAATTAAGGTTTTCCTGATCCATATCATCCAACTAGACTTTAGAATAGAGCATTGAAAATTAATTCCAGCGGGAGTTCCAGACATTTTTATCAAACTCCTAACTGTGAATGAGCTGTCTGATCAATGTCGGGATCAAGCTATTTTTCAAATTCTGATTGAAAACCTTGAGGAGAGTCTGATGAATAAGGGAGAACTGGTTGATAAAGTTGCAGAGCGCGCTAGTGTGACGAAGAAACAGGCTGACGCTGTCTTGTCGGCTGCATTAGAGACGATTATGGATGCTGTATCGTCTAATGATAAGGTGACGCTAGTTGGGTTTGGTTCGTTTGAGCCCCGAGAGCGAAAAGCTCGTGAGGGTCGTAATCCTAAAACTGGTGAAGCAATGCAGATTCCGGCTACTGTCGTTCCTGCATTTTCCGCTGGGAAACTATTCAAAGACAAAGTTGCCCCGACGAAGTAACGGGTTAAGGATAATTTCTTGTCGTTGAATCGACCTAACCATGGGGGAAATTTAGCCTGGGCAGCTGATGTATCAGGCTGCTCCCCCGTTGATATTTTGGATTTTTCCGCTAGCATCAATCCGCTAGGGCCTCCTCAATCTGCGATCGCCGCAATTCAGGCTCATTTATCTGACTTAAAGGCGTATCCTGACCCAAGCTATAGCAGGCTGCGCCAATGCCTGGGTCAAACGCATGGGCTTGCTTCAGACTGGATCTTGCCCGGAAATGGCGCAGCAGAACTGCTGACTTGGGCAAGCCGAGAACTGGCCGAGTTAGATGCGGTATATCTGATTACGCCTGCCTTTAGCGACTATGGGCGATCGCTCAGAGCCTTTAATGCCAACCTGCTGACCCTCCCCATGAATCTCAACTACGCTTCAGATTGGGAACTGGAGATTCAACAGTGGCTTGCCGACCAAAATCATCCTCCCAGCGCCGCCTGCGGGCTGATTATCAATACGCCGCATAATCCGACTGGGCGCTTAGTCTCGACGCAAACTATCCGCCAATGTCTTAACTATTTTGCGCTAGTAGTCGTCGATGAAGCCTTTATAGATTTTTTACCCCCCGATCGCGCTCAGAGCGTAATAGATTGGGTCGAAGAGTATCCAAATTTAGTTGTGCTGCGATCGCTCACCAAATTTTATAGCGTGCCGGGGCTGCGGATTGGCTATGCGGTTGCTCACCCTGATCGGCTACATCGGTGGCAGCAATGGCGCGACCCGTGGGCAGTCAATGTGTTGGCAGAAGCCGCTGCCATCGCGGTGGTATCGGATTTAGAATTTCAGCGGCAAACCTGGGCATGGTTGCCCTCCGCGCGATCGCACGTGTTTCAAGGACTATCAGAATTGCCTGGGCTAATGCCCTATCCAGGCGTCGCAAATTTTCTACTCGTGCGGTGTTTGCCCTCTGTTGTTAAGGTACAGCAGGCATTATTAAAACAGCATCAGATTTTGATTCGTGACTGTCTTAGTTTCGCAGAATTGGGCGATCGCTACTTTCGAGTTGCCGTCCGCCTCAAGTCAGAGCACGAGCAGTTATTTGATGGATTGCGTAGCATTTTAAAGTCAGTCTGATTCGATTTCACACCCGTTTATGTTCTGTTATACCGCTTAGCTATGCCTGTCGATTATGACCTCGTCATCCTTGGAGGCAGCACTGCTGCACGCCACGCTGCCCGATTTGCACGTCAGTTCCACGCCCGCATAGCACTGATAGAACCTCCACCGCCGCACGTTGGCAGCCTAGACACCGAACGATTGGTGTGTCGGGCACTGCAACAGTTTGGGCAGCGATTTAGACAAATGCAGGCTGTAACATCCGATGACCAGTCTTTATGGGCGACTCATGGCGAAATTTTGAAGACAGGGTTAGCTGATGACCTAGATTGGTCAACGTTAATCGCTCATGTGCAATCTCAGCAGACATCGCTCTCGATGTTGGCCGCATTGGGGATTGACGCGATCGTAGGAGGTGGAGAATTCCGACGACGACCGACCATTGCATTACAGGTTAATGGACGAGCATTGCGATCGCGCGCATATCTCTTAGCGGGTGGCTCTCAGCTAATCATCCCGACTATTAGCGGAATCGACACTCTTTCTCCTTTGACGATTGATGCATTTCTTCAACCAGAAACAATCACCCAACTGATTCATCATCACCTGGTGCTGGTAGGGTCTACATCCTATGCCATCATTCTGGCGCAAAGTCTTGTTCGGTTAGGCGTCCGAGTGACGCTAATTGTCCAAGATCGCAGGCTTTTGCCCGATATCGATGACGACCTGGCTTGGCGGATACAGATTCAGCTCGAAGCAGACGGCATTCAGATTTTGGTGGGGGCTACGGTGATGCAGGTCAGAGAGCTAGACGGTCAGACGTGGGTGCAGGTGGGCAATCAGGCGATCGCTGCCGATGAGGTTCTTTTCTTAGATGAACGACAGCCGTTTCTAGATACGCTCAATTTAGCAGCTGCAGGCATCAAATATGAGCCCCAAGGCATCCGTGTTAATCATCGTCTGCAAACCCAAATTCCTCATATCTACGCCTGCGGAGACGCCATCGGTCATCATGAGTTTGCTAATGTGATCCACTACGAAGCTGAAATTGCGGTCAAAAATGCTCTATTCTTACCCACTCGCACCATTCTCGATCAGTGGTTGCCCAAGGTCATTGAAACGGCTCCACCCGCAGCATGGATCGGTATGACGGAAGCCGATGCCCAAACTCGATACGGATCAGATGTGCATGTGTTTCGAGAATCAATGAAGGTAGTTCCGAAAGCTCAGCGCTCTGGAGACACAACAGGATTCTGTAAACTCGTTCTGCTTGACAGCGGTGAACTGCTAGGAGCTCATCTGATTGGACACCAGGCTGATGAGGTGATTGGAATCTTAGCAGTCGCCATGCAAAACAATATGACGATTGAGGCGATCGCCCAGTTGATGTATCCAACGGATGCCATGACTGACATTATCAATCGAATTGCAGCGCAGTGGAGGCAGAGCCGATTGAGCCGAGGATGGCGACGTAATCTGTTCGAAAGT
>JBNPEG010000075.1:0-3766 GCA_051117555.1 Elainellaceae cyanobacterium | reverse complement strand
ATAGAAATAACAAAAAAATAAACCCCGTAGAGGCCGCGTAGGGGCAGGTTTTGACAGCATCGTCCTGCTGTGTGATTAACGTATTGCCTAAACCTGCCCCTACGCCCCCACGCCCCTACGCCCCCACACCACTCGTTGTACGGGCATGGCAATGCCTTAGCGAAGCCATGCCCATAGGGCTATTGCCCCTCCGAAAATCATTCGTCGATGAGCAATGCCCAAAATGATAATGATGATAGGGGTGATCGCCGTTATCCTACGAACTTTAACCATCGTGATGCTTACTCGTTTATACGAAACATCAGGATAGTCCTGCAATCATCTGTGGATTCAAGATGAGGTATCCAAAGCATGGGGGAGGTTAAACTTGTGGATATAGAAAATCTGTTAACTCTCCAGAGCTAACTTATTCCATGACAGCCTCCCAACCGCTCAGACTCACCCTTGATTGGCGCAGTGCTGCTGCGAGTTTGCCTCCAGAAATTCAAGAGCAGCAAACGCAGAATCTTTATCGCGCTCTGAGACAGCTCCCCGATGTTGAGAAAATCGAACGCATTGCTGATCCGGATGCTCCAGATGGTGGCATGGGTGCAGCATGGCTGAAAGATTTGCTGTTTGCTGAGGTGAATCTTAGCAATCTCGGCAAGCTATTCAATATCATTCGGCAGCGGCTTCCGGGGACACCGATTGATTTTGAGATCGAAGTCGATGGGCAGAAAAAACGAATTAGTATGGATGGCGTTCGCCCGGAAGATTTCGATGCGGCCTTGGATACGTTAGTGAAAGCCGCTAACGCAATGACAAGCGATCAGAAATAGAGCTAGCACTGTGACTGAAGGAAACAAGTTTGCCCTACTCATTGGCGTTTCAGAATGTGCATCCGGGTTTAAGCCGCTGCACTGCCCGCCTAATGGCGTGATAGCTCTGCGCGAGATTCTGATTAATCCTGCGATTGGTGGCTTCAATCCTGAGCCTGTGACGGCTCTAACGAATCCGAATGTCAGCGAGATGCAGTCTGCCATTGGAGAAATATTTTCCAAATGTAGCCATCAAGATTTGATGCTGCTATATTTCACCGGGCACGGAGCCACTGATGAGCAGGGCGATTTTTTCTTCACCACTCGCGAAACCCGAAAGCTTGATAGCGGTTCTCTCAATCGAGGGACAGCCGTTGCAGCGGGCTTCGTGCGGAATGAAATGAGCAGTTGCCATTCTCGTCGGCAGGTTGCTATTTTGGATTGCTGCTTTAGCGGAGCATTTCCGGATGGCCTTCTGGCAATGGATGACCAAACGGTCAATGTAGAACAGCAACTCGGAGGCGAAGGTCGCGCAGTTCTCACTGCTGCCACTTCGACGCAGTATGCTCTCGAGCAGGAGGGCGAAGAACTCTCGGTCTACACTCGCTATCTGGTCGAAGGGCTAAAAACTGGAGCCGCTGCACTCAATGATCAGGAACTCATCCGCGCTGGACATCTGCATAACTACGTGCGCGACAAGCTGAAAACTGCTGCTGCTGCCATGTCTCCCCAGATTTATGCAGCCCGAGAGGGGCGAGAGATTGTTTTAGCAAGAGCCTTGATTGATAACGAGCTGCGGTTTCGTAAGTTGGTAGAGCGGCATCTTCGAGCTGATGGGGAATTTAGCCCCTTTGGTAAAGGCATTGTCAGCCGTCAGAGAAGAACTTGGGGCATTGCAGTAGAACGAGCTGACGCAATCATTTGGGAGGTTGCAAAACCCTTTCGAGAACGCCACGAGAGCCTTAGGGAGTTTGAAGAAATTTATAAAGAAGCGATCGAGTATGAGTATCCGTTTTCACCTGAGACGGAGCGAGAACTCGAAGACTATCAGCGCATTCTGAAGCTGCGGGATAAGGATATTGAACCCATCATTGAGCGGAACAAGCCTGCTCAATCTCCTGCAAAAGCCGTGCAATCAACGAAACCGAATAACCCTATCCCAAAGCTTGCGGCAAAATCTACCTCCCCATCTTCTGATTCATCCGCTGAAGACGTCCCTTTGGAATCAGAAAAGGGAATTGACTATCAGGAATTAAAAGCTTTATTAGAAGCAGGCAACTGGAAAGAAGCCGACCAGAAGACAGCAGACCTGATGCTCAAAGCTATGGGCAAGGATTCTTGGGGTGGTGTTGGTTCAGATGACTTACTCAACTTTCCTTGCAAAGATCTAAGAACCATCGATCGCCTATGGGTGGATTACAGCAACGGGAAGTTTGGCTTTAGTGTGCAAAAAGAAATTTATCTAGAATGCGGCGGCATTCTAGATGGCGAGTATCATGAAGAAGCGTTTAAGAAATTTGGCGATCGCGTCGGATGGCGAGTGAATAACAAATGGCTTTACTACAGTGACGTAACATTTAACACATCTAGGTCACGAGGGCACCTCCCAAGGGGGTTGGGGGTGTGGTGGTGGTGGGGGGGGTTTTGGTGGTCGGGGTTGTGTCTTTTCTCGCATCCAGACTTGTAAATTGTAAAGCATAGAGCTTTCAGAATTTTCAAAAGTTTTATTTCAGGCTTGCTTTCCTACGAGGAATCAGCATCACAGAGATCCGATACCTGGCACCGATCGCATTTCGGTATCTGTGAGATTGCGTAATCTGGGTCGTAGCTATTCGCCCTTAAAAACTTCTCAGTGATTGCGTGGGCTTCATCCATTTGGGCTTCCCACTGCTCCCACAGATCCATCTGTCCGGGACTCGTCTTCTGAGACTTCTTTTTAATTTTCAGCCCCGCCAATAATTTACTGCCCCAGTGGCTCTTACGTTCGGGTTTAGGCTGTGGTTTATATCTCTTACAAAACTTGCGATAGGCTGCGGCGCAAATTTCTAGGGTCTTCCCCAACATCAAAAACGCTGGATGCCACTGAGTAATGCCGTCATTCGTCAAACGGTCATATATTCCATAGTTACTGAAGTCATAAAACCACCCCTGCTGCATATTCGCCGCTTTGGGATTGCCGTGGATATAGCGCAATGTGTTTAATGCTCGGCGTTTGTCAGTATTTGGAAAGCCTGTGCTGTGATAGCGCTTTTCCCAAAAGTGTCCCGTGCGATTCAGCATTCGGTTGAAGCACATTGCCGTATACCAATTCAGCCAGTGCATAATCTTGGGCAGATCCTCCGGCTCCTTTGGCTCCAGCAAATAATGGACATGGTTGCTCATGATACAAAGTGCATAGAGTTTGAAGCCATATTTTTCGCGACAATGTTGAATCGCCTTCAATAACAGTTCACGACATTCAAAGCGGGTCAGGCGAAATTCTCGATTGTTGCAACGGACAGTAATGTGGTAGCAATACTGAGGATTGAGGCAGCGTTTTGCTCGAGCCATGACGGTTTGATGCGTAAAGAGATAATCTTAGATCCCCAAGCAGCCCCGCTAGATCCCCGGCTTCTGGTTTAAACCCTGTAACTATTCCTAATCACCCCAACCAAGAAGCCGGGGATCTGACCCCAAAGAAATTCATTAATACGGTTGTTTTTACCAACAACGTGCGGTATTCTCGGCTATCAAGCGCTCAAACATGAGCAGCGTCCCCCAGCAGTGCGGACACACGTGCCGGGAGACTAACCCCCGAACTCTGAAGAAGCAGAATCGGAGGCTATGGATTGTTTTACCACACTCCTGTAGCCATCCCAATTCGCGATGCCTTATAGCGGGGTGGCTTCTCGTTTGAGCGCTCCTATACCTCTCAAACACAGGAGTGTTTCATCATGGTAAATCCCAACGAACCGCCCGAGCGGTTTGAC
>JBNPEG010000233.1:0-37610 GCA_051117555.1 Elainellaceae cyanobacterium | reverse complement strand
GTGCTAGAAGCCGCTTTGGCAGATGTTTTAGTGACACTGTTGTTAGCCGATATCGAACGAAAACGTTCCTTGTTGCAACAGCAGGGAATTGAAGTTCAAATTACCAGGTGCAAGATATGAGTAGACATAACCATCTCGCCTCATGGGATTATTGGACTGCTGTTTCCAATCGCCACTAATGAGCGGAATACTAACAATTTCTCCGGTAGACGGAATGAGAGCCTCAGTGCTTTTTTGGTTCTGAGTTAGTAGTTGATGTAATTGCTTGATATAAAACGTCGATAAAGTTCGCTTCCCGCCAACAAAATCAAATAGCCCCTCGATCGCAGCTTCCTGATCCTGAATTAAGGCTACAACTTGGCCTACTGGACGATCTGTTGCTCCATGCGGAATTAACGATTCATTGATTCCTTGTTCTATTAGCAAACGAGTAATTCCGCGGTCCAACGTGTATAGGCGCTCAATAATACCTGTTTCGATAGCTATTTCTCGGCGCAACTTTTCCATGAAATTCTTGAATTCGCCAGATTCACGAAGCCGTTCAGCCTGTTCATTCCATACAGTGACCAAAGGTGGCAATTCAGTATTTGCTAAGTCTTGCCAATTATTTGGTAAATCTTGGATAGGTTGCCACTGCATGTAAACCCTCTTAAATTACTTGTGTAAAAGTTAGCACGCTCTAAAAAATTCTACAGACAAATCACATAGAGCGTATTCGAAGTTGCTTGAAATTTTTGCTCTTCAAGAAAAGCCTGTTTCATATAACAAATGTGTCTACCGCGATCTAGGTTATTTCCCAATACAAAATCGGCTAAAAATGCGATCGAGCATCGATTCGGTCACCTCTTCGCCCGTGATTTCTCCCAGCGCCTGAATCGCGCTTCTTAGATCAATCGTCCAAAAATCTAGGGGAAGCTGATGGTCGATCGTCTCTTGAACGTGAGCGAGAGCCGCATGCGCGCGAGTGAGGACAGCCGCTTGTCGCTGGTTGATGGCAATCTCTAGGTTGCTGGCGTGCAGATCGCCTGCATTGACGGTTTCTAGGATGGCTCGTTCGAGAGCATCGAGTCCTTGATGGTAGGCGGCGGCTGTTTTGACGACTCGATGATGAGCAGCAGTGGGAATGTCTGGAAACGGGTTGCCCACGAGTAAATCAACTTTGTTGAGAATGAGGATCGTAGGACGGTGGTTCACCTGGGTATAAATGGCGTGATCGTCTGATGTCCATCCGGCTTGGGCATCTACTGCAAGCAACACTAAATCAGCCGCTTGAGCCGCCTGGCGCGATCGCTCGACGCCAATTTTCTCAACTTGGTCAGTCGCCTCTCGAATGCCTGCTGTGTCTAATACTTGTATTGGAATTCCGCCTACTACGAGGTGAGACTCGACGACATCGCGGGTTGTCCCCGGCAGTTCGGTGACAATCGCGCGATCGCTCTTGCTCCACGCATTCAAAAGGCTTGATTTGCCCACATTGGGGCGACCCACAATGGCGACCTTCAGCCCCACTCTCAGCAGTTCACCCTGATCGGCGGTGTCGAGAAAATGCTCAATTTGAGAACGCACCTGCTGAAGCTGCTCGATCACCCACGAGGTATCTAAGGGGGGCAAGTCATCCTCAAAATCAATCCGTGCTTCAACCTCAGCAAGGATATCTAAACACATTGCCCGGAGGTGGCGAATGGGGTGAGCGAGTTTTCCTTGAATGCCCGCGAGTGCAGTTTGGGCAGCCTGGGGCGATCGCGCGCCAACCAAATCTGCGATACTTTCTGCCTGAGTCAGATCAAGTCGTCCATTCATAAATGCCCGCAGCGTGAATTCTCCTGGTTCTGCAAGTCGAGCACCCTGCTCAAGACAGAGGTTTAACACCTGCTGCACCGCCATAATGCCACCGTGACAGTGAAATTCAACCACGTCTTCGCGGGTATAGGACCGGGGTGCCAGCATCAGCAGCAGCAGCGCTTCGTCGATAAGCTGATGAGTTTGGGGATGCCGAATGTGGCCGTAGAGAATGCGGTGGCTTTCCCAAGGCTGACCTGGCGCATGAAAGAGTCGATGGGCAATATCTACCGCCTCTGAGCCCGACATCCGCACAATGCCGACACTCCCCTGCTGCGGAACAACAGCAGTGGCGATCGCCACAATGGTACTTCGAGATAGGGATTGAGTCATAGCCAATGGAGAGACTGCGGAGAAATCTAGAATGCTTGCAAATGGCTTTATTAGGAGTTCATCAGAGCTTAATTTTTCTCTTAAGATCAACGTAATATCATGAGCCTAGCGTAGTCATGGGACCATGCTGTTTGTCGTTATGCTGATTTAAATTTGTGTCTCAATCTTCTGACTCGTCCGATCGGCGTAACTCCCAGTCCTCGTTGGTTTCTCATCATTCGTCTTCAACTGGGAAAAGGCGGAAACCATCTGAACCGCAATGGCGGCGACGCATCCGCTATATTTATTTTCGCTTTATTCGAATGCGTGGCACCTCACAGGCGATCGCCAGAGGATTAGCATCGGGGGTATTTGCCGGTTGGTTTCCCCTATTTGGCTTACAAACCATTATCGGCGTCGCGCTAGCTGCCGTTTTTCGCGGCAACAAAATCATGGCAGCCGCCGGAACATGGGTCAGCAATCCGTTCACGTATGTCCCGATCTATTATTTCAACTTTCGGATTGGAGAATGGCTGCTTGAGCGAGTCGGTATTTCAGTGCAGATGCCCGGCAAACAAGACTTTCAAAACGTAATTGCTGCCGCAGGGTGGCAAGCCTTTCAACAGTTTGCGGCATTAGGAGCCGGATTTATTGGCACCTTGTTTTTAGGATGCTTCACAGTCGGTATCCTCAGCGCTATCGGGGCTTATTTTCTGGGGCTAGCACTGGTGCAGCGCATCCGCCAGCGCCGATCTAGATCCGAGCGACCCAAGCGCTAGCTCCGCTAACTCGATGTGGAATGCGATGAGCCGATCGCTAATTTTGCTTGACTTTGCAACATCAGCCCATACTCAATACCCTCGACTACCGCATGATACGAGGCATCTAAGATATTGGTAGACACCCCTACCGTTGTCCATCGTTGAATGCCGTTGCTTGACTCAACAAGCACGCGAGTCTTAGCCGATGTTCCGGCGGTGCCATCTAAAATTCGAACCTTGTAGTCTCGCAGATGAAAGTCTGAAATCACCGGATAGAAATTTTTCAAAGCTTTTCGCAGAGCCGCATCTAATGCTGAAACTGGGCCATTTCCCTCCGCAACTTCCAGAATGTCTTGATGATTAACATTGACCTTAATGGTGGCCAGCGAATCTGAATGCCAAGCGTTTAGACCTTGAGCGACTTCGCAGTGAACCTGAAAGCCTTTTAGCGTAAACCACGAATCTCGTTTGCCCAATGCCTCGCGCATGAGCAATTCAAAACTGGCTTCCGCTGCCTCAAACTGATACCCCTCGCTTTCTAAATCCTTGAGTCGCTTGAGAATCTGACGACAGGTTGGATCTTCCTTATTGAGGTCAATCCCAAAACTTCGAGCCTTTGCTAAAACGTTACTCAGCCCTGCCTGATCTGAAATCACAATGCGTCGAGAATTGCCGATTTGTTTAGGCTGGATGTGTTCATACGTGACTGGATTGCGCTCAACCGCGCTCACATGGATGCCGCCCTTATGAGCAAATGCAGACAACCCCACAAAGGGAGCATGATCGTCAGGCGCTAGATTGACGACCTCGCTGATGAAGCGACTGGCATTGGTCAGTTGAGCAAGCTGTTCGTTATCGACGCAGGGATAGTTCAGCTTAAGCTGAAGATTTGGAATCAACGTACACAGGTTGGCGTTGCCGCATCGTTCTCCATAGCCGTTGATGGTGCCTTGTACCATGCGGGCTCCTTCCATAACGGCAACTAGCGCATTGGCAACGGCTGTACCCGAATCATTATGAGTATGGATACCGAGTTGTGGCATCGAGCGATGGGGAGAATGAGACGTTTCTATGCCGGTTGCAGCGACCACGTCTTGGACAATTTGAGCAACTTCGTGAGGCAATGTGCCCCCGTTTGTGTCGCATAACACGATCCAGTCTGCTCCAGCGGCGATCGCCACCGTCAAGGTTTCTAGAGCATAGGCGGGATTGTGCTTGTAGCCATCAAACCAGTGTTCTGCGTCGTAGATAACGCGCCGTTCTTGACGACGAAGAAATTCGATGGTGTCTTGAATCATCGCCAAATTTTCGTCCAAGCTCGTCTTTAGCCCCTCGGTAACATGCAAATCCCAAGATTTACCGAATGTTGTAATCCAGCGAGTTCCAGCAGATAAAATGGATTGAAGCATGGAGTCATCGACTGCGGTCCTACCAGGGCGTCGAGTCGAGCAAAATGCCACTACTTCAGCTTGAGTCAGAGGCTCTTCTTGAAGTTGCCAAAAAAACTGAACGTCTTTGGGATTGGCTCCCGGCCATCCCCCCTCGATAAACGGAATGCCGAGCCGATCGAGTTGACGGGCAATTCTTAGCTTGTCTTCAGTTGACAGGGACATCCCCTCCCGTTGAGCCCCGTCCCGAAGCGTGGTGTCATAAATCCATAGTGGATTCAATGATGCAGTCGATGTCTCAGAAGTCATGAGTCGCCTAATGGGTTGAGTTCGTGCAAAAATCGTTGATTAGAACGCCATTATGCCTAACGTAACAGCTCAGGGGAAAATGTTTGAATGCAAGATTGGAGCAAATTTGCGCCAAGTTCTATTAGAGCAAGGAATTGATCTGTATAACAATCAGGCTAAGCTGATTAATTGCCACGGCATTGGAAGCTGTGGAACCTGTGCGGTGCAGATTGAGGGCGAGGTGTCTGACCCGAATTGGCGAGACCGTGCGAGGCGATCGCTTCCGCCCCATTCTCGTGATCGCAACTTGCGACTCGCCTGTCAAACCACCATTCTCGGAGACGTTCGTGTCACCAAATTTAACGAATTTTGGGGACAAGGCACACATCCAGTTTGGACTCCGGAAGGCTAATGGGACAACTATTCTATCTGGGTCAACTTTCGCTAGGGTGGAAGGGGAACACCGTAACCAGGGAAATTATGGCCTAACGTCAGCGAGGAGCAGAATGATAGAGACAGGTTTCGATATGACGAGTTTCGATATATTGAGGTAGCGTTTAGTCCCGTATAGGGTTGGAGGAGGCGTGAGTGTAGATCAACTGATTGGCGTTTTAATCGCGGGACTGATTCTGGCGGTTATTATTGGCACGCTCCTCAAAGGAGTTGTACGGGTTATCAGCTTTGCAACCCTAGGGGCGATTGCGGTCATTGCTCTGGCAGAAGTGACGGGTCAGCTTGATATCCTTCCTATGTTAGGAGACTCGTCGTCGCAATCAATCCCAGACAATCAGCAGTCTTCGCCGTCTTCTACTGACTCCCAATCTTCCCCATCCGGTACAACCAACGGAGAAGGAGCTTCCCCATCCGGCACAACCAACGGAGAAGGAGCTTCCCCATCCGGCACAACCAACGGAGAAGGAACCACCGGCGAAATAACCACTGGAACACCGTCTCGGACAGGAAATGGCTCTCAGACGACTCAGACTGACACGCCAGCCAATGGTTCTGCAGATGGGACAACAGATGGGACAACGCCATCGCAAACTGATGGGTCTGGAACTGATCAAGACCCTGTCAATGCGTTGTGGTAAATGGGTTGTGGTAAGTGGGTTGTGGTGAGTAGGGTGTGGTAAGTGGAGTGATGGGCTGATTGGCTGATGCAAGCTGCTGATATCTGTAACGGGTCTATAACGTGTCTATGAAGACAACGTCTATGAAGACAACATCTGACATTTTAGTGATTGGGGGCGGCATCGTTGGATTGGCGATCGCCACCGAGTTGAGGCTACGCGGTGCAACAGTCACCGTGCTGAGTCGTGATATTCAGCAGGCAGCGACTCAAGCTGCAGCAGGCATGCTGGCGCCTCAAGCAGAAGGAATTCCCGCTAGCCCCATGCTTGACTTTTGTTTAGAGAGCCGGAGTCTCTATCCAGAATGGGTCAGAAAATTAGAAGAAGTCAGCGGCATTTCAGCAGGATATTGGGCATGCGGCATTTTGGCTCCAGTGTACGAAGTGCCCACGTCTACATTTCAAAAGACTCGTTCCCTATCATCCGCTGCTCAGTGGCTTGACCAAACTGCTATTCATCAAGCTCAACCCGGTTTAGGAGATGAAGTTTTAGGCGGCTGGTGGTTTCCCGAAGATGCTCAGGTTAATAATCGAGCCTTGGCGCAGTCCTTACGGTCGGCAGCTCAAGGGCTCGGGGTGAACCTCCAGGCTGGGATTAATGTTGAGTTTATTCAACAGCATCAGGGGCGAGTTGTATCAGTCAAGACGAGCCAGGGCGATTGGACAGCCGATCATTACGTCGTAGCGACGGGGGCATGGGCTCAAGAATTATTACCGGTTCCGGTTCAACCCCAGAAGGGGCAAATGCTGTCAGTGCGAGTTCCTACTCAGCTATCAAACCCCTTACCCCTGCGCCGAGTTCTGTTTGGTTCCGAGATTTATATTGTTCCGCGTCAGGATGGAACCATTTTGATTGGAGCAACCGTCGAATCTGTCGGTTTTGCGCCCAACAATACACCATTGGGGCTTCAAACCCTCCTAAGTCGGGCTATTCATCTATTCCCACGGTTGCAAGAGTTCCCGATTCAAGAGTGCTGGTGGGGGTTTCGTCCGTCTACTCCTGATGATCTACCCATCCTGGGTCCTAGTCAGTGCGAAAATCTGACCTTAGCAATTGGACATCATCGCAACGGCATTTTACTTGCACCTGCAACCGCCCGGCTGATTGCCGACTGGGTCTTTACTAACCAAACGAGTCCGCTGCTTCAGGCATTTCAGTGGGATCGATTTTACGCTCAGCCTGGTTTACTAGCCCATCAGGCGTCTGACAGTCTGCCTCCGTCGTCTTCTAATTCAAGTATCGAGGTCTTATCTCCAGCATCACCCCATTCAGAATCAACTATGCAAACACTCGACCCTATTGCTCAGCCAACCCTAGACCAGCCTCTCACCATTGCGGGGCGCGTGTTTCAATCCCGTCTCATGACTGGAACAGGTAAATACCGCACGTTTGAGCAGATGAGGCAGAGCATCGAGGCAAGCGGCAGCCAGATTGTGACGGTGGCAGTTCGGCGCGTTCAAACTAATGCTCCTGGTCATGAAGGATTGGCCGATGCGCTGGACTGGCAAAAGCTCTGGATGTTGCCGAATACGGCTGGATGCAAAACAGCAGACGAAGCCATTCGAGTAGCTCGGCTGGGGCGTGAAATGGCGAAACTGCTGGGTCAAGAAGATAACAACTTTGTCAAGCTGGAAGTGATTCCTGATGTTAAATATCTATTGCCTGACCCAATTGGAACCCTAGAAGCTGCGGAGCAATTGATCAAAGAGGGATTTGCGGTATTGCCTTATATTAATGCGGATCCAATGTTGGCAAAGCGCCTTGAAGATGCGGGATGTGCGACAGTCATGCCGCTCGGTTCGCCGATTGGTTCGGGACAAGGGATTCGGAATGCTGCCAATATTCAAATCATTATCGAGAACGCTAGTGTGCCCGTGGTGGTAGATGCTGGCATTGGCGCTCCTAGTGAAGCGGCATATTCAATGGAATTAGGAGCTGATGCCCTGCTGATTAATACCGCGATCGCCCAAGCTAAAAATCCGATTCAGATGGGGCGTGCGATGGGGCTGGCAACAGAAGCCGGGCGAATGGCATTTTTGGCCGGGCGAATTCCCCTGAAAGCCTATGCTAGTGCGAGTTCTCCCCTAACCGGATTAATTACCTAACTCCGATCAGCAATCCTCCAGACGATAGACTAACAATCGCCCCTAGGAGAGAGTGAATAGTATTTACACTCGATCCGGAACGATGTTAAATTCAATTAACCTGTGATTTTTTGTTAATTTTTGTTACAATTGTGAAGATTTAGAACGAAAGGAATTTTTGACTATGCCATACACAACCGAAGACGGGGGTCGCCTCAATAATTTTGCTGTTGAACCAAAGATGTACAAAGCTGAGCCTCCATCCAGCGCACAGAAGCGCAATTATGTACTTATCGGGATTAGCGGAGTTATCTTATTATCCGGCTTAATCTTTGTTGCGGTTTCAGTGTCGTAGTCGCTGGTATTGATGGTTTGAGGTGGGTCTGATGCCCGATTCGATTGTGTAAGGACATTTGACCTTGCATGAACACCATCCAAATATGTTGTTCGGCAAGCATCCCTGATGGTGGGGTGCTTGTTCTTTTTTGTGAGGTGGCGATCGCAGTGCTCTAAGGGGCAGGCAAGGTCACACCGAATTCATCCTGACTTTGAACAAAAATGACTGAAGAAACATAACAGGAGCTCGATGGAGTTGATTCCCGTTTTGCTCCCACACCTGTCGTTTGAATGCTCTGGAACACTGGAACAATAGATTAAAGGGGGCATCTCATGAGAGGTTGTCATGCCCAAACACCTAACGGGGCTATAGACTCGTCCTTGAAATCAATCAAACCCGTCCAACTCAAAATCTGGAGCTTTTTCTTTGAGACACGACAGGTCTTGCCGTGAATAAGGTTCAAGCTCGCCCCATTATTGATTTAGTGTCACTCTGAAATGGTTGATTCTGTTGCGACTCAAGCAACTCCTGACTTGACTAATCCGTTTTCTTCTGGCAGCGTCGCCGTGATCAATACCGATCCTCGCAAAACTTTGGGACAGAATCAGGAAACCTATTTTCGCCTCAAAGCCTCACTGGGCTTAAATCTTCGCCGTCAGATTTTTGTTGCTGTCTGCGATAATTTGATCCTGCGCGATCGCCTTGTTCGTCAGCTTCAGCTCGACCTCTCAGAGGCATCCCGGTCGTCACATCCCTCATCAGAGACTCGGCAGTCAGTCCGCTATCCGCGTCTCGTCAGCTTGAATCTAGATATCCATAATCCCAACCCCATCATTCAGATTTCGCAATGGCTCGCAAAATATCCGCCCCCTCAACGGGGCAATCTCCGCCTACCGATGCCTGCGTTTCAAATTTTGGGAATCGAGCAGTTGAGTCGTCAGCCTGCATCGACACAGTGGCTGTTTCTCACTTATCTACAAAGTATTGAACGCAGTCTACCGGCGCTAGAATCGAGCATTCTCTTCTGGCTGCCGCGCCCGTGGGTGCGGATCATTCCTCAATCGGCTCCTGAGTTTTGGCATTGCCGGACGGCTATCTTTGACTTTCTGGGTGAACCAACGCCTCTGATTAGCCGAGAAAAGCGATCGCTTGCGGCATCATCAGCTCCACCCGCTACCGTTTATACGTCACAGCCATTTTCACGACACCGCGAGCATCATCGGCAAGATGCTCCGCTTCCATCCCATCCTCCGCTTGAATCACGCCTTGAATCGCCCTCCTCTCAGGCGTCGCCAAACCCTCCATCGCCACGCGCGGAGAATGCTTCGTTCCGACGCTCGCTACAGCACGACGACGCCTCGTTGGATGAATCGCGTCAATTCGAGCTTGATCACGCCCATCCTCTGCCCGACGTCCCTTCTCAGCCACAAGAACAGCCCCTTGACGAAGCGCTAGAGTCGTATGACCGTGATATCATCCCTGACGTTTCGGAGGAGACGGCTCCACCTGATGCGACCGATATTCTGAACCAAGACCTAATTCCTCAAGACGAGCCTGACGGGGGGGATACGGTTAGTCCTCACACTGATGAAACGGCGTCGGATGCCCTGTTTGAAGAATTATTGCTGCAAGTTGACCAAACTCTGGCAGAGCGATTACCTTTGCCTAACAGCCTTCCGCTTGATACGCCCGATCTACCCTCAACTGAACCTGAGGCGGATGCGGATGCTCCAATGATGCCCGTCGAATCTCAGCGCCCTGACGATCAACCATCAGTATCATCGGAGCTAACGGAGCCACGGGACGATTATTCTGATGAATCTGCCCTTGAGCCTGAATACTTGCAGCCCGAAGATGAACTTCCTCCTCACGGTTCTCTCCTATCAGCCGATGATATTGAAGCAGACTTAACGGCTCTCGCCGAGGCTGACTCCGCAGACGTAACAGACACACCCAACGAGCACCTAAGTGAGGCTGAGTTTAATCCAACAGAGCTTGATTTGACTGAGTTTGATCAAGCATTAACAGACTCTAACTCACGACTTGATGACGTCTTCGAGGATGCTGAGTCTGCTAATGCCGATGCGTCTCAGGCCAAAGAGACAGGCGACGATACCGAAATTGACATCGTTAACATGAAATCGCCTGATATTCCCGGCATCAGGCACAGTGATGCTCGTGTCAATGACACCCACGGTGATGCTGTAGAGAATGAAGCCTTTAATCGGGAGGATGTCAGAGACCTTGCAGGAGAACTGGATGTTGAACTGGATGCTCTGACGGTTGAACACTTGAAGTTAGACTCTTTAGCAGGTGCTCGCGATGAGGTTCAGCCATTTTCTCCCGATGACACTGACGTCACTCATGCACTGGGCGATCGCGCTAGTGTTCACCCCTCTACCTCTGATCGTGCTGCTGACACCCCGGATGCGGATGCTCAGCAATCCCTTCAAGAGCAGCCTCAAGAACTGGATATTGTTGATGCTGATCCAAATTTCTTAGATTTTACATTGACCGGCTCGGCAGATAAAACGGCTCAGCAGACCCATACCGTTTCTCAGGCGATCGATGCAGAAATCGCAGAAAAACTCAGGCAAGATGCACCGTCTGATCCCCAGACTCAGAGCTTCTTAAATCAGATTGAAAACTTGCATCGACAGCAAGCGCCGGCGATGGTTCTTGCTCATGCGTATCGATCATTAGGCAATCTCTATCGCGATCGCATCGAGCAGGGAGATGCCTCCAATCAGACTCTCATGGGCGCAATGAACGCGTATGAGCAAGTCTTGCGCTGGCTTGACGAAGGCTCACCGATGTGGGCAGAAGTGCTCAACGACATGGGAAATCTATGCTGGCTGCTGTCTCGGTCAGCGTTAAGCCCAGAACAAGGGCTTCCTTACTTGCAGCAAGGCATCCAGTTTTATCAAGTTGCGCTCACCAAAATCTCTCCTCAGACACATCCCCAGACCTATCCCATGATTCAAAACAATGTGGGAGCGGCATATGGAGATTTGGCGCGATATCAAGAGCCTGCTGAAAATCTCCAGCGATCGATTCAGGCATATCAGGAGGCGCTGCGCTATCGCAAGGCAGAGGATGACCCCATGCGGTATGCATCAACTCAGAACAATCTAGGCACGACATACTGGAATCTAGCCCAGCATAACCACCCCAAGGAGCACCTAAAGCAAGCAATCACGGCTTATGCGGAAGCGCTGCGATATTATCGCCCTGAGCAAGAGCCGCTTAACTATGCCATGATTCAGAACAACCTGGGTACGGCTTACTGGAATCTAGCGCAATTTGAACAGCCTCAAGATTGGTTAGCCCTGGCTCTAGGAGCCTATCGGATGGCATTAAAATATCGCACGCTCGATACAGTGCCATCTGCATTTGCAGCAACCCAAAATAATTTGGGAACCGCCTATTGGCATCTAGCTAGCCACACGGATGACAACCCAACGACTAAACGAGACTATCTAGAAAGGGCGATCGCTGCGTATGATCAAGCGCTTTTTGCAGTCAACAAAATCATCGAATCATCGGTTCCCACTCCGCTCAACTTTGACGTACTTGCGACCTATAACAACCTGGGGCTGGTGCATTATGAGCTAGCAACCGATGCCCAAATCACCTTGAGCAAGGAGGGCTGGTCAGATCATCTACAAGCTGCTCTCGCGAGTCATGTCGCTGCGCTCCAGGGATGGCAACAAAAGCCTGAACTGCGGCAAACTGCGATTCAGTGCATTGTTCAAGCGGTGCGTGCTTTCTTCACGAAAGGGGGAGTCACGGGACAAAACCTTGCGTTATCAAAGCTGCCGGGCTCTCTGCTTCCTGAAATTTTGCCAAAACTATAAAAAAACTGGCTCTGTATAGAGCCAGTAAGGTCGTTTCTCAATAGACGTTGCATTCTCAAGTGAAAGAAATCCGAACTGCGCGTTCCCAAATCGACAGTCGGTACTATAGATATCAACACACGGGTTGATTCCCTTTCCAGAAACCAGTGTAGCAAGGTACACAGACATTTTTTTATAAAACTTTACGACGGCTTTGGGGTAACACCATAACTTTGATTAATGAAAGTGCACAATTTTTCCGCATCTTATTGGTTCTAAATCGATCGAAGTATATTTTTGCCAAGGAGCTAATAGGCTCTGATGCCCAATGGCTTGTATAGCAATTTTCAATTGCGCTAAGTATAGAAAGGGTGGCTTGGGGCGAAGCGCGTCCCACACCAGCGTGCCTAACTCAAGCGCATACCGCTATAGTGGCTAACGGACGAATGTGTAAATTTGTATGACCCTCGGGCACCTTACGATAATCCCATGCGTCTTTTTCTAAAGCATAGAGAGTCTGAATTTCGAAGTAGCTAAGGCATATGCCCCCTTAGCCATCATTTTAGGCGTTATGCTCAGACAAACGATGTTGCCATCAAAGGGTTCGGAGGCATTTATGGATATCGCTCATTCAGCATTCAAGGTAGGGAGTCGACTAGTAGGGGTCACTGTTCTGGCGATCGCCAGTTTGGGAACAGGGGCATCTCGTGGAATTGCGGTATCCCAAACCATTGCTGCGTCCCCAGGTGAGATGACTCCTCAGACAACTATACACGCCCAAAGCAGTGGGGCTGACTCTGATGCATCGACCGAGTCAAACTCAACGGCCCGATTCTCGTGTCAACTGATCGATGGGGAATATACCGTGATGTACAATCCCCAAAGCCAACCGGAAGAATTTTATTCCTGGGCAAAACCTCAAACCATGGGGGGTGGATGGTCTGCTGATCGTCGCTGTGCTGAAATCAGCCGTCGCTTAGAAGCCTATCGTCCTGACGGTTTGTTGGAGATGCGAACTGATGTAGAAAACGGCTATAACACCGTTTGTGTCTCGACAGAGGCGATCGCAGATTGCCGGATCGTGTTTACCGTACCCGTTGGACAAGATCCAGTCGTGACGCGCGATCGCGTGTTTGAGAATCTAGCTGTTGCCGATAGTGGACAGCAAACCGACGCTGTCAGTACATATCGTGCGGATGGCACAAGAATCATTAATCAAATCGGACAAGAACTAGGGATCAATCTTCCGTCCCTACCTGGTCAGCGTCGTTCTCAAACCGATGCCATCAATTTGCGACCATTCTTAGACCCAGCCGATGGAGGCACAGGAGCTCAGCTTCGGGGTGGTGACTCATTCCAAGCTGCTCCTCGTCTAAATCCTGGTAATTTCCGCTAACGGCTCTCCAACACATTTATTATCTAGCGAAAATTTAGGGATAGGAACGAAGCATCTTAAACGTATTTGATTTTGGCGATCCTCCAGGTCGTTGATTCAGCCTGCTCTTGCAGGCTTTTTTTAGTCACACTTCGAAGATCAGAATTTTTCTATAGAAAGCGCGAACTATCGCGGTGGCTACATTGTCAGGATTGTAAAACATTTCTTTGAAATCCTACCCTATTCATCCCAGAAGACAAAACTTCCTATCAAAATTAATCTCTATAGCAATCCCAGATGGGTTGCGAGCGGTGGGGCAGCGCCTGCCCACCCGCTCACACACAATTCACAAGCAATTTAGGATCGCTATACAAGCTAAATCGCACCCATAATTTATGGATAGACTTGGCTAAGAAAGTAATAGATGTTTATAAACGTGGTAATATCCGTTTTGCTTGTTACCCCGGTCGTGCATGCTCGTGATGCTTCCGTAAATTCTTGATATAGATGTTGAACTAGGACTCATAGGATATACCCCTTAAGGAACCGCATCAATTACCATGGGCGACAATACAGTGTTCAATTCGTCTCCTGCTTCTAGATTCTCCATGCATCGGCAAACACCTCTACGTCGGACAAAAATTGTAGCCACTATTGGTCCTGCGACTAGCAGCCCAGCAGTCCTTCGTGATCTCATTGAGGCAGGCGCGACAACGTTGCGGTTAAATTTTTCTCACGGAACTCATGAAGACCATCAGCGCAGCATCCGACTAATTCGACAGATTTCCTTCGAGCTCAATCAACCCGTCGGAATTCTTCAAGACTTGCAAGGGCCTAAAATTCGACTAGGACGGTTTGAGCATGGTTCGATCACGCTAGAGCGTGGCGATATGTTTATTCTGACAAGTCATCCCTGTGTCGGAACTCAACATATTAGCTCGGTCACGTACGGGCCTCTCTCTGAGGAAGTGCCTAATGGGGCTACGATTCTCCTCGATGACGGACGCGTTGAAATGCAGGTAGAAGCCGTCGATCAGAAAAAAGGACAGCTTCATTGTCGAGTCGTGGTGGGTGGAACTCTGTCTAACAGCAAAGGCGTAAATTTTCCCGGTGTCTATTTGTCAATTAAAGCCTTGACAGATAAAGATCGCAAAGACTTGATGTTTGGGCTTGATCAAGGTGTCGACTGGGTTGCTCTTAGCTTTGTGCGTGATCCTCAGGACGTACTAGAAATCAAAGAACTAATTTCAAGTACAGGGAAAGATGTTCCCGTCGTTGCCAAAATTGAGAAGCATGAAGCCATCGAACAGATGGAATCCATTCTGTCAATTTGTGATGGGGTGATGGTTGCACGGGGCGATTTGGGCGTCGAATTGCCCGCTGAAGAGGTACCCATTCTGCAAAAGCGGCTGATTTCGATCGCCAATTGCTTAGGTATTCCAGTCATCACAGCAACGCAAATGCTCGACAGCATGGTTAATAATCCTCGGCCAACTCGTGCTGAGATTTCCGATGTTGCCAACGCGATTCTAGATGGCACGGATGCGGTAATGTTATCCAATGAAACCGCCGTTGGAAAATTTCCGGTTCAAGCAGTTGCCACGATGGCTCGAATTGCAAACCGTATCGAGCAAGACCAGCTTCCATCACGGGCATTTGAGGAGACTCTAGGGCGATCGATCCCTAACGCCATTAGTCAAGCAGTTGGGCGTATTGCTCAGCAACTCGATGCATCCGCCATCATGACGCTGACAAAAACAGGGGCAACTGCACGTAATGTATCGAAATTTCGCCCCAACACCCCGATTCTAGCAGTGACTCCCCATGTGGACGTAGCGCGTCAGCTTCAATTAGTCTGGGGTGTCAAACCCTTATTAGTGCTTAATTTGCCGTCGACTAGCCAAACGTTTCAAGCTGCGCTCAATGTGGCTCAAGAAAAGCATCTCTTGAAGGAGAGCGATTTAGTTGTAATGACCGCTGGGACTCTTCAAGGCGTAGCAGGATCAACTGATTTAATCAAAGTTGAAATCGTGACGGCTGTGTTAGGCAAGGGAATTGGCATTGGTCAAGGATCGGTAAGTGGACGGGCACGAGTTGCTCATAGCGGCATGGATGCTGGAAACTTCAATCCTGGAGAAATTTTGGTCACCTCGCGCACGAATGCTGACTTTATTGAAGCAATTCGTAAAGCAGCCGGTATTGTGACTGAAGACGACAGTTTGACGAGTCACGCCGCCATAATTGGATTGCGTCTCGGAGTTCCGGTGATTGTTGGTGTTAAAAAAGCGACTGAAATCATTCGAGACGGCACCATCCTCACACTAGACATGCAGCGAGGCTTGGTGTACTCAGGAGCCCTAGGCTCAAGTCAGGCTGATATGGTACTGCCTGTATAACCAGCAATAGTCCAGGACGAAGCGGCAGCAAGCAAGGTGCTTAAGCCCTTCCCTCTTTTGCGATTCTCCTCAGAGAATATCCGAAAACGGAAACTCGTTCAGTGACACTCCGTAGAATTGATGAAAACTGCTCTTAAACGGCACGATAATCGAGAACTAGTGCTAATCAGGCTCATGCCACCGCTCACACACAATTCACAAGTGATTTAGGATCGCTATAGAAAATTAAACTTTCAGGAATTGTAAAACGCCAATATCTCTATTACGGAATTGCTGAGCTTTGCGAGTTATCCATGCTATCTGGGTAATCTAATGGCAGTTTTGTTAGAGAGATTTTTGGCGATTTTCGAAATGTTTGAGGGAATTCAGCAGATTTTCTTCGTTTAAGGAATCGCCAATCACACGGATGTCTAGAAAATTCTCTACGTAATTTTTCGGACGCTTCCGTGAACCCCTCTCTTGATTTGGGTACTCTCTCTGATAGAGAAAACCGTTAAAAGTGAGCATCTTTAAGATAAAGCAAGTTTTCGTACATAAAGACGCTCAAAGCGTCCAAAAATTTGCAATTACAGACCATTATTCATTTTTTTGAAGAACCTACTCCTGACGAGGGTTAATGCACGATGGCAACTATTATAGGCAACTCCGGAAACAATACTCTAAACGGAACGAACGGGAGGGATTTACTCCGAGGGTTGGGTGGGACTGATTTACTCCAAGGATTGGGTGGAAATGACACCCTCGAAGGCGGGGCTGGCAATGATACCCTCCAAGGGGGAGGGGGTAATGACACGCTTGAGGGTGAAGGGGGAAACGACATCCTCGATGGAGGGGCTGGCGCGGATACTCTCAGAGGCGGACAAGGAAATGATGTTTACGTAGTAGATAATACGGGCGATCGCACGATTGAAAGTGCTGGAGCTGGTATCGACACCGTTCAAGCTTCGTTGAGTTGGGTACTTGACAATAACCTAGAAAACCTGGTCTTGACCGGTAACTTAGCGATTAACGGGACGGGTAACAGTCTCGATAACTTCATTGTTGGCAATGCTGCCAATAACGCCCTTGACGGTCAAGCTGGGAATGACACCATTGATGGCGGTAGCGGTGATGACCTTATCGTCGGTTCTGCCGGATTTGATACCCTTCTGGGCGGCGATGGCAATGATGTCATTTTCGGTGGTACCGAGAATGATGTGATATTCGGCGGAATTGGTAATGATAGTCTCGTCGGTGAAGATGGCGACGACAGCCTCATCGGTGAAGATGGCAACGATATTCTACAAGGTTTAAACGGAAACGATACTCTGCAAGGCTTGAGTGGGAATGATTTCCTCGATGGAGGGCTGGGCAATGATTTCATGCTCGGCGGTCTTGGAAATGATACGTATATTGTCGATAGCGTCGGTGATATCGTTGCTGAAAACCCCGGAGAAGGGATTGATGTTGTTTCATCAAGTGTTTCTATTGGTCTATCAAATAATGTCGAAACCCTAGTTCTCACTGGTTTTAGCAATCTAAATGGTACGGGCAACGCCTTAGATAACGCCATATTTGGCAATAGTGGCAACAACGTCTTGATTGGGCTGGCTGGAAATGACTCAATTTTTGGCGGAGCAGGCAATGACGGCTTAGCTGGCGACGTAGGCAATGATGTTCTTGATGGTGGGGCGGGCGATGATTTACTGCTCGGTGGTGATGGAGACGATTTTCTCAGCGCAGGCGACGGGAATGACAATCTCAATGGCGGTACGGGCAATGATGTTCTCAATGGCGGGGCGGGCAATGATGTCATGCTCGGTGAGGCAGGCAACGACTTCCTGAACGGCAATTCAGGCAATGACACGATTAACGGTGGAGATAACAACGATACCTTAATTGGTGAGCAGGGAAATGACACCCTCATCGGCGGCAATGGCAATGATTTCCTAAATGGTGGCATCGGTTCCGACTCTTTAGATGGTGGTTCGGGAGACGACACGCTCGTAGGTGAAAACGATGACGACACATTGAGCGGTGCCGAAGGCAATGATATATTACTGGGCGGCGCAGGCAATGATACTTTAGATGGCGGTGAAGGGAACGATTCTCTAGATGGTGGAATCGGTGCTGACATCATGACTGGGGGTGCTGGAGATGATACTTATACCCTAAATGATGTCGGTGATCAAATCATCGAGTCTCCGGGAGGTGGTAATGATACTGTTAATGCGATCGCCACCTTTGATTTAGCCACCGATGCTGAGAACGTCGAGAACCTTGTTTTACTAGGAACAGCTAACATCAACGGCTTCGGAAACGATCTCTCAAATCGCCTAATTGGGAATGCCGGAAATAATGAACTAGAAGGACGTGAAGGCAACGACCTCTTGGATGGTGGTGCGGGTATCGACAGCCTTAGAGGAGGAGCAGGGGATGATACTTACATTGTCGATAATGATGGAGACACTGTCATTGAAAATGTTGATAGTGGAACAGACATCGTCTTTGTCAGTGCTCTTAAAGCTTATACCTTAGGACTCAATGTCGAAAACCTAACGCTAGTTGGTACGAGCAACTTAAGAGGCACTGGCAACGCCCTTGACAACACGATTACAGGAGGTTCTGGTAATGATACGTTGCTTGGAGAGGGCGGCAACGACACCCTCATCGGCAATGCAGGAAATGACACCTTGGGGGGAGGTGAAGGAGTTGATCTCCTCGTTGGTGGACTGGGTGACGATATCTATGTCATCGACGATTCCAACGATACAGTTGTTGAAAATCTAAATGAAGGAATTGATACCGTTGTTACCCGGATTGATTTTGACCTTAGCACCAACGGCAATAACGTCGAGCGTTTGACTCTGGAATCTGGCGCCGGAAATATCAACGGAACAGGTAACATCCTCGCCAACATTCTGACTGGAAATGAAGGAAACAATATCCTTGATGGTCGTGAAGGCGCTGATACTCTAATTGGTGGCGCTGGCGATGATATCTATCGGATTGATAACATCAATGACTCCGTCACTGAAGCCGTAGGAGAGGGTAATGATTCAGTCGAAACTCGCGTTAACTTTAGCCTAACTACGAACGGAGCAAACGTTGAAAACCTAACTCTGATTACTGGGGCAGGCAGTATTAACGCCGTTGGGAATAGCCTTGACAATATACTAACTGGCAATGAAAGCAATAACACCCTTGAAGGGCGTGATGGCAATGATACCCTCATCGGTGGTGCAGGTGCAGACACATTAATCGGTGGCGCAGGTAACGACACCTATGATATTGACAATGCGGGAGATTTGGTCGTCGAACAGGCCGGTGCTGTTGGAGGAATTGACACTGTTCGATCTAGCATCAATTTCAATATCAGCACAAACGGCGCAAATATTGAAACACTAATATTGACCGGGACTACTAATATCAACGGTACTGGCGATGCAAATAATAACACTATTATCGGCAATGATGGTAATAATACCATTGACGGGGGTGCTGGCAATGATTTGATCAATGGTGGGATTGGAAATGACACACTAATAGGTGGCGCTGGCAATGATTTGATCGATGGCGGTGACGGCGCAGATGTAATGAGCGGTGGGGCTGGCAGTGACACGTTTGTAGTTGACAATGCGGGTGATACTGTTGCTGAAAATCCCAATGAAGGAGTTGATTTAGTTCAGTCTTCTGTTTCGTTTGTTCTAGGTGCCAATATTGAAAATCTAGAACTGGTTGGCAGTGATGATATTAGTGGCACTGGCAACGTCCTGGCAAATACTATCACCGGTAACGATGGCGCGAATATCCTTGATGGTGGACAGGGCAATGACACATTAATAGGTGGCAGAGGAAACGATACCTACAGTATCAACAACACCGGCGATGTCATTGTCGAAAATGCCGACGGTGGAATCGATACCGTTCAAAGCGCAGTTTCATATACGCTGACTAATAATCTTGAAAATCTTATTCTCCAACCCGGTACAGGAAATCTAAACGGCACTGGAAATGCAGATGCAAACATCATTACTGGCAATGAGGGAAATAATGTTCTAGCGGGTAGTGGCGGCAATGACACCCTAGTCGGCAATGCCGGGAATGATACCTTGAATGGCGGAGAAGGCTCTGATGTACTCACCGGGGGCATCGGTAATGATACGTATATCATTGATAGTGCAACCGATGTCATCAATGAGGGGGTTGGCGAAGGCGATGCTGATGCCGTAAGTTCTAGCATTACGTTTGATTTGTCGGTTAAGGGTGTCGAAGTTGAAAACCTGACGCTCACAGGTACGGGTAACATCAATGGCATCGGTAATGACAAGGCCAATACTATTACAGGCAATAGCGGCAATAACCTGCTCAATGGTGGCATTGGCAACGACACATTAATTGGTGGAGCCGGAAGCGATCAGCTAAACGGCGGCGTTGGCACTGATGCCATGGCTGGCGGGGCTGGAGATGATACCTATTTAGTTGATAATGCGGGAGATTCTGTTACAGAAGATCTCAGCCAAGGTATTGACCTCGTTGAATCCAGTGTTTCATTTATTCTGGGTCAAAATGTTGAAAATTTGAACCTCGTTGGCACTGCTCCGATCAATGGTGTCGGGAATAGCGGTGCCAACACGATTCGAGGAAATGACGCGGCAAACCGTTTGGATGGCTTGGGGGGAGCAGATACCCTGATTGGCGGTTTGGGCGACGATACCTATGTAGTTGATGATCTAGGGGATGTAATCACTGAAGCTAACAGCGCTGGTATCGATCTCGTTGAATCAAGTATTTCATTTACGCTGGGAAATAATCTTGAAAATCTCACGCTGACAGGTACGAATACCATTGATGGAATCGGCAACGGTGGCAATAACACAATCATCGGAAATGATGCCGCAAACCGTTTAGATGGTGGCAGTGGTGCTGATGAACTTGTGGGTGGTTTAGGCAATGACACTTATATCGTTGATAATGTAGGTGATGTTGTTACCGAAGTATCTGCAACAGGTGGTATTGATCAGGTTGAGTCGTCCGTTAGTTTCGTGTTGGGTGCTAACGTCGAAAACCTTGTCCTAACTGGAACAGGAAGTATCAATGGTACGGGCAACACGCTCAACAATACAATTACCGGCAACAGTGACAGTAATATCCTTAACGGTCAAGCGGGTGCCGATGAAATGGCAGGTGGCGCTGGCAATGATGTGTATATTGTCGATGATTTGGGCGATCGCGCGATTGAAACCATTTCTGGACCCGAGGGAGGAATAGATACTGTCCGATCTAGCGTCAGCTTTGTTCTGGAAGAAAATGTAGAGAATCTCACTCTGACTGATACCGGCGCCAATCTCAACATCAATGGTACTGGTAACAGCTTAAATAATACCATCATTGGCAATAGCGGTGACAATACCCTCGACGGGCTAGGCGGTGCGGATACGCTCAGTGGTGGCGCAGGTAACGACATCTATATTGTTGATAACGTGAACGATGTGGTTTCGGAAACCACATCAACAGGAACGGATGCAGGAGGAATTGATACCGTTCAATCCAGCGTTACATTTATCCTCGGTGCCAATTTTGAAAACCTGACTTTGACAGGAACCAGCACTATTAATGGAACCGGTAATGCTGGCAATAACACCATCATCGGCAATGCTGGCAATAACATCATTGATGGCGGTATCGGTGCAGATACTATGCAAGGTGGGGGAGGGGATGATATCTACCTTGTCGAAAATGGAGGAGATACGGTTACAGAAGATAGCAACGCTGGAATTGATACAGTTCGCTCCGCGATTAATTTCACCCTCAGTCCTAACGTCGAAAATCTCATCCTTGAAGGAACCGCTAATTTAAGTGGAATAGGAAATGAACTAGCAAACAGCGTCAGCGGCAATAGTGGAGACAACACATTAACGGGCTTAGCGGGCAATGACATTCTTGATGGCAAAGCGGGCAATGATTTCCTCGATGGTGGTACTGGAGCAGATAGCCTCGTTGGTGGAGATGGCAACGACACATACATTGTCGACAATCAGGGTGATGTCGTTAGCGAAGTAGGAACGGGAATTGATCGCGTTGAATCTAGTGTTGACTTTACGTTAGGAGCCAATCTGGAAAACCTTACGTTGACAGACACAGGTAATATCAGCGGCACGGGGAATGAACTCGCAAACGTTATTACAGGAAACGGTGGCAACAATACACTGATTGGCAATGCTGGCAATGACACCTTGATTGGCAATGCTGGCAATGACACCCTAGACGGGGGAGAAGGTAACGATGCCATGACCGGTGGCGACGGGGACGATACCTACGTTGTCAATGCTGTAGGCGATACTGTTAGTGAGGTTGGCACCACTGGAATTGATACCGTTCGCTCTGATGTGACGTTTGCATTTGCAACAGGCGACAATCTAGAGAACTTAATTCTCACGGGCATCAACGATATTAACGGCACAGGTAATGAACGTGCCAACACGATTACGGGCAATGCGGGTAGCAACATTCTCATTGGTGGGGGCGATAATGACACTCTAGAGGGTGGAGGTGGCAACGACACTCTAGATGGTGGTGTTGGCAGCGACGTGATGAGCGGCGGGGCTGGTGATGATACGTATATTGTGGATGATCCAGGCGATACGGTCACAGAATCTCTGAGCGGCACTGAGGGAGGAATCGACACCGTTCGGTCATCTGTATCGTTTGTCCTTGGTTCTAATGTTGAAAACCTGACGCTGACTGGTGCGACGGCAACGAATGGGACTGGCAACGCTCTCAACAACATCATCATTGGGAACGACAGCAACAATGTTTTAGCAGGCAATGCTGGCAATGACATTCTTGAAGGGAATGGTGGCAACGATACTCTAAATGGTGGGTCGGGCGCAGATGCTATGAATGGCGGAGCCGGCGATGATACCTACGTTGTGGATGATGTGGGTGATACCGTTACTGAGACAATCAGCGGGCCTGGAGGGGGCGCGGATCTAGTTGAATCGAGCGTCAATTTTACGCTGGGTGCTAATGTTGAAGATTTACTCCTAACGGGTAATAGTGACATCACAGGCGTAGGAAACGATCTTTCCAACAGTATTTCAGGCAACGGCGGGGCGAATACTCTGACTGGCAATGCTGGAAATGACACGCTGATTGGTAATGCCGGGAATGATTTCTTAGATGGTGGCACCGGAAATGACACCATGGATGGTGGTGCCGGAGACGATACCTTTGTTGTCGATAGCCTCGGTGATGTCGTAATTGAGGCGATCGCCGGAGTAGTAGGGGGAAACGACACCGTTCGCACCAGCGTTGCTTTCAGTATTGACGGTACTAATATCGAAAACCTCATCTTTACTGGAACTGGACCTGCAAATGGGACGGGAAACAGCGGTGATAATACCCTGATTGGCAACAACGGTGACAATGTCCTCTCGGGTGGAGACGGCAACGACTTTCTCGATGGTCAGGGCGGCAATGATGTGCTGGATGGTGGTGCTGGCATTGATGTGATGGTTGGCGGCACCGGGAATGACACATTCATAGTTGATAACTCAGGGGATACGGTCACTGAGAGTGTGGGAGGTGTTGAGGGTGGCATTGATACGGTGCAATCCTCAGTTAACTTCGTGCTGGGTGACAACGTTGAAAATCTGACGCTTGCGGCTGGTGCAGGGAATCTCAACGGTACTGGCAATGGGATGAACAATACCATCATTGGCAACGATGGCGACAATATCCTGCTGGGCGAAGGTGGCAATGACACGCTACGTGGATTAGGAGGCAGCGATCGCCTGGATGGTGGCTTAGGTGCTGACATCATGGACGGTGGTGACGGGAATGACTTTTATGTAGTAGACGACAGCGGAGATGTTGTTTCCGAAACCAACGCAGACTCACTCACGGGAGGAGTCGATCGGGTTGAAGCCAGCGTGACCATCACCCTAGGCGACAACGTTGAAAATCTGACTCTGATCGGCGGCGGTAGCATCAACGGGACTGGAAACACCCTGAATAACACCCTCATCGGTAACGACGGCAGTAACATTCTGACAGGTGGAGCAGGAGATGATACGCTCAACGGCGGTGCTGGCACTGACACCCTCGATGGCGGCAGCGGCAATGACACATACATTGTCGATAACTCAGGCGATCTCGTGATCGAGAATCCGGGCAACGGCATCGACATTGTCCGCACAATAGCATCATTCACCCTCGCTGAAAATGTCGAGATTGAAACCCTGATCCTTCAACCGGGAGCCGGCAGCATCAACGGAACGGGTAATGAATTCAATAACACCATTATCGGGAACGAAGGAAATAATCTCCTCAACGGTGGCGCTGGCGCAGATTCTCTGATTGGCGGACTCGGAAACGACACCTATATAGTCGATCAAATTGGAGACATCGTGACTGAAGTCGCAGGTGAAGGGATTGATACGATTCAGTCTGCGATCGCCTTTGATTTGACCACAACACCAGCCGTTGAAAACCTGATTCTTACAGGCACGGCTGACATTAATGGAATTGGCAATGCTCTGAACAATACGATTACGGGTAATGCTGGCAACAATGTCTTGGATGGTCGAGGAGCCGGAATCGACACTCTCACTGGGGGCGACGGCAATGACACCTATTTTGTTGATAGTGTTAACGATACTGTTACAGAAGTAACGGGCGGAGCCACGGGCGGCGTTGATACTGTCAATTCGAGCGTTACGTATACGCTCGGAAGTAATGTCGAAAATCTGACTCTTCTCCCCGGAACGGGTGCCGTTAATGGAACGGGTAATGATTTAAATAACACAATTACCGGCAACGAGAGTGCAAACACCCTTAGCGGGGGGGCAGGCGATGATCAGCTCCTAGGTGGACTTGGTAACGATATCCTCTTTGGTGGAGACGGGAGCGATCGCCTCACTGGCGGGACTGGCGCAGATGCCATGACTGGCGGCACCGGCGATGATATCTATTTCGTCGATGATGCAGGCGATACGGTGGCAGAATCCGCCGGAGGAGGTATCGATCGCGTTGAATCAAGCATTAGTTTCATCTTGGGTTCTGAAGTTGAAAATCTCACCCTGACAGGCTCGGCTAGCGTTAATGGGACAGGCAATGTCCTAAACAACACCATTATTGGTAATGCAGGTGCCAATGTCTTAAATGGAGGGCAAGGTGCCGACGACTTGCAAGGAGGAGATGGCAACGATACCTATGTTGTTGATAATGCAGGAGATCGGGTTACAGAGGTAACCAGCGGCGCAGCGGGGGGCGTTGACCTAGTAGAGTCGAGCGTCACCTTTACTCTAGGCGCAAATCTCGAAAATCTCACCTTAACGGGTACAGGTAATATCAACGGCATCGGCAACACCCGAGCAAACACCGTCACGGGTAATAGCGGCAACAACATTATCGATGGTGGATTGGGCGCTGACTCTATGAGCGACAATGCGGGCGGTGATGATATATATATCGTCGATAGCGTCGGAGATACGGTCACAGAAGCTCTAGCGGGCACTGCAGGCGGCGTCGACCTAGTCCGTTCTAGCGTTGATTTCAGTTTGGGTGCAAATATCGAAAACCTAGAACTGACGGGCTCAGAAAGCATTGACGGTACGGGGAACGCTCTAAACAACACTATTACAGGCAACAGCGCGGCCAATATCTTAGATGGTGGAGCGGGTGCTGACCGCCTAATCGGAGGCGATGGTAATGATACTTACTTCGTTGATAGCAGTGCTGATGTCATCGTAGAAACTACTTCTGGTGGCACTGACACGATTCAATCAACAGCAAGTTTTGATTTATTTACAAATGCCACTAATGTCGAAAATCTCGTCTTAGGAGGCACAGCAGATATCAATGGCTTCGGTAATGCCGCCAATAACCTAATTCAGGGAAATAGCGGCGCTAATATTCTGCGGGGTGATGGGGGCGCTGATGATCTGAGGGGTGGTCTTGGCAACGACACCTATGCAGACATTGATGCTGATGACACGATTGTTGAAAATCCGGGGGGTGGAATTGACACCATTCAAGCTCGATTTAGCCTAAGCCTAAGCGATGCTCAGTATCTCAACATCGAAAACTTAATATTCCTGGACGGATCAGGTAATGCTACAGGGATAGGCAATACGGCTGACAACACAATTGAAGGAAATTCTGGAAATGACACGCTCATTGGTGAAGGCGGCAACGATACGCTGATTGGAGGAACGGGTGACGATCGCCTGCGCGGTGAGATTGGCAATGATGTTCTTCTTGGTGGAATCGGTAACGATATTTTGGTGGGCGGTGCAGGTCAAGATACCCTCACAGGGGGTGCGAACAATGATCAATTTGTCTTTGCAGCTCTCGATGGAGCTATAGATGTGATTACCGACTTTCAGCAGCTTGCTGACAAGATTGTCTTAAAGACGTCAGTCTTTAGCGCTCTCAACAGCAATCCTGGCAATGGGTTTAGTGACCCCATGGACTTTGGGGTAATTGGTCAAAATGGCGTAACGATGGTGGGCGATCGCCTCGTGGTTTACGACACCAGCAGCGGGAGCCTGTTCTATCAAGGTGCGCAGTTTGCGACCGTGTTCCGCTCGGCAGGAAGTGTTCCAGCCCTAAATGAGTCTGATTTCATCCTCGATGCCACTGCCTAAATCGGCAAGACCTATAATCGTTCACTAGCAAATCTGGAGGCAGCATGAGGCTATCTCCAGATTTTCTTTTATTAACAGGTTTATGACAATCTTCTTTGTAGCTAGCCGTATGCTCTCGCGTTAGTACGTTGAACGTGTGGTGAGCTCCCCCGTCGCGGGCTCACCACACAAACCTAAGCCCGTAGGGCTATATCTAGGATCAAATTAATCCCGACTAAATTAGTCGGGTATGTTTGACGGTGTTTTCTGCCCCATGCTACTATCCGCAGAGTTGGTGAAAATCTGGGTTCTTCTTAGTCGACTCAGGTTTCCAACATTTTGGATAGTTTGCTGTAGAGATTAAAAAGAGAAGCGTTGACCCATGACCCAGGCACTCCCCATCCCCACTCAAACCGCATCTGCTACGTCGTCTGCGTTTAAGAGTTTGCGATGTAAAGAATGTGGTGAAGAATACGCGTTAAAAGCGATTCATGTGTGTGAGTTTTGCTTTGGACCATTAGAGGTCATGTATGACTCCAGCAAACTTCGCGATACCGTTACTCGTCAAAGCATCCAGTCGGGGCCGAATTCGATTTGGCGATATAAAGCCTTTTTGCCTGTTGCATCTGAGCATCCCATTGATGTAGGCACCGGCATGACCCCGCTTGTGCAAGCAAACCGATTGGCGCGTCGCTTGGGTATCAAGCGGCTTTACATCAAGAATGATGCGGTCAACATGCCAACGCTAAGTTTTAAGGATCGGGTGGTTTCAGTTGCCCTTACCCGCGCCCGTGAACTGGGGTTTTCAACAGTTTCTTGCGCGAGTACCGGTAATTTAGCAAACTCGACAGCGGCGATCGCTGCCCACGCAGGTCTAGACTGTTGCGTTTTCATTCCTGCTGATTTGGAAGCCGGAAAAGTATTAGGCACGCTGATCTATAGCCCAACCGTAATGGCAGTTCAGGGCAATTATGATCAGGTCAATCGTCTCTGCTCTGAAGTAGCAAACACCCACGGATGGGGATTTGTAAACATTAATTTGCGTCCTTACTATTCGGAAGGCTCCAAAACCTTAGGATTTGAAGTCGCTGAGCAGCTCGGCTGGGAGCTTCCCGACCACATTGTCGCTCCGCTTGCGTCTGGCTCCCTGTATGGCAAGATTTACAAAGGTTTTCAAGAATTCATCAGCGCTGGTTTGGTGGATGAAAAACCGGTTCGCTTCAGTGGTGCTCAGGCGGAAGGGTGTTCTCCAATTGCTCAAGCCTTCCGTGAAGGTCGAGACTTTGTGACTCCCGTGAAGCCGAACACAATCGCTAAATCGATTGCGATTGGTAACCCTGCTGATGGCGTCTATGCGCTCGATATTGCCCGCAAAACGAATGGCACTATCGAATCTGTTACCGATACTGAAATTATCGATGGCATCAAGCTGCTAGCAGAGACGGAAGGGATCTTTACAGAGACGGCGGGTGGCACCACGATCGCCGTTCTCAAGAAACTGGTTGAAGCCGGGAAGATTGACCCCGATGAGACTACAGTCGTTTATATCACGGGCAACGGCCTCAAGACCCAGGAAGCCGTCCAAGGCTATATTGGTGAACCCCTCACCATCGAGCCGAAATTAGACAGCTTTGAACGCGCCTTCGAACGGGCCCAAACCTTGGGGCGTCTTGAATGGCAACAGGTCACTGTCTAAGGTCTGCTGGCTAACGGGTTTGGGTGGATGATGGTATCGTCAGCACGTCTTTTCAATGATTCCTTTCTAAGGTGGGAAGATTCTCCTGATAACCTCTCGTTGGCCGCATTTACTAGTTTATTTAGTCCAATTTCTGATTCCTCAAATAGATTCATCATGGCTGTTAAAGTTTTGATTCCAACTCCTCTGCAAAAGTTTACAAAGGATCAGGCAACGATTGAGTGTGATGGGGGCACCATTACCGAACTTCTAGACTCTTTAGAGCAAAGCTGCCCCGGTATTAAAGCTCGGCTATGCGACGATCAGGGACAGCTTCGTCGGTTTGTCAACTTCTATGTCAATAGTGAAGACATTCGGTTTTTAGATGGAGCAAACACGTCGCTCAATGATGGCGATGAAGTCAGCATTGTCCCGGCGGTGGCGGGGGGCTAATCGGGGCTCATTCGCTCGATTCATTGATTAAGATTCGTGCTTACGAAAGCGACGAATATTAGCTACCATTACCGGAATCACAGCAATCAGTAAAAGAACGGCGATCGCACTGCCCCGCCCGTAGTTGCGGAAGTTGAACATTTCTTTGATCATGCGACTGGCGATTACTTCGGTTCCCTGGTTGCCACCCGTCATCACATAGACGATATCAAAGACCTTTAGCACCAAAATCACGATCGTCGTTGCTACAACCATAATCGTTGAGCGAATCATCGGAATCGTGATGCGCCAAAAAATCTGTACCTCATTTGCGCCATCCATACGAGCTGCTTCGAGGATGTCTGGCGGAATGCTCTTAACAGCAGCCGATAACAGCACCAAACAGAATCCGGTTTCTAGCCAAATCATAATGGCGATCAGCGCAAAATTATTGATCGACGTTTCTACTAACCAGCCTACGGGTTCAAATCCTAAGCGGGTCACGATCGCATTCAGCAGCCCAATTTGCGCTGACCCCTCGGGACGATACGCATAGACAAACTTCCAGATGACGCTGGCTCCTACGAACGAGATTGCCATCGGCAAGAAAATGATGGACTTGGCGATCGCCTCATATCGCACCCGATCCGTGAGTACGGCAAGAACTAGCCCTAGCCCAACGCTCACCCCTGTTACTAGCACAAGCCAGAGAATGTTGTTACGGAACGCTTCTAGCATCGACGGGTCGGTCAACGCAAACCAATAGTTCTCAAGCCCCACAAATTGCTGCGATCGCCCATCTAAGATGCTCAAGTAAATTGTATTGAGCGTCGGCACCACTAAATACGCTGCCACCACTCCCAACGCCGGACTCACAAACACCCAGGGCAACACCCTCTGCTGCCACGGGCGTGGTAGAAGGTTTGCGAGGGCATTTAAGCTATAGAACAGTGCTACAGTTCCCACCGAACCGAGAAAGATGGCAAGTCCTACATTCAGTAATTGAGTCAGGCTAGACATTAGTCAGAATAGGCATTAGCTGGCGACTAGGGGAACAGAGCATCTCGACGATTGACGCCCTCATTGTGGTGCGTTTCACCCGGAATCTCGATTAGGGAATTGTTGATATCACGTTTCGTTAGGGCAATCAGAATTTAAATCGGATTGGGGATATCGGGGTAGCGTGACGACAAACGTAGTGCCGTGCCCAAGCTGGCTTGTGAATGTAATTTGTCCTTGGTGATGGGTAACGCACTGCTTAACGATCGCCAGTCCTAACCCCGTTCCTCGAATCTCTTCTGCATTTTTAGCTCGGTGAAATAGCTCAAACAAATGAGATTGGTCATCTAACGGAATGCCAATACCGCGATCGCGCACTTCAATGATGATGTCACTGCCATAGCAACGTAGGGTTAAATCGACAGGTTCTTCAGGCGACGAATACTTAACAGCGTTAGATAGTAAGTTAGTCAGGATGGGGCGCAGCAGATTTTTGTCAGCACAAACCGTGCTGCAATTCCCGGAGCTATTAAAGCGAATATCGCGTTGGGTGTTGGTGCTTAGCTGAATTTCGCCAACGATTTCGCAGCAAAAATCCTGAAGGTCAATGATTGTAGGCTTAAAATCTAGTTTCCCGGCTTCTGCTCTGCCAACGACCAACACATCTTCTAGCAGTTGCGTCATGTTGGCGATCGCCACTCGAATTCGCTGAAAATACTCTCGCCGTTTTTCTTCTGTGGTCATGTGACCATAGTGTTCGATCAGTTCTATGGATGTTCTGAGCACTGTCAACGGTGTCCGAAACTCATGGGACACCATTGATACAAATCGAGACTTGAGCTCATTGAGTTCTCGCTCAACCTGAAGCGCCTGACGAATTTCATCTTCGACCTGCTTTCCCTCACGAATCAGTCGCTCACGGGTGCGAATACTGTCAACCATCCCATCAAACACCTGAGACAGCATGTTGAGCTCATCCGGGACATTGGTAAAGCGAGACGACACGGCATCAGTCATATGCCTAACCACATGCCGGTCTGATGCCGGTCGAGGATTAGCGTCTCGCTGAGTCAGCGAAACATTGAGGTCATAGTTGCCGGCTGCGATTTGTTTGGCTGAGTGAGTGAGTTCTGATAATTGACGGGTGAGTATGCCCGATAGGACATAAATCAAGGCAAACAATACGCCATACGTAATGATGAATGATAGAAAAACCCGATTCCGAATCGTGCGCTGAAGCTGAAAGATGTAGTCTGCTTCGATATCTAGGCCGAGAATCGCAACGACGTCTCCCTGATCATTTTTGAGCGGCGCAAATGCGGAGAGCCATGTGCCCCAATCATCTTTATAGATTCGAGGTTCTTCAATGAGTTCACCAGATTCTAGAACTTGCCGCGATCGCGAACTGGTTTGATCCGGTTCTAAGAACCGCACGGCTTTGGAGGGGTCGTAGTTGACCCATAAATCAACTAGATAAATCGTTTCGAGTTCTCCGGGTTCGGTGGCGGGGATTCCCATCCGGCGGTTATTGCTGGGCTGATCAACCACATAGGAATATAGCCATGCCCTAGGTTCAATGCGTTGTACTGTCTCAAACCACTCCAGTTGATTGAGGTAGCGGGGATCGTTTGAAAACCCGGCGGCATTGGGTTCCCCATTTTGATACAGTGCTAATAATTCGTCAACATCCAATCCGGCAACTGCACCGCTGAGGGTTGATCGCAAATCAGTGCGTAGACGAGAAATGGTTTTATCGGTCGTGAAGGTATAAAACCAATAAAATGCCCCCGCAAATACAACGCTAAACACCATACTGAAAGCAATTAAGAGCTTCACCCGCAGGCTGATTGAGCGAGAATCAGTAGTCTGGACCACCGGTGTCTCAGTCTTCGGATGAGAGGTAGGTCGGTGAGCTCGAATCAACTTCACAGGCTCGATTTGCAGCGATTTGGGCACATCTTGAATAGGGGACAATGATTTTGGACGATGTCTAACTCGCATGCGGTTGTATTGACTAATGATAAACAGTTAGCCGGTTTATTTGCTTTCTCAGCAATCATAACCCCATTCGACGAAGCTCTAGTGCGGACCAAACTAGGAAACTGCGATGCGCTGCTGAGTGGTTGGCTCAAACAGATGAAATGATTCCATGTCAAAGACCATCGAGACAGCCTGACCTACCTTCAATTGCGATCGCCGATCGACGCGGGCAACAGACTCGTGCCGATCAGCGGTCGTAAAATAAGCAATGACTTCGTTCCCCATCATTTCTGTAACGGTGACAGTCACTTTAACGACATCAGCATCAACGCCAGGCGGCACATAGTCAGGATCGTGGATTGCTTCTGGACGAATGCCAAATACAATCGGTTTGCCAATATGGGCTGCGTAGAGCGATCGCTTGTGAGACGGAAGTTTGAGCTGAAAGGCATCATTTGAGATATAAATGTCGCCCTCTTGATCCACTAAGATAGCATCAAAAAAATTCATAGCAGGGCTGCCAATAAACCCTGCTACAAAGATATTGTTTGGAGAATTGTAGATTATTTCTGGTGTATCAACCTGCTGCAATATGCCCTGATCCATGACAGCAATTTTAGTGCCCATCGTCATTGCTTCAATTTGGTCGTGGGTGACATAGATAAACGTGGTGCCCAGTGATTGATGCAGCTTACTAATTTCAGCACGGGCTTGCACCCTCAGCTTTGCATCTAAGTTAGACAACGGTTCATCCATGAGAAACACCGCCGGATGACGCACAATCGCTCTCCCTACAGCGACTCGTTGCCGCTGCCCTCCCGATAATTCTTTGGGCTTGCGATGCAGCAAGTCTCTAATGCCCATTTGCTTAGCTGCATCATCCACGCGCTGGCGAATGTCTGCGTTTGGCAGACCTTGCAGATTGAGGCTAAACGCCATGTTATCGAACACTGACATGTGAGGATAAAGCGCGTATGACTGAAACACCATCGCCAAATCTCGATCTTTGGGAGGCAAATCATTCACTCGACGGTCATCAATCCAAATATGCCCAGATGTAATATCCTCAAGCCCCGCTAGCATGCGTAAGGATGTTGTTTTACCGCAGCCGGAAGGACCAACCAAGACCAAAAATTCGCGATCGCCCACGGTGAGATTGAGGTTATTGACTGCGATAACGTCGTCAAAGTGTTTGGTGACTCGATCAAAGATAACGGTGGACATGGATCGGGAAATTGGGGGGTGAGTGGTAAAGTTTATCTCACTTTCCCAAGATATTGCTACTGTTGCCGTATAGAAAGGGATAATCTTGGGTTGCATCTCGACGTGACCTATCTATCGAATGACCTCTCTCAGGCAATGACCTGGGAGAATTTAGAAGATGGCTTTTGGGAGTTGACGAGCAATGGGGCTACAGGTGTATTTTTTGCGTCATGGAGAGACTTCATTCAGCTTGAGTGGGGGCTTTTGTGGTGAACTAGATTTGGATTTAACAGAGCAGGGGAACGAGATGGCAGAGGCGTTTGCACACGCCTATGCTCGCATCCCCTGGCAGGCTATTTTTGTCAGCCCAATGAAGCGCACAATGGCGACGGCGACGCCGATATGTAATGCGACAGGGTTAGAGATGCAGATTCGAGAGGGACTCCGGGAGATGAGCTTTGGAGACTGGGAAGAGAAGACCCGAGATGCAGTAAAGTCGAATTACTTAGATGACTATATTCGCTGGATGACAGAACCTGCCTGGAATGCGCCAACGGGCAGAGGGGAGACGGCTTTAGGGGTGGCGAATCGCGCATTGCCTGTGATCACAGAGATTGAGAATACCTGCGGTGATGGGCCGGTGCTGGTGATATCTCACAAAACCACGATTCGGATTATCTTGTGCCAGCTTTTAGGAATCGATTTGGGGCGCTATCGCGATCGCATTGACTGCACAGCAGGGTCTTTAAGCATCGTGCAGTTTGACGAGCATGGCCCCTTATTACGACGGTTGGGCGATCGCGCTTACATGCCTGATCATTTGCAAGAGCGAGTCGGCACTTAGCTCAAATTCAAAGCTCCTTTAGCGGACGCGTGTCTAGGCGTCTTGTCGATAAGGGCGTCGTTGTGAATGCGGGGCAGCCCATCGTTCGCATCGTTGAAGATGCAACTCCGCGGAACTGATAATGATTTATCTCTTGAAGTTGAGGGTGAGCTAGATTCTCTCAGTCGCATCCAGCGCATCCCGATTCGGTTTGGGAGACGGGGCAATTTGCATTTTTGAGTGACATTGCTCAAATCGACAAAGGCATTCGGCAGTCTCCCTCGGATATTGCGATTGTGAGCGGTCGTCCAGCCGTCGTGATTGCGGCTTTTGTTGAATCTCAGCGCCGCATTGATCGATGGAATCGTCAGGTGCAGAGCGTCTTGGATGATTTTCAAAAAACACTTCCGAGCGAGATCGGGATACGGACAGTCTTAGAGCAAACCACGTATGTCAGCGATCGCCTGCGGGAGTTGATGTTCAACTTGGTCTTGGGTGCGATCTTGGTATTTGGGGTTACGCTATTTTTGATGGGCTGGCAGGCTGCTCTGATTGTAGGCGCGCCATTACCCCTATCAATTTTGATGGTATTTGGTTGGATGGGCATCGTTGGCGTTTCACTCAATCAAATTTCGATTACGGGCTTGATTGTGGCGCTGGGCATCTTAATACAGCCATTGTCATGGTGGATGAAATCAAACATCGGTTGCAGCAAGGACTCAATCATCAGACCGCCATCGACCAGAGCACACGTCGGCTAGCCATACCGCTGCTTGGCTCGACCATCACGACTCTCCTTGCATTCTCACCCATTGCGCTACTGCCGGGATCGGTGGGTGAATTTGTGTGGGCGATCGGAACCAACGTTATTTTGGCAATCTCATCCTCACTATTTCTAGCCTTTACCGTAGTTCCAGCCATTACGGTCATCATGCACCGAATGGTTTATAAGGTAGTAGACCAAAGACAGCAAACCAACGGGCGATCGCCTCCTTTGGCTTGGGGCCATTGGCTGTATGGCTATTTGATTACCCGTTTGGCTTTAATCCTATCATTGGCACAGTTGGTCTGATCGGGGTTGCAATCAACGACTCTATTGTGGTGCTTTCTGCACTGAAAGAAAATCCAGACGCTCGCATGGGTAACCGACGAGCAGTACGGCAAGTCGTCATGCGTGAAACTCGTCATATTTTAACCACAACGTTTACGACGATGATTGGCTTTGTGCCGCTTTTATTAGGAGGTGGAAAATTTTGGCCGCCTTTAGCCGTGGCGATCGCAGGTGGTATAGGAGGAGCTACTCTACTGGCGCTCTTTCTGGTTCCTTCGGCATTTCTATGGACGGTTGGCCGAAGGTCTACTAATAAGCTCTCCAGTCAAGCCTTAAATCGCGAAAAAAGTATGGGCGAAATAACAAGCTAAAGAAAATAAAGCATTCCTTGAAATAGTTGGTCAATACTCGAATCCCTAAGCGTTCAATCTCAGTCTTGGTTTGGTGAGCAAGATCGTGCCAGTCTGAAACCTCTCCGCTTAAGAAGAAGGGCAGTCCGCAAATACTGTAGTTGGGATAGTTATCTGCGAGCAATACCGTTACAGCGACATTAGAATTAATTTCCTTGGCTCGGAATGCTGCACTGATGCTAGCATCACTACCGCCAATAATGATTAAATGATCCATGATTGTAATTGTCCCTGAGTTCTCTGTGAAACATTCAATCAGCTTGCCTCCTCAAGATGCAATGGCCAATAAGGTCATTAAAGAAAATGATTAAAATAATGAATGTTTCATCCTTTTTGCAGACATGATAAAACGACGAATCAGTCTTCAGAAAGATGTGTTTTAGTATTTAATTTGAATCCATTTTTAATGACTTTAAATTGAAATTTTTGATTGACATTCTCAGGAAAAAATCAGATTGATCTGAATTGGACATGGTAATTTAGACACTAACTATAGCAATCCCCGATGGGTTGTGAGCGTTGGGGCGGGCGACACTCGCTCCAACGCTCACACGCAATTTACAAGCGATTTAGGATCGCTATAATAGATTGGATATATTGAGCCAGATCTCAATTTATTAGGTTTATTAGGATTGATGTCCTTGTTAACTTAGATGTCGATAAAGATTTGGATAGATAGTTTAAGGGGCGCTAAGTAGGTGGGCGGAATCAAATGTAGGATGGGTTAGCGATAGCGTAACCCATGCGGGCGTTGGGTTTTGTACCTCAACCCAACCTACATAGGTCTCATATTTAATTAGTCCCACCTACTTACTAAATTTTCGAGTCGAGGCGAATAGCCACGCAACTCGAAATCAACTGAGTTGCGATCGCCAAAGACACTGCAACCTGATGATAAGGATACTTACGTCATGGAAAAAACAGAGGCCAAAGAAACACTAGCAACCTATCAACAAGCTCAGCCTCCGGAGCCTTGTGTATTTGTTATTTTTGGTGCTGGAGGAGACCTAACTAAACGAAAACTATTTCCGGCATTATATAATCTGGGGCTTAATGGTCTGCTGCCTAAAGAATTTGCGATCGCCGGTGTTGCACATACCGACCTAGATACTGATTCATTTCGCCAAAGAATGCGTGACGAGATACACGAATTCTCCCAAAATTCAATCGATTCTGAACTGTGGGATTGGCTAGAGCAGCGAACGTATTATTTAAAAGCTGATTTTCAAGATTCTGATGCTTACAGTCAGCTTCAAGATATGCTATCTGGGTTGGATGACAAATATGGGACTCAGGGCAACTACCTCTACTATTTAGCTACACCTCCTCGGTTCTTTCGCGACATTATCGAGCATCTTGGCTCGTTAGGATTGACACAGGAAGAACACAACTGGCGACGAGTCATCATCGAAAAACCCTTCGGATACGATTTTGAATCTGCGCAATCTCTCAACAAAGACATTCATTCAGTCTTTGCTGAAAGCCAGATCTATCGAATTGATCATTACCTGGGTAAAGAAACGGTACAGAATATCCTGGTATTTCGATTTGGAAATGGCTTATTTGAGCCGGTTTGGAATCACCACTACATTGATCACGTCCAGATTACGGTGGCAGAAAGCGTGGGAGTTGAAACTAGAGGAGGGTTCTATGACGACACGGGCGCCCTGCGAGACATGGTGCCAAACCATCTCTTTCAGCTTATGTCTCTAACGGCAATGGAGCCTCCCCTCTCATTTGAAGCAGATCAAATGCGCGACGAAAAATCGAAGCTACTGCGATCGATTCAGCCGCCTCTCCCTGAGAATGTTCTCAATTGCGCAGTGCGAGGTCAATATGACGCGGGTTCCATTCACGACAAACCTGTTTCTGCATACCGAGATGAGCCGGGAGTTGACGATGATTCAAATACTGAAACATTTGTAGCCATGAAGCTCACGATCGATAATTGGCGGTGGGCTGGGGTTCCCTTCTATCTCCGAACGGGGAAAGCACTACCAGAAAAATATAGTGAAATTGCTATTCAGTTTAGACAGGTTCCTCACCTCTTATTTCGTCATACCTCGTGCGAAGAACTCACGCCCAACTTCTTGGTGATGCGCATTCAGCCGAATGAAGGCATTAGTCTCCAGTTTGGGGCTAAAGTTCCGGGACCTGTCATCAAGACAGGAACGGTTGACATGGATTTTTGTTACGCTGACTACTTCGGCAAGGCTCCAAGTACAGGATATGAAACTCTACTATATGACTGCATGATTGGCGATATGTCGTTGTTTCAACGTGCAGACAATATTGAAATTGGTTGGCAAATCATTGAGCCTATTTTGGATGTTTGGAAAGCATTACCTCCTCGTAACTTTCCAAATTATGGTGCAGGGTCTTGGGGGCCTAACGAATCATATGAGCTACTATCGCGAGATGGACGACAATGGCGTAAGCATTAAATGGCGTAAATTCAAATGATATGAGTGTCAGAAAACCAATTTAATCAGCCTTGAACCGGGCGATCGCACGCATTCCACAAGTCAACCTAAAGATAGATGAAACTCGAAGCAAATAGACTCATATCTTGCACCTGGTAATTTGAACTTCAATTCCCTGCTGTTGCAACAAGGAACGTTTTCGTTCGATATCGGCTAACAACAGTGTCACTAAAACATCTGCCAAAGCGGCTTCTAGCA
>JBNPEG010000113.1:0-37873 GCA_051117555.1 Elainellaceae cyanobacterium | reverse complement strand
TATACGGTGTCTTGTCTTCAGGGGAAAAATTTGACTCGGCTAAATTAGTCCCACACAACACTTGACCTACAGTGGCCTAAACAGTATCTACACAGGTCTCATATTTAATTAGTCCCACCTACTTACATACCATGTTTCACCAACCCAGCGACAATTCAGCACCGAAAACCAGTCTTGATCATTGGCGGACAAGTCCCATTCATTAGCTAAGAATTCCAGAGCAATTTGCTGAGCCTGTTCCGGTGAAAGCACATTTGAAAGAGTAGACATCGCTCCATCTCCTATTGATTTTTTGGGATATATAGCTTTACGCTCTCACGTTAGGATAACGATGCTAAACAGCGGGTATGGTGAATCGTGTCTGAACGACCTGCCCACGAGTCGCGATCGCCAAACAAATATCCACTAAATTGCCCACGATGCTTTCAAAACTGTTTTGCGGTCTGTGATATTGGGTCAAAGCGAAAGCGCGATTGGGGTCGTGTGTCTCCATACAAACAAAAGTTGAGAGTGGGTTCGGGAGCGATCGCCTTAACCTGATGGATAGCATCGGGCATGAAGCTGAGGATATCGCCTGACGTGAGAACTTTGCGGCCTACCTGTTTGATGCGATCGGGGAACCCATCCACTGGAGCACGCCGCCAGAAGGTATGTTCTTCTTTACCGCTGATGACAGCGATGATGCCCCATGTTCCATGATTGTGGATGGTAGAGGCGGTATCCGAGGCACGGACTTCATTTTGCACCGTGAGCGGATAGCCAATCTCATCGTAGAGAGTCAACAAGCCAACGCCCGTCTGAGGATTTGGGGTCGTGTAGCGGGTTCTCACCCAGTATGAGTTCATCACTAGTTGTCGCACTCGCATCCGAATTTGGGGAAGCAGATCCCATTCGTCGGTTTCAGGATGCGCCTGATTCAAGATATCGATGATCTCGCTGAGAAACTGATGGAAATAGTAGTTTTCTCGGAGTAAGTCCCAATCTCGCAACGACGGGTGTGGTTCACATCGTCCATCGTTGGTCACGATCCAGTCTTTCGAACCCATGGCACGCTCTCCTTGATGTCAATCGTCGTCGTTATCAGGGGGCGCTATCAAGATGCTGTATAAGAGGTCACCCCCAAATTCGCGCTGGTCATCGATGGCTTTGATGTGAGTGGCGATCGCCAATGCCCCCTCTAGATCGCCCAACTTTGCTAACAACAAGCCGGATGCAGCATAGGCATGCAAATATAGACGAATAATGGAGTCTCCTTTTCGTGCATGGAGGAGAAAGTGCGCGCTATCCCATGTGTGGGGTAGTTGTTCGACCTGACGAACATAATCCATCACGATTCGAGTGACCCACAGTGCCATTTCACCATTGTTTTTATAGAAAAAGTAGCGATAGGCAGCGATTAACACATCTGGATTCCCTTTACCTTGGGCGATCGCGCGTTCAACATACTGCTGTGACAGTGGAGTATCGTGCCAGCAATCAGCAGCAGCCGTCAGCAGTGCCTTAACCTCTGCTGAGGCATCAAACCCAAAAAGAGACGAAGGAGCAAGTAAAAGCATGATATTCGTTGCGCTTCGTAGTCCGCGCTGGCAGGTATAGACGCGTTGCGGCTTCTCGAAGAGTAACTGCGGCTACAAAATGTTTCGTCAGTCAATCAGGAGAAGCTTGGGGATCTGTAGAGGCGTGCATATACGCCTCTACAGGCGATCGCCCCATTAGGTAGCGAGTGCCGGGAAATCGGCCTTGAGCAACTCTAGCCAATCTGCAATCCGCTGGTCTGTTTTGTCGCTTTCATTGACTTCATCTAGAGCCAAGCCGACAAATTGGTCGTCTCGAATCGCAGTAGACTTTTCGAAGGAATAGCCGTCTGCTGACACAGCCCCTACTAGCTTTGCCCCTAGCGCTTTAAATTGGTCATAGAGGATTCCTAGTGCGCCGACAAAATGTTTGCTATGACCTTTGCAATCTCCTGGACCAAAAAGGGCGATCGTCTTCCCTGAAAAATCTGGTTTTTCGACCTCCATATCAAACAGGGGCTCACGCCAATCATTCTGGACTTCCCCGGCTCCCCAAGTGGAACAACCGAGAAGTAGATAGTCATATTTCAATAAATCATCGACATCATCAAAATCTTCCTCCATGCTGTACAAATCACAGAGATCGTCTCCAATTTCATCACGTATTTTTTCGGCGATTTCTTCTGTGACACCGGAGGTGCTGCCGTAAAAGATTCCAATCTTTGCCATGTTTCTAAGTCCTGTATTTGCAAGGGATTGACACTACACGAGATATGCTTCCATGTGGGTTTTGATGGTGCAGTCTGACTTCGGATAGGCGACGCACAGCAGCACATATCCTTTAGCGATCTGCTCGTCATCTAGGAATGACTGATCTTCTTGGTCAACCTCGCCTTCGACGATCTTGCCAACGCAGCTGGAGCAGGCGCCCGATCGGCACGATGAGGGCAGGTCTAGTCCTTGGTCTTCGGCGGCATCAAAGATATAGGTGTCATCTTCAACAGGGATCGTGATATCAATTTGGCGCTTCTTGTTGATGAGGTGAACGTTGTAAGTAGTCATAGTTTATGTTCTCCGGTAGATAAGTAGGATGGATAGTGATAGTGAAGAAGGAATTAATGGAAGTAGTAATGGTAGCCTTTGGATGACATCCGTTAGCTACAGGGTGCAGCGGCTGGCGTGCAGTCGCCTGCTTGAAACGATTTTCCACAGCCACATGTATCGGTTGCATTTGGGTTGGTAAACTTGAAGCCGCTCTCTAACAGGCTATCTACGTAATCAATCACAATCCCTTCAAGCAAGGGTGCGCTTTGGCGATCGACATAGACTTTGAGCGATCCGTGGTCGAGCAAAATATCATCGTCTTTCGGGGCATTAACAATGCTGACCCCATATTCGTAGCCGCTGCATCCTCCATCGTTGACTGAGAAACGAACACCCCGTGTCGATGAGGCGGCAGCATCCGACGCCCGCACAAACGTACGTAGGCGGAGTTCAGCAATATCAGTCAGGGTAACAATCATAGTCTTTCTCCTTCAGGTTGAGGCGTTGATGGTTTCGGTGATTCTCGGCGGAGGGGCGATCGCCCCTCCCAGGACCAGCAGTGATACCAGCATGGCGAACAATCTCGCGTAGAACGGCAGCGTTATGTTGAGAGAGTGGTTACGAGAGGCGCAACAAAGGACTCTGATAGAACCCCATTACTGAGGCTAGATAGATGAGTAGACTTGTTTTTTCCGCATACCGGACACTCTGGATCGCGATATGGTCGGCGCTTGGCGAATTCGGCACGGGCTAGATCTATAGTCAGAAGCTTGCCGAGCAAAGGTTCGCCCAGTCCTGTAATCAGCTTCACTGCTTCCAACGCCGTGAGGCAGGCGAGAGTACCGGATACGGCACCCAGCACCCCAAACCCCCATCGATCCCATTCAGGAATCTCTGGAAAAATGCACGACAAACACGGTGTTTCACCCGGAATAATGGTAGTCAGGTAGGCTTCCATATCGTTCATGGCGGCTTCTACCATGGGCTTACCCCACCGCACACAGGCAGCATTCAGCAACGTGCGCTCTTTGAAATCAAAGGCACAGTCCAAAGCCAGATCTGCCGACTGCACTAGACCATCCACATTGTCTGCTGTAACAAACTCACAACGGGCCTCAATTTCGATGTCAGGATTAATGGCAGCAAGAGTATCTTTAGCTTTGAACACTCGCGGCTTGCCCACCCAATCGTCAGTCATCAAGATTTGGCGATTCATATCATCCCGCTTCAGGTTGCCACCCCGCACCAAAATAAGCTTGCCGACTCCGGCAACAGCCAGGTAAAGGGCAGCCGTGCCACCGAGGCCACCGACTCCCGTGACCAACACAGTTGCTTCCTTGAGCTTGCGTTGTCCGGCTTCGCCAAATCCGGGCAACATCATCTGGCGGCGATAGCGATCGAGTTCAATAGGGGTCAACGTAGTCACGGGACTTTTCCTCAATTCGTTTCAAGGATTCTGTGGGGATTCATTTGGGGACGGATTTAAGAAAGGTCAGCCTTCTATTCCGTTACAATGTCAGACAGCAGTACGACATTTTTGGGCTTTTGTTTGAAGACCTTGAACAGCTTTTGCTCGAGCGGGGATGAGGTTAAAAATAGGACATAGGCATCTTGCAAGGCGACCCGATATTGAGCCAGTCTCTCGGTGTCATTTAAGCTGGCATCGCGGTCGATTTCGCGAACCAATCCAGAAAACTTCCGCAAGATGTGAAGCCGATTAACGTTGACAATTTGTGGGTCATAGGAGAGTCCAAAAAACTGAAGATACTCCTCAGCAGTAGACAAGGTGTTAAATATCGCGAGGGACTGACTCATGGGCGTTCTCCTGTTAGGAATTCTCTAGAACTCGAAGCTGTTGTCTTAGGGCTTGAAGCTGACAGAATAGGTCATAGGTTTTGGCGGCTGCATCGGGAAGTTTTTCCAAATCGTTGGGAAGTCCTTCCGCGATATCATGCAAGTCCATCTTCATCTGTCCTGCTTTACTGTTGAGCTTGCGGATTTTGGTTTTTAGCTCGTCGATAGTTAGAGGTAGGGTCGTTGTTTGATTCATCTTTGATTCATCACAGATATCAGAAAAATAATTCAACGGTAGAGGCGAACGGCGATCGCCCACAAACAGGCATGACCAACGCGAAATCAGCCCTATAGGTCACAAACCTCGCTAAAACGGGTCGCCATCTCGATTCCTTTTTGAATCAGTTTCTCGCCTTCTTGGTTGAGCTTTTCGAGAGACGCATAGCCAAACCGCTGAGCGTCACGCAGCGTTCTCGATACTAGGATTAAGCGACCTGAAAAGATGAGTGTCCAGCCGAATCCTTCATGGCTTAGGTCGATTACAACCGTGGCAAGTTTCCCGGTTTCCTCCTCGATACGAGCGGCGATCGCCCGATAGAAGGCAAAGATCCGACCTTTCGTGATGGGGTCTACATCACCCTCAACGGAAATCTCCCGTTTCTCAGCCTTAGAAAGAATATAGGGCTTGAGCAGTAGTTCATCGCTCCAGTTGCGATAGGTGCCATAGGGGTCATTCGCGCGAATTTGTTGAACAATAGCTTGCAAGAAGGGTGCATCTGCCACATTGACAGGTGTTTCGGCAGTTGGAGCAGTAGCAGTTAGAGCAGTATGGGTAGCGGTCATACAACAACTTCCTCTTCGTCTTCAAGGGTTTCAAAAGTGGGCTTATCTTTTAACAACGCTTTGCGCAACCAAGGAGGCGGATTGCCTCGCAACGTCTTCACAAATTGATTCAGCACGTCTTCGATTTTGTCGTCTTCTGAATTGGCTTTGATAGGAGTGATGCCTTTGCGGATAATGCGGGCGGCAGCACTCCCCCCAATGGCAGACACATAGACAATCGTGCAGCCATCTAGCGCTTGAATTTTGGGTTCGAGTTTATCTTCGTTGCCGTCTTCTTTGAGATCTCCGTCAAATTCAAGGGTTTGGGAAAACTGATAGCCTTCGGTGTTCACATCGTAGACATCGATCGTCTTTGCCCATCCGAAGTGGGCGTTGATATGAATCGAGTCGCCTGTGGTGAATGCAACTTTCATGGTTAATCTCCTAAATCAATCAAAGGTGAAGAAACACATGTCGTAGATCCTTAGGATGGATGAAATCTGTTCAATTGGTTGACATTTGGATAGAGGCTAATTCCCGGTTGTTCAGGTTTTAACCTGGCATGGGATGCATCCTCCTCGGCTTCTAGCAGGAGATTGCCGATATCAAATAGCAGCTGAGTCGTGCCGCGATAGCCTACCGTGCAGCGCTGACCGTTGCCCAAGCGATCAAACACCGGGAAGCCTAGCCGATACAAGGGGATATGGAGCCGACGGGCGATCGCCCCTGCATTGGAGTTAGCAATCAGCAAGTCAGAGCCAACTGCCAGTTCTTCAAAGTCTTCTAAATCTCCAATCGTGACCGTTTCAATTGGCAACTGCTTGAGTGACGTAGACTTCGTTGTGGTGACGGCGGCATGGATCGTTGCCCCCATCTGATGGAGCGCCCAGGCGACTGCATGCAAGAGATCGGGTTCTAGCGCGAGAGAGACTTTCTTGCCACCAAAGAAGAAGTGGGTATCTAGAATGGCGTCTTGGAGTTGCGATCGCTGGTGGCGATCGCGCTCCGGCACCTCTGCTCCACTGATATCGGCCAGCGCGTTAACAAACTCATCGGCTGCGTCTAACCCGGTCAAGGCTGGAAATACTTCATAGGGAATGCCAAACCGTTGTTGAAGAATCACAGCGGCTCCTTCCATGCTGTTTCCCAAGGCGAGGGTGTAGACCGAACTGCTGATCTCTCGCAACTGTGCTAGGGTTGTGCCGCCGTTTGTTGTACTGCTGGACGAGTCATCAAGGTGTCCATCCAGGGAGGTTGAGAGATCTGGCACCACGATCGCGCATAGGCCAAAGCCAGCGATAATGTCTTTGATGTATTGCACATCGCCGGGGGCAAAGGCAGAACTCACGAGAACGGTGACCTGGTTAAATCGGGTTTCACCGGGCTGGGGGAGCGATCGCACCATGCTTTCGACTGCCGCCTGATAGCCATCTTGCAAGGCACCCTTAAAGTCAGGTGTTGATGCAAACACAATGGGCACATCATGCAATTCAGGATGGCGCAGCCGCACCGTTTTGAGAATACCGTCCATGTCATCGCCGCGAGTCTCGGTCAGCCCTGTGGTGAACAGCCCAATCATCTCTGGATTTGATTTTTCAACTAGGGTAAGAATGGCGTGCTCCACATTTTCCTCACCCCCCAAAATGGTAGATACTTCAGACATGGCAGTCGTAGACATGGGGATGGCTTCCCGGAAGTGACGCACCAGCATAACCTTGGCAAATGCCGTACAGCCTTGAGAGCCATGAAACAGGGGCATAACGCCCTTAAGTCCTAAAAATGCTAGGGATGCACCCAAGGGCTGGCTTTGCTTGAGAGGATTGACAGCAGCAGACTTGCGACGGGCAACAACTTTGGTTTGAGGGCGCAGGGGAGTGGGAGAGTAGGAAGACGCATCGTCTATCGTCTCATCCACCCATTGCCCCGTCGACCCATGTCCGCTTCTACCCTTCTTCTCATCCACCCATCGACCCGTCGACCCATTCCCACATCCATCCTCTGCCTCCCACGGAGCGACTTTTCGCACCTGTGCCCAGATGGGGCTGTGCAAGGCTTCATCCAGTTCTCGCGCCATTTCTACCATGCCTACATATCCGGCATAGGGATGGTGCCGCTCTTGATTGATATCCAGGAATGGAATCCGAGCCTTGAGAGCAGTATACTGGTTTCGTCCGCCTGCAATCAGCATATCGGCTTTGGTTTCAGCGATAATCTTGAGCAACTGCTGAGCATTGCCTTTCTCAATCGCGATTCCATCTTTGCCTAGCAGTTCTTTGATGCGGGCTTTGTCTTCCTCTGTACTTTTTTTGGTACTAGTGGCAACGACGTTGATACCCAAGTCTTTGGCGGCTGAAATGATTGACCAGCTTTTCACCCCGCCCGTATACAAAACAACCCGCTTGCCTGCTAGCCGCTGTCGAAAGGGGGCAAGAGACTGATTCAGCGAGGCTGTTTCTTCACAAATCATCGTCTCGATTCGCTCTTTCAACACTGGATCACCGAATTTCTCGGCGATGTGGCGCAGGCATTTGTTCATGTCATCAATGCCGTAGAAAGATTCCTCGATGTAGGGAATGCCGTATGTCTCCTCCATCTTCCGCGCCATGTTAATCAGCGCCTTCGAGCAGATCATCACATTGAGTTTGGCACGGTGGGCATAGGCGACTTCCCGATAACGGGCATCTCCCGTAATTTTAGACAACACGCGGATGCCGACTTTTTCAAAGAGTGGCAACACGCCCCACATCTCCCCTGCAATGTTGTACTCACCAATCAAATTGATGTCGTAAGGGGTCGTATAGTCGGGTTCGGCAGTGCCGACGACATGCTCTAACAGGGCTTCTCCAGCGAGGCGGTTGCCCAGGTTTTTGCTGCCGACAAAGCCGGGGGACTGGACGGGAATGACGGGGATGCCAACTTTCTGCGATGCGGAGTCGCATACTGCATCGAGGTCATCTCCGATTAGCGCCGTTACGCAGGTGGAATAGACAAAGATAGCGGCAGGATGATACTTGTGCTGCACCTCTTGGATGGCTTTGTAGAGCCGCTTTTCACCCCCAAAGATAATGTCATTCTCGGTCAAGTCGGTGGTGAAACCCATTTTGTAGAGCATCGGCCCGGATGAAAGACTACCCCGACTGCCCCATGAATTGCCAGCACAGGCAATTGGCCCATGCACCAAGTGCGCGGCATCGGTGATTGGCACAAGAGCAATACTGGCTCCATCAAAAGCACATCCGCCTTGAGCCGCACCCGGTTGGGCTGTCTGAGTGCAGGCTTTGTTTTTGCCTTTGCCATCTTTTTTATGGTTGTGCTCACAACCAGGTTCGGTCAGAAGTTCACGAATTTTGCCGTGGGTGAGTTTCATAGCCGTCTGAGGGTAGGAGTGCGGAAATAGAGGAGAGGTATCGAGCCGGTCTTCTGATGCGATGGGCACGCGGTGCTTTGCCCACCCTACATTGACTCATTTACATATCCGTTGGAACTAATCATCGCCGTTCAAGCTTTGAACGGGGCGATCTTCTGCTAGTTCCAATTCTCGGCTCAGGCAACCGACAACAAAGTTAGAGTCTAGGAAATGCACCGAATAGACGTACGCCCGTTGCAGATAGGTGCCGATGCCGACGATATAGCCAATGTCACCTTTTTTAGCAAGATGAAAGCCCACGTCTTTTCCTGGAAAGGTGCCGTCATTACGAATGACTTTGCAGGTGCGGACTCGGCTGCCAATTTCATAAATAGGGGGGGCATCTAGTTCGACTTCTTCGCTAAGACGCATGGTGGATTCTCCGTCAGAATATGGGATTACATCGTAAGTGAGGTATTTGCCAGAACGAATTGATGGGTAGGGGCGATTTCTCCTTCGGAGATGCTTTGCGAACAGCGATCGCCCCCACAGGCATTACCGAATCAAATCAAACGAAATATCCGTCTTCGCGGGAATGATGGTCTTGCGATCCAGTTCATCCAGAATGGTGTTTACCACCCAGTTGAGCAGGTTTGTCGCGCCGCGATACCCCAATGTTTCATAGCGGTGCATGTGGTGGCGATCGAAGATCGGGTAACCAATGCGAACTAGTGGAGTATGGGTATCACGCCAGAGATACTTGCCGTAGGAGTTGCCGATCAGCAAATCTACAGGCTCGGTAAAGAGGAGCGATCGCAAGTGCCATAGATCCTTCTTGCCCCAGATCGTGGCACCCTGCCCATAGGGGCTGGCAGTTAAGATGTCTCGCAGTTCTGACTCAAAGCCTTCATTACTGTTGGTGACGACAATGTGAACTGGCTCAGCACCTACTTCTAGCAAGAAGTTGACCAGGCTTGTGACATGATCTGGATCGCCATAGAGAGCAATCCGCTTGCCGTGAATCCAGGCTTGAGAGTCAGTCATGGCATCGACAGCGCGACCCCGCTCATCTTGCAGCACTTGGGGAATCGGCTTACCCGTGATTGCAGACAGCGCCATCAAGAATTCATCAGTGCCCTTGATACCAAACGGACGGAAGTTGTAGGTCTTTTGACCCCACTCGGTGGCGATGAATTCTTGAGTTTTGGGTGTCGTGTACTTCTGGAAGAAGAAGCTGCCTTCAGCATTAATCGAGTCAGCCGTGTCTTCTAGCGTCGTCAGCCCGTTATACATCTTGAATTCGCCCGTGTTTGGAGAATCAAATGCATCCGAGTTGTCTGACAGAACTGTGTAATCGATTCCAAATAGCTCCAGAATTCGCTTCAGCTCTCGGATATTGCCCACGTAGGGATCAAATCCCAAGTTGAAGTTAAATTTACCGTTGGTGGTGTCCGCCTTTTTGCCTTTGCTCAGGGTTGAGAGAATCCCTTTCAGCATGTTGTCGTATCCTGTAATATGGGAGCCGACAAAGCTGGGAGTATGAGCAAACGGGACGGGCAGGTCTTCAGGAATATGCCCTTCTTGCTTAGAGGTCGTGATGAATGCTCCCAAATCATCCCCAATGACTTCTGCCATACAGGTGGTGCAGAGAGCAATCATTTTGGGCTTATAGAGCGTGTAGGAGTTTTCCAAACCTTGCTTGAGGTTGTTGAGCCCACCAAATACGGCTGCATCTTCGGTCATGGATGACGATACGGCTTGGAATGGCTCTTTGTAGTTACGAGTCAGGTGGGTACGAAAGTAAGCAACACATCCTTGCGATCCGTGGCTGTAAGGCAGTGTTCCTTCAAAGCCAGCAGCAACAAACAGGGCACCAAGCGGCTGACAAGCTTTTGCAGGATTAACCGTCAGCGCTCCTCGCTCAAAGTTCTTCTCGCGATAATCCCAGGATTTTGTCCACTCTGCAATGCGAGCTACTTCATCTGGGTCATGTGCCCCTTCAAACTGCCGCTTGTACTCAAATAAATCTTGGTAGGTATCGGTGTGGAACAGGTCAAAGTGATCCTGAATTTTGCCGGGGTCGGTGGGAACCGTAGGCGGAATAGTCGTCGGTTGAGGCGTTTGCTCAGGAGTTAGGTTGTTGTCTGGGGTCTGAGTCATGGTGCGCTCCTTTTGAAAGAAATGCTGGATGGGGATGGGGGATAGGGGATGGGGGGATGGGGAGATGAGTGGATGGGGTGATTCAGATGTTTCCTCACTCCATCACTCCCACACTCCCTCATGTTTCGAGTTGTCTACGCATTCCACGGAGCGTTGATCAGGCTCCAGGTGGGATTATTAATGGCTAGATCCATATCCCGGGCGAAGACTTCAAATCCTTCATAGCCGTGGTACGGGCCTGAGTAATCCCAGGAGTGCATTTGGCGGAAGGGGAGTGCCATCTTTTGGAAGACATACTTCTCTTTAATGCCTGCAGCAATCAGATCAGGCTTCAACTGCTTTGCGAATTCCTCAAATTCAAAGCCGCTCACGTCGTCATAGATGACGGTGCCGTCGCTCACATAGTCGGCAGTACGCTTGTAGTCATCGCCATGACCAAACTCATAGCCAGTACCGATGACGTCCATGCCCAGGTCTTCGAAGGCAGGGACGACGTGGCGGGGGCGCAATCCACCGACCATCATCATCACGCGCTTGCCTTCTAGACGGGGGCGATACTTGGCAGTGATGGCATCCATGCGAATCTGATTTGCGGCAATCACTTCTTCTGCTTTTGCTTGAATCGTTTCGTCAAACTGAGCCGCAATCTTCCGCAGAGACTTGGCGATTTGGGTGGGGCCAAAGAAGTTATATTCCAGCCAGCCAATGCCATACTTCTCTTCCATGAAGCGGCAGATGTAGTTCATTGACCGATAGCAGTGGATTAGGTTGAGCTTGGCAAGGGGCGTCATGACGACTTCATTGAAGGTGCCATCGCCGGAGAACTGACAAATAACGCGCAGTCCAATGTCTTCAAGGAGTTTGCGGCTGGGCCAAGCATCCCCACCGATGTTGTAGTCTCCGATGATGTTGACATCGTAGGGGCTGGGTTCAAAACCGTTGGGAAGCTGGCGGTATTCATCGGCTTTGGGCAGCACCCAATCCCGCACGGTGTCGTTGGCAATGTGGTGTCCTAAGGACTGGGAGACACCCCGGAATCCTTCACAGCGGACTGGTACAACAGGCTTGCCATACTGCTTGGCCTTTTTCCGAGCGACAGCTTCGATATCATCTCCAATCAGACCTACAGGGCATTCTGATTCGATCGTAGTGCCCTTGCTTAGGGGAAAGAGAACCTCGATTTCGTCAATCAGCTTGTCGAGCTTTTTGTCGCCGCCGAAGACGATATCCCGTTCCTGGAAATCGGAGGTGAACTGCATGGTGCCGAAGGTATCTACCCCTGTGGTGCCGATGTAGTAGTTGCGGCGTCCTGACCAAGAATAGTATCCACATCCAACGGGACCGTGGCTGAGGTGAATCATATCTTTAACGGGTCCCCAGACCACCCCCTTCGCACCTGCGTAGGCACAGCCACGAGTGGTCATAACGCCAGGAACAGACTTTTTGTTAGACTTGACACCGCAATCAGAATTACCTTCTTCGTGAACGTTGAGGTGCTTGGAGCGGGTCTTTTGGGCTTTCTCAGGATAGGCGTCTAGCACCTCCTGAACGAGTGCTTTTTTGTCTTCTACGTTTGCCATAGTGCCCTCTCAGGTTATATCGGGAGTTTGCGTAGGGAGAAATTAGGGAAGGGGAGAGTGGAAGATGTGAGGGAACAGAGCGGGAACAGAGCGGGAGCAGTACGATCGCCCTTGATATTCTTTTTATGCGTACTCGCAAGTGAGTTGGCTCGACTGCATTCCCTGGCTCTGTCATGCCGTCACTGAGTTCAGTACTCCTGGAAACTGGGAGAACTAAACAACTGCTGTGGTTTTATCAGTGGCGATCGCCTCTTGATACTTCTCATCGCTGTCGAGGATGCCGAATTCAATCAGCAGTTCTTCCAACTCGTCCATGGAAATGGGCGTGGGAATGGTGAGGTTTCGGTTGGCGATGATCTTCTCAGCAAGCTGAGCATATTCGCCTGCCTGCTTGCTCTCAGGAGCATACTCATTCACCGTCATGCGACGCAGTTCAGCGTGTTGAACCACATTATCACGGGGAACAAAGTGAATCATCTGGGTATTGAGCTTCGCGGCTAGGGCTTCGATCAGCTCAACTTCGCGGTCGGTGTTGCGGCTGTTGCAGATGAGCCCGCCTAGACGTACGCCACCGGAGTGGGCATACTTCAAAACACCACGAGCGATGTTATTAGCGGCATACATCGCCATCATTTCACCCGAAACTACGATGTAGATTTCCTGGGCTTTGCCTTCCCGGATGGGCATCGCGAAACCGCCGCACACAACGTCGCCCAAGACGTCGTAGGAGACGAAATCGAGGTCTTCGTAAGCGCCTTCTTCTTCCAAAAAGTTGATAGCGGTGATGATACCTCGACCTGCGCAGCCGACACCGGGTTCTGGACCGCCCGACTCAACGCATCTCACGCCGCGATAGCCGGTTAGCAGGACTTCATCAAGTTCTAGGTCTTCCACAGCTCCCCGCTCAGCCGCTAGATGCAAAATGGTGGTCTGGGCTTTGCTGTGAAGCATCAAGCGGGTGGAATCTGCTTTGGGATCACAGCCCACAATCATAATCCGCTGACCCAGTTCAGCCATCGCAGCTAGGGTGTTCTGAGACGTGGTGGATTTGCCGATGCCGCCTTTTCCGTAAAATGCAATTTGTCTCATGGTTGGAGAATCTCCTTGTGAGTGATTTTCGATGAGGGTATACGTGAGATGTGGGATGCGAAGATTAGGGATTGATGGTTAATTTCTCCGCAGATGGACGGTTTGCCGTTGCTCGCACACCCATACCAGAGAGATTAATTATTGAGTGAATGGATGGAGGTGCTCGCGAGGCGTGTTGCGGAGCAACACAGTCTTCAGATTTTGAATGAAAAGTCAGCATTGCAATCAGAGAGAAACAGTACAAAAGGTGAGGGAAGTGGATAAGGGCGATCGCCACTGGGGATGTCTCGGCGCGATCGCAGCCTCTATGAAATGGCTTCAACGACTAGACTGGGAAGCACACGCTCTTTGAGGCGAGATTCAATCGCATACTTGAGGGTATCGGTGCTGCTGGCACAGCCACCACAGGCTCCTTTTAGTACAACTTGCACCGTGTCTCCCTTGACGTTGTAGAGTTCGACATCACCGCCATCAGCGACTAACACCGGGCGTACGTCTTCTTCGATGACTTGTTGAATCAGCGTGATTTTTTGAATCGGCGTTAACGGCTGTGGAGATGGAAGCATGGGAGTCAGTTCAGCCACGACTCGGCTTGTTAACGATGCTTTTTCCTGCTGAACATCAATGAGGATATCTTCAATACCTGCAAGACAGGAGCCACAGCCACCCCCGGCTTTGATATAGTTGGTGACGTGCTCAACATCAGTGAGGTCATTCTCAATCACAACTCGGCGAATCTTACTCTCGGTAATGCCAAAGCACGAGCAGATGAGCGTGCCTTCGTCATCGTCGTCATGATGGTCGACCTCGATACCACGATACTTGTAGATAGCTGCTTCGAGGGCTTCTTGCCCCATCACGGAGCAGTGCATTTTGGCTTCCGGCAACCCTCCCAAGAAATCTGCGATGTCTTGATTGCTGATATTGAGGGCTTCATCCAGTGTTTTACCTTTAATAATTTCAGTGAGGGCTGACGACGAGGCGATCGCACTGGTGCAGCCAAAAGTTTGAAATCGCGCATCAAGGATCGTTTCTGTCGCTTCCTTGACTTTTAGGTGCAACCGCAGGGCATCTCCGCAGGCAATACTGCCCACTTCGCCATAGACCACTGCAATACCGGGTTCTTCAGCAGTGGCGATCGCCCCTTGATTGCGCGGATTATAGAAATGTTCAAGTACCTGCTCTGAGTAGTCCCACATGGTTGTTGTCCTAATTAATGAAGTAGAGATTGATTAAGAGGGTGGAGAATCGGGAGAAAATCATCGTACTGCGACTGCTTCACTGCGGTCTTGCAGCCAACCTGCTTCGTCATTACTAAAGGGCGACATGGCTCGCAGCCGTTCTACGATATCGGGCATGACCTCTAGCACCGTATCAACCTCTGCCACCGTGGTATATCGCGACAGGCTAAACCGGATTGATCCATGCAGAATGGTGTAGGGTAACCCCATCGCTCGCAGCACATGGGACGGTTCCAAAGAGCCAGAGGTGCAGGCTGAGCCAGATGAAGCACAGATACCGTACTTGTTGAGCAAAAAGAGAATTGCTTCTCCTTCGATGTATTTGAAGCCGATGTTTGTAGTGTTGGGTAGACGATGAATTAAATGACCATTCACAGCGGTGTCAGGAATACGCTCTAATAGTCCTTGCTCCAGGCGATCGCGCAGCAGCTTTTCTTGACTAGTGCCTTGGAGATTGTGACGTAAATCTTGGTATGCTAGCTCCGCTGCTTTCCCTAGGGCAATCAGTCCGGGCACATTTTCCGTGCCTGCCCGCCGTCCTCGTTCTTGGTGTCCTCCCAGAAGGAAGGGGCGAAACTTGAAGCCGCGTCGCACATAGAGGGCACCAATCCCTTTGGGGGCATGGAGCTTATGCCCGGAGAGCGTCAGCAGGTCAATGGTGCTGGTTTTCAAGTTAATGGGGACTTTGCCAACTGCCTGCACCGCGTCTACATGAACGGTTGCACCATACTCCTTGGCGATCGCCCCTACCTCTTCTATCGGGAACAGCACGCCGGTTTCATTATTAGCAGCCATCACCGTGACCAGCGCTGTGCCGCCCGTCATTGCGGCCTCTAGCTCCATCAAATCAAGCTGCCCTTGGGCATCTACGCTCAAATAGGTGACCGTGTAGCCCTTCTTTTCCAAGTGCTTGCACACATTGAGAATGGCGGGATGCTCGACTTCGGTGGTGATGATATGGCGTCGGTCGGACTGAGCGGCTAGGGCTGCATGAATCGCAGTATTATTTCCCTCGCTGCCGCAACTGGTGAACACAATTTCGGTGTCCTCTGCGCCAATCAGTTGGGCAACCTGCGATCGCGCGTCTCGCACTGCCTGACCAACCTGTCCACCAAAGACATGCATGGAGGATGGATTGCCGTAAAAGTCGCGCAGGTAAGGCAGCATCACATCAACGACTTCGGGAGCGACGCGCGTTGTCGCATTGTTGTCCAAATAAATCACAGTCATGGCGTATACTCCGCTGAGGCTAGAAGTTGGAGTCTGAAATTTGAGAATTGCAGGTCGAAACTAATGATTTAAGAGTGGAAACTAAAGGTTTAGAGACCAAAACTAAAGGTTTGAGAGACGAAACTAAAGGTTTGGAGATCGAAACTAAAGGTTCAGAGATCGAAACTAAAGGTTCAGAGGTCGAAACTAAAGGTTTGGAGATCGAAACTAAAGGTTTGGAGATCGAAACTAAAGGTTCAGAGATCGAAACTAAAGGTTCAGAGATCGAAACTAAAGGTTCAGAGATCGAAACTAAAGGTTTGGAGATCGAAACTAAAGGTTTGGAGATCGAAACTAAAGGTTCAGAGACCAAAACTAAAGGTTCAGAGACCAAAACTAAAGGTTCAGAGACCAAAACTAAAGGTTTGGAGATCGAAACTAAAGGTTTGAGAGACGAAACTAAAGGTTCAGAGACCAAAACTAAAGGTTTGGGAGATGACTCTAACGGATTAGGAACTGGAAAAACGATCAGAAACTGAAACTAAAAGGTTAGAGATCAAGACTAAGGGGTGGGGAGAGAGCATTTAGGTTTTGTGTAAGTGCGACCGTCCTTGGTCGTGTGTTCCTTGTAAGAGTCTCTCTTGGAGACTCAAACTAGCGGAAGACTACGGCTATAGATGCTGAGTTTGCAGGCGCGATAGGGTCGCCGCATAGGAATCAAACCACGATTGCCAGTAGTTGGGTTGCTGAGACAAGGTTGAATGAGACGACTTCAACTGAGCAATCAAGCGATCGTAGATATTAAACCAAGAGTCCCAATAATCTCCCGATGGAGCGGCAATTTCACTCGTCGAAAACACACATCCTCCATTGGTGGGGCAAACTGCCCAACACTGGGGAACGCTGTAGGTTCCTTCACAATTGGTGCATTGACTCGCATCAATCCAATACTGCTGACCATCATCTTGAATGGCTTGAGTGGGGCAACTCGATAAACAGCGATCGCATTGAATACATTGATTGGTAATGGTGTATGGCATGGGAGCAACCTCCTAAAAGTCAGTAGACGGGAATATAACTGCACTCGACGCTACACGGTTTGCACATGCTGGTCGTAATAGTCGCGGGCTACGGTTTCGATAACGTCATACGCTTCAACGACATCCAGCCCGACCTGTTTCAATTTCTTTTGAGGACAGGGTCCAACCTTGGCTGCCAGTACTGCTTTGCAGTCTGAAATCGTCTGAAGAATGCCGTTTAGACTGGCGTCTTCGCCATATCCACCCTGGCAGTAGTGGTCAATCTTACGGTGTCCGACAAAGCGAGCTTCATTGGCATCCACTTCGTAGATCATGAATTCTTTTGCATGACCAAAATGCTGGTTGACTAATCCGCCACCCTTGGTTGCAACCGCAAGGAGAATCTTGGGGCTATCTGGCCTTGATGAATAGTTGCTTGCCCCTGCGGAACCGTTGGTCTTCTTGGCTTTGGCAGCTTCGATCTCGGCCTTGGCGATCGCAATACTAGCATGGACTTGCTGACGTTTCTCCACGCTATAGTCTGCTTCCATGTCCATAAACTTAGTCTTGGTGAATTCCTGGCTGCGATCTTCACCGAGTAGACCAACGGCATCCGCCCGACACTGACGACAGTGGCGCATCATTTTCATATTGCCAGAGCAACTATCTTGAACGGTTTTGAGTTCTTTGGGATTGGGGCCACGCTGACCATTTAAGCCAAAGTAGGTGCCATGCTCTGGGGCTGAAATCAACGGCATGATGTTGTGTAAGAAAGCTCCCCGCTCCCGGATGGCTTTGTTGACCTCAACTAGATGCTGGTCGTTGATTCCAGGAATCATCACCGAATTCACTTTGCACAAAATGTCGGCTTCTTTGAGTGCTTGCAAACCTTCCATCTGACGCTCATGCAGAATGCGAACTCCGTCAATGCCGCGATACCGCTTACGGCGATAGTGAACCCAGGGATAGATCTTGGCTCCGATTTCAGGGTCAATCATGTTAATCGTGATCGTGACATGATCGACATTGAGCGCTTTGATGCGATCCACGTAGTCCGGCAGCATCAAGCCATTGGTGGAGAGACAGAGCTTGATATCGGGGGCTTTGTCTGCAATCAATTCAAAGGTGCGAAATGTTTTTTCAGGGTTTGCGAGGGGGTCGCCAGGGCCAGCAATGCCCAACACGGTCATTTGAGGGATTTTGCCTGCTACGACTAAGACTTTGTGAGCAGCTTCTTCAGGCGTCAGCAGTTCACTCACCACCCCCGGACGACTTTCATTCGCGCAGTCATATTTGCGGTTGCAGTAGTTGCACTGAATGTTGCAGGCGGGAGCCACCGCAACGTGCATCCGGGCGTAGTGATGATGGGCTTCTTCGCTGTAGCAGGGATGCTTTTCAATGCGTGCTTTGATAGCAGCGTCGAGGTCGTCGGAGGGTCCGGTGGAGCTGCAACCGCAGCCGCCAGATTTTTTAGCCTTGACCTGAGTTTTTGTGAGTTCTAGATCAATGGCAGGGGCTTGGGCGATCGCGCTGGGTGAGGGTGGTGTCATTGATTCTACGGCGTGAAGGTGGACGGTAGGAAACGGGACGGGGGAAGAGGGGGTGACCTCAACGCTCCGGAATGGAGGTCTTGGTGTTTGTCGTTATGTGGTTTATACCAACCGCCTTCACGCCAGTCGCTCTGCAACCCCGCCGTAGAGTTATTGAGTGATTAGGACTGTACTCAACGGCTCAAACCGCGTCGTCATCGGGGTTTAAATTTTTATTGGGGATGGGGGTCGGGTATTTTGTACGCTGGGGTCAGGTATTTCTAGCAAACGGGTCTACCATTTTTGTACTCAGCTCAATCTCCCATCGGCTATGAAGTGCAGTGGATTTTGAGTGTATTCAACAATCACTTTGCTGAGTACTCAAACCTCGCTCTATCTCGCTCTGTGAAGGGTAAGAGCGATCGCCATCTATTATTTCTGTATCTAATATATCTATTTAAATAGTGTTTGGTAGTTGATGTTGCAGATTAATTATTTTATTACATTTCAAGCAGTTTCCCCGCTGGAGATGAGTACAGGCGTGTCAGGTCAGTTCGCTAACTCAAATCCACTTGAAAGTATTGACAGGGAACGGATTAGGCGTGAGTACACAATTTCAAGTCCCTATTGGCTGTAAATACCTGTTCCTTATCCCAATAATACTGACACCTTTACTTGAAAAAAAAAGAAAACGCTTGATAGGAAGGGCATTTAGCCGTGAGTACATTTCCTAATAGGTTTAGTAATTCGATCGCACTCAAAGGGGGCAGTCTCTCAAATCGCACTTGGTATAAGCAGAACAACTCGCCTTTACCCATGCAGAGCCATGCGACAGTCACTCAGTTCTTTCTCCTCCTGTGCGCCCTCATTATCTGACCCAGTTCATTCACACGCGAATGTTCCGGGTCAGTGTCCCCTCTGTTCTGAGCAAGACTCTCGCCCTCTGTCTGGGCATACTCATCTGACGCCAGACGGCCCACCCCAAGCGAGAACGTCGGGATTCGCCAAACTCATTCAGACATTGCAGAATCTGCCGATTGTGGCTGATTTTCAGATCATCTTTGATCGTGATCCAGCAGCTCGCTACTGGTTTGAAGTGCTGATATGCTATCCCGGTCTCCATGCGATCGCCTGTCACCGACTGGCTCACTGGCTACATCAACGCAAAGTAGGTTTTGTTCCTCGCCTGATTTCTCATGTGGCTCGATTTCTCACCGGAATCGAGATTCACCCCGGAGCGACCCTCGGCAACGGAACGTTTATCGATCACGGCATGGGCGTAGTGATTGGCGAGACGGCGATCGTCGGTGATTATACCCTGATTTACCAAGGCGTCACCCTGGGAGGCACCGGAAAAGAAACGGGCAAACGCCATCCCACCGTAGGCAGCCACGTTGTTATTGGTGCCGGGGCTAAAGTCTTAGGCAACATTCACATTGGTGATTACGCCCGGATTGGTGCAGGGTCTATTGTTCTGCGTCATGTGCCCGCTCATTGCACCGCAGTGGGGGTTCCAGGACGAAATATCTGTCGATCGAATGCGCCAACCTGTCCTCTCGATCACGACAAACTGCCAGATGCTGAAGCAGTGGTGATTCGCCAACTAGTAGACCGCATTGAAGAACTCGAAGAGCAAGTCAAATTCTTGATGTCGCTGTAAGAGGTGCAGTCAAAGAAAGAGTGTCCCATCGTCGATCGGTGTTTCGTTTCTCAATCCACCTGCTATTTTTACCTGATAAGGAGGCTTCAATGGAACTTCCACGTAACACGTTCCGATTTATCCAGTTTTTGAAACAGGATTTGGCTGTATCAGACCGAGAAATTTCGGTTGTGTTGCGTGATCCTGAACTCAGCAATGGGTCTTTGCCAATGCTGTTGTGGAAGTACGGTCTAATCACGATTGAGCAATTAGAGCAAATTTTTGATTGGTTTGATGCCCAAGGCGCAATGTGTCCGGTGTTGCAATATGTAGACGTCAAATCGACCCGTTATGACTAAGACTCACCCATTTTATATTGCCACCTTGGAGGTGTCTGATGGTTTCTACCTTTGCTGTGCTTACCCTCTTCAGCTTATTTACCTTTAGCTATGTTTTCATGTTAGACAAGCTGTTTCGAACAGCAGTTCAAAAACCCAAATGACACCCTGTTGATCTCTATTCAAAACCCTTGGCGCACATCTTCAACCCGTTTGAGGGCACTACTATGAGCTATGCATCACTTGACCCATCCCATCCTTTTCCAATGAATCGTTCAAATCGCCCTGATGATCATCCGCCCTGCAATCCGGTCTACAATCCGGTCTACAATCCGGCCTACAATCCAGTCTGCATCCATGAGACAACCCTTCGAGACGGTGAGCAAGCCGCCGGAGTTGCCTTTGCCATTGACGAAAAAGTAGAAATTGCTAAGTTTCTCGATGAAATCGGCGTTCATGAATTAGAAGTCGGCATTCCGGCGATGGGGCAAGAAGAAGCCGAGGCGATCGCCCAAATTACCCGACTCGGACTGCGTGCCCACCTCACCGGCTGGAATCGAGCCGTCGTCTCGGATGTGCAAGCATCCATGGCGTGTGGCTTGACGCGAGTGCATATTTCGATTCCAGTCTCAGAGGTGCAAATCCATGCCAAGTTTCGTCGTTGGCAAGACATGTTTGAGAAACTCCGGCAGACGATTATGTTTGCGGTCGATCATGGGCTGTGGGTGTCGGTGGGTGGAGAAGATTCATCTCGCGCTGATGAAACCTTTTTACTGGATGCGGCTCAATATGCTCAAGAATGGGGGGCGTCTCGCTTTCGATTCTGTGACACAGTGGGCATTCTTGACCCGCTAACGACCTATGAAAAGGTTCGCTGGCTGGTGTCGAATCTCGATATTCCTGTTGAAATGCATACCCACAACGATTTGGGAATGGCAACCGCCAATGCGATCGCCGGAATCCGCGCAGGCGCAACCTCTGTTAATACGACCGTCAACGGGCTAGGCGAGCGAGCAGGCAATGCGGCCCTAGAGGAAGTCGTCATGGCACTCAAGCGGATCTATGGATTCCCAACTCCGATCAAAACCCAGCATTTGCTTGAGCTATCGCGGCTCGTTGCCAGAGCCTCTAATAGTCCGTTGCCGCCCTGGAAAGCCATCGTCGGTGAAAACACATTTACCCATGAATCAGGCATTCACGCCCACGGCATTTTGAAAGACGCGAATACTTACGAACCGTTTGATCCAAGTGAAGTCGGGAGACAGCATCGGTTAGTTCTTGGGAAGCATTCAGGACGACACGGGCTGCAAACCATCCTGAAGCGCTACGGCATCACGTTAGATCCAAATGATTCCAAATCAGTATTAGCAGCCGTTCGGAGCTGGTCTACCCAAACCAAGCGCAGCTTGACAGAGGAAGAGTTACTCAGCTTGATTGCAACAAAGGACTCGACCCATGCCCTTTGCTAGTCAGAAATTTGTCTTTATAACCATCCACTATTACACGAGGTACTGAGAATGAAAGTCATGCTGCGCGAGAACTCGGCTGGAACCTTACTCGTTTATGTCGCCAAAAAAGACTTGGAAGAGGAGGTCGTCAGCCATACTACAGAAGGCAATCAGCGAATTTTGACATTGACGAATGGATGGCAGCTATCCGTTTCGGGTTTGGGCGACCCCATCCAACTCCCAAAAACAGTAGATGCTAAGCGGCTCGCTTAAATGGTTTGCATGCGTGCTTCATTCTCGCAGCGTGAATGCAGGAGAACCGAGATGTTTTACTACTTTGCCTATGGGTCTTGTATGTGTCCGGTAGATTTGAAGCGATCGCTCCGAGAAAATACCCATTCTTATGTGATTGGGGTGGCTACTCTCAAAAGCTATCGCTTGGGGTTCTATCACTACTCTGTTCAGCGTAATTGTGGAGCGCTTGACATCATTAAAAGCCCAACTGGCGAAGTATACGGTGTTCTTTATCAGCTTCCGGATCGACTCAGTCCTTTGCTAGACAGTCGGGAAGGTGTTCATCTCAACTACTATCGTCGCGAGTCTATTCACGTCATGTGCAAAGGTCTCGAATACAGCGATGTCCGCACGTATGTCGTAGTGAATAAACTCCTCAGAGAGATGGCTCCTAATGACTGGTACTTCGATGTGGTGCTGCGAGGGGCGATCGCTTGCGGACTGCCTGAAGCCTACTGCTGGCAACTCTTCCATCACATGCGCCACCTCCAGCAAACCTGTTCGTTGCCGAGCGCCTTGCCAAAGGCAAGCTGATTGAACGGGTGAAGCCGTCTAAACGACACATCGCGATTTCAACTAGGAGTTCTTCAGCATGATTGGTTCTCATTCAAGACGATCTAGAACACAGACAAGGTGCATTGACGCTCACGTGATATCGCTCACGAGTCATGCCACGGCGCTGGGCGATCGCACCTATGCTGTGTTCAAAGTAGCTGATGGTACAGATCTAGGCTTTTGGTCATCCGCCGAGCATCCGGTTCTAAAACTCTTACAAGTCGGAGATCAAATTTCTCTGAGACGTAGTAGTAATGGGCGGTTACGTTTGGTAGATCCACAGCCCAATCCAGTTCACTCAGCATTTTCACGTTTCTTCACTATCTAAAGGAGATTGACCATGACAACAGCAACTGAGAATCTAGTTCAAGCGTGGGGCGAGGTTCAATCCAACCCCATCTCCCTGGATACGACGGTTACAATTCCTGTCTGCGAGGGGCTCAATATCGTTTTAGCCAGCTTTCAAGCCCTCTACTTGCAATATCAAAAGCAGCATTTTGTGACAGAGGGGAGTGAATTTTATATGGTTCACACCTGGTTTCAAGACAGTGCTGATGAGGTTCGAGAACACATCCATGAGATTGGCGAGCGCCTTAATGGGCTGGGTGGTGTTCCGGTTAATAGCTTTGCTCGTCTCGCAGACCTTTGCTGCTTTTCGCCCGAACCGGACGGCATCTTTTCGTGTCGGCAGATGGTTGAAAATGCTCTCGCCGCAGAGCAGACTATCGTCAGTATCCTAAGACAGCTTGCCTCTCAATCAGAAAGCCTGGGCGATCGCGCGACCCGCTATCTGTATGAGCAAATCTTGCTGAAAACCGAAGATCGTGCCTTTCACAACAGCCACTTCTTAGCGCACGATAGCCTCACGCCAGCATTTAATCTCAACGGCAACTAACTCTCTCCTCGTTTCGTCGGGGTGGGCGAGAGCGGCATATCCCACCCCTCTTTCAAATATCTTCCCCAAATTCTTGAAACATGAGCGGGTAAACAGCCGTTTGCCCCTAACCCAACGGTCAGGACATTATTTAAACGCTAATCCCCTACCTATCCTCTTATACCAATTGTCTTACTTTCAAACATTGCTATTGCCTTGTCATCATTCAAATCACTATATAGCAATTCCAGATGGGTTGTGAGTGGTGGGGCGCCGCCCGCCCCACCACTCACACACGATTCACAAGCGATTTAGGATCGCTACAGTTAGCATCTTAAATTCGTTGGCAACTAATTCCTACTACACATAATCACATTGGAGGTATGACCATGGACTCTATCAAGCCCCAAATCGCGCCCAACCTTGACCTATACGAATCGGTTCAAATTCATCCAATTTTTCGGTGGGAAATCTACTATCGGCTGCATCAACTTTCGATTCCGTGCTGGTGTGCAATGGGACAACCGCTCTATGTACAACTCGACAGTGCGATCGCCGCAGCTCAATTTTGGAGTGTCGTTAGACACACAACGATATCCCGACGCGACGGCATTGCTTGGTTAGAACGCTGTTGGAGCCTCTGATATGACATCATCACCCATTCCATTCAACGTCTATGATCCCAATTCCTATTCAGCCGATGTAGAGCTGATTGAGGGAACATACCTGGGCGGCACACTATCATCTAAAGGATATCTAAAAAGATTACGCCTCCGGCATCATGGAACTGAATCTCTCATCAAACTATCAAAGCCTATTGGATGTGCGATCGCCCAGACAATTCATCCAGGTACAACCATTCAGGTTTGGGCACGCCCAACGAAAGGCGGGTTAAACGCATTACGAATTGTTCCTATTTCCCAAGAGGATTGCTTAATAGATAGCTCCAATCCCCAAATCCTTGAGCAAACGCTACCCAGATTCACACTTCGTCTGTGTACACGAGGAAAATGCGGTCGGGAAAGTACCCATCTATTACACGCTTTGCAAACCGCTGTTCATGAACAAAAGCTAGACCATCGAGTAAGCATTAGCACTGATGGATGTCTGAAAAACTGCAAACATGGGCCGACCCTTCGCATTGAACCCGGGGGAATCCAATACAGCTATGTTCAGGTTCACGATATTCCATTGATCCTCAAGCAGCACTGTTCTGGTAAACGTTCAATGTCGTTGTGATTCCAGCAATCAGAATATAGTAATCCCAGATGGGTTGTGAGTGGTGGGACTATAATATCTATCAATCTTTATATCTACTAATACAAACTTGCTCAGAAATGGGCCATTGTTAGCCTGCATGGTTCTAGCAATACTGCGCATAATTTGCTGTGCATCACCACAAATATTAATAAGTTTGCAAATGTAGGATGCTCCCTCTGCAACCTAACTCATAGAGCAATGCCCCTATTTGGAAATAGTGGTTGAACTTTAATAAAGAATAAAGAATTGAAATTTTATCTTTAAACAAAATTTCTTTTAAGTTAATAGAGACACTAAATCTTGACTTTGTTATGAAATGCTCTCAAAGCGATCGCAACAAACGCAGCATTTTGCAGCATAGAACACATTAAAGAAAAATGGCTTATCTAGAATAAGTAGAAACTTAGCCCAAGAGCTGCGAATCTCGAGACTAAAAGTAAAGGTTCGATTTCTTTTAATCTTTAGATTCTCTTAATGTAGTTGTTCCCGTTGACGATGGCAAGCTAATTCATAGACTTTTTCTAAATCGTTCGGCTAGTTAATAGGTCTGTGCACGTTTATATCGACTTAAGCGCGATAGGTCGAATAAAGACTCTCTTTCTATGATTGACAATCAGCGATTCCAATCGATTTTCACTTTTTTGAATCACGTTCCTCACTGTAGGTAGAATCAAAGACGCTCATGGCTTATTCCATCACTAAGACATGCATTCAGTGCTCTATTTGTACGCCGCAGTGTCCGACTGGGGCAATCAAGGTCGTTGAGGATGAGTATTGGATTGACCCGACGGAGTGCGATCGCTGTGAGGGAGTTGCCCTAGAACCTCAGTGCGTTGCCAATTGCCCCGTCGAGTCACCTATTCCACTGCAAGCTAAGAAAGGACGCTGCAAAAAACAGGAGCGTCCAATGTTAAGCTTAGACTTGTTCTTAAATGGTAAAAGTAATACCTTCGCGTCAGCCATCGTCGTTTGGGAGCTTTGCAATGTCTTGACGCAGAATCAATCCCTTCCCTGGCAAACCGATGATGATGGATACTATGTTTATCAACGTCAGGTCAACCAAGGGCGTGGGCTGGTGTCATTTTGGATTACAGAGTCACTTGATCCCGATGATGATGTATCGCTATTAGACCCGCAGAAGGCAGAGCAGGCGATCGCCAATTTAGATATTCGGTCAGCCTGTCTCCACCTGATCTATGCTGCCCATGCCACCAGCATTGAGGCTCCGTGGGAAAACGAAATTGTCATTAGCGATCGCCAGATTGAAAGCTATCTAGGACTGGATAAGCGCAAAGATTTGAGCAAGCTCGAAAAGTTGCGACTCATCAAAGAACTTGCTCAGCAACCCTGTTCAATGGTTGGAAGTATTCAGTGGCCCCGTCGAGGCAAAGTTCCTGAATTCGCAGTAGACAAAGACAGGATTTGGCGATTAAACGACGTTCAACAACACTTCGAGGAAGATGAGCTAGGGTGTAGACACCTCGTTGGTTTGACCTTTCATATTCAAGCAGGGGAGTGGTCGCGACACTTCCTGAATCAACACGGGTATTGGGATCATTCAGCATTTTATCAGTACGGACACTTGCCTAGTACTATTCTGCCAGAAGTCATGAGTAATTGGCAGCAGCATGAAGGTGCCATGCGGATGTTACTTTGGCTACTGTTCAAGACTAAAATGGGGCACGATCAGAGGATTACAGCTCAAACTCTAATGCGTGTTGCCTATGGCGACGATCGGCTCAGACGAGCATTTGCTCAATCCTCACTGCAAAAGCGCCTCATCAAAACCTTTGAAGGAGATTTGGAAACGCTGCACTATCATGGCGTCAATCCAGTCTTTGATCCGGAAACCTATCCGCCTGATATTCAACCCTTGTGGGCAAAGATTCTTGATTTGCCAGATGATGCTGAAGCCGCTCTTGATTTCTGGATTGAAGATGGTAGCCGAGACCAGCGCATGACCGATTCTGCACCACGCGGCAAGTGGAGACGTTTGCTCAATGCGCGGTTTCTTAGATTCGACCTTCCTGAGACGTGGGAGGTTAAGCCGTCGCGTCCAAAAGCTAAAAAGCGTCAGAGTCGGGAAAGCCGCAGACGGTCTGGCTCTGCTCACCCATCAATGGCATCTTTTTCAGGCAGTCAGATCCTTGCAGCGCGGAAAGAGCTTCGGATGAGTCAAAGACAGCTCGCAGAGGAGATGGGCAAGAGTCAGAGTTGGATTCGCGATGTAGAAAAGGGTCGATTTCAGCCGAGTGTCAACGATCAGTTCATGCTTCGCGAAATTCTAAAAATTGATTCAGCAGTGGGATGAAAGAGATGCAAGCGTTTAATTCCCTAATTGACTGACAAAACTTTGATTCATTGCAGTCGTAGACGAATAGTTGCGTCTCGAAGAATAACGGCTGTTGTATAGGCAAAATCCGCCTATGCGGGTTGAGACGACCTTGGCGAGACCATGCTGGAGGCTAGAGCGGTGGGCGCTTGAGTATTATGCGCAGTTGAAACACGGCTTCAAGACGGTGCATTCAGCACCGTCAAAATACTCGTCCCCCGCCGTCAAAATACTCGTCCCCCCTGATAAAATACTAGTTCCCTATCCCTCTAGTTTTGTTTAAGAAGGCTTTGACTATGGTTTTGAGCCGTTGAGTACAGCGCCAATATTTAATAATCTAACCTGGCACTAAAACTCCACTATTCAAGCCTGAAGAGGTATAACCTTATTTAAGGACGTTGCGAAATTGATGAATGATAGGGAAACCACTAGCCCATCAACCACCCGTTGTACAAGCATGTCAATGCCTTAGCGAAGCCATGCCCATAGGGCTATTGCCCCTCCGAAAATCATTCGTCGATGAGCAATGCCTATTTAAGGCGTAATCAAGTCAAGGTTTATCAAAGCCGAGCATTCAAGCCATTGAATCCCAGGGATATCTTGCCACGTAATATCAGCGGGCAAAGTTTTAGCCGAGTAATTACAGGTTTCAACTGAAACGAAAGTAGTTTCACGAGGGACTGATATCAATTTTGCAAATGGGAGGTTGCGAAGTAGAGGTATAGATCAAGCTTTGGAGACTGCTCAACTCTGACCGACCAACCCAAAATCGTTGGCGGAGCGGAGCCATGCCCTCGGGCTATCAGTCCAAAATTGGGAACGGGTCTAATGTAGCCTTACGCTTTCGCGTTAAGACGTTGACATGTGTAGGTTTTCTGCGGCGCGGGGCTCTACACACAAACCTAAGCCCGTAGGGCTATATCTCCAGACAAGCTTGATGCCAGATTCACCCATTACAAATTCAGGTAGTCCCGTCGTTTTTGGGCAGGGAACCCTCTTTTATTATGATGAAAATTAAATCAATCTTAGACGCGTTGCGCCCTGTGCAAGATCCTGAACTTCAAAAGAGTTTAGTTGACTTAAACATGATTCGCAATGTTCGGATCAAAGATGGTCAGGTAAGCTTCATTTTAGTCTTGACGACAGTATCATGCCCTCTACGAAATACCATCATTGAAGACTGTCAGCGTGCTGTCAAGAGGCTTCCTGACGTAAAAGACGTCCACATCGAAGTGACTGCCGAAATTCCTCAACAAAAAACGTCCTCAGATCGGCAATCTATTCAGGGCATCAAGAATATTTTGGCAGTCTCAAGCGGCAAAGGAGGTGTGGGTAAAAGCTCTATTGCAGTTAATGTGGCGATCGCTCTCGCCCAGGCTGGTGCCAATGTTGGATTGCTTGACGCTGACATTTATGGCCCCAATACCCACAAAATGCTAGGACTCGAAGATGCCAAATTGATTTTACAACCTGGAATCAAAAACCAAGAAATCAAACCCGCCGAGAACTATGGTGTGAAGTTGGTCTCGATGGCCTTCTTTATCGGCTTTGATGAACCTGTTATTTGGCGAGGCCCCATGCTAAACGGTGTGATTCGTCAGTTTCTCTATCAAGTGGAATGGGGGAAATTGGATTATCTGATTGTAGATATGCCACCCGGCACGGGGGATGCTCAGCTTACGTTATCGCAAGCCGTTCCGCTGGCAGGAGCAGTCATCGTCACCACCCCTCAAGACGTCTCTCTGCTGGATGCACGTCGTGGGCTGAAGATGTTTGAGCAAATGGGGGTCAGAATCCTCGGGATTGTTGAGAATATGAGCTATTTTGTGCCACCCGAACACCCCCATATCAGCTATGACATCTTTGGATCAGGTGGCGGCAAAAAAGTATCTCGAGAATTAGACGCCCCCTTGCTGGGCTGCATTCCATTAGAGATTGCGCTAAGAGAAGCAGGCGATCGCGGCTTGCCCATTTTGATTTCACATCCTGATTCAGTGTCGGCAAAAGCGCTGCATGATTTAGCCTCCAATATTGCCGCTCAAGTATCGGTTGCAGCCCTCACCTGATTAAAAAATCTATCCGAAAACCCCGTCAGGGGGTGGGATTTCCAAAAACGTTAGCGAGTTTTCGGATAGCCTTGCGCTCTCGCGTTAGGACGTCAAACATACGTAGAATCCTTGCGGCGCGCGGGTTCTACGTACAAATCTGAGCCCGTGGGGCTATAAGCACTCACGAGTCTACACGCGGGAGTTGAAAGCCGCATAGGGAGATAGATTCGGTACGTCCCACTGAGAATACCATTGAGTTAAATGGGGGATCACGTCCGCTGCTAAGGCACGATACTCGGTCGGGTCAGAGGCAGCACTCAGTTGCTCAGCGATTTCTTTCCCTACTGCATGCAAGTCAAACCCGGTGGGCATTCCAGATTGTAGTACCACCTTGCCATTGACTAATACCGTATCTACATCAGAGGCTTTTGCACGCATCAGCATGACATGGAGTGGATGTGCCTCAGGCGCTATCCACGGATAGGTGATGCGATCGCACTTGACGAGCACCACATCCGCCTGATAGCCCGGTGCTAGTTTCCCGATTCGCTGCTTCCCCATGAGCGTAGCACCTCCTGTGGTTGCCAGATGAAAGATATCCTCATAGCTCGGGGCAGGGGTATCAATCTGGGGAGTCCGGTGTAGCCGCGCTGCCAGCCGCATTTCGGCAAACATATCTTCATCGTCTCCCAAGGTCGTACCATCCATGCCCAGGCCCACGGTTACCCCCCCTGAAAGCATAGCGTTGAGAGGTGCAACGCCCGCCCGCAGTCTCAAATTAGAGCTGGGGTTGTGGCTGACGCCTGCTCCCGTTTCTGCCAATATTTCAATATCGGATTCAGTTAACCAGACGCCATGGGCAATGGAAAATCGGGGACTGAGCACTCCTAGATCGCTCAGATGAGCGACCACAGATTTGCCATAATAGCGGGGACCGATGAGCTTTTCATAGAAAGACTCGACGGCATGGGTTTGAACCCGTGTATTCAAGCGATCGGCAGCGTCCACAATCTTTATCAGCAGATCGTCACCCACCCACTGAGGGCCGGGTGGCCCAAACCAGATATCAATATGAGGATGGCTTTGGTAGCGATTGACTAAATCGGTGATTAAATCTAGATACTCGTCCTTCGCCAGCGCCTGCTTTAGCGGCATCAGCGTTTGCAGTCGCTGACGCAACTCACTCGGCAAGCTAGATAGAAATGCATTATCGTCTCCATGCACCAAAAAACTTTCATAGCTTGCACCCGGTGTCAAGGCAACTCGCATTCCAGCCTGTTCGTAAGCCTGTAGCCGCCCGTTTAGATTGCTCCAACACGCATCCACGTCACCGGATACACTCGCCACATCGACTACTGTTGTTACGCCACTTTGCAGCAGTTGAGCAATGCTGAGCAGTGTTTTGAGGGTGGGATCTTGCGATCGCAACCCAATGTTTGCAAACAGCCACAGTTCCAAAAAATCATCTTCGATGCCTTGCAAGGAGTTGGGGACACCATTGCTGTGATGGTGAGCGTTGATCAGTCCCGGCATGATGGCAAACTGCTCAGACCCTAATACCTCCGCATCAGGATAGTTGGCACGCAGGGATGTCCATGATCCTACGTCTTGAATGGTGTCATTGCGTATGGCGATCGCCCCATCGCTCAGGATTGCTTCACCCGTAAAGACCCATCTACCTCGAATAAGAAGCGCATCTGCCATAATAGTTTGCGTAATAACGATCGATACCGGGACATATCTGATACCAGAACGCATCGCGCATACGGCGTGCGTTCTTGCCATATTATCAACTGCTTGCTAAAAAGCGTATCCCATCTATACCACGTTCAGCACGGGATTTAGGATCGCTATATTACCCGATCGATGCTGGCGTCGTCGGTAGCGTTTCTTGATAGGCTTGCTCTAAGACGGGCATAAACTTACGCAGTAGCCCAATGGTGACTCCAGGTAGTTCTAGGTGAGGCGTAAACCCGACATCATCAAATTGATGAAATATGCGCACTGCGATGGGATTCATTTCAGCTAGACGACGACCGACTTCAGGCCCGGTATATTCTGACTTTTGCCCCCAGATGATGGCAGTTGGCGTGGTCAGCGCACCGATCGACTCAGTGAGGTCAAAGCACAAATCACCCCGGACAAACGAGAGCGCCGCATATTCGGCATTGGGCTGCTGGGCTGACTTGAGATAGGCGTCGACGATTTCCTCATAAACCCGCTCAGATTTGGCAAATTGGCGCTGTTCTAAAAAGCTACGAATTCCAAAGCTTGTGGCAACTCCGGTGCTGTAAATCAGACGGTCGATGATCGGAGTCGCAGCAACTTTGGTAAAGAAATTTTCTTGGTAATCCTTGCCCATCTCATTCAATCCAGATGCGGTGGTGAGAATGAGATAGCGAAATTGCTCAGGACGGGCGATCGCCGCACGAATCATAAAAGCAGCGGTCAATGCAGATGCAACGACGGGCACTGGGCGATCGCAGGTCTGCTCTAAAAACTCCAGAATGATAGTGACATAATCATCAATAGTATAGTTGCGCTGGGGATGAGCCGATCGCCCCCAGCCAATCAGGTCAGGCGCAATGATCCGATAATCGGGCGCAAATGCGGGGAATACTTTTGACCATTCATACGCTGACGAACCGCCTCCAAACCCGTGGAAAAACACGATTGAATCGTTTGACTGAGACTCTGCTCCATCCCACGGAGCCGATCCATTCGTGTAATACACCATGCTGCCCAAGCTCGTTTGGACAGAGCGTTGGTCAAATCCGGGTGGAATAATCATGATGGCGTCCTGCTACTAACGGCTTGGGTCTAGAATTTCACGATTCTCATGAGATTGTCATCTTTCAAACGGATAGACCTTACGAAATCATAATTTGATGAAATAAGCCTCAAGCATTTCCGGTTTCCTGAAGTTGAATTTTTATTGTTCCTTAAAATTTCCTTAAAATTAGGGGTAGGGGGCATTGAACACCCATCAAAGAACGGGGGTATACCTAGTGGATGAAGTCTACAGAGGGTATCACCGAGGCTATTAGGAGTGGTGTAGCCAAAATTCAGCGATTCTAAGAAAGGGTGTACTTATATTCGGCTTTTAGCAGTTTGAGAATGAAGTGGGAATCGTGATGAATGATTCCGGGAATCTGTCGCAACTTCTTAAAGAAGGCTGTCACTTCGGTATAACTGCCGAAAAACACGTCGATGACGATATCACATCTTCCGGTCGTAATTGCAACGAACCGAACCTCTGGCATCGCTTCTAACGTAGTTGCCGCATTATCGATATAGTCATTCTCAACCGTTAGCCGCACTAGCATGACGTGAGGAGTTCCTAGCTTTTCAGGATTGGGCCAGGCCAGAATTTGAATAACTTTTGACTGGATCAAGCGTTGAACTCGATAGCGCGCCGTTGCTTCAGGGAGACTTAGTCGTTTCCCAATTTCGGTGAAGGACATTCGTCCGTCGATACGCAGCAAGTCGATAATGTGTTGATCGGTTTTGTCTAGGCTAACGCTGATATTGGGAGTAGAATCAGAATCAGTCATATCATTTTATGAATTCGTAGACTTAAATCTTGAGGCTTCATATTTTAGTAATTATTAGTTCGCGAATCGCGTTTGTATTAAAGAAAACAGTTTAGTAATTATGAATTCATTAATTTAACTATATTAATTGATCCACCCGTCGCAGTTATGATCGGGATGCTCTATCCTCTGGAGTTTTCAATTGGAGTTTTCAATGGGCGTTCTCTCTTCTGAATTGAAGTCTAAGGTGAGTCAGTATAGCTGGATTAATGCGGTTTCATTGCTGTATGTGCTAATTGGTTATATTTTTTCGATAGCCTGTGTGAGTGCTAATAATTTAGCTATCAATGCAGTGGGTGTTACTCTGCTGATCCATACGTTGATGTGGGCAGCATATTTTGTCCATGAACTGGTTCATGGTACAACTTTTTGGCATCCTAAAATCAATATATGGGTCGGCAATAGTCTGTTGTTTTTAACGGGCTCGTGTTATTGTCGATTTCAAGATTTAGCTCGCAATCATTTGGCTCATCATAAAAACCGGGCTGATTTTTCAGCATTCTCAATTCCTGATTTTTTAAGATCGCTACCTAAGCCCCTGTTTCAGCTAGTTGTTGGATTGGAGTGGTTGTACTTTCCAGCCGTCAATCTTATTCTCCGTTGGATTTGCATGATTTCTCCGTTTTTGGGGCAATCTCGGCGCAATGAACGGCTGCGAAATGCGACCTTGCTGCTAATTAGAATAAGTTTATTTGTGCTATTGGGATGGTATTCGCTGCGGGCGATCGCCCTGTATGCGTTTGCCTATATCTGCTTCATCAATATCTTAAGGTTTGTCGATTGTTTTCAACATACGTATTCGGTGTTTCGGCTTGGGCAAGACTTACCTCAATACAGCCTAGAGTATGAAGAAGCAAACACCTATTCCAACCTGGTGTCCTATCGATGGTCGTGGCTCAACCTTTTACTTCTCAATTTTGGATATCACAATGCCCATCATCGCGTGATTCATTGCCCCTGGTATCTACTGCCGCAGCTTGATGCAGAGCTCTATCCGGCGGGATGCCGTCAGCATATTACGTTAGATCGATTAGTGGCGAATTATCACACGTTTCGGATTGCTCGCCTGTTTGGTGGACAAGGTCGCGTGATTGATACCGACTCAGGGCTAGCATTGGATGAGTTTGTGGGTGGAGTGGGCGTTTCTTTCTTGGTTTTGCGAGAGCCGCTAAGTGACTTAAATTTGCCTTTTCAGTTCGTTCAACAGGCTTGAATGTTGAGAGAGCTACTCATGTAAGCGTTGTGTTGAAAAAGGATAGTGTATGGCTATGATGTTTAACCGCCGTAAGTTCATTGTCTATAGTTCGGCAGCGTTAGGAACAAGCTTGTTCTTAAAAGCCTGCACAACAGGCCAATCTTCGTCACCTGACACAGACGGCGAAGCTGCAAGTGGTGATCCTGAAAGTACACCGTATAGGGTTGCGGCTGTTTTTTCAGGAGTGGTGACCGACGGTGGCTGGAACCAGTCTGCCTATGAAGGATTGAATGCAGCCAAGGATAGACTCGGGTTTGAATTTTCGTACGTCGAACAAATTCCCGTGCCCGATCATGCAGAAGCCCTATCAGAATTTGCTCGCCAAGGCTTTGATTTGGTATTGGGACATAGTGGAGATTTTGTCGGTTCAGCTCAGCAGGTGGCGGGGCAGTTTCCCGATACCCAGTTTCTAGTGACCAACGGCAATATCTCAAGCCCAAACATCTCGTCGGTACAAACCAATAACTTGCAGGCGGGGTATCTGGCAGGCACAGCGGCAGGGCTCGTCACCGAGTCAAACAAGATCGCCTTTGTGGTTGCCAAACAGTTTAAGGCGATGGATCAGCTCCTGCGAGGGTTCGAACTGGGAGCCAAAGCAGCGAACCCGGCAGCAGAAGTGGCTGCCAGCTATACCGGAGATTGGGACGATGTCGCTAAAGGGAAGGAAGCTACTGCTGCGTTAATTTCAGCCGGGGCAGATGTGGTGTATTCCTATCTGGATAGTGCCTATGTGGGGTCGTTAGAAGCAGTGAAAGAAAAAGGCGTATATTTGATTGGCCACACGAGCGATCGCCTCGATACCGCCCCTGACCATATCATTACAAGTGTTGTTCAAAATGTCGGAATGGCGATCGCCAGCGTAGTTGAAATCGCTCAGAATGGAAACTTGGAACCTAAGAACTACGTCGTTGGTGCCGAAAATTCAGACGTACTTCACGTGGGTCGGTTTGGCGAGGCCATTCCATCTGAGGTTCAACAAACCGTTGGGGATGTTGAAGAACAACTCCAAGCGGGCGATCTGGTGTTTGAAGACTGTCAAGTAGACGGAGCTGAGAGCTGGTGTATTCAGGATGGTGCTGCCGCATAACCCACAGAACTTGAACTCACATCAGGATGACTCGATGGTCTACCTCCGCCTTGAAGGAATCACCAAGCGGTTCGGTTCGTTTGTGGCGAACGACCATATCAACCTAGAGATTCAGGCTGGAGAAATCCACGCAATCTTGGGTGAAAACGGAGCGGGTAAAACCACCCTGATGAATATCTTGTCAGGGCTCTATCAGCCGGACGCAGGCACGATTTATCTGGAGGGCAACCCCGTTCGCTTTACTTCGGTGAACACGGCCATCCAGCACGGCATTGGCATGATTCACCAGCACTTTATGCTGGTGCCGCAGCTCTCGGTGACTGAAAACATTATTTTGGGAACCGATTTCAGTCTCAATCTCAGTCTGCGTCAGAAGATTGAGCAGATTGAGGCGATGTCGCATCGCTATCATCTCCAGGTTGACCCGACTGCCAAAGTTGGGACATTACCCGTCGGTATGCAGCAGCGCGTCGAAATTCTCAAAGTGCTGTATCGGGGTGCCCGAATTTTGATTCTGGATGAACCGACGGCGGTTTTAACGCCGCTAGAAGTGGAGTCGTTGTTTGTCATCTTGCGGCAGCTCGCATCGGCTGGGCATACCATCCTGTTTATCAGTCATAAGCTGGATGAATTGCTCAACCTGTGCCACCGAATTACCATCTTGCGTCGAGGGCAGGTGGTGGAAACAGTCCAGACTCAGTCGATTTCTAAAGCAGCGCTGGCAACGCTGATGGTCGGTCGTGATGTTCTCTTTGATATACAAAAGCCTCCCCCTAACTTGGGAGCAGCAGTACTGAATGTCAATCATCTCCAAGTCAAGGATGACCGACACTTGATGGCAGTTCAAGATATCTCCTTTCAACTGCGGGCGGGCGAGATTTTGGGCATTGCTGGAGTAGATGGCAATGGGCAACGAGAACTGGCAGATGCGATCGCCGGGTTACGTCCTGCCCACCACGGAACGATTCACCTCGACGGACTCGACATCACCCATTGGTCAGTGCAGCAGCGGGTCAAGCGTCTCCAGGTGGGTTACATCCCAGAAGATCGGCAAAAGATGGGGCTAGTGATGAACTTTAGCATCGCTCGCAACCTCATTCTCAAAGCGTTTCGACGCTTGCCCTTTTGTCGATATGGGCTGCTGCGCTTTCCCGTAATCAACACCCACGCGGAGCAAGCCATTACGCAGTTTGATATTCGGGCGGGCAGTGAGCAACTGAAGGTGAGTCAGTTGTCGGGTGGCAATCAACAAAAGGTCGTGCTGGCACGAGAACTGTCGGGGCACCCCAAGGTGATCATCGCCATGCAGCCCTGCCGGGGATTGGATGTAGGCGCAACCGAGTATGTGCAGCAGCAGCTCCTGGCAGAACGGCAGCGAGGCGCGGCGATTTTGTACATTTCGACCGAACTGGATGAGGTGATGACGATGAGCGATCGCATCGCGGTGATGTATCGGGGGCGCTTCGTCGATATCGTCGATGCTGCAACTGCGACAATTGATGAAATTGGGCTGCTCATGACCGGACATCCAGACGTAGACGAGACTTTCTCCTCTGTCCCAGCATCTGTGACTGTAACCGAATAAGGCGTACTGTGAAATCAACTCAACCCTCCTATCCTTGGTTACCAATTCTTTCGCCTCTCGTGGCGATCGCCATTGCCTTGCTGGTGGGTGGCGTGCTGATTGCATTAACCGGAGCCAATCCTATCCATGCCTATGCCATTTTGTTCCGCGAGTCCTTGCTAGACGGCTACGGCATCGGCAATACCCTAACGAAGGTGACGCCGTTGCTGCTAGCGGCATCTGGCGTGTTGGTGGCGCTGCGAGCGGGTCTGCTCAACATCGGCGGTGAAGGACAAATCCACATGGGGGGACTGGGGGCTGCCATCATTGGGCTGTATGTGCATGGTCTGCCCGCGTGGATTCATATCCCTCTGGCATTGCTCGGTGGATTTCTGTTGGGGGCAGTCTGGGGCGGCATTCCCGGCTATCTCAAGGCCATCCGGGGCGTGAATGAGGTGATCACCACGCTACTGCTCAACTACATTGCGCTGAATATTGTCAGTTATTTGGTGCAGCACCCCATGATTGAGCCGGGAGCCTCGAATCCGTTTACTCCCATCATTGATGAGTCGGCCAAGCTGCCGCTCCTCGTTCAAGGCGGAGCCGCCCATGCCGGAATCTTTGTCGGCTTGATTGCCACGGCGATTTTGGGCATCATCTTTCGTCGATCGGCGTTGGGCTATCAAATCGAAATGGTCGGACAAAATCCGGTGGCGGCTCGATATGCGGGGATTTCAGTCAGCAAAATTATCATGCTGGTGATGGCGATCGCCGGTGGATTGGCCGGGTTAGCGGGAGCCTCAGAAGTCATGGGTATCAAACACCGACTGTTTGAAGTGATTTCTCCCGGATATGGCTATGAAGCCGTGGCGATCGCCCTTTTGAGTCGAGGTAGTTTCACCGGGGTTGTGCTAACCTCGCTTTTTTTCGGGGCATTGCGGAGTGGCGCCAATGTGTTGCAGCGCGAAGCCGAAATTCCGTTTACGATTGTGTATGCCATTCAAGGATTAACGGTTCTATTTATTGCCATTAGCCTCGCCGTTGAGCATCAAGTCTTGAAGCGGATTACCAGTCGTCGAGGGCACCTTGAATCAGCAGGAGCCAATTCATGATGCTAAGGATCGTGGATTAAATAAGCTGTAATTCCACCTTCTGCATCTGTAAGCTAGAGAAGTAGACGATGAGCCGGAAAACCAATGCGCCCCTACCCTGCTCCCATTGAAGCTCAAATGCAACGGT
>JBNPEG010000067.1:0-3848 GCA_051117555.1 Elainellaceae cyanobacterium | reverse complement strand
GATTCTTGGAACGTGACTAACTGTATCAGATTCGGAGCGCTCTAGTTTCCGTCCATACCGCAATAAATCAAACAATGATTTATTATTCTCTCTTGAATGCACTACCCAAGAGCCTAATCGGGTGTCAGTTGATGAAACAATCTACCGAAACCAAGACAGAGCTTCTATTGAAAGATTTACTCAATGCCTGGGGAGCATCGCAAGATTCTCTAAATCGAGACTACGCATTGAGCAATGCCCATCATCAGTTACCTAGGCTGATCCAGGAAACAGCGATGCAGTTTTGCCTTACCGAAATGGATGTTAGACGTTTCCTTCAAACTGAGATTGATTATTGCAGCCAAATAATGATTGATTATCGTGAACTTGCTGAGCGATTTGCGAATATAGCAACTGCTAAAAAAAATACTTAGGGCTTGTTAAAAAATAACCTCATGGTGGTGCGTTACGCTGACGCTTTAGCGTAGCTATGCCTGAAAGGCTATACAGCACCCTACGACTCAATCAAACCGTGAAGTTGTTTCTTTACGGCCACTTAGGTTGCATTGCACCATATACCTCCGTCATGACTATCTAAATTCATAGACGAAAAATTCCGAGTAACGACGCTGATTTATACATATTTTATTTCCGTGAAATCTCGGTTCTGACGTTTTAATTTTTGAAGAACTTGAAGTTAGCGTCGTTAGTTCTCCGGAGAACTAGGGCATCTTGAAGAAGTCTGGGCACATACGGACTAAACATATTCGAGACGCTCAGGTTTTGGAGAAGAACATGGCTAAAACGACAACCTCAAGCAAACGGAAAACTCGTCCCAATATCAATCAAGTTAGGGCAAAGATTCGCGAACTTGCTCAGCAACATGACTATGATGAGCAGATTTTGCTTAGCTTCGCCGAATTTGTAAATGGTGGAGCATTTAAGCCTGTTGAGCCGAGCATGCAAGACCTCAAGGATGCTGTTATCGCAGCATTCAACTGTTCGTCGTATCAAGAACTCAAAAAGGACAGTAGCTTCAAACTGTTCATCCAAGAACATCATCTCAAGATGACAAACAAAGCTGCTTGGTTGAAGGTCTATCGAAAGTTTGTGGGCTTACCTGACAGTGAACGGAATGCCATTGGAACCACGTCAATCAACGGGGTCGATGTACTACGGAATTTCTTGCCGTGGAAAGTATTTGATCTAAATCCCAAAACAGCGACCACAGACGAAATCAAATCGGCATTCAATAAACTTGCCAAAGAACACCATCCCGATCATGGCGGGAATGCAGAGATCTTTGAGCAGTTAAAAATCATGCGAGACAGCCTGCTGGCTGCATATTGATTGGAGAGGGAAACGCAGGACTGATGGGAAAGTGTAATATTACGGCGAAAGAACTGGCCGATGCATTAGATATCACGCCAGATCGGTTGATAGACATCTGCGAGTTCTTCGATTCTGACCCCGATGACGATTGGGAATTAATCAAGGGTCTTCATTTTGAACACGGATCATACGGAGCCAGAGTCTTTAGTGCAGAAGGCGCGGTTGAGATTTGCAATTACCTAGAAGCCAATCAAAAAGAACGTCCGCTCCTCCAACGATGGAAACGATGGCTACTCCAGCGCGATCGCCGACTCAAAGGACTGATGGTCGCCAAACATATCCAGGAAATCAGTCAACTCAAAGGGCAGATTGTCTTCAGAAATAGTCGAGCCTTTTTAGGACCAAGGGCGTGTCGAGAAGTCCTTGGGCTGGGCACTCGACAAGATATTCTAAATCGAACCTTTAGAGAAGTTCAACGGTCTGAAAATACGGAGATTGAGCCCCTAAAAATCGATTCAGACTTTTTCAACGATGAGCAAGACATCCGGTATTTAAGTCGATCAGGGCTTGCGTCAGTTAGCAAACATCTGGGAATTCGGCTGTCTCAGAAGCATCGGCAGGAGTGGGTCAAAGTCGTTGCTGACTATGCGCCTCCAGCACTGGAAACCATTGAAAAATATGAAGCCGATCGAGAGAAGCGGATTAAAAAGGTAATGGATCGAGTTCGCTCACAAGCAAAAAGTCGGTGTCAACTGACGGATCGTCGTAAAGCAGTATATAAGTTTGACTTAGAAGTCCATCATTTATTTGATAAGAATGCGTATCCTCAGCTTGCTGACATGGAGACGAACCTGATCGCCATCGGTTCTGATCTCCATACTCATTTCCATCAATGGATGGGAGGCACTCACGTCACCTGCACCGTAGACGATATGGAGCGATACGTTGAAGAATTTAGCAATTCTCTTTTTCCTGACGGCAATACCGAGCAGGCAACCAAAGTAGCAATTCTTCTATCGAATGCCAAACGAACGCTAAAACCATTGCTCTAAGACAAAGCTTTGATTTGTGGTAGTTGTCAGTCAATCAGGGTACATCTCTGTATAAATCATTCACGCAATCAATCCCTATTTGCTGCACAATCGGGTAGAGACTTTCAAATGCCCCAATTGTGATGCAGCTATGACCCGTGATTATACACAATTTCAGTTAGGAGACATTCAGCTTCAGTCGGGCGATCGCCTTCCTAATGCCCAGCTTTCCTACGTTACGTTTGGCACCCTCAATGCTGATCGCAGCAACATTATCTTAATTCCGACCTACTATACAGGTACGCATCGCAGTTATCATTCATTGATTCAACCGGGTCGAGCATTTGATCCAGACAAATATTTCATCATCGTTGTCAATATGTTTGGCAACGGCATATCGTCATCTCCGAGCAACACGCCTGCGCCACACGGGGGCGGCAACTTTCCCACGATTACGCTCTACGACAATGTGATCTATCAACATCAACTACTCAGCGATGTATTTGGCATTGATCACATTGCCTTAGTTGCCGGATGGTCAATGGGAGCGCAGCAAACCTTTCATTGGGCAGCCATCTATCCTGACCAGGTTAAACGCATTGTGCCGTGGTGTGGGTCTGCCAAAACATCCGTTCACAATTGGGTGTTTCTAGAAGGTGTGAAAGCTGCACTCACCACAGATGCTCAGTATCAAGATGGGCATTATCAAATACCTCCAACTCAAGGATTGAAAGCCTTTGGGAGAGTCTATGCAGGCTGGGCATATTCGCAAGCGTTTTTCCGCGATGGACTCTATCAACAGCTAGGATTTGATTCTGCGGAAGCATTGCTGAGATTTTGGGAAGAGGATCATCTCACCTGGGATGCTAATGATTTGTTAGCAATGCTGTGGAGTTGGCAACACGCCGACATTAGCGACAATCCCTTATATAAGGGAGATTTTCAAGCCGCATTACAATCAATTCGAGCACGGGCGATCGTCATGCCTGCTGAAACTGATCTCTACTTTCCTCCTGAAGATAGCGAAATCGAAGTCATGCATATGCCCAATGCTGAGCTGCGCGTGATTCCTTCAAAGTGGGGACATTGTGCAGGAGGCCCCGATCGCAATCCTGTAGATACCGCCTTTGTCGAAGCAGCGATCAAAAACGTGTTATCGACGTGACCGTAGGCAGAAGGCAAAAGTAGGGTGCTGTTAGCCTTTCAGGCATGGCTACGCTAAAGCGTCAGCGTAACGCACCATCATGGTAAAAGCAGAAGGCAGAAGGCAAAAGTAGGGTGCTGTTAGCGTCATCGATGAGGCATTGTTCTTAGCTGATCGACTTGTGATAAGGTGCGTCCCATGACGCACCGCTACTCCGCCTGCATAACAGCAACTCAGTCAATTAAAATTGGATAGATTGGATAGAGAAGATGGCGTTGCTGAATGTCGATCTGGGTCATTTTCTATATTGCATTGTGTCGGTTGTTTATACTCTCCCAAGTCACTATCCTCGATTCACCGCG
>JBNPEG010000010.1:0-38063 GCA_051117555.1 Elainellaceae cyanobacterium | reverse complement strand
AGGAGATTCGTGCAGCAGAAGACCCTGAGTTTGAGACGTTTTACACGAAGAACATCTTGTTGAATGAGGGCATCCGCGCGTGGATGGCACCTCAAGATCAGCCTCATGAGCAGTTTGTATTCCCTGAGGAGGTACTACCCCGTGGTAACGCTCTCTAATAACTCTATTCTGGTCGGAGGGCGCGATCAGGATTCTACCGGCTTTGCCTGGTGGGCTGGCAATGCCCGTTTGATTAATCTCTCCGGTAAGCTATTGGGCGCCCATGTGGCCCATGCGGGTTTGATCGTGTTTTGGGCAGGCGCAATGACTCTGTTTGAGGTTGCCCACTTTGTGCCCGAGAAGCCCATGTACGAGCAAGGTTTGATCCTTCTCCCTCACCTAGCCACGCTAGGTTGGGGCGTTGGCCCTGGCGGTGAAGTGGTGAATACGTTCCCCTACTTCGTTGTTGGTGTTCTCCACTTAATTTCTTCAGCGGTCTTGGGCTTGGGTGGTATTTACCACGCGGTTCGAGGACCTGAAACTCTCGAAGAATATTCGGCCTTCTTTGGTTACGACTGGAAAGACAAGAATAAGATGACCACCATCATCGGGATTCATCTAATCCTGCTGGGAGGTGGTGCTCTTCTTCTCGTACTCAAGGCTATGTTCTTCGGTGGGGTATATGATACGTGGGCTCCCGGTGGTGGTGATGTCCGAGTCATCAATAATCCTACGCTTAATCCGGCTGTCATCTTTGGTTATTTGCTCAAGTCTCCGTTTGGTGGCGATGGCTGGATTGTCAGCGTCAACAATATGGAAGACATCATTGGTGGACATATCTGGCTAGGTTTGATCTGCATTGCAGGTGGCGTATGGCATATCTTAACCAAACCGTTTGCTTGGGCACGTCGTGCATTCATCTGGTCGGGTGAAGCCTATTTGTCTTACAGCTTGGGCGCACTTTCCCTCATGGGGTTCATTGCATCCTGCTTTGTTTGGTTTAATAACACTGCATATCCCAGTGAATTTTATGGTCCAACCGGGCCTGAGGCCTCTCAAGCTCAAGCAATGACCTTCTTGATTCGTGACCAACGTCTGGGTGCGAGCGTAGGATCTGCTCAAGGGCCTACAGGTTTGGGTAAGTACTTGATGCGATCGCCATCAGGTGAAATCATCTTTGGTGGTGAAACCATGCGCTTCTGGGATTTCCAGGGTCCTTGGTTGGAGCCCCTACGTGGACCCAATGGTCTTGATCTAGACAAGATTAAGAATGACATTCAGCCTTGGCAGGCTCGTCGTGCTGCTGAGTATATGACTCACGCACCTCTGGGCTCTCTCAATTCTGTGGGCGGAGTTGCAACTGAGGTCAACTCGATTAACTTCGTGTCGCCTCGTTCCTGGTTGTCAACCTCTCACTTTGTACTCGGTTTCTTCTTCCTTGTGGGTCACCTGTGGCACGCCGGACGTGCACGGGCTGCGGCAGCAGGATTTGAAAAGGGTATTGACCGTGAGACAGAGCCTGTATTGTCTATGGGCGACATCGACTAAGCCTATTTGAACGTTCCTAAAAAGTCCCTATCTGTTCAGGTAGGGGCTTTTTTTATGAGGGAATCCGGTTGTATCGAGTGTGGCAGAGGGAAGCTGAATGGTGAAGGATGTCCATCCGGATGAGCTGCTGACCCAGATGTCACCGTTAAGTCGAGTAATCAATTTTTTGGTGAGAGTCAGCCCCAACCCGGTGCCGCCTTGGTGCCAGCGATCGCTCCCCGGGATGCGATAAAATTGCTCGAATAGCAATGGGATAGTGTCTTGAGGGATTTCGGCTTCGTTCTGCACAGTAATCAGTATGCAGGGTGGGGATAGCGATGCGTTTGATCGAGTTGCACGTGCTGGTTGAATGGTCAAAATAATCTGGCCGCCAGGAGGGGTGTATTTGCTGGCATTGCTTAGCAGTTCAGTAAAAATCCGCTGGAGATCAGACGAGTCGCTCACAATATTAGCCACGTCTTCGCTGATTTTAAATTGGAACTGCTGCTGGCGTGCTTGAATCCGAAATTCAAATGGCTCCAAGAGAGTTGGAACCCAAGTCTGTAAATTAATCGTCTCTAATGATGAGAGGCATGCTCCTGCTTCGAGTCGCTGCAAATCAAGTAAGTCGTTAATTAAATCCAGCTCACGAGCGCATTCCTGTTGAAGAATCTCGATATAGCGTTGCTGGCGTTCATCGGTGACAATGCCTTGCAGGACAGGAATTGCCATCATGATGTTGGTAATTGGGCTTCGCAATTCGTGAGATGCAGTGCTCAAAAAATCATCTTTTAGTGCACTGTCTCTCTGGAGATTGGCAAGTCTATTTTGAAGCTGCTGGATGGCTTGCTGCTGCTGTGCGCGAAGCATCGTGTGTTTTGAAAGACGAGTGGCGATCGCCTCTAATAATTCTGTTTGCTCATAGGGTTTAGTTAGATAATCATCGGCTCCCAACTTTAGACCTTTACGGAAATCGTTGACGGTCCCTTTTGCAGTCAAAAAAATGAACGGAATTAGACTGGTGCGCGGATCGCTGCGGAGTCTTTCTAGCACTCTATAGCCGTCTAAACCTGGCATCATTACATCACAAATAATGAGGTCAGGTTCCCAATCTTGGGCAATCTGCACGCCCACTATCCCATTTTCTGCGCCCACTCCTTGAAATTGCTGAATCTCTAGAAGTTCTAATAGGTCTTCCCGGACGGGTACTTCATCTTCAATCACTAGAATCTTGTACATATCGGATTACGTCACATCTCTAATACGGTGTTAAACGCTTGGATTAAATTCAGACGTCTCAAAAATCTGAATTTAATATCGGCAGTTTGACAGTAAATAAGGTGCCGCAATTGATCTGACTCGTCACCTCGATGCTACCTCCATGAAGCTCAACGCACTGACTAATGATGGTTAATCCTAAACCTGTTCCAGGAATATTGGTAACGTTTCGTCCGCGATAGAAAGGCGTAAATAGATGCTCTTGATCGCTTTCTAAAATGCCGATGCCACTGTCTTGAACCTGAACAATAACATCTTGATGTGTGCAGGTTAGTTTAACTTGGATATCTGTTCCATCAGGGGAGTATTTGATCGCATTTGAAAGTAAATTTGAAAGAATATGGTGCAGCAGTTGGGCATCCAGTTGAAAGAAAGTTTGATGCGCGGAATATGTGAAAAAAATGGCGTGATTTGTTGTGTCGATGAGACGATATTCTTCAATTAATTCTTGGCAAAATATGTCAAGTTGAAGGAGAGTCGGATGAAATTGAAGCCGTCCTGATTGAGCCATACCAAGGAATAGAACCTCATCTAAAAGCTGTGTCATTCGCCTAGCACCATTGATGATATGGTTAAGCCGAATCTGCTTTTTTTCCTGAGTGAGCTGTTTTTCATAATTCCCTAGCATTTGAGCAGAGGACAGAATTGCCGTGAGGGGCGTCCGAAATTCATGGGACACCATCGAGACAAAATTTGATTTCAGTTCATTCAATTCCTTTTCTCTTTCTAACGCTTTGCGAATCTCGTTTTCTGCCTTAAGGCGTTCCGCTTCGCTACGTTTGCGATCGCTAATATCTCGTACGGTACAAATTAACCCATTCTCAAAGGCTGTTAAAAACAGTTCAGCATAAAATTTGCTGTTGTCTGCCCGTTTACAAACAACTTCTCCGCGCCAGTGTCCATGTTGCTGCAACGATACAAATACCTGATTGGCAACAGTGTCATAGTCTTCATGATCTAACAGTAACTGCCAAGGTTTCCCTAGCAAATGATTGGAATTAACATATTGATAAATGTTGAGATACGCTTGGTTTAAATAGATGAATTCTTGAGATGGGTTTAGGATCGCAATGCCCTCTCGACAAGCGGCTATTGCTGCAGATTGCTGGCGCATAATTAGTTGAGTTTGCGATCGCTCAATAGCGTATCGAATTGAACGTATCAGCAAATTACCGTCAAATTGCCCCTTGACAAGATAGTCTTGTGCCCCCCTCCGGATCGACTCCAATCCCATTTCATTGTCGTCTAAGCCTGTGAGCACGATGATTGGGAGTGCTGTCGTAACGGTGTGGAGACGTTCAACGGTTTCTAAATCTTGAGTGTCGGGCAATGATAGATCTGACAAGATCACATCAAACTGCTGATGCGCGAGTTGAGCAATTCCATCTGCTAGTCGCTCGACGTGACTGATATGCCATTGGGTGTTTTCAATCTCGTCTAGAATGTCTTTTAGAAAATGAGCGTCAGCCGGATTATCTTCGATCAGTAAAATCCTTAATACGCCGCTATAAACCGGATTCATGACGTACCTATCGGCAACTTAACAGCGACTAACCAGAAAGATTCAATTAAGCGAATTAGATGAATAAATTCTTCTAAACCGACTGGTTTGGTGACATAGCAATTGGCATGAAGCTGATAGGACCTGAGAATGTCCTCGTCTGATTCAGAGGTGGTGAGGACAACGACAGGAATTAATCGTAACTCGGGGTCTGATTTGATTTCGGATAATACTTCTCGCCCGTTTTTCTTCGGCAGATTTAGATCAAGCAGAACTAAATCAGGTCGTGGAGCGTCGATGTAGTGTCCGACTCGACGGAGATAGGCAAGGGCTTCAACCCCATCTTCAACAACGTGGAGATTGTTGAGTACTTTGGCGTCATTCAGGGTTTCGATGGTGAGATCTGCATCGCTTGGAGAATCTTCCACCAAGAGAATTTCGATGGGTTTACCGGGATGATAAATCACCTGACTCCTCCAGAAATGTAGTATCGTGGGTCGGATCAAGATTTGCCAATATGAAATAAAAGGTCGAACCTTGGTTGGGTTGTGACTCTACCCAGATGCGCCCGTGGTGGAGTTCAACAATTTTCTTACAAATCGCCAATCCAATTCCTGTTCCTGAATAACATCGGCGAGTGTGGAGTCGTTGAAAAATGACGAAGATGCGGTCTGCAAACTGAGGATCGATGCCAATGCCATTGTCTTGGACGGTAAATTGCCAAGAATTTCCTTGAAGGTGAGCAGATATATGGACAATGGGCGGAGCCTCTCCGTGGTATTTGATGGCATTGCCGATGAGATTTTGAAACAGTTGAGTTAGCTTGGATGAGTCTGCAATGAGGGAAGGGAGACGATCATAGGTCACTGCTGCATGACTTTCAGCGATCGCCACGCCTAGTGTTTCAATGACTCGCGTGACGATTTGATTACAATCTATCAGTTCTAAATTGAGGCTCTGCCGCCCGACGCGGGAATAGGTCAATAAGTCGTTAATCAACTGCTGCATTCGGCTTGCGCCGTCTACGATGTAGTGAATATATTTTTCGGCTTTTTCGTCTAATGCCCCCCCATACTTACGTTCAAGCAGTTGGGTGTAGCTTGCGACTGCTCGAAGTGGCTCTTGTAAATCATGAGATGCAACATAAGCAAACTGTTCGAGTTCACGATTGGAATGTTGAAGGACAACCGTCAATTCCTGAAGTTTGCGCCCAGTTTCCATATGTTCGGTTGCCTCAAGCTGTAGGGCTGCATTCAGACGAGTGAGTTCATTGGTTCGCTCTTCAACCCGATCTTCTAATGAACTGTTTAATGCAATCAGGTCCCGCTCTTGATCCGTCAGTTCTCTCAGCAGCTCTTTAAACGATCGAGTCAGCAACGCAACTTCGCTATCTCCTTTCAAGGTTGGAAGTAAGACATTTCGATTTCCCTGGCGAAACTGTTCGGTGGCGATCGCCATTTTGAGGATCGGATCGGCGATTTGACGCGCTAAAACCCAACCCAGGCATAATAGGCTAAGACCAAGGGCTAAACTTAGCTTCAAGCTCTCTTGTTGAAGTTGTCGAGCTGCGCCAAATGCAGTAGTGGTCGGTTGTCGGAGGAGAACTGTCCAGCCTAGACCTGGGTAGCTTTGATACCCCCTTGTTTGGGCATACGCTGTGAGATAACTATTGTCATTGGTCTGGGTTCCGAGCAGATAGCCGGTTCCATCGTGATAAACTGCATCGACTATTACCTCAGAGGGCGCCTCAGAGGGCACCGCTCCATTCCGTTCAGTTTGAGGAGCCAGCACTACCTGATTGTCTTGGTTGACGATGAATGTCTCTAACTCTGAATAATTCTGAAATGCATTGGGCAAAGAAATCTCAATACGTCGTGCCCATTTCCAATAAATATGGGCCGCAAGAACGCCGATTTGCTGGTCTTGGGCATTCATGACAGGAATAGCGACATCGACAAATCGAAGCGGTTCGTTGGATGGATTCGGCAGCAATTTAGCTAACAAAACGGCTTCGTGAACATCGCCAACCCAGGGTTGCCCTTGGGCATTGATAAACACTGGACGCTGAGAAATATTGGTGCCTTCTAAGATGCGTTGGGTCGCAGCACGAACCATGCCCGACTGATCGATGAACCCAATCCATGCGTAGTCAGTATGGGTAGATTGAATGGTATCTAAGAGCGATCGCTGAGTGATAACATCGATGTCTGCATTTCGAAACTGATTGAGCGTTGCAACGATTTGGATTTCTCGATACCGTTCAAACATGCCATGATCTAGCTTCTCAGCTGTCTGATAGGCAAGCTCTGCTAAAAATAATCCTTGGTTTTGTTCGAGATAGGGTCGCACAACTTGCTCAGTTACTGCAACGAGAGTCAAGGCAAGCAACACCGCAATACTGCTAAACACTAACGCCAATTGATTCCTGAGGCTCAATCTGCCCGCATTCAGCTTAAACTTTGGCAGTAACTCTTTCATTCTCGACATTCTTGACTCGAATTTGAACCGCTGCAAACGAGATACCCTTCATGCATCGTTTCCCTAGATGGTTCTGTAATTGCAACGATATTGCCTGTACAGTTCATGAAAAATACTTGGAAACGTTGAATAGGTAAATCGCGATTTAGTTATAAACCGTAGGTTCAAAGTCAAGAAACCGAGGTTTTACCGAAGAATGTTTGTCCTTTTCCTTCTCGCACCTGTAAATTTACTGACCACGTTAAGAATTGCGCCGAAATCTAATGGATGGGGGGGAACCCGCGATCCTAAAATGAGAATGATCAATTTGTGACCTGTACCCTCCTAGATTAAGGATTTGTCATGACAAATTCTGATTGGACTGACCCATTGACGTGGACGGCTGACGCTGAAACAAAGCTAAAGAAGATTCCTTACTTCGTGCGATCGCAAGCTCGACAACGAATCGAGGCGCTAGCTCGTGCGTCAGACTCTGAAATCGTCACGGTAGAGTTGGTCGAGCAAGCCAGACTCGAATTTGGCCAATAATCAGTTTCATCGGCCAAGGTTTGAATACGACTGATTGCAGCGCGATTCTTGTCAGTCAGCCGGAGCTACACACAAATCTAATACCTGTATCTGAATGGATGGTTAGAAATTAGAAGGGATGGTCAGCGCTTACTAACCATCCCTTATTTCGTTATCCCCACGCGATCGCGCTTTTCTCTCACAAGAGAATGTTCCGAATTTTGTGTCATTTAAGTGCGTTTGCCCTAGCAATGCGGAGCATACCGTCTCGGCGACCCTACCGTTAGGGAACATGCGACCGAGGACGGTCGCACTTACACGAAAACCTAAACGCTCTCCTCACAACGTTCTCGCCATATCGCAATGCTGGCTCGTGCGAATGAGTTATGCCTCAGACTTAGGCATAGAGAGGAACCCGGTTGACGGTTGCCAAAGCTTCGACCAAGCTACGAACGGCTGCAACCATGGCAATGTCACTATTCAACTGATTGATTGCAGACCCGACGCCAATGCCCGACGCACCTGAGGCGATCGCCAACGGAGCGGTTACAGTTGACAACCCCGACGCACACAACACGGGAACATCGACAGCACGAGAAATTTCATACGCGGCTGCCAGGCTTGGTGATGCTTTCTCGATTAGCCCTAACGTGCCAGAGTGAGTGGGTTGGCTGCTTGTTCCGCCTTCGGTTTGGATGATATCCGCTCCGGCCTTCACGAGGGCTTCTGCCAAATGGGCCTGCTGATCAAGAGGCAGAATGTGGGGAACGGTCACTGATAAGGTCACCGTAGGCAGCAGCGATCGCGTCTGGCGAGTTAGCTGAAGCACTTCATCGGCTTCAAATCGACGTCCCTGGGCGTAAAATGCATCAAAATTGCCGATTTCGATGAGGTCTGCTCCGGCATCGACTGCCAAGACAAATTTTTGGGGCTCAACTGCCGATACACAAATAGGTAAGCGAGTGACGTGTCGTACCCGATTCACGAGGTTGGCATCGGCGGCAATGTCAACAAACGTGGCCCCACCTTGGTCAGCCGCGCTTACGATTGCAATTACTCGCTCGACGTTTAGATTTGTTAGCCCGCTAATGACTTTCAGCGCGCGATTTTGCTCGAATGCGGCCTGTAATTTAGGATGAATAGTCATAACTCGTCTCACGTTCAGCACATCTATGGCTCAAATTGTATGGCTATTCTGGCACTCTGTGGGATGATCGGCTAAAGCTTTTTGGGCTACTGAGCTAACGGCAGCGAAAATCGGAACGTGCTTCCTTTCTCACGTTCGCTTTCCACCTCAATAGTTCCACCTTGAAGCTCGACCAGTCGTTGGGAAATGGCTAAGCCAATGCCGGTACCACCTGAGTGGCGATCGCGCGATCGATCGGCACGCCAAAATCGTTCAAAGACGTGGGGCAAATCTTCATCTGCAATGCCCATCCCTGTGTCTATGACCGAAATCCAAACATACTCGGCATCAGCCTCCACTTGAATTGCAATCCAGCCAGACAACGTATAGCGAATCGCATTGCTCAAAAGATTGACCAAAATCTGCTCGACCCGCGCCGGATCAGCCCAAACGGGAGGAATATCAGACGGATACTCTAGCCGCAGCGTTGGGCTATCCTCCATAAGCTGTTCAGAAAATCGTTGAATCAGAGAGGTGAGTAGCGGCATGAGGTCAAACGGATGAGCATTGATGGGGAGATATCCAGCTTCCATTTTCGACAACTCTTGTAAATCATCGACCAGACGACGAATTCTCACGGTTTCTCTGGCAAGGAGTTTGTAAATCTCGGTTGACGGGGCAATGGCTCCATCGGCGAGCCCTTCTAGATAGCCTTCGAGGATGGTGAGCGGAGTTCTCAATTCATGGGTGAGGTCGCCGACTAATTCTCGACGGTCTTGTTCAACGCCTTCCAAATCAGCCGCCATTCGGTTAAAGCTTGCCGCGAGCTGATCAAGTTCTGGAATTTCGCTTTGAGGCACCCGTTCTTCTAAATGCCCCGCCGCGATCTTTTTCGTAATCTCTTCGATGTGCAGGAGTGGGCTGACGATGCGCTTTGAAACGAGATAGCTGAGGCCACCTGCGGCACTTGCTCCAACAATCAGTGACCAAAATGCGCCCCGACTCCAGGCCGATTCAAACCCTTGCAAGAGTTCTCCGCGAATCTGCTGAATACTGTATCCCTCAACTTCGATTCGCTTGAGGTGAATCACAAAAAACCGTGGAGACGAAAATTTACCGATGATGGTGAGTGTCGCTAGCCCAACCAACATCACAATGATGTGGGATAAAAATAATCGCGATCGCAACCCCAGCTTGGTCATGACTATCGAGCGGGCTTAGACAGCATCTTCAAATTTGTATCCCACTCCGATCACTGTCTTAACAAATCTAGGGGTGGTTGGATCAGGCTCAATCTTTTTGCGAAGTCGAGCAATATGAGTATCAACAACCCGTTCATCTCCAAAAAAATCATTTCCCCATAGCTTTTCGATGATTTGCGAACGATTCCAAACTCGTCCTGGATAGCTTAAAAACGTGGTTAACAGATCAAATTCTAGCGTTGTTAAATCTAATGGGTCAGACTGATCGGGTTCGAGATGACGATAGGCAATTCGTTGGTCAACGTCAACCGTAAAATGTCGGGTTTGATAGGTCTGAGTCTGTCCGCCATGACGTAGGGTGCGACGAAGCAATGCACGCACTCGAGCGACCAATTCTCTGGGGCTGAACGGCTTTACCAAATAATCGTCTGCCCCGGTAGACAGCCCGATAATGCGGTCGATTTCTTCCCCCTTCGCCGTCAGCATCAGGATAAACGGATCATGGGCACCGGGCGTTTGGCGAATTCGCGCGCACACTTCGAGCCCATCAAGCTGAGGAATCATGAGATCGAGAATAATCAAGTCGGGCTGATCGCGTTGAAAGATTTGGAGAGCAGTCAGACCATCTCGGCAAATGTGGCATGAAAATCCCTCTTTTTCGAGGTAGAGCTTGATGAGTTGGGCAATTTCAGCTTCGTCTTCAACGATTAAAATATCCATTCGACTCGGGTCGTCTTAGTGCAAATTAGTTAATGCAATCCATAACAGAGCGATCGCCCCTGGCTCAAATCGTCTTGTCTGATGAAGATTCGTTGATCTGACCGTCAATCTGTATGAGCCAACGGTGAATTTACAGGATTTGGTGTTCGCATGGGTTCGATTTGGTGTGATTTGAATGATAGCGTTGTAGAGGTTCATTCATCTAAATCGTGGTCGTTTTTACGTTCTCGTTGTTTCTACTGTAGTGGTTGCCGAATTACTCATTCGCCCCGAGTGACTGAATCAATTTTAGTTGAACCGGGATTGACATTTGGAAATGGCTCTGCATAGCGGGAATAACATTTCCTCTAACGCTCTCCACAAGTTGGGACACGATTTGCAAGAGAGCCTTGAGACCCTACTGAATTTAGACGGTCTGATTCAGATCAAATGCGCGTCTAGGCAAGACATTCTGCTGATCTTGGTACAGCAGCTATCCGATGGTTCTCTCGATGTTCACCCTATTTTTGAGACGCTAGAGTCACTCATCCGAACGTCCATTCAGACGAAATCAAGGGATGATCAGCTTCATTCTGAGTGGTTCAAAACGGTTCACCTATATATTCGACGCCAAGAGCAGACGTATCCCTATCTCTCTCACTGTTTTGATATGGATGCCAAACCAACGCTCGATTCGCCCCATCCGAGTGAGGCGCATGAGACGGCGCATTCACTCGTATCTGATGAGGAACAATCGGGGCATGATATATCAAGTCCAGCGATCGCCTCGCCTGTCCCGGAGCCCATTTTAGAGTCCAATCTAGATCGTCAATCGTCCAATCCAGACGTTGAGCCATTAGAGCCAGCAATCGACGTGTCAGAATCAGCCCAAATCAATCAATCAGCCGCATCCACTCGGTCATCATCCTCTGATCGAGACTCACTGTCATCGCAGGTGCAAATGCCGCCGGTGGCTCCGTCTCCACTGGGTGCAGCCATTAAAAAAACGCCAATAGCCCGTATCCTGCCTGACGTTGACCCATGGCCGTCAGCGACGATAATGGCGATCGCCACCGTCGGGCTGATCGGATTAGCGGGAGGACTGTATGCGCTGACTCGTCCATGTGTTATGGGAGGATGCGAGGTCTTACAAGAAACCCAGGCGCTCACCCTTGAATCAGAAAAAATGATGCAAGCCCCCGAATCGGCTGAGCAAGTCATCAAAGCCTACGATAGATTATTGGAGGCAAACTACCGCCTCAGCAGGATTCCATTTTGGTCAGAGCATCATGAGCAGGCTCAGACATTGCTAAGAGCGTATGAATTTGACGCAAATTACTTAGGCGATGTTGTCACCGCACAAAAGCATGCCCTCTCTGCAGCCGAGCTTAGCCAAGACCCACCGCATCCTTTGTCGGTTTGGAAAGAGGTAAGAACGCTTTGGCTTCAGGCCATTGACCACCTTGAAAACGTACCAGAGCAGGCAACGGCCTATTCATTTGCTCAATCCAAGCAGGCTGAATATCAGGCCAATTTAGCGAGTATTAATCGGCGTATTGAGCTAGAAGAACAAGCCCATAAAACGATTTCAGCGACGAGAAATGCGGCCCAGATGGCTGAAGCTCGCGAAAGTTCTGCTGATTCGGTAGAAACGTGGCGGTTAGTGAATGCAACGTGGCAAGTGGTGCTCGATCGAATCAACGACGTTCCTCCCAATACGATGGCGTATGCAGAGGCTCAGCAGCTTCGGGCTATTTATGAGCCCCGTTTAACAACAGCCCATGCCCGGTGGACTCAGTCAGAGGCATCAGCGACATCCTACAATCAGGCTCTGACATCTGCCGAGCAGGCTATCCGCTTTGAGCAAACCAATCAGTGGTCCAATGCAGTAACAGCGTGGCAAAAGGCACTAGAAGCGGCGAGGCAAATTCCGACAGATACGTCCTATTACGACCAAGCTCAACCCTTGATGAATTCCTATTCAGGTGCGCTCGACCGGGCTCAGCAGAATTTGAGACTTGCCGTCGCCATCCAAGATGCCCAAGTTGATCTCGACCGCATTTGTAATACTACTCCTCAAATTTGCGATTACACCCTTGCCTCTGATGCAATCCAGATTTACATTGCAGCCGAATTCGATCAAATCGTCGAGCAAGCCATTGTGACGAGCAATACGGCAAATGGGTCTAGCGGTACCCAAGATGCTTCACTCAAAATCAATACCCTACTCCAGGCGCTGGCAGCCATTGGTGAAGAGGCGTATGTCTCGATCGAATTGTATGACGCCAATGGCGCTTTGTTTGCGACCTATGCACCTAGTTTGTCAGGATACACTCCGGAAATTGAATAGATGACAGCGGCATGGAGTCGGTCTTTAGTGTTGTACAAGCTGAGATGCAGAGTTGAAAAACCGTTGGTAAATGCCTCGCACCACAAATAAGGCAACCACTAAGTCGGCAAATGCCAGCATAAACATGATCAAAATTTGATAAAGCGACGCATTGAATGGGCTTACTCCGCTCAAAATTTGCCCCGTGATAATTCCAGGCAGTTTCACGATGCCGACTACCATCATCGAGTTAATGGTGGGAATGAGCCCTGCTCTAATGGCGTCTTTGCGATGTTGAGCAACAGCCTGTTGAGGGGTCGCTCCTAAACTGAGATGAGTTTCGATTTCGACTTGACTGCTGTTCAGCGTATTCACAAATCGCTCGCCTGCGATCGCTGCCGCATTCATCACATTGCCCAACACGATGCCTGCCAAGGGGATCACATACTGAGGGCTGTACCATGTTTCAGGCTGAATCACGAGAAAATTAATGTATACCAGCGTCAGCGCGGTGCTGATAAAAATCGATCCGCCGACCCACGGTAGTAGAGTCGGCAGCTTTTGGCTAATGCGATTGCGGGCTGTGATCGCTGCCACAGACAGCATAATTAAAAGCACGAGTAGAACAGCCCACGGATTATCTAAGGCAAAAACGGCAGAGAGAAAGTAGCCGACCACAAGCAATTGAACAATCGTTCGAGCCGTGGCGATCGCCAAATCTCCGGTTAGCCCCAACTTCTGCCACGAGGAGAGGGCGATCGCCACTACCATTAACATGAGTGCCCAGCTTAACCGAACAAAATCCAGTTCAATCAGTGCATCCATCGTCTGGGCTCCTAGTAGGGTGCGTCATAGCTGTGTTCCGCATCCGTATTGTCTCAGAATTGCTTCTGAATTGAGACCCCGTATCCTGGGGCGAGGATGCAAAACAGATTGACATTAGCAGATTGACGTTAGCAGATTGACATGGGCGCAAAGATAGATCTGAATATTGCTAGATTTAAATCGTATCTATGCCCAGATCTATAAGTTTTATCAACGGTAAACCTTCAATCTGGGCGCAATGGCGCTTATTGATGCACGATTACAACATTTGTGGTGTAGGCTTGTGAACCCAATTCCCCTGCTTGATTTAACAGGTCAATATCAATCAATTGAGCCTGAACTTAGCGCCGCAGCACGCGAGGTATTAGCGTCTGGGCAATATATCAAGGGACCGCATGTCCAAACATTTGAGCAAAATTTTGCTCGCTATATCGGCACCCAGCACTGCGTTGCCTGCAATTCAGGGACTGATGCACTCTATCTGGCGCTTCGAACACTCGATATCGGTTCTGGGGATGAGATTATCACCACGCCTTTTACATTCATTGCGACGGCTGAAGTCATTAGCGCAGTTGGGGCTACTCCGGTTTTCATTGACATCGATCCGCAAACATTTAATCTAAATTTGGCTCAAATTGAGCCAGCGATCACCTCTAAAACGCGCGCCATTATGCCCGTTCATCTTTTTGGGCAACCCGTTGATATGACTCAGCTTATGGCGATCGCTCAGGCACACCAGTTATGGGTGATTGAAGATTGTGCCCAGGCAGTCGGGGCTGATTGGGCAGGAGAGCGAGTGGGCAGCATTGGCCACATTGGTTGCTTTAGCTTTTATCCCACCAAAAACCTGGGAGCCTGCGGCGATGGAGGCGCTATTACGACCCAAGATGAAACCATTGCCGCCAGGATTCGGATGTTGGCCGACCACGGTCGCAAAGAGGCGTACTATCATGAGGCGATCGGGGTCAATAGCCGGCTAGACGCCCTTCAAGCAGCAATTTTGGATGTTAAATTACGCTATCTCGATACGTGGAATATGCAACGACAGGCAGTTGCAGAGCGCTACAGTAGATTGCTTGATCCGTTACCCCATGTGATTCATCCACAACCGCTAGAAGGGGGGCATCATGTGTGGCATCAATACACGATTCGGCTCTCGGCTGCACCGGAAACAATGGAAGGCGAAAACTGGCGCGATCGCATTCGTCAACATCTCCAGCATGATCGCATCAGCTCAACAGTGTACTATCCCATTCCCATCCATTTGCAGCCTGTCTACACATTTCTAGGCTACCAAGCGGGTCAGCTTCCCAACGCGGAACAAACATCCCATGAAGTTCTATCTTTACCTATGTATCCAGAACTTTCGGCTGAGCAACAAGAGAAAATCGTTTATTCTCTAAAAGATGCACTTGCTTAACTTTAAGTATTTCATCAGAACAATATCTCCCTGACGACGTTGCATCATTCCGAGATTTAGTGTTACGTTTCTTAACAGTGCTTTTAGGGTCGATCGCTGTTTGCATGTTGTTTATGTCAAACTCTCCTGAGTTGAATGGTTTGTGGGAGAAAGGGTTAGTTGGTATAGCAACATTACTCCCAATATTGCTCACTGGTTGGGTTTGATATGAACTATAGGCAGCCATATATGTTGGAACCGTTTGATTTTAGATGGATGCAGTTAGTCGCTAATCTAAAACACTCTTGTTTTAATGTGGTTCCGAATCGGGTGCCGTGGTACTTTAATGAATGGCGCAAATGTCTATGAGCGACGTAAATTAGGTGTGATTGTTGCCCTATTCTGGTCAAGGTAATGCGTTAGTATTAGAAGTCTGGTCAAGTCTTTGATGCACTAAGCATTTTGTATGACGAGAGTTGCGCTAGTTTCTTCCACGTTCTAAAGGGACATGCCTGAGAGAACGCAAGCGTGAGTTAATGGCGAGGCATCAGGTTTCATCAAAGTTAGCAAGTATGTCGATTCTCTGCAGCTAAGTCTTTACTCTCAAGCGAAGTTGTATTGATGTATTTAGATGGTTTCGTGAGTTGAGGTCTGGAGGTATCCACTATTATGTCTATTCGCCTTTACGTAGGCAACTTACCAAAAGAGCTGGAGCGTCAAGAGTTAGAGGCTGTATTTGCCGATTTTGACGATTCCGTGTCGACTAAGCTTATTACAGATCGCAAAACGGGCAAATGTCGCGGTTTTGCCTTTGTAACCGTTAAAAGTGATGAGCAAGCCGACCAAATTATTGAAAAGTTCAATGGCTATATGCTGAAGGAGAGTCCTCTCAAGATTGAGAAGGCGCTCCCTCGATCTAAGGGTAAGAGCGAAGACGGTCCACCGTCTCAGCCAAGTCCATCTGGAAATCGCCGGAAAGGTAAATCTCGCAAGAGCAGCAGCTCAACTGACTCGCAAGCGGCGCAACCCGACCCTCGCTGGGCAGATGAGTTATCGAAGTTGAAGGATCTGTTGAACGCCCAGACTACGCCTTAGCATAAGACCGTATCTTAAGCAGCGTCATGCGTTGTAGTAGATCGTTTACGTATCTGCTGGGTTGAAGAGTCACTTTTCTGAATATCCCTTGCTCACTTCGATGGAAGCTCTGGTGTCCTGAGTTTCTTTTGAGGTGAGCATTTGTAATGGAATATTCAATGTGATGTATTACTTAAAGTAGATGAGTAAGTTTAATCCGGGGATGGTTCGTGAGAGTGTCCAAAGTAGTAATGCAATGTAGAGCAACCCCAATGCCCATTGATACCAGACGAGGCTCGTAATTAGTCCTGGCATACATTCATCTCGAAGCCGAATATCATTAAAACCCAATCGAACTAAGTTGATGAGACTGAAGTCGAAATAGTTGAGCCAGTTCCAGCGGCGCTCCCAAGGAATAGGCTTGTAGCGATCGCGAAAGAAGGCAAACTGAGGAATCACGGGCAGTCTGCCAATTAGAATTCGTAACTCGCGCGCTCCTCCGTCTTGCACAAAATAGCTGGATGTCATCAGGTCATGATAGCGACCCTGCTTATACAGCAGAATCAGAAGAATGGCCGGAACAGGCACTCCAATCAGGCCAAGGCAAGCAAGTGTCAGCCACGGATTTTCAGCCGTGTTAAAAATCGCAGATAGCCCCATTAGCGTGAGTATGCTAAAGCTCCCTGACATCCAAACGGATTCTTCATTGTTGGGCAAAATGGGCTGGGGGTAAAATCGCCGGAGTCTGTCAACAACCCAAAATAAAATACCAAAATAAGCAGTCAAGAGGATTCCGATGCCGAAGATGAGCCAAAAGCTTGTTCCATAGCGAGTTAGCAGTAGGAGTAAGCTCAACGCCAGCCAACGCACTGCATCGAATATCCAGCCTGGAATTGAGTTGGAAATGTCTGCAATCGTGCGATCGCGCACTTTGACATAGGTTGCTAAATCAATCTCTTCGAGTTTCAGCAAATCGGTAACATCCTGAAATGGTTGCTGATCACGATTGTTAATCACGGCCAGTGCCTGCTTGCTGGTCAGGCCAATTTGCTCAAGCTTGCGTAGACTAGCCGTATTCAGATTGGTTCCTAAAAGGCGTTGGCGCAATTTCCGTAAGCGCAGTCGCTCAGTGGTATATTCCATCTGGTTAGCATCAGGAATTTGTTCCAAGATGCGAAAATTGCGAACTAGGTTTCTTAAGAGGGTTTCATTCCCCTGGAGGCTTGGCACAGAAAGAACTCGACCAATCTGCCCCGGATTACCCAGTATCTTTGCTTGCTCAGCATTGAATTCGAGCCCTGAAACATTCAAGTATGCGTCTGAGGCAAACGTTGCATCGCCAAAGTCGGCTTGTCCCAGAATGCTAGCTCCTCGTAAATTGACCGGTTCATTAAACTGAGCTTCTCGAAACAAGATGCGATCTTCAAATGTCGCTTTTGTTAAAAACAGCGACTGAGCAAATTTACTTTTGTTGAAAAAAGCCTGATCTTGCCATTGAGACTGAGCAAAATCAGCATTTCCTAGCCATTCGATGCGGCTAAAATTAGCAAATTTTGCAAAAAAAACTTGACTGAAGTTTGCAGTGGTCTGAAATACGCTGCTTTGAAAGTTGAGTGTTCCTTGAAATTGTGCTTGATTAAAGTCAATCTGCTTAAAAAAGATTGAATTACGCCAGCGCACATCCTTGCGGAAGGTTGCGCCCGTAAACCTCACGGTCTGGCTGAATCGCGCCTCTGCCCCATCAATGTCTTGAAGAAATTCTGTCCCTTGGGCGTCGATACGACCTAAAAAAAAGGTGTTTGTGAAATCGACGCGCCCTTCAAATCGGGTCTGAAGTAATTTGAGCGGTCCTCGAAATACTGTAATTTGGACTGGAGAGGGTTGCCCCTGAATGAGTAGCGATCGCGACAGTTGACTAAGCTGAAACAACCGACGGCGATCGCGCTGAAGCTGTTCTTGCTCGTCGCTTGACAAAATCGTGGGTAGATTTTGCCCGTACAAAGGCACGCGTAGCCCCAAGTTGGGAATTGCCAAGTTCCCGCGAATTACACAATTGCTTAGATCCAGACCTATTGCCGAACTGCGCTGCTGAAGTGGGTCTTGCAGCAGCCGATAAAATGTGTTGCGGAACGCTTCATTCTCAGCGCGTAAATCAATCGTGTAACGGCGCAGATCTATTGTGGGTATTCCATCGCTTTGAGCGGGCGATTGGATGCGCTCTTGAAGCTGTTCAACCGTAAGCAACGGGTGCTCAGACTCAAAGGTCATTGCTCTTGCTGCGGGTTGTGCCACCAGCAAAACCCCTATCAAGCTAATCAAAATCCCGATGATAGGGAATGAGCCAATCCATCTCATACCTTGAATCACTTGCCTTCTGCCCAGAGCTAATCTGTCAAACGACGCTTTAAAGAGACTTAAAAAAAGACCTTTGGAGAATATTACCCAGCGTAGGACATGCTGAGCATTCTAATCGCACCTCTTATGCTCAAACCGAAAATAAAACAGGAGGGTGATGCTCCAATCCGCATCTATACTCAAATCGTCAGAAATTCCTATAGCAATCCCAGATGGGTTGTGAGTGGTGGGGCGGACGTAGCCCGCCCCACCACTCACAATTCACACGCGATTTAGGATCGCTCTATCTATAATGTGTGTCAGGTTCAGAAATAGTGTGTTACATTGCACCTGCATGCTTAATTTAAGCGCAAACCGCTATAATCAACGACATTTCAGGAATTTTGAATAGTTTTGTAGATTGTGCTCATAGATATTTTTTTGCAAGTCTCTAGCATGGCTAGCTTAAAATAATAGCGTCTGAGAACCGTAAAGAAACTTACCAAAAAACTAATATGGCTGTCAGATTTTCTGTTCGTCGATTTTCCGACAAAACGTTAGCGATCGCCCTTCTAATGGGTGCTAGTAGCGTTTTGACTCTATCTGCATCAAGCTTGGCTTATCCCGGTGCAGAGATTGAGGCGTCTGACTCTCTTAAGACTGAGCTAAACGAGGGAATATACATTTCTCAAGCTCCAGGTACGATTGTTGAGGTTGCATCTGGAAGTGATTCATTTGAGACGCTAGTGCAAGCCGTGCAGGCGGCTGATTTGGTTGATACCCTGTCAGCAGACGGCCCATATACCGTCTTTGCGCCCACCGATGACGCATTTGCGAATCTCCCCGATGGAGCGCTAGACGCATTGCTGCTGCCTGAAAACCAAGACCTCTTGACCGATATTTTGACGTATCATGTCGTGCCGGATGAGGTTGCCTCGGATGAATTAGAAACGGGTGCCGTTGATTCTCTCAATGGCGGATTGGCCGTTCGCGTTGATCCAGATGGGGTGGTTGTCAATGATGCCAGCGTAATTCAGCCCGATATCGAGGCTAGTAATGGGGTCATTCATGCGATTAATCGGGTGCTGATTCCTCCATCTGTCTTGCCTGAGCTAGAAGCTTTGCTAGCCGAGGAAGAAATGCCGGAGACTGAACCTGAGATGGCTGAACCCACTGATACCGGAACAACCGAGGCTATCCCTGCGTTGTGGTAAGGATGCATCGATTCTCGATCGCTATCCATGGAGGCACACGGCTTAGCCTTAGCTTTGGCGCTGATAGGAATCGATCACACGAATCATAAACTTTAAGTCAGAACGGGTTCAGATTGCGATTGAATATTAGGAAGCAGGTTCCAGATTAAGGAGCCTGCTTTCTATGTGTTTTATGTTGATGCTCGTAATGCTGTTAAATCACGGACGCTATTCGTATTCACCGATTATTTCTCGCACAGACTACAGTTGGGAAAACAACGCTCGGTTAGCTGTTTATGTCGCACTCAATGTCGAGCATTTTGAATTTGGTCAAGGACTGGGAGCGACCCTCGCACCGGGTGGGCCTCAACCGGATGTATTGAACTATGCATGGCGAGACTACGGCAACCGAGTTGGGGTTTGGCGTCTCTTAGACCTGTTTAATGAGGTCAGCCTTCCTGTGACATTGGTGGTCAATTCTGAAATTTATGATTATTGCCCCGAGGTCGTCGCTGCATTTAGAAATCGAGGGGATGAGATTATCGCTCACGGACGTACCAACTCAGAGCGGCAAAGCACGATGTCAGAACAAGAGGAGCAAGTACTCGTTAAAGATGTCAGGGACACATTGGCGGCCCACGAGGGGCGATCGCCTGCGGGATGGCTTGGTCCTTGGATTGCTCAAAGTCAATATACGCCGGATTTGCTCAAAGAAGCAGGCTATCAATACATGCTGGATTGGTGCTGTGATGATCAGCCCATTTGGTTTAAGACGCGTTCGGGGCCGATTTTGTCAATTCCGTATCCGCAAGAAATTAACGATATCCCGGCGATCGCCGTTCGGAAGATCGGGGCAGCAGAGTTTGCAGATATGATCATCGATAATTTCGATGAAATGCTCAGCCAGTCTCAGCATCAGCCGTTAGTATGCGGCATTGCGCTCCATCCTTATGTTGTGGGACAACCCTTTCGGCTGAGACAGCTACGCCGTGCGCTTCGGCATATTGTCGACCATGCTCAACAAATCTGGCTGACTCATCCAGGGGCGATCGCCAGCTATATCCAACGCTTACCCGAGGGTGTTGTTCCGATCGAATAGGAAAGCGAATCGCAGCTATGCCTGCTGCACCGGAATTTGAATGACAAATTCTACGCCCTCCTGCGGTTGAGAATGGCACGTCAACAGGCCGCTGTGTTTTTGTACGACGATTTGTTGGCTAATCGATAGCCCTAGCCCCGTTCCCTTGCCAACAGGCTTTGTTGTAAAGAAGGGATCAAACAGGCGATCGCACACATCTGGCGGAATATCAGGCCCATTATTGTGAATCCGAATGATTGCCATAGCTGGGCGATCGCCCAGTTCAGTTGAAATGGTAATCGTACCTGGATAAGAGTGACCGTCAGTGGAAGACTGGGCTTCATCAACGCTCTCCAGCGCATCAATCGCATTGCTCAGAATATTCATAAACACCTGATTGAGCTGACTGGGGTAGCATTCGACGGGCGGTAATAGGCCATATTGTTTCACAATACAAATTTCGCGGCGGTCAACTCTGGATTTGAGTCGGTGTTGCAAAATCAAGAGGGTGCTATCAATACCGTCGTGGAGGTTGACGGGTTTCATGTCGGCTTCGTCAAGTCGAGAGAAGGTTCGGAGAGATAATACGATTTGCCGAATTCGATCGGCACCCAGCCGAATGGATTTCAGGATTTTTGAAAAATCTGCAATTAAGAAATCTAAATCAATCTCGTCCGAATATTGCTGAATCTCATCCACCGGATTGGGATAATGCTTGCGATGTAAATCTAAAACCGTCAACAAATCTTGAGTATAGTTATCGAGATAAGCAATATTGCCGTAGATAAAATTGACTGGATTGTTGATTTCATGAGCCACTCCAGCCACGAGTTGCCCAAGGCTAGACATTTTTTCAGTTTGAATGAGTTGAGTCTGAGCATACTGAAGATCCTGGAGCGCCTTTTTAAGCTGTTGAGCCTGCGCCCGAGCCTCTTGAGCATTTTCATTGGCTTGAGTGTAGAGTTCGGCTTGGCGAATTGCGAGTCCGATATGACTGGCTAGATGGCAGAGCAAGTCGGTTTCAGTGTCTTGCCAGTCTCGTGGACGTTGACACTGATGTACGATTAGCAAGCCCCACAGTTGATCTCGAATCAAAATCGGCACGATCAGGTTTGCTCGGACTTGAATGTTGAGGAGAAAGTCAACATGACACTCATCTAAGCCCGATTCTTCAATGTTGGCGATCGCCTGCACTCGACCCGCCCGATATAGATCGGCGTATCCTTCAGGAAAACAGCTATCGGCGCCCAGTTGCCCAAGGGTTGACACCCACGGTTGGATTACGTCTTCGACCACAACTGTCCCTTGCCAGTTGTCACCAAACCGATACACCAAAGCGCGATCGGCATCCAACAGTTGCCGCACTTCTCGAACAATCGTCTGGAGAATGATATCTAAATCGAGAGAGTTGCGGATCTGAGTGGATAGACGATTGAGCAACTCTTCACGCTGGGCTAGTGTGCGATAGTCAGACTCAGATTGCCTGAGCGCATCTTCAGCCAGCTTCCGGTCGGTAATATCTTCAATGGTTCCTAAAATGCCAATCACAGTGCCATTAGCATCATGGAGAGGCAATTTGTTGGTTTCTCGCCAGGTCAATCGTCCATCGGCTTGACGCTGAGACTGCTTGATTCGCAGCATTGGCACGTTGGTATCCATTACCTGGCGATCGCAGGCGAGATACCATTCTTTTTGTTTGTCTGTCCACGGCAGATCGTCTTCTGTCAGCCCAATGACCTGGTCAGGATCGCCAATTCCAGCCATTTCAGCCCACTTTCGATTGCAGCCAAGATACACCGAATTGCGATCTTTCCAAAAAATATACTGAGGAATATTGTCAAGTACGAGCTGAAGAAACTCAGTGCTCTGACGAATCGCTTCAGCTTGCTGACGTTCTTCCTCCAGGCTCGATGAAGTTCGTTCTGCTATTCTGCGTTCAGTATGACCATCGGTGGCGTAGGCATGGGTGCGCTCAATCAGTTGAACCACAGCATCCTCTAAACCCGGCATTTCAGCCCCAACAATTGCCCAGTCTGGCCGCTCATTCGCATGAGCGCTCTCGTCTAGAGCAACAGAATACGAAGATGTTGCTGGGTGGTGGTCTTTGGATGTGATTGGCTGATCACGATGGTAATACGATGTCACATCTCGCCCGATGCTGAAAATTTGAGCTACAGCATCCGACTCTAGAACAGGCGTATAGACGATTTCATAAAATCGAACAGTATGGTTGATAGTGTAGGGCCGAACTACCGTAATCGACTCATTTGTCGCGGCGATCTGTCGTAAGCAGTCATCAATTTGATGGAGCGCATCCACGTCACAATCTGGATATTGTGCAGCAATTTCAGAATGGGTCTTACCCAATAGATTTTCGGGCGCTAAACCGAATAAACTAGCTCCAACGGCATTGATCGAGCAATACCGAAGGTCTGAACTATATTCCGCAATGGCATCATTAGAGGTTTCAAGCAACACTTGAAATCGATCTACCATGCTCACGTCGACCCTATGAGGTTCAAATGGCATAGAATCTTCCCAGACAACATTTCTTGACTATCGGTAGTTCAAAAGTCTCAAGTATTCCTAAGACTTTTGATTTAACACACAAACTGACCGAGTATTCTATTGTTTAACGGATTTGTGTAACGGATTGTGTAACGTAAACTGAGCGATCGCTAAAAACTTACTGAGTCTAATCATGGCACATTGGCAAAAGAATGGAAGATTGCTAAAGCGTCGAGATTTTGTACGGGGCGCGACGGGTTTAGGCGCGGGAGTGTTGCTCTCAAAGCTCATGGGGTGTGCCTCATCCGAGTCTGATTCGAGCACTCTAGATGCATCTGCCGACGAGTCAGCAGCGTCTGAGGACCCTGTCAAACTTGGGCTCGTCGCCGCAATCACCGGACCGTCAGCATTATCGGGCGAATCAATTACACGAGGGCTCACCGTCGCGATTGATGAAATCAACGCGAATGGGGGTGTCTTGGGCGGGCGATCGCTTGAGCTTGTTATTCGCGATGACGAATCGACCCCGGCGAAAGGAGTCGCGGCAGCGCGCGAGCTCATCGAGCAAGAAAACGTAGCAATCGTATTTGGAGGGCTTGATTCTCCCGTCTCACTGGCGATGTTGCCCGTCATCCATGAGCTTCAAGTCCCATACATGGGAGTTTGGGCGGCTGCAACGGGCATTACCCGCAATGACTTCGAACCCAATTATGCCTTTCGCGTGTCTGCCAATGACAACATCGTGGATCGGTTTTTAACGAAATATGCCAAAGAAAATTACGATGTCTCTAACGTCGGCTTATTGCTAATTAACAATCCGTGGGGAGAGTCTAACGAAGCAGGATTCAAGGAATGGGCACCCGAATATGGTCTTGAAATTGTGGGCGTTGAGAAATTCAACGATGCAGACACCGATATTTCTGCTCAATTAACGCGCCTCAGAGATGCGGGCGCGGAAGCTCTATTACTTGTGGCTAATGCGGCTCCTGGGGCGCAGGCAGTGAAGTCACTCACCCGCATTGGTTGGGAGGTTCCCGTGATTTCACACTGGGGGATTTCAGGCGGGCGCTTTCCAGAACTTGCAGGGGCAGATGCTGCTGACAAGGTGGTCTTTGTGCAAACGTATAGTTTTTATGGGGAGCAAAAACCAGTGGGGCAGGCTGTGTTATCCGCCTTGAATGAAAAATACGGATTAGACGGACCTGGTGAAATCTTGGCTCCCGTTGGCACGGCAAATGCCTATGATGCGCTGCATCTCTCCGCACTTGCACTCGACGCCGCAGGCACGACTGAGGGCCCCGCGCTTCGAGAAGCTTTCTATAACCTGCCAACCTATGACGGGCTGATTAAGACCTACGAGCAACCCTTTACGCCAGACAATCACGATGCACTCACTGAAAACGACTACATTTTGGTGCAGTGGGAAGAGGGTGACATTGTTCCGATAAAACCATAAGTAAGTCAGTGGCAAGAGAGCGCATTGCGGCTCTTCTTGCCCCATCAAAGCGGAGTATGTGGCAGCAATTAATCATCTCTGGAATTGCGATTGGTAGTATGTACGGCTTGGTGGCTCTAGGCTTTCAAATCACCTATGCCGTATCTAACACCATGAATTTTTCTCAGGGTGCCTCGGTCATGTTAGGAGCAGTCCTGTGCTACGTGCTGAATATTAGTTGGGGAGTATGGAGTCCTGTTGCGGTGGTCATGACGCTAGTGGTCTGTGCGGCGTTTGGGATGCTGGTCGAGCGATTTGTTGTCCGACCGTTTGCAACGGATGGATCTAATGCGTGGTTGCTGACAACGATCGCCCTTGGAATCATTGTCGAAAACCTGGTGATGCTCACATTTGGCAAAGAGGTGAGAGGATATCCATCGTCGTTAGCGGATCAGCCGATCAAGGTGTTGGGGTTTGGGGTATTTCCTATCGAATTCGTGATTCCAATTGCTGGAGTGGCGATCGCCCTCATATTGCGAGTGCTGTTTACGCGCACATTGTTTGGTAAAGCTCTCCAGGCGATTAGCGAAAGCCACACCACAGCCAGCATTATGGGGATTCCCGTAGAGCGAATGATTGCGGTGTCGTATGCTATTTCAACGATGCTGGCTGGGGTTGCCGGAATGCTGATTGCGCCTGTTGCCAATGTCTCGGCAACGATGGGTACGCTTCTGGGTCTCAAGGCATTTGCCGCCGCTATCATCGGCGGGTTAGGGAGTCCGTGGGGGGTTGTCGTGGCCGGAATTCTGTATGGCGTGGTCGAATCGATCGCCGCTGGAATGTTGGGCGGCAGCTATCGAGAAATCGTTGGATTTGCAGTTGTGATTATTGTTCTAGCCATTCGTCCTAATGGGTTATTTGGGCGAATGCAGACCCACAAAGTATGAGCCAGAAAGGGTGAGCCAGCAAGTCTAAGCCAGCAAGTCTAAGCCAGAAAGTCTAAGCCAGAAAGGGTGAGCCAAAAAGTCTAAGCCGGAATATAAGGAGCAGATTGGCTTGATGAATGTCCGGTTATGGGTAGGGATAGGATGCTTGATTGGGGCGATCGCCGCTATTTGGGTTGCGCCAAACACCTACTATCTGTTCATCTTGGGAATGGTTGCCGTTACGACGTTGGTGGGCGTCGGCTTAAATATTCTGGTGGGGCTCTCGGGTCAGGTGTCAATTGGTCATGCCGGTTTTTTTGCCATCGGAGCTTATACGGGCAGCCTATTGATGACCCAAGCCAGTTGGAATTTCTGGATTGCTCTGATAGCGGCTATCTTCGCCACAGCAGGAACGGGGGCAGCCCTTGCGGCTCCGGCGTTGCGAGTAACGGGGCCTTATTTAGCAATGGTCACCATCGCCTTTGGCATCATTGTCGAGCGGGTTCTCATGGAGTGGGTGTCGCTGACAGGGGGCTTTGGCGGCATTACAAATATCCCACAGCCGAATATGTTGGTTCTCCAACCGGCTCTTCGCGGCGTGGTGTTAATCGCCATGGTGCTCGCATTTTTGAGTATGGCATCGTTTGCAATGCTCCAGCGCCACCCGTGGGGACGCGCATTTCAAGCGGTGCGCGATGACGATGTGGCTGCTACGTCGCTTGGGTTAAATACCCTCTGGGTCAGAATCGTCGCGTTCGCTATTTCCGCTGCATTTACAGGGGGGGCGGGGGTATTTTTTTCTGCCACGATTGGGTTTATCAGCCCGGATAGCTTTACCTTTCACCGATCGATTCTGTTTCTCTTGGTAGTCATTTTAGGAGGGCTCGGAACCGCAGAGGGGTCTCTAGTTGGGGCGATCGCCCTCGTGATTTTGCCGGAGTTTTTTCAAGACTTCGCAGAATATCAGCTGCTGTTCTTCGGCCTGCTCCTCTTGGCAACTCTCTGGTTAGCGCCCGACGGAGTGATGAGTTTTATCAAAAGCAGATTTGCAGAGCCAGCGCCTGTTTATCCCCTGGATGACTCCCCCGACCTGCCGTCTTTAGGCGCTCGGCGCTCAAGTTGTGAGTGTTTACTTGTTCAAAACGTTGGTATCCAGTTTGGTGGCATCCGAGCGGTCGATAAGGTGTCGCTTACAGCAAACCCCGGCACGATCACAGCCATCATTGGTCCAAATGGGGCCGGTAAAACAACGCTATTGAATCTGATCAGTGGCTTCTATCAGACTCAACTGGGCACCATTTATCTTGGAACGACCGATTTGACCCATCTCTCTAGCCTCAAGATTGCAACCATGGGGATTAGCCGCACCTTTCAAGCCACTCGGCTATTTACCTCTCTCTCCGTGCTCGATAATCTGCGCGTTGCTCGGGTCGGAGGCAGCTTAGGTAATATATTGTCAGCTCTAATAGGGTTGGGGCGCTCTACACGTCCAGAAAAACCTCTGCTTGAATTGCTGTCCTTTGTAGGCTACCGAGGAAACGTCTATACAAAAGCGGCGAATCTTTCGTTTGTCGATCGGAGGCTGGTCGAAATTGCGCGAGCCCTCACCACCGCCCCGCAAGTTCTGCTACTTGACGAACCTGCCGCAGGATTAGGGCACGAAGATAAGCACGCTCTAGCGAACCTGATTCGTCGGATTGCCAGCAGCGGCATCAAAGTTATGCTGGTTGAGCATGACATGGATTTAGTCATGGATATTTCCGATACAGTCGTCGTACTCGACAGTGGACGATTAATCTGCGAAGGGTCGCCTGAGGTCGTCCAGCAGGATTCGCGCGTTCTCGAAGCCTATTTGGGCGCAGAAAGTCCAGACATGGTTCGGTCTTTGCCAATGGTGGGCGAGCCGCTACTCAAGGTTCAACATCTGATGTCCGGATATCACTCGCTGAAAGTCCTGCATGACGTATCGCTCACGGTGCATTCTGGAGAGCTCGTTGCCGTAATCGGTGCGAACGGGGCAGGAAAAAGTACATTGCTAAAAAGCATCGTGAATCTGATTCACCCGGACGATGGACAGATTGAGATGGACGGGCGATCGCTCTCTCACATTTCGAGTCATCAGATGGCGGAGCTTGGTATTGTTCTGGTTCCAGAAGGGCGCTGTGCGTTCACCGAGCTAACGGTCTATGACAATATTCGACTAGGGGCATTCACCCGACGCGATCGCCAAATTGACTCTGACATCGAATCGGTATTCACCCGCTTTCCTCGCCTTGCAGAAAGGCGCAATCAACGAGCGGGGCTCTTATCGGGAGGAGAACAGCAGATGCTGGCGATCGCCCGTGGGTTGATGGCGCGTCCTCGACTGCTGCTATTAGATGAACCCTCTCTTGGGCTTGCCCCCAAACTAGTGGCAAGTCTTTATGAAACCTTGGCGCAACTCCGCGACGAAGGAATGACTATCTTGCTCGTTGATCAGATGGCGACCCTAGCGCTGGCGATCGCTGATCGAGCCTATTTGTTAGAAACAGGGCGCATCGTGCGATCGGGCCACGCAGACGACCTGAGGAACGATGCAGCGGTTGCTCAAGCCTATCTGGGAAAATCGTAATCGAATGAAGCAAGTCAACCCAGCATACCCATTCACATAGATATGATATCTACGCTATCTCGGCGAGGGCTCCCTTAATCACCACACTAATCACCACACGATTTGGCGGGCAAGATCTCACTAAAGCGACGATATTCTGCCAAATATTGTTCAAGAATTACAAACTGGGGCAAATTGAGACTGTAGTAAATCCAGCGTCCCTGTTGCCGAGTGCGAACCAAGGCAGCTTCTCGTAATGTCTTTAGATGGAATGACAGCTTAGACTGCCTAACCTGGGTCAATTCACACAAATCACAGACGCAGAGTTCTTGATTGCGAAGCAATTCGAGAACCTGGATGCGCAGTGGATCAGAAAGTGCATGAAAGCCAGCGGCAACGAAAGATTTGGATGAATCGGGGGCCACAATATCGGAAGAAGCCGTTTGCATTGAAGCTACCTTGTATACAAAAGCCTAAATGTCCAAACGATGGACTATCAAAAGTCCAGTAATAGACCGGACGCGAATTCTAGACTGGACGAGAAGTCACTGCCTTATCAAGGCATAGCACTGCTAAGGCCCTTCCCCACGCAGTGACTTACGCCATATTCTCTAGTTTATAGTGCCTTTGTAGTGCCCTGAAAGTCAGTCTGGTCTAAGAGATGGCTGAAGAGCAAGAGGGTTTTCGCAAAATTGGAATGCGCCTGATTGCTGCTTCCATAATAGCCACTTTAATCGGGTCATACCCATTGATGCTACTCAACTGCATAGGATGCCAGAATGCGTGGTCCCAGGAAACGCCTTGCTTAGACAGGCGGTAGAGAAACCGAGCAGAAAAGAAGCGAAGACTGAACGCGCGATCGCACAGGCTTTTAGGCGGGCAAGGCACCCGCCTGGGCAATGCATAGGTACACCGCATTTTTACAGAATTTTCTAGGAAAGCGGAGTCAAATGCTCCTCAGAGTTTAAAGTTTTCATATCGGCACGAGAGGGAGCATAGTCGACTGGAAGCGTCGATGGCTTACCCATCAGCGTAATCATAGTCAGCTCAGGTGGGCAAAATAGTCGTCCAGGCAGATAGGTCCCGAGTCCTCGATTGACATATAAACAATTGGAGCCAACCTGATGCAGACCTTGCGCCCATTCCCAATGTTTAACCACTTTGTGGCAATCCTCGCTCATGTAGGGTAACCACCGCCTTAATCGCTTGGGCACATAGCGCCGAACTTTTTGATACCACGTAGGAAACGGCCCCAGTCCTGGGATCACAATTTGTCCACCATGGGTGTGCCCTGAAAGCTGTAAATCAACTCGCCAAGATTTTAACTTGACAGCGCAATCAGGATTATGAGCTAAGACAATTCGGGGAACAGCGTCATCGAGCTGATTCAAGATCGGCGCAGGATTAAAGTCTTTTGACCACAAATCGGCTAAACCGACCAGCGGAAGACTGGCCCCAAACGGATAGGCAATATCATTCCAGAGGACGTGGATGCCTGCTTGAGTGAACGCATCCGTAATGATAGTTTGCGCACCCGCAGGAACAATATCGTGATTACCTAAAATGGCGTATACTCCGGCTCGACTCTGCAAGGCACGTAACCGTTGAACTAAGTCATAGATAGGCGTTGGATCATCGGTCACATGGTCGCCAGTAAGAACCACGATATCGGGCTGAAGTTCGTTGCTGTTGGCGATCGCCTCTACCAGCATCATGTCTGAAAGCCGCAGCCCATCATAATGCAAGTCTGAAAGCTGAGCAATTTTCGTCCCATAGAGGTGAGACGGTAATCCAGCAATTTCAATCGTCAGAGAATCGACAGTTAACGGTCCTGACAGTAGCCTGTTCATGGCTAAGGTGTTTCTCCAGAATAGCAACCTGCTTACCAGATTACCCTGACTATTGAGAATTTCTTCAATCTCGAAGAACGTATCCAACCCCACGTACAGTCTGAATCAGACGCTTCTCGCCCTCTGCTTCAAGCTTTAGCCGCAAATAGCGTATATAAACCTCGATGATATTAGAATCGCCCATAAAATCGTATCCCCAAACTTCTTCTAAGATGCGATCGCGCGTGATCACCTGACGCGGATGCGCCATCAAATGTTCTAGCAAATCAAACTCTTTCGCCGTGAGCTCAATGGGGCGCTCTCCTCGAAATACTTCACGGGTTTGACGATTAAGGCTTAAGTCTTCAAACCGGAGCAGGTCCGTTTCATCATCATGCGTGCGTCGCAGATGGGCACGAATGCGAGCTAATAACTCCTCGATGCTGAATGGCTTGACCAAATAATCATCGGCTCCTGCATCAAGCCCGGCAACGCGATCGCTCACATCATCTTTCGCAGTAAGCAGAATAATAGGCGTTTTCGAGCCCGTAGTTCTTAGCCGGCGACACACTTCTAAACCCGTTAAACCGGGCAATAGCCAGTCTAAAATAATGAGATCGGGGTTGCTATCTCGGATTGCAGTGAGCCCCGTCAAGCCGTCATTAGCGACCGTAATTTTATAACCTTCATAGCTCAGCTCCAATTCGATAAATCGAGCTAGTTTTGTTTCATCTTCAACGATGATAATGTGAGCAGTCATGACTACACCGGAGATGAGGGTAAAGTTACGGTAAAAACGCTGCCTTCATTCACTTTTGAACGAACGGTAACACTACCGCCCATGCCTTCTACCAGGGTTTTCACAATTGACAAGCCCAACCCACAACCCCCCGTAGACCTAGAACGGGCTTCATCCACGCGATAGCAGCGGTCAAAGATGCGCGACTGATGCTGTAAGGGAATTCCCTGACCTCGATCGCACACCTGGATAATAGCATCTCCATGCTGTTGGTCTAGCTTAATGGTAATCGGTTGATCGGCACCTGAATATTTCAGCGCGTTATCGATCAAATTTGACAAAATCTGGGTCAGACGGCTAGTGTCTGCCCACACTTTGATGTCCTTACGAGTGGCGTCAATATCAATCGTTTGGCCACTTGACTGCTCTGCCATCCCAACAAGCTCTTCAACCAGCGAATTGAGAGAGAGAGGCTCTTTGCTATAGGGCAAGTACCCACTATCTGCTCGAGCTAAATCAAGCAGGTCTTGCAGAATTCGAATGGTGCGGTCGGCCTCTAAGGCTGCTGTTTCTAATGCTTCGCGCTGAGGTTCGGTTAAGGTTTTGCCTCGTCGCAACATGCTTTGCAGATAACCATAAACAATGGTGAGCGGTGTCCGCAACTCATGCGAAATGTCGTGAATAAACTGCTGCTGTTGTTCGACGGCTCTCGACAGGCGCATCAGCATTTTTTCGCAGGTTTCAACCAACTCATTAATTTCGGTCGGTGCTTCTTGAAGGTGGAGTTTGACAACACCTAAGTCTCGCAAAGTAACTGTTTCAGCAAGCTGACTCATTTGCCGAAGTGGTCTCAGCGATCGCCTCACATAGAACGCGATCGCTACCATAATCACAAAGATTGCAAATAGGGTGGCAAGTCCTAAACTCTGAACGACCTGACGAAACATCGCCAGATCGTCTGTCACATTCAGCGCAACATATAACCAACCTGATTGAACCCCGTCGATCACCAGCGAATCTGAACACACCACAAAATATTGGTCATCGATTGACACGAGATGGGGGTCAATCATCTGAGTCGACAGGGTGAGCAAGGCGGGGGCAATTTCACCATTTTGTTGCGGGCCACGAGATTGAGCTCGAATCGCGCCGTCAGTATCCGCAACCACAATAGTTAAATTCGGCAAGCTCCGAAAATCAACCGCTTTTTGGAGAGCTTGCTGAGTCGACATCACGTCCTTGTATAGCGCAACATCTTGCGGAAATCGAGTCGCAATGTCGACGGTATATTGCTTATGACTGCCAATCAGAATTTGTTCGGTTCTGAGGCTCATCCACAGGGCAATCCCGCCAATACCCAGTACCGAAACAAGGATAGTTCCTACGGTTAGCCGAAACTGAAGCGACGCGGGATCAATGTTTCGCCATACCTGCTTTACAAATTGAACGGGAGTACGGGTCATAGTCATGCCTGGCACATGGCAAATTCGTTTCGGCTTCCTTCGTTTCGGCTTTTATTGATGTCCAATCATTCTATTATGTGGGCATCATACGCGCTTCAATGGCAAGATGCGCTTGATTTGAGCACACTCAAACGAGCGCACTGCGCTCCATATCCGCATTTCTGTGCTTGATGCGCAAATTGCTCTCGATATCGGCATTCCGAGTGTCTAGCTCGATTAAAATAGCGCGCGATCGCCACCCCACCATTCTGTCAGCGAGTCATCTTACTTTAGACCGAGTCATCTCACCGCATATGAATTTTTGCTGAGTAGGTTTAGAATTCTTCCTGAGAAGCCAGAATCGCCTCATCCAGAATTGGGCTAAGTCCCTGATTTTGTATTTCATGCCTGTAGAGAGCATATGGAGCAAATTGATTTTAATCTGATGCTTATTTTGGGAATTCTGATTGTGAACGTGTAGAGTCTATTGGGATAGAAAGTCATCACTGTTTGTCAATTTTTTATGAGACATAACGACAAAAATCCTTAAGTTCGCCATTATTAAGGCTGATGCACACATAAACTATTTTGTAAACGTCCGTTGAGCTGTTCTAGCAATTCTAGAACCGGAAGGCTGATTTGAAGGATTATCTTCTAGCTCAGAAGAACTGCTCATATCAGGGATTGATCTAAATGACTGTAGTATTGGAAATTGGTGACCGCTCATTCACAGCTGAGGAGCTATTGCCATTATTGGCAGGTTATCGAATGCTTCCTCAGCTCCTTCAAGAGATTCTGATCGATCAAGCGATCGCAGACATCGAATGCACCTCTGACGAAGAATCAGAGGCTCGTGAGCGGTTTTATGCTCAAAATCAAATTACTGAAGCGGATGCTCGCCAAGCGTGGCTAGGGCGTTATGGTATGACCCAAGAGCAGCTTGAAACTATTTCTACACGAGAAATCCGGGTTGAAAAATTTAAACAGAGCAAGTGGGGTCCAAAGATGGAATCCTACTTTTTAGATCGCAAAGGAAAGCTCGATCGAGTTATCTATTCTCTTATTCGTATTCGTGAGCTTGGCATCGCCCAAGAACTCTACTTTCGTGTTCTAGAAGGGGAACAATCCTTTGCAGAAATCGCTCGTGAATATTCCCAAGGTCCAGAATCCCAAACAGATGGGTTAATTGGTCCCGTAGAGTTAAGTGTTCCCCATCCATCGCTCGCTCATATGCTCTCAATTAGTCAGCCGGGGCAGCTATGGCCTCCCACCCGAGTCGGAGAATGGATTGTCATCGTTCGCTTAGAACGATTTATTCCAGCACAGCTTGATGATTCAATGCGTCGTCGTTTGCTGAACGAGTGTTTCAGCAATTGGTTACAAGAGCAACTTAATGACATCAGACCGCTTTCCTCAGCTAATTCTACCGCTACTACGATTGCCTCATGACCTATACTCGTTCAACGATCCAAGATTTTCTTGCGACGGTCTATCCGTTTGACCAATTGCCATCGTCTGCGTTGGCGGGTTTGGTGGAGCGCTTTCAGTTATTGAGATATCGCATGGGGCAAGCCGTTTTTGTTCGAGATAAGATGCCCGCCCAAATCGCGGTGCTCTATCAAGGACAAGCTCGCCTGTTGGGCTATGATGCTCGCACTGAACGACCTATAACCTTAAGCTTGATGCAGCCTGGAGCTGTTCTCGGTTGGGCGGGATTGGTGCGCGGGGTTCCGTGTGAGACCGCGATCGCTTCGACTGAAACCGTGTGTCTGGTTCTTCCGGCGATTGACTTTTTAGCTGCACTAGAGGGTGAACCCATCCTATCAACAGCTTTTCGAGATCACTGCGCGCTCATCGAAGTCTTTGATTTGCTCGGCGCTGAACTGCATCGGCAGGCAAACGGAGAAGCTGACCTTCGCGAACTGTCTCTTCAGGCACAAGCGGAGGCTGTTGTTTACAAGCTGCCTCCCGGCAAAACATCCGTGAATCAGCTCGATCCTCAAATGGTTTGGTTTGTGAGTGGCGGGGGTGCTGTCGCTGATCATTTAGTCGGTAGCCGCATCGATCTTGATCAGACACCTGAAATACTTGAAGTGGTCGGCTCTTATCCGGCTCGTCTAATTGGCTTGCCTAAGGCAACAGTGTCTCCCTCTACCCCGATCATCCCGGAGGTGATCGATCCGTGGAACGAAGACGAAGCGATAACGGATGATCTCACTATTCCCTATGCTCCGGATCAGCCCCAAGAAGGGTTTGTGCCCCACAGCACGGATCAAAAATCGTCGGCGCAGAAGTATCCGTTTGCAAAAGGCAAGGGCGAACTTGACGTGGCGATCGCCTGCTTTTGGATGCTCAGCCAACACCTCAATGTTCCATTCCGCCGCGATGTCATTCGCCGGGTTCTCGTGAACCAGATGGAACGCATTGGAGGCGTATCGCTAGAACTCTGCGGAGCGGTTGCTGAATTAATGGGTCTACAGGCCCAGCTTGTCGTGGTTCCTTCGAGCGCAATCGGTCGACTGGAAGCTCCCGCCATGATTCAATGGCAAGGCAGCCCAGCACTTATCTATGAAGTCAACGAACGCTCGATGGTCGTTGCTGTGCCTGAGCTTGGAATCTTGCGGCGCAAAACGTCTGACTTTGCTCAAACCTGGGGGACAGAAGCAGACGATGGCTCTAAACGCGGGCAAGTTCTGCTTCTCAAGGCGACACGGCAAACTCCTCAAAAGCGGTTTAATCTTAGCTGGTTTTTGCCATCGCTAAAAAAATATCGACGCGTTCTGATCGAAGTCTTTATCGCATCATTCTTTGTGCAATTGTTTGCGCTAGCAAATCCATTGATGATTCAGGTGATCATCGATAAAGTAATTGTGCAAAATAGTGCAGATACGCTCCAGGTACTAGGCTTCTTCTTGCTGGTCATCGCAATCTTTGAAGCAGTTCTCACGAGTTTGCGAACGTATCTGTTCGTTGATACGACGAATCGAATTGATTTGACGCTCGGCTCAGAAATTATCGATCATCTTCTACGATTGCCGCTGCGCTATTTTGAGCGTCGGCCCGTCGGAGAACTCGCCACCCGCATTAACGAGCTAGAAAATATTCGCCAATTTTTAACAGGAACGGCCCTGACTGTTGTGCTTGACGCGATTTTTTCGGTGATTTATATCGTCGTCATGTTTATTTATAGTTGGGTGTTGACTCTGGTGTCGCTGGCAACGATTCCTTTCTTTGTGTTGCTCGCAGTCGTAGCGTCGCCCCTCATTCGTCAGCAATTACGCACGAAGGCAGAACGCAATGCAGAAACCCAATCCTATCTTGTTGAAGTCGTATCTGGTATTCAAACGGTCAAAGCGCAGAATATGGAACTGCGAGCCCGGTGGCAATGGCAACAACGCTATGCTCGATACGTTAGCGCCGGATTTAAGACTGTTCTAACGTCGACAACGGCAAGCTCGATGAGTAATTTTCTGAACAAGCTCTCCGGGTTGCTTGTTCTATGGGTCGGGGCATATTTGGTGATCAACCAAGAATTAACCTTAGGTCAGCTGATTGCGTTTCGGATTATCGCTGGTTATGTAACCAGCCCCTTGCTTCGTCTAGCTCAACTCTGGCAAAACTTCCAAGAAACCGGGCTATCCATCGAGCGCTTGAGTGACATTCTAGACGCCGCTCCAGAAGCGGATGAGGCGGATCGGAATAATATTCCGATGCCTGCTGTTGAGGGTGCAGTGAAGTACGAAAATGTGTCATTCCGCTTCGGCACGAGTGGTCCGCCTCAACTCAGCAACATCAATGTAGAGTTTCCGGCAGGCGCTTTCATCGGGGTTGTTGGGCAAAGTGGTTCGGGAAAAAGCACGTTGATGAAACTTCTACCCCGTCTCTATGAGCTAGAATCAGGACGAATCTTGATCGATGGATACGACATCAGCAAGGTTGAACTATATTCGTTACGCCAGCAAATTGGTATTGTTCCGCAAGATAGTTTGCTCTTCGAAGGAACCATCCAAGAAAACATTGCCTTGACGGCTCCCGATGCGTCGGCAGATGCCATTATTCAGGCAGCTCAGGTCGCAGCGGCTCATGACTTTATCATGGAATTGCCCAATGGCTATAACACGCGTGTTGGAGAACGAGGCTCATCGCTATCGGGTGGGCAGCGCCAGCGGATTGCGATCGCCCGAACGATGTTGCAAAATCCTCGCATGCTAATCCTAGACGAAGCAACGAGCGCCTTAGACTATGACACAGAGCGCCGAGTTTGCCTAAATCTTGCCGAGGCGTTCCGAGGACGGACGGTTTTCTTCATTACGCATCGCCTAACTACGATTCGCAATGCCGATATGATTTTGATGATGGATCAGGGATCAATCGTAGAGCAGGGCATGCACGATGAACTCATGGCACTCCAGGGGCGCTACTACGCTCTGTACCAACAACAAGAAGCCCAAATGTAGATACTGACCGTAGGGACTTATGAACGACTCTCCAAAATCTCGCACAACTCACGGACAGAATGGGCAACCGCAAAACGGGCAAATGCCATCCTCTGAGAATGGCAATCCGTCTCAAAAGTCCATTGCTGTTGCTGGCAATCAGCAGCCTCCTTCGACGCAAGATCAGTCTTCTGTTCAGTCCTCAAATGGCGATCGCAAATTAGTTCGTCAGGAACCCTTCGACCAGCCTGTCATTCTCCAGCAACCTTCGTTTTGGTCACGGGGCATTATTTGGGGAATCGTTGGAGTGACAACGTTTGGGGTCCTCTGGGCATGCCTTGCCAAAATCGAGGAGGCAGTTCCTGCGACCGGAAAGTTAGAACCCCAAGGAACTGTTTATGAGGTCGAGCCACCCGTAGGAGGTGTGGTTGATGATGTGTTGGTCAGGGATGGCGATCGCGTCGATAGAGGTGATTTACTGGTGCGGCTTGATCCGGAAGCTGCACAAGCTGAGCAAGCTAAATTGCAAGAAATCCAAGACTCTCTAACTCAAGAAAATCAGTACTATCGGGCTCAGCTCAGTGGTGTCCCCTTGCCGGAGGGGACGAGTCCGACTGACTTGGATTTGCCTGCTGAGATCATTCAACTCACAGCCAGCCGCCGAGCCTTGCTCGGAGAGAATGAACTCTACGCAACCCTGCTGGCAGGAGGCAGCGAGTCGAGCTTATCGACCAACCAGCGAATTCGTCTGCGAGCGATTCAGGCAGAGGCAGGCACGCGCACATCAGCCGCTCAACTTCAAGTTCGAGAACTGCAAGAGGAGCTCAGCCAGGTGCAATCTCAAATGGCTACGGCTCGGCAGACCTTGGCAATTGAGCAAAACATCTTGGATAATATCGGACCGTTGGTTGAAGAGGGCGCGATCGCTGAACTTCAATATCGTCGTCAAGAGGTTGAAGCCCTAAACCGTCAAGCTGAACTTGACCGCCTAGTACAGCAGCAAGATGTGTTACAAGTCTCCATTGCAAGAGCCCGTGAACAACTGCTAAACACGGTCGCCCTTACCCAAACGGATATGCTAGGTCGGATTGCAGAAAACGAGAAACAAATCGCCGAGATTGATAGCCAGATTAATAAATCAATCGTCGAGAACGAGAAACAATTGGCAGACATTAATAGCCAACTCCGACAAACAGAACTAACTCTCGATTATCAAGAGATTCGGGCTCCTATTGATGGGGTTGTGTTTGATCTTCAGGCACAGATTCAAGGGTATGTGAATACGAATATCAACGAGCCCATTCTCAAAATTGTGCCAAGCGATGCACTGGTAGCGCGAGTATTTATCACAAACCAAGACATCGGATTTATTGAGGAAGGAATGCCAGTCGATGTCCGAATTGATTCATTTCCGTTTAGTGAGTTTGGTGATGTGAAGGGAGAAGTCACCTGGATTGGCTCTGATGCGCTTCCCCCCGATGAAATTCGTCCATTTTACACATTTCCGACAAAAATCCAGCTCGATCAGCAATCTCTTGTGGTTAATGGGAAAGAGGTCAATCTCCAGTCAGGGATGTCGATTAGCGCAAATATTAAAACTCGAAAGCGTCGAGTGATCACCATTTTCAC
>JBNPEG010000160.1:0-3936 GCA_051117555.1 Elainellaceae cyanobacterium | reverse complement strand
TAAGGAAGAGTCCACAACTCTTCATAACAAGGCAACCTCAGGAAAACTCCGTTGATGTACCCACACGCCGATTGAGAAGCCTGGATCTGGTGCAGAAGGAGCGATCGCGCTTTTATCCCACACGTTGTAAGGGCGAAGCATTCGGGCAATATCTTCGTGGACAATCCGAAAATCACCTGCCGAATGCTTCGCCCTTACGGGATGACGCTAGTTCTAGGTTGAGGGCGAGGAGCTTTCGAGGAGGTCGTCGAGGCTCTTTGCCTATCTAACGAACCTAGATCGCCAAGAGAGATATCTAGATCCCCGGCTTCTGGCATAAGCGTCTGATGATGTACCCACACTCCGATTGAGAAGCCTGGATCTGGTGCAGAAGGAGCACATTAATTTTTGGTGACAACAATGACTGCGGTTACGATAGGGGCATTCAATAATCGTGACTCTGCAATCGGCATCGGCATGGCGAATTCCCTCTGGACGTTTCTCAACACCGACATCAAAGATTTGTTCACGCTCGATACGCTTAATGAATCAGTGGATGCCGCCAGCACCGTGATGGATTTGGCAGAAACCCTGGAAGAACAAGAGGTTCAAGATATTTCCCCGTGGGTCGAGCAAGGCGCATCGCTGCTAGAGGTGTTGAATACGCCAGAAGCAGAGCTGATCGAGTCGATTTTGCCGTTTGCCAAGATTGCCACTGGGCTGCTGAAGTTTTATCTCAAAACGTCTCAGAAGCCGCTCACCTTCTCTGAATGCGTGGTGCTGGTGTGTCTCAAGGCGTATAGCGAGAGCTTGGCAGGATTTCTAACGGAGAACTCCAACGTTTTGACAACGGGAAATTCAGGCAAATCAATCCAGGCTGGTTCGATATCGGATGACCTAAAACGCTTTGAGCTAACTGAAGCTGAAGCGAACCGCACTCTCCTCTGTTTCCATCAGTCGAAACTTGCCCAACACCTCAAAGGGCTAATGATGGAAAGATCGCAGCAGGCAGGCATCGATGACAATGCAGCCCATTTGCTCACTGAACGTGCCGCTTGGAATACTCATCGCTATATCACCAAAGCCTGGAGTGAATTGCCCGATGAAAAGCGACGATTTAATGTCAACTCGCTAGCAGAATGGAGCGCAGAGCAAGAAAAGTACGAAAGCATCGACACGTATCTGAAGGAATACGTCTCGCCCAATCCGGATGATCCGACTCGCAAAATGCGGTGGCAGGTGTTTAACGAACCCTTCACCCTCCAGGAAATCTATGTGCCCTTGAACGCTCAACTGCTCACCCGCAACGGCGACGAGGATACAACTCAAGAATCTATTGATCTGGAAACCTGGGCACAAAACCTACTTGACTCCCCTCATCAACAGAATCAGGTGTTGTTTATTCAAGCAGGGCCAGGGCGGGGCAAAAGCGTTTTCTGCCGTATTTTTGCCAACAAGGTGCGGGAATCGCTCTTTCCCATCTGGATACCGATTCTGATTCGCCTGCGCGATATTCCTAAACTGCAAAATAGTTTCGTTGATACGTTACGGGAGGCGATTAGCACCGACTTTGCAAGAAATGATGACGGCTGGCTAACCGACAAAAACACCCGCTTTCTCTTTTTCCTAGATGGCTTTGATGAACTGCTGATGGAAGGCCGCACCAGCGGCGGACTCGAACAGTTTTTGCGGCAGGTGGGACAGTTTCAGCAATCTTGCACCAGCCCTGAAATGGGGCATCGCGTAATTGTGACTGGGCGTCCATTGGCCTTGCAAGGCGTTGAACGCACCCTGCCGCAAAACCTGGAACGGGTGAAGATTTTGCCGATGGATGATGAGCGTCAACATCAGTGGTTTGTGCAATGGGGCAAGCTGGTTGACGCCGAGCCACAGCATCTGGCAACAATTCTGAATGATCAGCGTTTGCCCGAACGGGTGCGGGAACTGGCTAGAGAACCGTTGCTGCTTTATCTACTTGCAGCCATGCATCGAGACGGCGAACTGCATCTAGATATGTTTGCGGGAGCCGAAGAATCGAAAGCCAAAGTCTTGATCTATCAGAAAACGCTGGACTGGGTCTTGACCAAGCAACGCCCCGATTTGCTCAACCGCGACCTGACTGAATTTGAAACCGATGGCCTCAAACGCATCCTTGCCGAAGCTGGATTGTACGTGATTCAATCTGGCGGTGAAAGCGCCTCAATCCGCATGATCGAGGAGCGCCTAAGAACCGACGATAACGCCCGCAATTTGCTAGACGAAGCCCAAACCCGCCTCAAAGAAAATCCCCTGCGCAATGCCCTCGCCGCCTTTTATTTGCAACCCGGACGTAAGGGTGAAGGCTCAGTCGAATTTGCCCACAAAAGCTTTAGCGAGTTTCTCTGTGCCAAACGACTCAAACTGGCGATCGAAGATTGGACGTATCCCGGACGACGCAATCAGTTTGAACTATCTGATGAACAACTCCATTGGGAAATCTACGATTTACTCGGTGCTCCTGTTTTGACCGTAGAAATTGTCAGCTATTTAATGGAACTACTGAAACAAAGCAATGATTTTAGACCTGTCGAACTCTTCAATCGCCTCCATGATTTCTATCTGCGCTGGTGCGACGGGGAATTTATCGATCAGCTTCCTGCTAATAACTTGCCTCAGAAAAAAATGCTGCAACTGCAAGAGTTTGATTCGCGAGTAGGATTACGTAAAGTTGATGTCTATGGAGGAATAAACATACTCATCCTGCTGCTTAAACTTCATTCAATGTTCCAACTTGACGCTACTCTAGAAGTTTCTAAAGCTGTGCCAAGCTCAGATCATCTGTTCTATCCATGCTCTAAACCTGAGAGCAATATATTTGACGAAGATCGCTTACTAAAAATCATCTACTATGCTTATGCTGTAAAGCTAGGATCGTTCAATAAAATAGTTGGTCCTCATCTAGCTAATGCTTATCTTGTCAGTGCTTACTTAGGAAGTGCATTCCTGTATGAAATTAACCTCACTAGAGCTAACCTCAGTAAGGCTAACTTTAAGAATGCCCGTCTCTGTAAAACTAACTTTGACAGTGCTGTTTTATCAGGAGCAATTCTGGCAGGAGCTGATCTTAAAAAAGCCAATCTCAACGGTAGTAATCTTAGCCATGCTGACCTTGAGAATATTTCCTGGGATGAGGATACAAACTGGAATAATGTTCAAGGCTTAGAAACAGCTAAAAATTTACCAGAAGCTTTAAAGCGACAGTTGGGTTTGGAGGCATGAAGTCGCAGTTGGATGATGGGCACGCTACGCTTTGCTCGTCATCTAATAAATTTATCCCTCAATCAAAGCACGATTATTTGGGATGTGGGATTGAAGAGCGATCGCCCTAATTATTTTGGATTTTAGATTTGGGATTTGGGATTGAGGGGCGATCGCACTGGTCAAATAAACAAACGGTTTATAGGGGTAGGGGCGATCGCCACATTATTGAGGATTTAGGATTGTAAGAGCGATCGCAATAGTCGCAGGGGCGATCGCACAGAGTATAAGAGTCAGAGGGCGATCGGTTAGACTGCCAGAGTCAGAGGGGCGTTGGCTTGCCTGTGCAAAGCACGTATCGCCACAATTGTCTCCAAGATGCCAGTGCTAAAATTCTTGCAGACTGCTTATTGCTCATAATCTTAAATCCCAATGGAAGTAACCCGTTTATCAAATCAAGGGCAAGTGATTATCCCCCAAAAGCTACGTGATGCTCATCACTGGGAAGCAGGTCAAGAACTGATTGCCATTGATGTCGGTGATGGTATTCTTCTAAAGCCCAAAAAGCCCTTCCCAGAAACAACCCTAGCGCAGGTGGCAGGATGTTTAGAAGGTCAGGGGAAACCCAAGAGTTTAGATGACATTGAAAATGCGATTCGCCAGGGAGTGATGGAGCAGTGGCATGATCGCAGTTGACACAAATATTGTGGTTCGTCTACT
>JBNPEG010000256.1:17245-38334 GCA_051117555.1 Elainellaceae cyanobacterium | reverse complement strand
GCATCCTGTCCAACAGTTGGTAAATTAGCTCTTGGGCGTGGGCAAGGATCTTCATGAGACTTGCAATTTATTGGTTCCACGCCCTTTTTTCTCATTCCTGCTGCCTAGGTGCAAGATATGAGTCTAGTAAAAGGTGATCGGATACTTCTGCCGCTGTGTGGCATGACCCTCGATATAAGTTGGTTGCTGTCTCAGGGTTTTCGAGTCGTTGGTGTAGAGTTAAGCGCTTTCGCCGTTAATAAGCTATTTAAAGAGCTTGGGCTGGAACCGAAAATTGCCACAGTCGGTAATTTGCTTCATTACAGATCCAAAGATATCGACATATTTGTAGGAGACATTTTTGATCTATCTGCCGAATATCTTGGGCGTATAAACGCGATATACGATCGCGCCGCGTTAGTTGCACTACCTGAAAAAACAAGACAAAAATACGCTTCGCACCTCATAAACTTAACGAATGGAGCCTCACAGCTTCTGATTGTCTATGAATATGACCCGTTGCTGATGAATGGCCCCCCGTTTTCGGTCGATAAGCATGAAATCGAGCAACTCTATGGCACCATCTACCGATTGAAACGTGTCGACCGCAAAAGCGTAGCGGGTGGATTAAAAGGAAAAGTTGCGTCAGTGGAGTCTGTCTGGTTGCTTCAACCAAACCCGTGACTAGTACTATTTGGCAAAAATAAGCCAACCATTTAAGTGCAGACATCTTGCCCGCGACGTGAGCGAGACGCTCACACTACTGGCGTGGCACAGCTAAAATAGGGGCGTCGTTAGCGCAGCATAACGCACCGGATTCAAGAGATTCAGCCCTTTAAGAATTTCCACTATTTCAGGCATGTCACACCACTACGGGTATGAAACTTCCGCCATCTTGTACTAAGTGTGCGTGTAGAACTTATTAATTTCCACGTTGTCTTGGCGACTCACGTTCTTTTGACAGAGACACTTTACCTTTAGAACGCGGTGTGAACGCGTCCCAAATCGTGTATGAAACGCAGAGTTCAAATTTTCCAAATTTACCTCCGCGCTTTCCCGGAATCGAATTTTCTAAATTTGTAGGAATGACAAGGATATCTGAATAGGTCGATATTAATGCTCTCTTAATTCGCTAGCATCTTTGGGCGATCGCCGTGATGTATTAAGAAAAGGACTGGATTTTTCACTCTGTAGCCCCTAATCTAATATCTTCAAATCATATAGCAATCCCAGATGGGTTGTGAGCGGTGGGGCGATCGCCGACCACCCCACCGCTCACCCACCGCTCACCCACGGTTCACAAGCGATTTAGAATCGCCATATCAGTTTGGTCATTTCTACTTAAGCTTATAGCCTAACGCGAGAGCGTAAGGCCCTCAAACGCGTGTAGAACTCCCACGGTACAGAGATTCTACCCACACACCCAAGCCCGTAGGGCTATACCTCTTAACTTTAGGAGCGATCGCATGTTCAAGAAACTTAAGTTAGGTCAAAAGTTTACGATTCTTTTGTTAGCTGTGTTCTTGATTGGGGTGCTTGCCAGCGGTAGCGCTTTAGCAGCCATTCTCAACTACAACTCCCGCAACACGGTCGCATCTAAAGCACTGATGCTCATCGAAACCATGAACTCGGTGCGTAATTACACCGACACCCAGGTGAACCCTGAATTATCGGATCGATTAGAAGAGGAGTTTTTACCAGAAACGGTCCCAGCCTATTCAGCACGAGAAGTCTTTGAAAAACTCCGGTCAAACCAATCCTATAGCGAGTTCTTTTACAAAGAAGCGACGCTCAATCCAACAAATCTTCGAGACAAGGCAGACGCATTTGAAGCCGATGTTGTCAATCGCTTTCGAGATAATGAAAATCTCCAAGAGGTGAAAGGATTTCGCACAACGCCCAGTGGAGACTTGTTTTATCTAGCTCGTCCAATCAGAATTTCGTCTGCAAGCTGCCTAGAATGCCATAGCGTACCGGAAGAAGCGCCCCGCAGCATGATCGATTTTTATGGGACAGCAAACGGGTTTGGGTGGGAACTCAATGAAATTGTGGGGGCTCAAATGATTTCGGTTCCTGCTAGCCAAGTCCGACAAAGCGCTCGCCAGTCATTTGTTTTGATTATGGGAATCGTGATGTTGACGTTTGCTGCGGCAATTTTCATGGTTAATCTATGGCTAAAACGTTTCGTAATTCGCCCCCTCAAGCGGATGGCGATGACTGCCGAGGCGGTGAGCACGGGAGACATGGATGCTGACTTTGAATATGTATCGAAGGACGAAGTGGGCACCCTTGCAGAGGCATTTCGCCGCATGAAGATGAGTTTGATGATGGCGATGAAGCGACTAGAACGCTATCGCATTGGTCGGCGTAGCTTAGATGATGCTAATGAGTAACTCAAATTCCATCAAGTAGTCGATTTTGAAACTCTCGGGACTGTTTTGAATCGGGAATTTCGGTGGCGATCGCCTGAATAAATTCTTGAGGCGTTGCATCGGGAAATCGCGCTAACACATCATCAACTATAAAACTAGCCATAGGGCCAATACTGCGAGCAAGTTCATGCTGACAGCGGTTGATGAATGCGAGATTGAGTCGTGCGGGCTGAGAGACGGGAGACAAAACGCGGTTAGTAGAGACGTCAGACGACGCCTGATTGGAAGGCGATACCGCAGAAGACAACAGCTCAGATGTCGATGAATCTGGCAAGGGCGATTGAAGTACGGGTGGGTAAATGGTAGGCGAATGAGATACGGGCGATCGCCCACTCGAGGGTAAACCATCACGTGGAGCATTCAAATCTGAGAATATCGCCGTCTTAAATTCCTGAGCTTGCCGCGAGTTAGGAATTTCGCCAGCGACTACCTCAACAAACCGACGCGCCGTCATCGGGGCTCTGAGAGTCAACACATCATTGAGAATACAGCTTGCCATCGGACCAATACACCGCGCAAGCTCTTGCTGACATCGCTCAACCAGAGGATGACCGGGGGTGATCACCCGCATGTCTCCATGAGACTGAGACGGGGGATCAGACACCGAAACGCCGACCCTAGTACTAGGATTCGTAGCTTCTGTGGCAGATATATCCTGGGACGAGTAACGAGTTGAGCCAAACGTTGCAGCAGAGTAGTATGCCGCTGATGTCTCCATCTGTTCCAGATCTGCAATAACCTCGCGCGCAGTCTGATATCGATCCTTTGGTTTCTCAGCGAGCAGAATATTGAGGATCTGAGCTAGTGGGTTGCTGACATCGGCATGAGCCTGCCATCGCCATTCTAAAGAGCCCTGATCCATCAAAAGTCCTGGCTCTTTGCCAGTGAGAAACACCACAGCAGTCACGCCAAGCGCATAGAGGTCACTACACGGAAAACACTGCCCCATGCGGATTTGCTCAGGCGGTGCATAGCCCATCTTCCCCACAAATGACGCTTGCCCGACCAGCGTATCAACTTGAGAATCAATCGCCCACATTTCTACAACAGTTTGTTTAACCAGCCCAAAGTCAATCAGCATGGGCGCTGAGCGACCATGAGGCAACATAATATTGTCTGGCGAAATATCCCGATGCACGATATTGAGAGTATGCAAATAGTCCAAAACGGGCAGGAGATTTTTCAACCATAGAACGACTTCCGCTTCAGAAAATAGCCGACCCTTCTGTTTCCGCTCTTTGAGCAAACTTGAATACGTCTTGCCGTTGATATATTCCTGGACGATAAAAAGCCGTCCTGAATCAGTAAACCAGGCTAAAAATTTAGGAATTTGTGGGTGATTAATTTGATATAGAGTTTTGGCTTCCCGCTCAAACAGGTTGCGAGCTTTTTGAACGACGTATTCGGTTTTGCTGGTGGGAAAAAATTCTTTGAGCACGCAGAGGTCGTCAAAACGCTGAGTATCGGAGGCAAGATAGGTAACTCCAAATCCGCCACGACCTAAGATCTTTTCGATTCGATAGCGATGATTAATCAAGGTTTCTGGACTCGATTCTGAATGAGTAGACAGCTCTACCGCCATCTTAGGAATCGTAGATGACGGTAATACCTGATATGCCGGAACTGTTTCTTGAATATTTTTGAGGTGTAATGGTCCTAGATAGGTTGCATCAACGTCAAGACGAGTTTTGACTACATCATAAATCGTCTGAGACATACAGAGTCCCCAAGGAGCTGCTTCAGTTTGCAGACGTGCCGCAATATTGACCCCGTTGCCCATGACATCCGCTTCGCTCAAAAACACATCACCCAAATGAATGCCAATTCGATGCACAAGCACATTGTGCGGCGAGGTGTGAGACGCCAGTTTGATCAGGGTTTTTTGAATCTCAAGAGCGCAGGAAACGGCTTGAATTGCGCTCGTAAAATACATGAGTAAGCCATCCCCAGTTGACTTTAAAACCTGACCTTCAAATCGGATGCAGAGTTCGCGCATCAGCTTAAGATCGCGATGAATGAGCGATAGGGTGTGTTCTTCATCGCTTGCCATGCGAGCACTAAATGCGACTCCATCGGTAATGACGATCGCAGCTAACGTGCTCTGATTTCGAATTGAATAAGGCGGAATAGAGTGTTCCATGGTGCCAGGAAAGAGTGACGCAGTAGGCAGGTGCGCGATGGCGTTCATTCATACCAAGTCTACCGACACCCTGACCCCATTGAGGGATAGCTAATCTTTTCAACCGAACCGATCCTATATCCGGACAGTAGATCGGGGGCTGTCGATTCGGAGATTGTTTGAAAGAGTGATGTAGCTATCTCAATTTTACTCACATGGATTGGATTAAACGCTGCCGAAACGTTTCAGCTTGCTGAGGACTCGGAATTTCAGCCGCGATCGCCTCAACAAGCTGGGCTGGGCTGAGATTGGGGTCGTCTGATAGCAGGTCATCGATAATAAACTGAGCGACGGGTCCCACACAGTGGGTCAGTTCTTGCTGGCAGCGCTCAATAAAATCTGGGTTGAGGATAGCCGGATTGTTGGGCGATCGCCTTGACGATGGTGGGGACGCTGGCGATGGCGAGGGCACTGGAGTTGGGGCATTTTGGCGAGGAGGAGGTGACGCGTAGCGTTTAGGGCTGAGAGATTGCTTAAAGTCTTCAGCGATGTGGAGATCCGGAATTTCGCGTGCGAGTGCCTCAATCAACTGGTCGATGCTGCGTGGCTTTTGAGCAACCACATCTTCGACCACAAACGCTGCCATTGGCCCAATATAGCGACTCAATTCTCGCTGACAATGGGCTAAAACGTCAGGGGTAATGGAGGAAGTCGGAGGTTGAACTGGCTCTACCACAGATGGGGCAGGGGGCGGGGGGGGCGGGGGTAAACCGGGTGGCGACGGGGCAGCCGAACGAGATACAGACGGATGGGGCGATTGGAGAGAAGCGTTGGGCAGATAGTCAGACGACTCGAACGGGGATTTGTCTAAAATCGACGAACCAGGCCACCGCATGGATGCGCGGATGGGTTCTAAATCGGCAATCACCTGTCGAGCATTTTGATATCGATCTTTGGGACGTTCTGCCAGCATTTTGTCTACCAGTTGACCGAAGCGATCGCTCACGGGGGCGTGGCAAAATCGTCGCCAATCGAGAGGAACCGGATCGGGAACAGGGCTAGGCTTCTGAGCGGTCAGCAACACCGTTGCCGTAATGCCTAGGGCATATAAATCACTACAGGGAAAGCATTGACCTAAGCGCATTTGTTCGGGAGGGGCATAGCCAAATTTGCCGACCACCGATGCTTGTCCACCCGATGCTTGAGCGCCATGCCCAGTCCAGATTTGAGTCACGACCTGCTTGACGACGCCAAAATCAATCAAGACCGGCTTAGATTGACCGTTTGGCAACATGATGTTTTCGGGAGAAATGTCTCGATGGACGATATTCATCCCGTGAATGTAGTCTAAAACGGGCAGAAGATCCCAGAGCCATTCGATCACCTCTGCTTCTGAGAAGGGAGTACCGGCAGCCTGGCGATCGCGCACCAAGTCTGAATAGGTTTTGCCGTCAATGTATTCTTGAACAATCAGTAATCGCTCATTTTCGGTAAACCAGGCTAAAAATTTGGGGATTTGAGGATGATTAATTTGGTAAAGAACGCGAGCTTCCTGCTCAAAGAGCTTGCGAGATTTTTCAACGAGTTGCAGCGTTTTAGTTAGGGGCACAAATTCCTTTAAAACGCATAAGTCGTCGAAGCGATAGGTGTCGTGAGCAAGATAGGTCTGTCCGAAGCCGCCCCGCCCTAGCACTTGGCGCACCCGATAGCGATTGTTAATGAGCGTTTCTGGGGCGATCGCCCCACCGCTAGAGACTGGATTGCCTAATGCAGGGGTAGACATCACCGGAAAAATTTCGTAGGCTTGCACAGTTTCTTGCGATGCATCCACATCAATTGATCCCATGAAAACCGCTTTGAGATTGAGTCGCGCCTTGACGACATCATAGACCGTTTTAGAAATGCAAATGCCTCCAGGCGACGCCTCCGCTAATAGTCGATTTGCGATGGTCACCCCTTCTCCAACAAGATCGGTCGCGCTAAAGACAACATCGCCCAGGTGAATGCCGATACGAGGCGCAATCAGCGAATCTGGCGGAATGTTGACCGTCATTTGGGTCAGGTCTTTTTGAATATTAATGGCGCACGTGACGGCTTGAACTGCACTCGTAAAATACATCAACACGCCGCGATCGCTCGTCTGGAACAACTGTCCCCCAAAGCGATTGCATACCGTATTGGCAAGGGATTGCAGGTCCTCCCGAATTGCCGTCAGATTAGATCCTGGATCACCAACCAGAGACTCGCTAAATTCAGCACCATCCGTAACGACAATGGCAGCTAGAGAATGATGCCGTTGAGTAGGTGGCGATGATCCAGGGTTCATAGTAGCCGTCCAATGTGCTGAACTGGTACACCGAAATACCGGGCAGGCGATCGCCAATGTGGGTGCAAGGGCAATGCTTACTCTGCGTCGTCAGACTCCGCTGGCAGGGTTAATACAGCAGGCTGTTGAAGAATTTGCGCTTCGAGGGGTCTGACTTTTTCGACAAGCTGAATGAATTGATCATAATTAGGAACGTCATAATTGGGAATATAGCCCGCGTCGCCTACAATATTAGACGGTGCTTCCTGCATCGCCGTCTCAATTTGTTGCTGCTGGTTTCGATCTACAGTGGGGCCGACTAGGACAGCCCCGATAGGCACCACACGACTGGTATGAAGAATGCGAAAATCGGTGTCCGGAAATTCATTTTCATATCGCTGAAATTCAGGTTCGGCGATTGCCCCAGCCACCACTTCCCCGGCACTAATCCACTCTAAGACGGTACGGGGGGTGGGGGCAAATCGAACCTCTTGCAGCGTTAGCCCATAGAGATCATAGAGCGGCAAATAATATCCGGTTGCCGAGCCAGGTTCGCCCAGCGCAATCACCGTGTTGGCTAAATCCCCGATTGACTCAATCTCGCTGTCCTCTTCCACCACTAGCACCGATCGCAAATTAGGAATGCCTTGAATCGGGAAGATAGGAACATATTGCGCTTCTGAAATGGCGATCGCCGCCAAACCCGGTGGTGCAAACACAATCGACCATTCATTTTGCTTTTGAATCTGCTCAACGGCTTGCAGCTCATTGAAGGCCGGTTCAAGCTCAACGACAGCCTGAGTTTGCCGAGCTAAATAGTCCTTAAACTGCTGATACTGCTCGACGGTGCGTTCTCCAGAATCATAGCTGACGATACCGATGGTAAGCTTGCCAATCGGATCACTCGGTTGAGACGCACATCCATTCAAGAGCAGCCCTGCCGTCAGCATGAATCCCAAGCTTGAAAATCGGTGGATCAGCATAATCTGTAGAAATAACCAATCAAGACGACGTGTTAGTTTGCGCTGAGAGACGGTTCTTGGACGAGGACAGACGGATTGGTGTGGGCGATCGCCGCCTTGACAAGACCCGCAAATAGCGGATGGGGTTTGCTAGGACGAGACTGAAACTCAGGGTGAAACTGGCTAGCAATAAAGAAGGGATGATCAGGATATTCAATGATTTCCACCAGTCGGCTATCTGGAGATGCCCCACTAATTACATATCCTGTTTCTAAGAATAAATTACGGAATGCATTATTAAATTCATATCGATGCCGATGCCGCTCATAAATGACTTCACTCTGGTAAAGCTGTGAAGCGAGAGTATTAGAAGCAATTCGGCAAGCATAGAGTCCCAAACGCATCGTACCGCCTAAATCCACAACATCTTGCTGTTCTGGAAGCAGATGAATCACTGGATTGGGCGACTCCGGGTCAAACTCTGAGCTATTGGCCTTGTCTAGCTGGGCAACATTTCGCGCCCACTCAATCACGGCACACTGCATTCCCAAACACAGCCCTAAATAAGGAATGCGCTGGGCGTGGGCATATTCAACGGCTTGAATTTTTCCTTCAATGCCACGCGTGCCAAAGCCACCTGGCACAATAATGCCGTTGACCCCGTCGAGTAGATGAGCCGCCCCCTGCTCCTCGATGTCTTCAGAATTGACCCATCGAAGTTTGAGATCGCCTCCGGCTGCTACGGCGGCGTGTTTGAGTGCCTCGTTGACCGAGAGATACGCATCGCTGAGCCGGACATATTTGCCCACAATCGCTACTTCGAAGGGGCGATCGGGACGATATAGCCGCTCAACCAACGTCTGCCAGTGCTCTAAATCAGGCTGGCGCACCTCTAAATTGAGTAAGTTTAAGGCTTGATGAGCTAAGCCTTCTTGCTCTAGATTGAGGGGCACTTCATAGATGCTGGCAGCATCCTGAGAGGTGATCACGCACTCAGCGGGCACATCACAAAATTCGGAGAGCTTTTCTTTGAGTCCCGATTGGAGGGGGCGATCGCACCGACAAACCAAGATATCAGGCTGAATGCCGATCGATCGCAATTCTTTGACAGAATGTTGGGTCGGCTTAGTTTTCATCTCACCTGCCGATGAAATCCAAGGGACGAGCGTGACGTGCATGTAAAGGACGTTTTGCCGACCCACTTCTTTACGAAACTGGCGAATGGCTTCCAAAAACGGCAACGATTCAATGTCGCCGACAGTTCCTCCGATTTCTGTAATCACGACATCGGGATTGGTGTTTTGAGCGACGCGCAAAATTCGTTCTTTGATCTCATTGGTGATGTGAGGAATGACCTGCACCGTGCCGCCCATGTAATCGCCCCGGCGCTCTTTGTTTAGCACCGCTTGATAAATTGAGCCGGTCGTAACACTGTTGAGCCTTGACATCGACGTATCGGTAAATCGCTCATAGTGCCCCAAATCAAGGTCAGTCTCAGCCCCATCTTCAGTGACGAAGACCTCGCCATGCTGAAACGGGCTCATGGTGCCAGGGTCAACATTAATATAGGGATCGAGCTTCAGAATTGATACCGAATAATCTCTCGATTTCAACAATCGACCTAGACTCGCTGCAACGATACCTTTTCCAATACTTGAAACGACTCCACCGGTGACAAAGACGAATTTAGCCATAAGAAACCTTAGAAATTCGTGACGTGGCTATCAAACTGTGCTCATAACCCATTCATTTTGCCACAGGGGTTCACCGTTGAGTGTTGCATCAGTAATGTTGTGCTGATCTCTGTCCAAATGGCTGAAAAACTAAGTAAAACTAAAAAAACTGCCTTGCGGTGGATCACACAGGGGCGATCGCCCGACTAGGATGAAGCGCGATGTTAGTTCTCTACCCAGTTCATACCGAGACATGCAGCCTTAAACACGGAACATAAGACGTGGGTATGCGCGAGGGGAGATATGCAGGGAGTTCCATCGATTCGGTCGAGACGAATCAGCATCCACCTGCGTGTGACTATGATTTGTTTTAGTTATTTTGCTATAGATTCAACCAATCGTGTCAGTTTCTGAGGGTTTCATATCATGCAAGAGATTCTACAGAGAGAATTTCTTCAGAATACGGTTGCCGATTATTTGCTGGCAGCCGGGATGTTGCTCGTTGGTATTATCGCAGTCAATATTATTCGAAGTATTGTGCTGGCTCAGCTCAAACGCTGGGCGCGGCGCACGTCAACGAATTTAGATGATGCGCTGATTCAAATTTTTGAGCGGGCGCTGATCCCCCTACTCTATCTCGGCGCGTTTTATGTCAGCGTTGGCAATTTGGTGCTGCACCCCATTGTGGATCGAGCCCTTAATGCAATTGTGATTATTGCAGCCACTATCTTAGGGATTCGACTGGTGGTGGCGCTTGCAGAATATGCGGTTCGAGTCTATTGGTTTACTAAACGCCGCGACGAAAATCTTGAGGAAAGCTTGAGCGCACTGGTTCCTGCGATTCGAGCAGTGGTGTGGGCACTCGGCATCGTATTTTTGCTCGATAATTTAGGGTTTGATATCTCCGCTGTGATTGCTGGGCTTGGCATTGGGGGTGTTGCCGTTGCGCTTGCATCTCAGGGACTGCTGCAAGATCTATTCAGTTATTTTTCAATCTTGTTTGATCGCCCGTTTGAGATTGGCGACTTCATTATCCTCGGTGACTATTTGGGCACGGTTGAACATATTGGCATCAAGACAACTCGCCTCAGAAGTCTTGGCGGGGAAGAACTCATCCTTGCCAATACCGATTTGACCAGTTCTAGAATTCGCAACTATAAGCGCATGGAACGTCGTCGCGTTGCATTTCAGATCGGCGTGACATACGAAACGGGCTTTGACAAACTGCAAGAGATTCCGCAGAGGGTCAAGGCGATTATCGAATCGATCGAAACTATTACCTTCGATCGCGCGCATTTCTTTGCCTACGGTGACTTTAGTCTTGATTTTGAGATCGTCTATTACGTCAATAGCAATGACTACAACCAATTTATGGATGCCCAGCAAGCTATTAATTTTGGGCTAAAGCAAGCGTTTGAAGAGGCCAGCATCGAATTTGCGTATCCGACTCAGGTCACCTACTTGAATAATCCAGTGGGCGATCGCATTGCAGTTGAAGTCAACGATAATGGCGCTCAGCAACTCCAAGGCGTAAACCAGGCATAGAATCTCCTACACTGGTCATACAGCTCTACGGGCTCAGGTTTGTTGGTGAACCCGCGCGGGGCGCGGGCTCACAATACGTTCAGCGTCCTAACGCGAGAGCGTAAAGCTACACGATAGGGGGGGTGAATGCGATGGGAATGACATCGATCGGGCTGACGATATTGGGTACGAGTATTGGCACGGTGAGTATGGCGGGGCTAGCGATCGCCAGAGCTGACCACCCCTTATTTGTTGCCTATCCGCCCGATGGTCATGAAACCACCTCTGACCAAATTTTTCTAATCGGTACTGCTCCTCCCGACGGTGAGGTCACGGTTAATGGAGACATCATTGAGCGCAGCCCTGCCGGGCATTTTGCGCCAAGTGTTCCGTTAGAACTCGGTGAAAATGTGATCACCTTGAGCTACGGGGATCACGATCTTCAACTTCGTGTCACGCGCCAGTCGGCTGCCCCTCCTGCCCCCGTTGGCGTTGCTTTTGCAGATGGGTCGTTAACGCCCGCTGTCGATATGGCCCGCATGCCTGGAGAACTAATTTGCTTCGAGGCGATCGCACCTCCCAATGCGTCTGTCAGGGTAGCGATCGGGGATCAAACGATTCCGCTCTTGGCTCAGTCAAGCTCGGTGACGCTGCCGCCCAATTCTGCCGTCCTCACCTCGCAAAATCAACCCGTTCCAGTATCGGTGGCAGAATCATACCAGGGATGCACCGTATTTGCTGAACCTGGCAATTTAGGAGGTCCAGAGTTTCATCTGACCTTAAACGGGCAAACGGTTCGTGACGCTGCTACGGGGACGATCACTATCCTTGCACCGACCTCGATGCAAATTGCTGAAGTCACCGCTGATTCGGGTACTGCCCGCACGGGGCCTAGCACCAACTATTCACGCCTCACCCCCCTTCCGCCGACTACGCAAGCCCGAATCACGGGCAGAGAGGGAGAATGGTATCGCCTCGACTATGGGGCATGGATTGCGGCCTCTCAGGTTGATGTGCGCCCTGGAGCAGTGCCGCCGCGATCGCTCATTCGCAGTGTCCGCGCCCTCCAGACGGATGACCGAACCGACATCTATTTCCCGCTACAGGTTCCGGTTCCCGTCAGCGTTCAACAAGGTAGCAATACATTTACCCTGACGCTCTACAACACCACTGCCCAAACTGACACCATCTTGCTCAATGATGATCCGTTGATTGATCGCCTCGATTGGACTCAGCCTGCTCCCGACCGCATCGACTATATATTTCGCCTCAAAACTGACCAGCAGTGGGGCTATCAGCTTCGCTATGACGGCACGACGCTGGTTCTTTCCCTGCGCCATCCGCCCTCTCTCGTCTCGTCTTCCTCACCGGCACAGACTTTACGAGGTATGACGATCCTGCTTGATCCCGGACATGGCAGCGAGAATGATCTAGGGGCACGCGGCCCTACCGGCTATCCTGAGAAGGATGTCAACCTGGTCGTATCAACCCTCTTGCGCGACGAGCTGATTGACCGGGGCGCAACGGTTGTGATGACCCGCGAGGGCGATGATGATTTATATCCGAGCGATCGCGTTGACATCATCAACCAGCTTGAACCTGACTTAGCGCTCAGCATTCACTACAATGCGCTGCCGGACAGCGGAGATGCGGTTAACACGGCGGGCATTGGGACATTTTGGTATCATCCCCAAGCCCATAGTCTCGCGGTGTTTTTACACAATTATTTAGTCGACACTCTCGATCGCCCGTCCTATGGTGTGTTTTGGAATAATTTGGCGCTGACCCGCCCCACCGTAGCACCATCCGTCTTGCTCGAATTAGGATTTATGATTAATCCAGTCGAATTTGAATGGATTACTGATCCAAATTCGCAGCGCCAGTTGGCGAATGCCTTAGCGGATGGCATTGCTGCATGGATGGACACCCAGATGGATGAGTCGCAATAAGCTTCACTCAATGCAAGGCTGAAGTGATGAATCCATTCATCTCCTCCAGCCCCGGCAGATTGCCAATCTACGCTGATTGTACACGTAAATAATGGTGTGAAAAAGACTCATGGTAGACCTGCCTCTTCCTCACCCCCCTACCTTTGACAGCATTGACGCAGAACGGCTACACCGCAAACAACGCCTGGCGGCGGCGTTTCGGCTCTTTGCCCGATATGGTTTTGACGAAGGCATCGCCGGACACATCACGGCCCGTGATCCAGAATATCTTGACCATTTCTGGGTCAATCCGTTTGGCATGTATTTTGGGCATATTCAGGTGTCAGACCTGGTGCTAGTCAATCACAAAGGGGACATTGTCTTGGGCGATCGCCCGGTTAACGATGCTGCCTTTGCCATTCATTCTCAAATTCACCAAGCGCGCCCTGATGTGATTGCCGCTGCCCATGCCCATTCTCTCTATGGCAAAGCCTGGTCTACCCTCGGACGACATCTCGACCCGCTCACCCAAGATGCCTGTGCCTTTTATGACGATCACGCACTGCTGGATGACTATACCGGCGTGGTGCTTGACCTCGAAGAAGGGCAGCGAATTGCTGCTACATTGGGCGATCGCAAAGCAATTATCTTACGCAATCATGGATTGTTAACCGTCGGGCATACCGTCGATGAAGCGGCATGGTGGTTTATCACGATGGATCGAAGCTGTCAGGCTCAGCTTTTAGCAGAAGCTGCCGGAACTCCAGTCTGCATCGACCCAGATACAGCCAGCCTCACCTATAGCCAAGTGGGCAGCCATCACCTGGGGTGGTTTAGTTTTCAATCGTTGTATGACAAGATTGTGCGCCTAGAACCTGATTTGCTCGATTAATGCTTCTACCCAGATAACAGTTGGGATTATGGACCTAAACCGTAATAATCGAAATAGGCAGAATTAGGAAGGGCTTAATATGGCGTACCAATGTGAGCTGCAAACGGGACAAAGCATCTATCTCGACAATCCTCGCGGGCAGACCGTTGCGACGACGGTAAGCGGTACACCAGGCCAGCAGCAACAGGCGAGCAATGCCTTCCAAACCGGAAATTGGACTGCGCCTCCAGAAGTGTTTCGAACTGCAAATGGCGTCATTGTACGCATTCAAGCAGTACAGGGCGAATTTTTTATTCATCTTCAAGGCGGCAGCATGAGCATGATAAATGATACGCCCTTTTTGGGAGGAACGCAGCAGATGCACATGCAGCAGGTTCCTAATTTTCCTCAGTCTACGCCATCGGCAGAACCGATGAAGCCGATGGAGCCGATGAAGCCAATGGAACCTATGCAGCCCATGCAGATGGGAGATATGCAGATGAATTCAAATCCAATGGAAATGCGGATGGGAGATATGGAAATGCGGATGGGATCCCCCTCATCCTCCTCGCCACAAAAGCGTTTTTGTAGCCAATGCGGAACGTCAGTCAAACCTGACGATCGCTTTTGTTCGAGCTGTGGGCATCGGCTGTCTTAGAAATAAATCTCGATAGCTAGAAGTCGCGCTGACTGCTGAAAGCTAGCGGCTCTAACAAACAAGGCGATCGCACGTACGGTATCCGCGCGATCGCCTTGCCATTGGGTATGAGTCATAGTGTCTTATCGAGGACCATTGCCACCTACAGCCGTAAATTCAGGTGAGTCTGATGTCGTAGACCGAATCTGATTGATATTGGGTAATAGCGCCACACCTGCAAGCAGCAGCAGGATGGCAACTGGATCAAAGAAAAACCAGATCAGCTTGATGCCAAGCGGCGCTGGGTTTCCCAAAATAGGATTTTCGGGCTTCATGACGGTCAAAATTGAAGCAATCAGGTTGATGCCTGACATACCGACCGCAACCCATGCCGCAAATCGCCGGGAAATATTGAAAATAATGGCGATCGCAATCAAAAGCTGAATAATGCCGAGCAAATAAACCCACAATGCTCCATTTCCGGGCAAATTTCCGTAAAACGCGCCTTCATAGGGAGCAACCCAATTCTGAACGAAAACGAGCTTAGACAGTCCCCAAAAACCGACTGCAAGCCCTGCTGCGAGCCGTAAAACGACAAAACTTGTGCGTGTCATTTGTATTCTCCTGTACAGACGTTTATCTACTTTAATGATGAGGGAAAAGCCTGACGCTGATCTGACAAGAGGATGAGAGAACGCTGAGACAGTTGAGAATAAACGTCAGCACAAATGTTAAAAGATCTATAGCAGAGGCGATCGCCCCAGCCGATAATTCTCAAAAATTTCTCAAAATCTTAGTTCATTATTCGTATGCTTAGCCGTATCCAAGAGTTTGCAAATCAAATCCCAGATTGGTTTTTAAGCGATCGCGCTGCGTTACTTTCAAAGACATTTTTATGGACTGCGTGGGGGGTTTATGTTGGATATTTGCTGCTGAGCGACATACCGCCGGGGCCATCACTGTTGCATACTCAACCTGAAACACTCCAGGAGGCCGTTGATCTAAGCTTGAATTTCTGGCTGGTCTTGCCTGCGGTGTTTCCGGATGCTGCCCCCCCACTCAATCCTGCCCTCGAAGCCTTGTTCAATATAGTGGTCACGTGGGGGCTTTTATTTTGGGGATTTTTGATCGATGGACGCAATCAGCGGATTCCCATGCTGCCATTTTTGGTAGGTACTGCGTTGCTGACCAATGTGTTTTATTTACCCTGGCTAGCCTTGCGGCGATCGCATGTAGACACCCCAAAGTCACCTTTCAGTCCGTTAGAAAAACTGGCAGAAAGTCGTTTATTTCCTATTGTGTTACTTGGCGTTGGTTTGGTGGCGATCGCTTGGGGACTATGGGCGCGACCCGAATTTGGCAGCATTGATGATCGTTGGAATTCCTTATTGAATTTGATTGGGAGCGATCGCCTTGCCTATTCATTTGTCGTTGATCTGCTGGTGTTTTGGGTGTTTCAAGGATGGCTGGTCGACGATGATATGCTGCGCCGCAACTGGGACAATTCTTTCATTCGCTGGATTGCGTGGAGCATCCCCTTTTTGGGGCTCGTTGTCTATTTTCTAAATCGTCCAGCATTATTCGAAAAGCCTGATGATTAGGCCGTGTGACGTGTCGGTTATCGGGTAAATATCCCAATTTTAGACATGCTGTCTACAATCAAAACAGGCAAAGCATTCGAGAAGTAAATTCTACCCTCGAAAGCAAATGCATCTCTGTGGGTGCCGATAGGATATGCGCCGACTTGTTGTTATCAGCCAAAATCACTATGCAACCCAATCCCTTCAACGCTAAATACAACCGACGCAAGCTTCTGCATCTCGCAGGGCTGGCCGCCGGAGCCTCTATCTTGCCATCTGCATGTCGAGCGCTGAATTCCAACTCCCCAGCGGGCGATGCTTCTCCGCAAACCATCGCGTCGCCGTCAACCCCCTCTGCAACTCCGTCTGCAAGTCCGACCTCTGCGTCAACGGGCATGAGCCGAGTCGTGCTCATTCAAACGGAGGATCGCGTCGCCGGTGCGCATCAGGCAATTGACCTGCTGCAACCCGATGGAATCCAAGGCCAGTCAGTATTTCTTAAACCAAACTATAACACTGGTGACGCGGCTCCTGCGGCAACCGATACGCAGCTTCTAGAGGCGTTGATTCAAGATTTGCAAGGTGCTGGCGCGGGGGGCATGACCATTGGCGATCGCTCCGGGATGGCAGAGACTCGTCAAGCCATGCAGCAGAAGGGCGTATTTGAACTGGCTGACCGATATGGCCTAAATGCGCTGGTGTTTGATGAAATGGACGCTGACCAATGGCAATACGTCGATGCCGAAGGAACCCATTGGCAGCAAGGGTTTGCATTTGCGCGTCCCATTCTTGAAGCAGGAGCGGTGATTAACACCTGCTGCTTAAAGACCCATCGATACGGCGGGCATTTCACGCTGTCATTGAAAAACACAGTAGGCATGGTTGCAAAATATGTGCCCGGTGACTCGTTCAACTACATGAGAGACTTGCACTCATCTCCCCATCAGCGCTTGATGATTGCTGAAATCAATGCAGCATATCAGCCTGCTTTAGTCCTTCTCGATGGAGTTGAAGCGTTTGTGAAAGGTGGACCTGCATCTGGAGATAAAGTACCTGCCAATGTGATGCTCGCAGGAACCGATCGCGTTGCAGTGGATGTGGTCGCGCTTGGGATTTTGCGATCGCTGGGTACGACTAGCGAGGTTGCGCAGGGCTCGGTATGGGAGCTAGAGCAAATTCAACGGGCGATCGCCCTAGGGTTAGGAGCGAGCAGTGACGAGCAAATTGAGATTGTCACTCCCGATGTCGCCAGTCAACGCCGTGCCGATGAAATTCGTCAGCATATCGTTGCCTGATTGAAACGTCTTGAGTAGCCTTAAACGCATCCAGAGGCGATACTGGAGAGTAAATATCGATTGATAGTGACTATGACGACTCGCCGCATCGCAGATATCTTGAAACACGGACAGCCCGACGACTCGGTGACGATTCAAGGTTGGGTTCGCACCAAGCGAGAGCTTAAAGAATTTTCGTTTATCGAGGTCAATGATGGCTCGTCGATGGCTGGGCTGCAAGTCGTGGTCAATCAAGATTTGCCCAACTATGCAGAGGCGATCGCCCGAATTAATACGGGCGCATCTGTTGAAATCACGGGAACGCTAGTCCCCTCTCCAGGAAAAGGACAGCGCATTGAGCTACAGGCGACTGCGGTTCAGGTGTATGGTGAGGCTGACCCAGAAACCTATCCGCTGCAAAAAAAGCGGCATTCATTCGAGTTTCTGCGAACCATCGGGCACTTGCGAGCCCGCACCAACACGATCGGCGCAGTGATGCGAGTCCGCAATGCCTGTTCCACTGCAATTCATCAGTTTTTTCAAGACCGAGGATTCCTTTGGGTGCATACACCCGTGATTACCGCGAGCGACTGCGAAGGGGCTGGAGAGATGTTTTGCGTCACCAGTATGGACTTGTCTAAAGTTCCTTTTATGGCCGACTCTCAAGATGTTGACTTTGGTCAAGATTTCTTTGGTAGACCCGCGTATCTTACGGTAAGCGGTCAGCTTGAAGCTGAAATCATGGCCATGGCATTTACGAATGTCTACACCTTCGGTCCGACATTCCGAGCCGAGAATTCAAACACCTCTCGGCATCTGGCAGAATTTTGGATGGTAGAGCCTGAGATGGCCTTTTGCGATCTGTCAGGCAATATTGAACTCGCTGAGGCATTTCTCAAGTACGTTTTCAACTATGTGCTGGAGCATTGCCCAGAGGATATGGAATTTTTCAACAAGCGCATCGACAACACAGTGCTGGCGACGGCAGATAATATCATCAACAGTGATTTTGACTCAATCACCTATGCCGATGCTATCAAACTGCTCGAAAAAGCAGACCGCAATTTTGACTTTCCGGTGTCGTGGGGCATCGACTTGCAATCTGAGCACGAACGCTATTTAGCAGAAGAGGTCTTCAAAAAACCCCTTGCTGTCACAGATTATCCGACTGAGATCAAAGCTTTCTATATGCGGCTGAGCGACGATGAGAAGACCGTTGCTGCAATGGATGTCCTTGCGCCTAAAATTGGCGAAATCATCGGGGGATCGCAGCGCGAAGAAAGACTGGATGTGCTTGAGCGTCGAATTAAAGAAAGCGGATTGCCTATCGACGACTACTGGTGGTATCTCGACCTAAGACGGTATGGAACAGTTCCTCATGCTGGCTTTGGTCTGGGCTTTGAGCGTTTGGTTCAGTTTATGACGGGTATGACCAACATTCGAGACGTGATTCCCTTCCCACGCACGCCCTTTAGCGCTGAGTTTTGAGGGGTAGGTGATCTGCGGAACGATACAGCAGGTTCTTTGAGTCAGCAAATCTCGCTTACTGAGCGTGGGTGAGTCCCTGCGGTGCGGCTCACCATACAAACCTGAGCCCGTAAGGCTATAAGCGTATACCGCTATTAAACAAAAAGGGTGGAGACGAATCTCCACCCCACACTTTGAGTGTCAAACTATGTCAGACCTATTAATTTCTCGAAGAGATAAAACTACATGATACCTAGTTGAGACAAGATGCCCTGACCGGTCAAATACTCGGTAGCGATTCCGATAACGAAACCTAGCATAGCCAGGCGACCATTCCAGTTTTCTGCGAACTTTGTGAAACCGAACTTAGCGTCTTGATTTTCCATAACTCACTAGACCTCAACAATGTCAACTTCTTATTAAGAAAGTTAACACGACACCGCGTTGATCTGCAATATTTCTACATAAATAAACATTCATACGAATCATAAGGAAGTCTTAAGGCATTAATCTTGGCGGACAGAGGGCGTGCCCAATTGCCGTGAAACCTGAGTCTAGTTTGGCTGGGTAGGATGCGCATCCCTATTGAAATTTGAGCATTGGGGCAGTTGTCATGCCCGATTGGGCGTTAAAATCCAATACACTAACGGGCACAGTGCAATGCAAGAAACAGAAAATATGAGCGTAATCCAAAGTCCATAAATTTGATCGGGAGTCATTGTCATCACCTGTTGAATGTATAGCTCTACGGGCTCACGCACGTTCAACGTCCTAACGCGAGAGCGTACGGATATTGTTGAATGTATTAACGATGCTGGCTTCATTACGAAGTCAAACCCCGTGGTTCTATTAATTTCTTCACTCTTCTGACGTGCATTTCCTCACGCCTTAATAGAGCTTCATCATTTTCATGGGTTTGTTTGCAATCTATTAAAGAGACTGACTATAGCCTGACGATCTCGCGTTGTGACGTTATGCATAGAACTCCAGGAGTGCAGGGTTCTATGCATAATCCGAGCCTATAGAGCCATATCGCAATTACTAGAATCAATCGCTACTGGCTGGTGTAGATTCCGCGTTGTCGAAGCTGCTGCACAAAAAACTCTTCGAGCGACGGTCGAGCTAAATTCATGGAAATGAGTTGAGCATTCATGAGACTGAGGCTTGCCAAAAAATCTTGAGCATCGCCTTTAAGATGCCCCTGCCAATGCCCCTCCCGACATTCTAAATCTGGAATCCATTCGCGCAGAGCGTCTTGATTGCCGCCGTTAATGACTACGCGATATAGATCGGCAGTGCCGAGTAGCTCATGAAGCGATCCCGCGCAGATTAATTCTCCCCGAGCTAAGATTGCGATGCGATCGCAAATCATCTCCACATCAGATAGCACATGGCTATTGAAAAAGATGGTTTTGCCCTGCGCCTTGAGAGACGCGATAATTTCTCGAATCTGGTAACGCCCCAGCGGATCGAGCCCTGACATGGGCTCATCCAGAAACACCACTTCAGGATCATTAATCAAGGCTTGCGCCATGCCAATGCGCTGCAACATGCCTTTCGAATAGTGCCGAAGCTGCTTCTTTCGAGCCGCAGACTGAGCCAGGCCCACCAGGTCAAGGAGTTGAGGAATGCGTTCTCGCCGAACGTTGTGAGGAATTTGAAACAACCCGGCTGTGTAGTTCAAAAACTCCCAGCCGGTCAGGTAGTCATAAAAATATGGATTTTCTGGCAAATAGCCGACGCGATGTTTGACCGAGCGATCGCCCAGCGATTTGCCGAGAAGCGAGGCATTGCCTGAGGTCGGGCGAATAATGCCCAGCAAAATTTTGAGGAGCGTCGTCTTACCGGCTCCATTGGGCCCCAGCAAGCCAAAGGTTTCCCCTTGAAAGACTGTTAGTGAGCACGACTGCAACGGTACGAGCTTTTGATTTAACCAAAACCCTGTCCGGTAGACCTTACGCAACTGATGGGTGTCTACGACAGCGGTTTGATTCGCAGATGCGAGGTGAGCCGGAGCGTGGGATGTGACATCCATATTCTTCATACGTCAAGCGTGAATTGATTCCATTACAGCAGATACATTGACAGCAGATACATTAGTCTGCCCACTCTGAAATAATGGCTCTCTGACTATACTAATTCCCATTTCCGCTAACTTTTATGTCAGTCTAGAACACGAAGAACTGCCCGGCTTAACGATTAAAGAATCGTAAACTCAACCGTAATCAATACCACACTAATTATGGATCGCTCAAAACTTGTTGCCATCATCACCGGGGCGATCGCCCTCCTGCTCAGCATCGGATACCTGATTCTGGTGCAGCTCCTAGACTTTCGC
>JBNPEG010000256.1:10163-17145 GCA_051117555.1 Elainellaceae cyanobacterium | reverse complement strand
AAACTCAACCGTAATCAATACCACACTAATTATGGATCGCTCAAAACTTGTTGCCATCATCACCGGGGCGATCGCCCTCCTGCTCAGCATCGGATACCTGATTCTGGTGCAGCTCCTAGACTTTCGCGGCGAAATGTTGCCTGCACCGCAAGGCATGATTATGGTTCAAACCCTTATATCTGGGCTGGAACAATTAACTGGCCTCTGGGGATAAGCATGTCGGCTGCCATGCTGCCAGTGCGTCATCGGCAAACCGCGTCGATGCAAACCCGCGACGGGGTTCGGCTTGATGCGGATATTTATGCTCCAGAGGCAGAGGGGCAGTTTCCCGTGCTGCTGATGCGACAACCCTATGGACGGGCGATCGCCTCAACCGTGGTGTATGCGCATCCCACCTGGTATGCCGCTCAGGGGTATATCGTAGTCATTCAAGATGTGCGCGGGCGAGGATCATCCGACGGAACGTTTAAGCTTTTTGCCAACGAAATCGAGGATGGCGACGATACGGTTAATTGGGCAGCATCCTTGCCTGGTAGCAATGGCACGGTTGGCATGTATGGGTTTTCGTATCAGGGAATGACTCAGCTCTATGCGGCGATCGCTCGACCGTCTGCGCTCAAAACGATCTGTCCTGCCATGATTGGGTATGACCTGTATACGGACTGGGCGTATGAAGGGGGAGCCTTTTGCCTGCAAGGAAACCTGAGCTGGGCGATGCAGCTTGCCGCTGAAACGGCTCGTCGTCAGGGTAAAGGAGATGCCTATCGAACTCTTTACACCTCGGCTCGAAACCCATCATTAAGCGATCCCTGCTGTGCGCGTTCAGGCATCTTGAAGCAGCTTGCTCCGGATTCCTTTTACCATGCATGGCTTACCCATTCAGCCCCCGATCCCTATTGGGACACCCTTTCTCCCAAAGGACGCATGGATGATGTTGATCTGCCCATGCTCCATATCGGCGGCTGGTTTGATGCCTACATGCGCGGCACGCTGCATTTTTATAGAGAAATGACGCGTCGTAGTGAACATCCTCAGCATCTCTGGGTCGGGCCGTGGGCACATTTGCCGTGGGGGCGTAAAGTGGGTGCGGTCGATTTTGGCTCAGAGGCCACAAGCCCCATTGATCAGTGTCAGATTCGATGGTTTGACCAGTTTCTGAAAGGACGCGATACCGGGCTGCTTGACGAGGCTCCGGTGCGGTTATTTGAGCTGGGAGGCAACCGCTGGCGATCGCTCTCTGCCTACCATCATCAATCCACACCCTATTTTCTTCACAGTTCTGGACTCGCTGCGCTCAACGATCGGGATGGTCAACTGGTGGAGTCTGCCCAACCCTCTCCCCCTCTTCCAGATACGTTTGTGCATGATCCGTGGCGACCTGTGCCCGCATTGGGCGGGCATTCCGCATTTCCAGCCGGATCATTTGATCGATCGGGCTTAGACTGCCGCACCGATGTGATTACGTTTACATCCGCCCCCCTCTCCAACGACCTGCATCTAGCGGGTAACGTTGAAATGGAGCTATATTGCGCAGCAGATAGTCAGAGTTTTGATCTCTGTGCCGTCTTATCAGACGTGCATCCTCAGGGGGCTGCCTATGTCTTGTGTCAGGGCTATCGCCGCATTGATGGTGTCATGTCTGACCCGCCTCATACAGACCAATCGGCCAGCGTGCCGCAAACGGCTTTCACCATTTCGCTCCAGCCCATCTGTGCCAAAATTCCTAAAGGACATGCCTACCGTCTGAGCATCAGCGCCGCATGCTTTCCAGCCTATCCGGTGAATCCAGGAACGGGAGATTCACCCCAAACGGCACGCCTGATAGATGCCAAGGTGATGACGCTATCGGTGTACTGTGGCGATCGCTTCCCCTCTAAGCTGTTGCTTCCGGTAACACACCCGTAGAATGCTGTTAGCAAAGCCGCAACACTGCTAAAGGCTTGTTAAAACATACCCCCATAGTGGTGCATAACGCTGACGCTTTAGCGTAGCCATGCCTGAAAGGCTACACAGCACCCTACGGCTAGCGCAATCGTTCATGGCTATCATGAAAACATAGCTGCACATAATCTCAATGGCAACGCTTTCTGAGGCTCTGGCGATCGCCCATCAGCACTACCAATCGGGACAACTACCCGAAGCAACCCAGATTTGCTTGAATCTACTGCAACAAGCGCCTGGTGATGCAGGAGTTTGGCTGAAAGTCGGCATGACGCTCCATCGCTTTGGCAAATTGCAGGAGGCGATCAACTGCTATCAACGCGCCATTGATCTCCAGCCCGACCAGCCAAGCGCACATAACAATTTAGGGATTGCCTTTAAGCAGATCGGTCGCTATGACGAAGCATTCCAGCGGTATCAAACGGCGATCGCCCTTCAGCCCGACTATCCAGAAGCGCACAATAATCTAGGCAACTTGCTGCGTCAGCAAGGCAAATTTGATGAGGCGATTCGGTCGTTTCAGCACTGCCTGTCCATTGCGCCAGACTTCTCAGATGCGCGTTACAACCTGGGCAACGCCTTCAGAGAGGCGGAGCGGTTTGAGGAGGCGATCGCCTGCTATCGGCATCTCCTCGAAAACAACCCTCAGAATACGGATGCCCACAATAATTTAGGCAATGCCCTCCAGGGGATGGGGCAATACGAGGAAGCGATTTTGGCCTATCAGGCCGCCTTGCAGATTGATGGGTCAAATCCTTCGACTTACAACAATTTGGGAGCCGCACTGGATGAGCTTAACAGAGTGGATGAATCCATCGCGGCTTACCAGACTGCTTTATCGCTACGTCCTGATTATGCCGATGCCTATTACAACGTGGGCAATGTATGGAGAAAACAGGATCAGCTTGACACGAGCGTGGTGTGCTATCAAAAAGCGATCGCGCTCAAACCCGACCAACCGCTGGCGCACAACAACATGGGGTTGGCACTGCATGATTTGGGTCAATTACCAGATGCGATCGCGGCCTACCAACGGGCGATCGCCCAAGCTCCCACCTATGCCGATGCCCACCTCAACCTTGGGCTATCGCTGCTGACCGTGGGCGATTTGAAAGCTGGATTTGCCGAATATGAATGGCGATGGCAGGTCAAAGGGCCAAATTTCAAGCCGCCACGCATTTTCGCTCAGCCAGTCTGGGACGGCTCAGATCTAAACGGACAGACGATTCTCTTGCATGCAGAGCAGGGCTTTGGCGATACGCTGCAATTTATTCGCTACGCTTCCCTGGTTGCTCAATGGGGAGGACGGGTCATGGTTGAATGCCAAGAGCCTCTAATTCGGCTACTCAAAACCTGTCCAGGCATTCATCGCCTCATTCCAAGCGGAACACCCTTACCCAATTTCCAGGTTCATGCGCCCTTGATGAGTCTGCCTTACTTGATGGGCACCACTGTAGCAACGATTCCTGAGACTAGTCCATATCTCGACCCGCCCAGATCGCGGATTCAGCTCAACCCCTCCCCGGATGCCTTGCTCACCGTCGGAGTCGCATGGTCTGGCAGCCCAACCCACCGCAACGATTGCCATCGGTCGTGCCCGTTTGATGCCTTTCAATCCCTGTTTGATGTGAGCGGGGTGCAATTCTACAGCTTGCAGAAGGGCGATCGCGCAACAGATTTATCGACACTAGACGCGCACTCGCCTCGGGTCATTGATTTAAGTCCTCAGCTTGACGACTTTGCGGACACTGCCGCCGCGATCGCTCACCTGGATTTGGTGATTACGGTGGATACCTCCGTTGCTCACCTTGCTGGGGCGCTCGGATGTCCGGTTTGGATATTGTTATCCAATGCACCAGACTGGCGATGGATGCTCAATCGCGACGATAGCCCGTGGTATCCAACCGCGCGCCTCTTTCGCCAACCATCTGCCAACGATTGGAACACCGTCTTGAACGCCGTCAAGGCAGCACTCTCTGACCAACTCAGAAATCTAGCGACACCGTCGCCTGCGGTGCATCCATCCATCACGTCGCCCCCCTTGCCGTCGTCACCACTCCTCCAAACCCTGGCTCTTGCCGAACATCAGCTCAATGCAGGGCATCTCGATGCAGCCGAGCGTTCCTGTCAAGATATGCTGCGGCAATTTCCGCCCCACTCTGATGTTCTTAAACTGCTCGGGTTAATTGCCTATCGGCGCAAACAGTTTGTAGAAGCGATCGCCTGGTATCAGCAAGCATTAGAACTTGACCCGACCGATATTACGCTCCAGGTCAATTTGGGCAATGCCTATCTGCGACAGGGCAAGCCTGCAAAAGCCGTTCCCTGCTATCGGCAGGCGGCGCATGTGTCAGGGAACCCGATGGTGTATAACAACTTGGGCGTTGCCCTCAAGAGCGAAAACCGATACGCAGAGGCGATCGCATACTACCAGCAAGCTTTGATCCACAACCCAAACTATGCCGATACCCATTACAATCTGGCGAATGCGCTCCGGGATCAAGCCCAATTTGAAGACGCCGTGCATCACTATCAGCACGCGATTTCGATCCGCTCGGATTATGTCGATGCCTGGAATAATCTGGCAAATGTTTTCAAAGACGTGAATCAAATCGACGAGGCGATCGCCTGTTATCGTCATGCGCTGAGCCTCAATCCAAATCATGCCAGCGCGCATCACAACCTAGGCTATGCCTTACTCGTATCCGGGGATCTCGCAGCCGGGTTTGCCGAGTATGAATGGCGATGGCAAGTAAAGGGCTTTAAGCCTCCCCGATCGTGCCCTCAGCCTGTTTGGGACGGTTCAGACCTAACGGGTAAGACGATTCTTTTGCACACTGAGCAAGGCTTTGGCGATACCATCCAGTTTATTCGCTATGCCGCATTGGTGGCTGACCGGGGCGGCACTGTGATTGTCGAGTGCCGAACGCCCCTAGCGCGACTGCTCAAAACCGCCTCTGGAGTTCATCAGGTTGTGAGCCGAACCTCCTCACCCCCTGATTTTGACGTGCATGCGCCGTTGATGAGCGTGCCGCATATCTTGGGCACTACGTTAGACACCGTTCCCAACGAGGTTCCCTATCTGCATCTCTCCAATCGGCAGTCGGGTTCTCTCCGCGTTCCGCCCGATAGCGGGTTGAAGGTCGGCATGGTTTGGGCTGGTAGCCCCACTCATAAAAACGACCGCAATCGCTCCTGTCCATTTGCCTACGTTTGGTCGCTGTTGAGAACTCCTGGCGTGCATTTCTATAGTCTGCAAACGGGCGATCGCGCGGGAGATATTGCTCGATTCTGTGATCACCACTGGCCGCTTGAGGATTTGAGCGATCGCCTCGACGATTTTGCAGACACGGCACGGGCGATCGCCCAGCTCGATCTAGTGATTACGGTAGATACAGCGGTTGCCCATCTCGCGGGTGCGCTGGGCAAACCCGTATGGATTTTGCTTCCCTATGCCCCCGACTGGCGATGGATGCTCGACCGAGACGACAGCCCTTGGTATCCAACCGCGCGCCTCTTCCGCCAGCCCGAACCCGGCGATTGGGCAAGCGTGTTTGCTCACCTCAAACCCGCCCTTCACCAATGGGTTCGCGACACCCCGGCTCCCTCTGCATCGACTGCTCCCCTAGCGGCTATGCCAGACTCCGCTACGGCTTCGCTCTTTCCATCTCCGCCTGCCTCGTCCGGTTGCCAACTGGGGATTGGCATCGAACTCAGCACATCAACCGGGTGGGGAATCTTTGGGACAAATCTGGTCTTACACCTGCTCAATCATTCCGAGATTCAGCCGCTACTTTTGCTGCCGCCCTTGGCATCTAGCGTGTTTAATCCGGTGCATCACGCATTGCTCAAGCCCCTATTTGACCAGCCGTTGCAATTCGAGCAGGCGTTGAACCCCCAACTGAATCAAACTCAAGCCGATTCGCAATGTTCGGTTCCGTTTGCTCTGTTGAAGGCGTTGGGCAATCATTTCGTCACCGCCAGCGCGTTGAAGCCCATTCAAGGAACGAGCAGCATTGGCATCATTTTCTTTGAAGATACGCACTTGACAACGTCTGATTTAGAAACGGCTAAGTCTTACGATCGCATCCTTGCTGGCTCAAGCTGGAATGCCCAAATTCTGCACGATTATGGGCTGACAAATATCCAGACAGTCTTTCAGGGCATTGATCCTACCATCTTTCACCCGGCACCCAAATCAGGGCTACTGGGCGATCGCTTCGTGATTTTTTCGGGAGGCAAGCTGGAGTATCGCAAAGGGCAAGACATTGTCATTGCGGCATTTCGAGAATTTTGTGCGCGTCATCCCGATGCACTACTCCTCACGGCGTGGCACAATATTTGGCAGACAACGATTCACAATCTAGATCGCGCCAATCATGTCAGCGGTCAGCCCAAGAGCGATCGCCACGGACGCTTACTGATTCAAGACTGGCTCGTTGCAAACGGCATTCCAAAGTCTGCCTGCATTGAGCTGGGGCCAATTCCCAATCATCAAGTAGGACAAATCCTGCGAGAAGCAGACGTTGCCGTGTTCCCTAACCGTTGCGAAGGAGGCACTAATCTAGTCGCAATGGAAAGCCTTGCCTGCGGAATTCCGACCATTCTTTCCGCTAATACCGGACACTTGGATTTGATTCATCATGAAAATTGCTACCCCCTCTATCAGCAAAATGCCGTGCAGCCAATTCCTCCCTATCACGGAACTGATGGATGGGGAGAATCAACGGTGGATGAAGTCGTAGAAACCCTCGAAGCCGTCTACCAAAATCGAGATCAAGCCCGTCAACGAGGGATTGCAGCCGCTCAGTTTATGCAAGATTGGACATGGGATAAACAAGTGAAACGGCTGCTCAATGCCATTCAAGATCTGGTGTAGCAACATCAACTCGCTAATCCGCAAAACCTCTGACTCAGCAAAATCGTCATCGGATTAACCGAAATTGCAATCCAAGCGAGTTTGATTTTGATCATGCTCTAGTCGCCGATGAAGACTTTCCCTTATTTCAACGTGCGATCGCCCGTTGAAACAAAACAGTAG
>JBNPEG010000256.1:0-10063 GCA_051117555.1 Elainellaceae cyanobacterium | reverse complement strand
AACTAAAGGAAATGAGGCTCAAACTAAAGGAAAGAGGGCTCAAACTAAAGGAAAGAGGGCTCAAACTAAAGGAAAGAGGGCTCAAACTAAAGGAAAGAGGGCTCGAACTAAAGGAACGGGCACTCAAAACAACGGTTTGTAAATTGGTTGGAACAGCCCGGAACCCAATACCGAGAGTGTTCCGAATTTTGTGTAATTAAGTGCATTTGCCCTAGCAATGCGGAGCATACCGTCTCGGCGACCCTACAGTTAAGGAACACTCTCGCTCTCGCGCTAAGACGCTGAACGTGTGTAGAACCCGCGCGGGTTCTACACACAAATCTGAGCCCGTAGGGCAACCCGTGAGACGATTACCCTAAAAGGGCGATCGCCCGCTGTTTCAGTGCCTCTGCCGTGATGCCGTTTAGATCCATTAGCAGAGTCGGGCTATTCGTGGTTTCACCCCGCTTCCAGGCAAACGTGTCCCGGTTTGCAGTGCTGCGCAACATGATCGGTTCAAGCATACCGCTCGCGCCTCCCGTCACCCCAAGGAGCGCATCGCCGCCAAATAACCGTTCAAACTCGGCATCATCGAGGAAGCCACCCTCTGGATTCGTGCAGGTTTCCCATGCCGTATCACTGGGGCGATACAGCCGACGGGGGCTAATCACCGACACAATTCGAGTGCCAATGCCTTGAGATTGCAGAGCCTGAGCGGCTTCATATACGGGCATGAGAATCATGTCACCGACGACCGCAAACACAACGGTTTGATCACCCGATGTTTCACTCAGGGCGATCGCCCCATCGGTCAACGCCTGGCGGGTTTGTTCAAAGGTGGTGCGAATCGGCAATGGAGATTTACTTGCTGTAATCACAATGCCCTTGTTCTTCGTCGTTAGCGCCCAATCGTAGCAGATTTGAATGCTATTCGCGTCGGGTGGAAAGAGGGGAAACACATTTCCGTTTCGCATCATGGCGGCGAAGTAGGCTTCAACCTCAGGGCGCTGATGCGTCCAGCCGTTCCGTCCCTGCTCTAGTGCGCCAGCCGTATAGAGCGTAATGGTTGATGGCGTTGAACGACGCAATTCTGCCATCGCCTGCGTCACCGTTTGCCAAATAGGAAGACCATTGATGGCAAATGATTCATAGGAACACCAAAGGGTGCGTCCGCCCATGAGCGCCATGCCCGCCGCCAACCCCGAACAGGCATCTTCGCTGAGCGGTTCATAGACCTGCCCCGTGGGTGATTGGTTGTAGAGGTCATCCGGAGTGGGGTGAATGATTTTGAGTGCGTCGTTGATATTTTTGATGCCTGAGGCTTCGTTACCGTCTGCATTTGACACCAAAAAGTTGGGATCTTGATTACCCACATGAGCCACCAGTGCACCCATCGCCGTGGTGGACACTTTGCGATCGCCCCCGACTGCAAATTCCTCAAGGGGCAACGCCCCCAAATCAGGCAAATCGAGCTCAAATTCGGTGATTACTGTCTTTGCCGCAGGACCGCCCCCCGCCCGTTCGCAATTGGTGCGCACCAATTCCCACGCATCCGCCGGAAGGGCGCGAGCTTTCAGAGCACCGACAATATCAGGATTATCCAGGGTGTGATAGCCATACAGGTTGTGAGACTTTGATCCACGGGCATGAACGCCTGCGCCTTTAAGCTGTTTGATAATCAGCACCGTCAGCTTGCCCGATAGGGCTGACTTGGCTGCTTGCTGGGTCGACGTCAACACGGCACGGGTAAATTCAAGCCGTTTCTCTAGCGAAAACTCAGTGCTGTCGACATACTCTCCAGGCTGATTCTGGTCATCAAAGTTTTTGGCATCAACCAAAATCACCTCATCAAACCCATTACCGCGCCAATAGGCAGTCATTTGCTGATTAGAAAAGGTAGACACCATGCTGTGGTGTTCTTGAGAAAACCCATTCCAGACGAGAATGGGCAAGAAGTTTGTGATATCTGGATAGGCCGTATGGAAATGGGCAATCGCACTCATCACATAGGGTTCGCCTAGCCCCCCATCTCCGACCGTAAACGGAAATAAGGTATCTCGATTGAGCAGCGCCGCCGCCATGGCAAAATGCTGCCCTTGGCCTAACGGGCCTGCGGGGCCAAGAATGCCGGGAATATAGCCAGAAAGGTGCCCGAGCAGCCCATGCAGTTCTCGGAAGCGATCGCGCAGGTTTTGAACCGTATGAATGCCCATATCCTCAAGCGATCGATCGAGAAACATGGCGCTATAAAAGCCCGGAGCATGATGCCCAACCTCGGTGATGATATTTTTGTAGCCGAGCATCACGAGGGATGCATACGCTTCAGCTTGGCTGGCAAATCCGCCGGGGTGCCCAGATGCTTTGCTGCTGGTAACTTGCAAAATAAGATAGCGAAGCGCATCCGCATACAGCATCGTTTGGTAGATAGCAGCCGCATCCGTTGGACTGGCGATCGCCGTCATCCCGTCGCCAATTACCGGAGCTTTCCCATGAGTATCAAACCCGTCAGGAGCATTACCAAAATACTGAATGCCTTCACAGAAGGTCGGAGCTTGTGTGACAGCCGTCATGAATCCAGATACCTCTTAATTACTGCGAGCAGTTCAACGGACTGGAACTTAAGATCTGCTTAGTGTCTGATCCTATCGTTTAACTGCCGCGCAATCTAATCGTTTTGCCCCGTCCGTATCTAGAAAGCCTCTATGCAAACAATAGAAAGCCATCAGAAAGCTGTTCAATAGCCCCGGCGATAACTACCGACTTTCAACCGTTTTGGGCAATGAACGAACCATGGTCTTGGCGTGATGAACTGATGATGAAGCGGGCGGCGGCAACGCAGAATCAACCCGTTCGACATTAAATCGATAGCCCACATTACGGACAGTCTGAATTAGATTGGGCTGGCGCGGATCAACCTCTATTTTTTTGCGGAGAGACAAAATATGAGTGTCGACAGTGCGGCGATTATCTATTTCATCAGGCCAGGCTTTTTGTAGAAGCTCAGACCGGCTGAGGGGCACGCCACCCGCTTGCGCTAGCACATAAAGCAAACTAAATTCTTGAGGTGTTAGCTCAATAAAGGCAGCTTTAAGCCGTACTCGCCGCTGAATCAGGTCAATCTTCAAATCTCCATAATCTAGCGATACTGGCGCAATCACCGTTCGACAACGCCGAGTTAATGCTTCGACTCGCGCTAAAAACTCTTGCATTCCAAACGGCTTTGTCAAGTAGTCATCAGCCCCTGCCCTAAGACCCGCAACTATGTCAGCTTCACTCGTTCGAGCCGAAAGCATCAAAACCAAGGCAGACTGCTGAGGCTGAAGCCACCGACAAAATTCAAGCCCATCTCCGTCAGGCAACTCAGAATCTAGAATCACAAGACTCGGTTGACGACTTTGGAAAATTTCTCGCGCCTGCTGAAAGCTCGCCGATTGATGAACTGAATAGCCCGACTGCTGCAAGTGCCACCCAAGTAGGGAGCGCAAATGTGGATTACTTTCAATGATTAAAATATGAACGGAGCCCACGGCTTCAAGCATCTTCATGATAATGCGACAAGGTTAGCAAAGCCGTTGTCATGGTTTTGTTACGTCTGCTACCCCCCTTGACAATTCTCCCAGAAGAATATCTGCGTTATTCGTGTAAAACTCCCGCAACCCTTTTTACTTCTCTAGCGCTCCAATAATAATGCTTCGCTGATGGCCACGTTAAAGTTACAATGAATGTAAATAGGGGTGTAAAAACGTATTCTATGTATGCGTTTTATGTAGATTTGTGAGCCGCTTTTCATTTTATGTAGGGCGCTGGCATGCACGATTCTACCTAGATTGAGGGGCATTATAGCCACCTAGCGCCAGCTAAATCTGATTTATTATGAACAATCTGTGAATTTTCTAATGGGATGGGAATTCTGCAATCAGATGCTCTAAGATTCAACTCTAAATTCCAACTGATTTTTCAGTCATGCAGAGTTTTATAACGAGCAGTCCAATTGTTCGGAATGGTGTTAGGCATTATCGTAGTCAACATTTGAAAGCAAAGCCAAGCTCTAATTATGCTCCAGGATGCTCAAACAATTCGCTGTTATCAGCATGTTACCGATGCTCTTAACGAACAGTGGAATCGGGGCTATCGCACCGATGAACTACGGCTGTATTTGGATGGTTACTTAGCGGCTCTGCGAAATACTAACGCGATCGAGCCATATTTAGTTCATCGGCTTGAGCAAGAAGTCATTCGATATATGTATGACCTGTCCAATTTTGAGATGCCAGAGCCGATGCCAGAGCCTGATTACTTCTAAACCCCTGCTCTATATAAAGTTAGATAAAGTTACCGGTTTAATCCGGGTTTAATACGTCTGGATTCATTAGGGGAATACAAGCCAGGGAATACAAGCTAGGGAATACAAGCGGTTGAAACAAAATAATTTTTTAGAGGTTGCAGCCCTGAATCTCAGAGGGCTGTTTTTTTGTAAAATCAGCATGCCAGAGGCACCTACCCCTGGTTAGACGCAATCCTGAAGAGAATTTGGTATAAATTTCTTAATAAAGATATAGCAATCCCAGATGGGTTGTGAGCGGTGGCGGGCGACGCCCGCCCCACCGCTCACACGCAATTCACAAACGATTTAGGATCGCTATGGTAATTGTTTGATGTTTCATTGATTGTTGATAAAAACAGCTTGAAACGACCAACGTTAAAGGATATTTAATTGAGGATTATGGTGACGTATCGCTCTATTTTGGCTCTTGTGCTGGCGGCGATCGCTGCAATGATTGTAAGTTGTGGTGGGCAGCCTCAGGTATCACAACCTCCAACCTACACAGACGCTCAATTAGAGCGCATTCAGACCTATAAGTCTGATTTGCTAGCGATGCGCGATCGCATGGCTCGAATTCCTGACCTAGTAGATCGACGGCAGTGGAGCGATATTCAATCGCTCATTCATGGTCCGCTGGGTGCATTGCGGATGAAAATGTTTACCCTTGCCCACAATTTAAACCCATCCGAAGAAAAGCCCGCGATGTCTATAGCGAAAGACCTGTTCGATTATTTAGTCGAAATCGACGATGCGGCAGCCGCCGGAAACGCAAATAAAATATTGTCAAACTATGCAGCAGCACTCAAAGATTTTGATGCATTTTTAGAACAAATTCCTCCTGAGGCGGCGTAGTTGGATTGGGTAAAGGCAGAAGGCAAAAGGCAGAAGGCAAAAGGCAGAAGGCAAAAGGCAGACGCAAAAGGCAAAAGGTAGGAGCTCTATAGCTGCTCCTGGTATCTGCTACTGGCTCGTTTCAGTCTTCTGCCTTCTGCCCGGATGGTGCGTTACGCTGACAACATCACCCTACTTTTGCCTGTCCTCTGTCTTCTGCCCTGATTGACTGACAAAACTTTAATTGGCGGCAGTTAAAACTGCTGCTATACGGGCGAAACCCGCCTTCGCCTTCGGCGTACTGCGCATTTATGTCGCTTGCGAAACGCGGGTTGAGAACACTCGCCCTTTGTTGACTTTGTTTGCGTAGGCGCGGTTACTCTTCGAGAAGCCGCGGTGCGTCTACAACCGCCAGCCTCTCATCTTTCGTCAGTCAACCAGGTCTTCCGCCACAGTCATCAGCTTTAAGAGTGTTGCCGTGGGTCGATTATCTTGCATGATCAATCCTACAAACGGTATATAGTCCTAATTGGTGAATGTAACGGGTCATGACTATCCACTCTATCGAGCATCAGCTAACGGATGATGAACAATTGTGCTTTATTCGGGTTCAGAAGACCGGGAGCAGCACGCTGACATCCATTGTTGACTCAAAGTTTCACGTCGATCGCATTTGGTCGCCGCCCCCCTACAAGCTCCCCCTGCCGTCTACCCCTCCGGCTGACCTCGAATCCTATGACCTCTTTCGGGGGCATTTTGGCTATGATATCCGCAATTTTTTGCCGAAAAAGCCTATTTATATCACGATGCTCAGGCACCCGATTCAACGGGTTATTTCTTTATATAAATTCTACAGTCGTCGTCCGGATCACCCCGACAGCAGCATGGCCTCTAAAGTGGCCACGTCTAGCAGCATCGAAGACTTCGTGCGATCGCCCATTCCTCAGGTCAGAGCAAGAACGTCGAACTGTCAGGCTCATCAGATTGCCTCAGGATTTTGGGATGATAATTTAACAGATTTGCTCACCATGCCGGATGCTGACCTGTTAGCTCTGGCTAAGGAACATCTCGACCAGTTTGCCTTTGTCGGCTTAACGGAGCGCTTTAACGAATCAATTTTGCTGCTGTCATACGTCTTTGGCTGGTATCCAGGTTTGGAGTATCAGAGTCTACGAGTCTCATCAAGCGGTTCTCATCTGTCGGAGATTAATCCAGACCTAGTTGCTTTGATTAGCGACTACAACTCAGTCGATTTGCAACTCTATGACTATGCCCAAACCTGGTTTGAATCTAGATTTTCGCAGATGATTGAGGAATTGGCGTCCCGGTATGGAAATCGACCTCATAATCGATCCCGTCTAAATCAGGGTGACTCTAACGCTCAAATCGACGATGCTGATCGGCTTGAAACCCTGTTGCATCGACTCGAACGCCATTATGAGCACCGATATGCAGCTCTCAATATCCCAAAGACAAGCATCATTGATTTTGACGTGTCACAGCCTATGTCGGGCAGTGGATGGCACCGTCGTAACGGCCCCCATAATGGATTGCGAGGGAATGCCAACTCATTTCGCTGGACGGGACCTGGAACAGTATCAACCCTTGATTTTCCGCTGGTGGCTAGCTCAGATTTGTTGATTCGGGTTCACATTTCCAATGCGATCGCGCCCGATGTGTTAGAAAGCCTGTCGTTGCGGGTTAATGACCAACCGATTGTCTTAGACACTTTCTTCAGACGGGGATTAACCACCGTATTTCAGGGGCGAATTCCCCAGGCTGTCGTCAATACGAGCGATCGCCCGGTCACCCGACTGACCTTTGACGTCAACCGCACCGATTCTCCGCAGGCGAACAATCCTCACAGTCCGGATCGTCGGCTTGTCGGAGTTGCGCTCTCTCGTCTGCAAATTTTTCCAGTCGCCGTTGAGTCTGACCCGAGTGAGCACGTCTTTTATCCCTTCCCTGACAATGATCCCTATTGGCTAGAGGCCGTCGATTTTATCCGTCAGCATAGTGGCTCACGAGAAATCGTTGCAGCACCGGGCGAGTTCTACCAAAAGTTTCCCGATCAATTTTGTTCGTACTTGTCTGCGTTTTACACCAAGCCCGAACTCACGTGGGTTATTATCCATCAAGGCTTGATAGATGAAACTCACTTTACCTCAACGAAATGGGCGATGCGATCGCTCCATCCGGTGTTTATTAATCCAGTCTTTGTGATTTTGAGCCGTCGCCGTAATCTGCCGAGGCTTAGCCCCGCTTCGAAAGATTGGATGTCATTCAAACTTAAATTTTGGCTCTTCGATTTAGAAAAGCGACATATTGTGTCTGAAACACAAAAAACAAGACTCGTGAATGTGGCTAGATCAGGGTATCGCCTGGTTCGAAAAGTATTGCGCAAGTAACACAGGATATCGTGAGCCAATTATCAGTCAACCTATCGTTTTTAATTCCTCAACCAACAGGGTTAATGACCTATGCAACACAGCTCATTCCCCATCTCCAGTGCTTGTCTCCGGCGCTGATTACAGCCAGTCCTACGCCAGATTTTGCGTGCTATCCAGTGTCACCTAAAATGACGGCTGCCTATGGCACACGAGGGCATCTGCGTCGCCTCGTATGGACTCAGATTCGTCTCCCTCAGATTTGTCAAGCCTTAAAGACTCAATTACTGTTTTCACCAATCCCGGAAGCGCCCCTGTATGCATCCTGTCGATCGGTGGTAACGGTTCATGACCTGATTCCGATCCGATTTCCCAAACGCTTTTCACCGCTGACTCTCTACCAGCGAGTCTATATGCCCCAGGTTCTTCGCCAAGCCCAGCATATTCTTGCCAATTCTGACCAAACCGCACGAGATGTGGTGGAGTTTTTCTCGATTCCGGCTCATAAGATTACGTCCGTTCCACTGGCGTATGATGAGGTGCATTTTCGCCCCTTACATTTGCCAAGCAAGTCCTATTTTTTATATATCGGACGAAGCGATCCGCATAAAAATCTGCACCGTCTGATTGAGGCATTTGCCCAAATTGCAAAGTTTTCGGAGTATGAACTATGGCTGGTCGGATCGGTTGATCCTCGGTATACACCCGTATTACAGTCTCTGGCTCAGCAGTTGGGCGTCGCCCATCAGATCAAGTTTTTAGACTACGTGCCCTATGCCGATTTACCCATATTGCTCAATCAGGCGATCGCCCTTGTATTTCCGAGCTTATGGGAAGGGTTTGGGCTGCCTGTGCTAGAGGCGATGGGGTGCGGCACGCCAGTCATCACCTCAAACTGTTCGTCGCTTCCAGAGGTTGCAGGTGATGCAGCGATGCTAATCAATCCCTATAATGTGGCAGAGCTAGCAGATGCGATGCGCCAAATCGCCGCAGACAACCCCGTGCGATCGCAGCTACGCCGAGCGGGTTTGGCACGAGCCCGTCAATTCAGTTGGCAAAAGACAGGTCTCGAAACAGCGCGAGTTCTCCGCCAATATCTTTGAGAAACATGATCTCAATGTGTTGCTAAGAGAACGATTCAGTTCGTCGAGGTTCTGAGGCATCGCGTGCCAACAGTTGAAATGCAAGCTGATCTCCGTATTCGACCAGGCGGGCACTAATTTCAACCTGGAGATCATCGCCATTTTTGCGTCGGAATCTGTAAGAAAATAAGGCTCCTCCCAATTTTTCTAACTCTGGGACAATGAATTCTTGCCACACGTGCGTAGATTCTGGCGTGCTGATGGCGTCGATCGACTGTTGTTCAAGGTCTTTGCGGATATACCCCAATCGTCGGGCTGCACACTGGTTCACTTCTAAAATTTCGGAGGCAGCATCCACAATCAAAATGAGATCGTTGGCAAACTCGAATAGATTTCGATATTTTTCTCGCGATTCTCGTAAATCATGTTCGATTTGCTTGCTCTCAGTCAGGTCACGGGCAATGCCAATAACGCCGTCAATGCTCTCTGCAGGCCCTTGAATAGGATGGAAGCTATAGGAGTAGTATCGCAATCCGCTTGAGAGAGGAACGCTTACCTCGGCTGTGACCGATTGACCGGTGGTCATGACCGTTTGAAATTGTTGGATGTAGAAGTCCGCCATAAAGGGGACAAATCCAAACTCCTGATACGTTTTGCCCAACATTGCGCTCCGATCAACCTGCCACATTCTCGCGCTGGCAGGATTTAGATAGGTTAGACGACCAATGCGATCGCACACAAAGACGGGATCAGAAACAGGGGAAAGAATTTGGTCAAGAATGTCTTGATTAGACGATCGGTCGCTGAGAAATGACGCTGAATTTTCGCCCAGTCGGCGGGCGTCAGACGCCGCATTTTGCGGGGATTGAGATTCTCCTTCGACGACGATGTATGACACAGATACGCCCATACCCTGAGAGGAATGTATGGCTTGCTGAATCGCCGCGACCAACTGCGAGGTATGGTCATACAGCTCTATTTTGGGCTGTATGTTGGCAAATTCGAATGATAAGACCTGCTTCTTCAAATCGCTAATTTGTTGCTGAAGCGACTGAGCAGTCATAGGCTTAGACAGGGCACTTGGCTCGTAGGCTTGGGTGATAGCGTCAATGACTAAATTGGTTTTGGATTTGCCGGTCGCATCAGCTTGACGCTTAAGTAATTCGATGACATCTTCCGGAAGCCGAAACGTTACTGCCCGAGTAGCCATAGCTGCCACATAAATAACTATTTAATGATACAAATTTTTTGAGTCGACTTTAGTTATATAGCAATACCAGATGGGGTGTGAGCGGTGGGACGAGCGGTGCCCGTCCCACCGCTCGCATACAATTCATAAGTAATTTGGGATCGCTATATTTATATGTCTGTTATATCTCGATCCATCAAATTTCTATTCCCCTTTGGACATATTTCTTATAGAGCCCTATGGGCTTAGGTTTGTGTGGTGAGCCCCCGCG
>JBNPEG010000156.1:0-3948 GCA_051117555.1 Elainellaceae cyanobacterium | reverse complement strand
AGCAAGTTGAAATATATAAGCAGTTGAAGCGGCAATTAGCAAACTACTGCACGATTCCGGTTCTTGAGTTTGATGAACAAGCTGCTCAAGAGTTTCAACATCTCCGGAAAGAGCATCCCAGACTTGGCACAATGGACTTGAAAATTGCATCGGTTGCCTTGGTGAATCGAGCAGTTTTGTTGACTCGCAACAGTGCTGACTTTGAGCAAATTTCTGACTTAACCATTGAGGATTGGACATCAGAATTTTGATTCGTTAATAGCAGTGTTAGATATTCGATATCATTTGACTCACCTCCACCTACGGGAATTTCTAATACCGGGTTTCCTTACATCAACCTAGCCTAAAAGGGTGATCGCCCTCTATGTCTTATCGGTGCGATCGCCTCTTATATGATTGCTCGTGCGATCGCGAATCCCTCTCAAAAGGGCACATCGAGTTTCTAAATCAAGAATCTGTAAAATACATCTCAAAACAGTTTGTCTAAGCTCGAAATTCTGTGGGAAAGCCTCAAACGCTCATATTTTCACTAGCGAAAGCAGAATATCTGCTGACTCGTGTTGCTCAACCAGGTCAAGGTGGTGACAAAAAGAATTTTTGGCAGAATATTTTGGGGTTTGAAGACGCCGAAACCATTCGGGAAGCAATCCTAAAAGTTGTTTCAATTGATAAGCTAGAGCCAATTGGACAAAATGAGTATGGAGATAGATATCAAGCCATCGTTCGCATTATCGGCTCCAATGGCATTTCGCGGTATGTTACAACGATCTGGATTGTAATCTTTGAAGAAGATGCTGCTCGATTTGTGACTGCGTTTCCTGCTCGATGACAGAGGTAAAGATGAAATTCGCCTTATTTGATGCAGTCAAACTGCGAGAACCAATTACTCTCGACAGTGACCACGTCGCCTCTGAAGACACCCTCGGCTCAATTGTTGAAGTGTTCAGCGATGGCGAAGCGTATTTGGTCGAGTTGTTTGGCGACTGGGTGAAGTATGACGAAGACGAAAATCTGATTGCCGCAACTCGCACTGATCCTGATTCATTTCTAGAATCAATTGGCGTAGCGACGGTTTATCCGGATCAAATTCGTTTGGTCAAACCTGCTCGTGAAGTAGTTGGCATTCGAGCACAACTGCTAGCCTCGCTGGACGAAATGCCTGACGCGATGCTGGAAGAAGTCACTGATTTTGTCGAATTTTTGCATCAAAAGAAAGGCAATTCTCTTCAAGCCTCTCCCTGATTATTAGTCGTCCCTGAGTCTTATCGGTGCGATCGCCCTCTGGGTTCTTGTCGGTGCGATCGCCCCCTGCATCTTATCGGTGCGATCGCCCTCCGGGTTTTTGTCAGTGCGATCGCCGACTGTAACCTTATCGGTGCGATCGCCCTCTGTATCTTATCTGTGCGATCGCCCCCTGAGTCTTATCTGTGCGATCGCCCCCTGCATCTAATTCCGATCACTCTGCATCCTGACTGTGGGAGAAAAAGCAGGTAAATTGGGATAATAACGATCTCCCAAATCCCAGCTAGGAGAAACCGACGAATGGCAGAGCAGCAGTTTGATGTCTTTCTAGCGCACAGCAGCAGAGATAAATCGCTGATTCGGCATATCTATCGTCGGCTCAAAGAGAGAGGCATCAAACCTTGGCTCGATGAAGAAGAGATTCCCCCTGGCATCAGTTTTCAAGATGAAATTCAACGGGCGATCGGGCAGATAAAAACGGCAGCAATTTGCATCGGTCAGAGCGAACTTGGACCCTGGCAAGCTCTAGAGTTAAAAGCATTTATTAGCCAGTGTGTGAAGCGAAATATCCCAGTTATTCCTGTTTTGCTACCTGGCGTTGATTCGGTTCCAGAGAACTTAGTTTTCCTCGGCGAGTTTCATGGCGTCTTTTTTCGAGAAGGCATCGAAGATCAGCGAGCCATGTTTCAACTGGAGTGGGGCATTACTGGACGCAAGCCAACGGCGAAGGCACAACCCGTACCCGTTGAACCGCCCAAACCAATCGCGCCTCCGCGTGAAGACGATGACCTCGCCTCAGAGAAAGGGGTTGACTACACGCGACTGCGAAATTTGCTCAAAGCTCAAAACTTCAAAGACGCAGACAACGAAACCTACCTGCGAATGCTCGAAGCAGTCGGACGATCAGATGGTGACTGGATTCGCGAGGAGGAATTATTGAATTTTCCCTGTGCTGACCTCAAGACGATCGATCGCCTTTGGGTCAAATACAGCAATGGTAAATTTGGCTTCAGCGTGCAGAAGGAAATTTACGTGCAGTGTGGAGGCAAGCCCGACGGCAAGTATCCAGGTGATAAGATTTGGAGAGAGTTTGGCGATCGCGTCGGATGGAGAGTGGATAATAGCTGGATTAACTATAGCGACGTAACATTTAGCACCTCTGCACCCACGGGCCACCTCCCTTTTCGTTTTTTTGGCGTTTTGGTGGTGGTGTCCGTAATCAACTACACCGAGGAGTTTTTCTCTCTCTTCTCTCGCATCCAGACTTGTAAAGTGTAAGGCATAGCGCTTTCAGATTTTCCAAAAGTTTTATTTCAAGGCTCTTAGCCTACGAAGAATCAGCATCCTGACGATCCGATACCTGGTACCGTGCCCGATTAGGTATTTGTGACAATGCATACTCAGGGTTGTAGCTATTTGCCCTCAAAAACTCTTCTGTGACAGCGTGAACCTCGTCCATCTGAGCGTCCCATCTTTCCCACAGATCCATTTGTCCGGGGCTGGGCTTCTGAGATTTCTTCTTAATCTTCAATCCTGCTAACAGCTTGCTACCCCAATGGCTTTTTCGCTCTGGCTTTGGCTGCGGTCGATATTTCTTGCAAAACTTACGGTAAGCCGCAGCGCATAGCTCCAGCGTTTTACCCAACATCAAAAATGCGGGATGCCATTGGGTGATTCCGTCATGGGTCAAGCGGTCATACGTTCCATAATTGCTGAAGTCATAAAACCACCCTTGTTGCATATTGGCAGCCTTTGGATTGCCGTGAATATAGCGCAGGGTGTTCAAGGCTCTTCGTTTATCTGTATTTGGAAAACCTGTGCTGTGATAGCGCTTCTCCCAAAAGTGCCCAGTGCGATTCATTATTTTGTTGAAGCACATCGCGGTATACCAATTGAGCCAGTGCATAATGCGCGGCAAATCTTCAGGCTCTTTTGGCTCTAGTAGATAATGCACGTGATTGCTCATAATGCAAAGACCATAAAGCTTGAAGCCAAATTTTTCACGGCATCGATCAATGGCACATAGCAGAAGTTCACGGCATTCAAACTGCGTTAGGCGAAACTCTCGGTTGTTACAGCGCGTTGTGATGTGATAGCAGTAGCCAGCTTTTAACTCACGAGATTTGCGAGGCATTTCTGCTGTACCCAGTGCAACTTTTCAATATGTTGAAGAAAATTAGCGTAAGGCACAATGGCGATCGCCCATGAATCAATCTGACCAACCGCAATGGCAGTAGGGGCACGCCATGCTCTACAAAGATAATTTGAAAATGGGCATTTATGAAGCTAACGTACTTTCCTGATACAGATACCTTCTATATCGACCTAGCCGATCGCCCCAGCGTCGAATCTGAAGTGATTAACGACAACCTCATCATTGATCTAGACGAAGCAGGGCAACCCGTTGGCATTACGATTGAGCACTATACGCAAACGGTTAGCTCCAACACCATTGAAATCAACCTCCCACCCCACTTGTTCGTTCCAACCACGGCTCAATCACTGCCATAAGCGACTGAACCTGATGCAGATAACCAGGTGCGATCGCCCATGAATCAATCTGACCCACCGCATCATCCCCTAATCTTCGACCTGATAGCCGAGTTCAGCCAGTTGAATGCGCGACTGTCGCCACCTTGGCTGAACTTTGACAAACAGCTCTAAATACACCTTGCCCATCACCAATTTTTGAATTTGCTGACGGGC
>JBNPEG010000144.1:23124-38467 GCA_051117555.1 Elainellaceae cyanobacterium | reverse complement strand
AATCATTAGACAGAAATCATTAGACAGAAATCACTAGACAGAGTGATAACGTAACGATTTAGACGTAATTAATTTAGACGTGATTGTTAAGTGTATCTAGATGTAATGAGGATAGCAGACGACCACGTTCGTGATTTTAGCAACATGCGATCGCATTCCTCATCGTTGATACTCCTTCGCAAAATCGCGGATTGAGCCATGCCAAATAAAATTTTAATGATTGTCCATCAAGAGACGTCAAACCCCGGCTTAGTTGGGGACGTGCTCTCAGAAATGGGATACCAGCTTGATGTGCGCTGCCCGGCAATCGAGATGCCACTCCCCCAGACGATGAGCCATCACGATGCGGTCGTGGTGTTTGGTGGGCCGATGAGCGCGAACGACAGCGAAACCCTGCCGTTTATTCGCGCAGAGCTTGACTGGATTTCGATGGCGTTGGCATCAAAAAAGCCTTTCTTGGGAATTTGTCTCGGTGCGCAGTTGTTAGCGCGATCGCTCGGTGCACGAGTCATACCGCATCCCGACGATACGGTCGAGATTGGATATTTCCCGTTGCGATCGACCTATTCAGGCCATTCTCTTTTTGCCGATCTTTCCCAGGTTTATCATTGGCACAGCGAAGGATTTGAACTGCCCTCGGATGCGGTCTTGTTAGCAACGGGAGACGCATTTCCCCACCAAGCCTTTCGCTATGGAGCCTCCGCATTTGGTCTTCAGTTTCATCCTGAGATCACGTCTGAATTGGTCGATCGATGGACAACGCAAGGGCACGAACAACTGGTTCGACCGGGGGCACAGCCACGAGATCGGCAATTTCAATATCACGCTCACAATTCCGCCACTGTTGAGCGATGGCTCAGGCGGTTCTTAAATCAGTGGCTTGATTCATCGATATGTCTAGCATCGAGCGGGTCATACTAACGCCTGACGCTAACTCTCGACGCGCAGGGGTTGTGTTCAATCTAGGTCAAAATCGACTAGAGTGAAATTTGAATTGGCGACTATTGACCCAGGTTTAAAGAGGTTCTTTCATGGCATCCATTCGCGAGTTGCATGATCAACTAGTCCGTAAAGAGCGCTCCGCAGTCGAAATTACCGAAGACGCTCTCAAGCGGATTGAGCAACTGGAGCCAAAATTGCACAGTTTTCTGCACGTCACGGCAGACCTTGCCCGACAGCAGGCTAGACAGGTGGATGCCAAAATTGCGGCGGGTGAAGACATTGGGTTGCTGGCAGGGATTCCCCTCGGCATCAAAGACAATATGTGTACCCACGGCATTCCCACGACGTGCGCCTCTCGCATCTTAGAAAACTTCGTGCCTCCCTATGAGTCGACGGTGACTGAAAAACTCATGCAGGTGGGTGCCGTCTGCGTCGGCAAGACCAATTTAGATGAATTTGCGATGGGCAGTTCTACCGAAAATTCTGCCTTTCAAGTGACGGCGAATCCGTGGGATTTGGATCGCGTGCCAGGTGGGTCGTCGGGCGGATCAGCCGCAGCGGTGGCAGCAGGTGAATGCGTGGTTGCGCTGGGCTCTGATACGGGTGGGTCAATCCGTCAGCCAGCCTCCCTGTGTGGCGTGGTTGGCATGAAGCCCACCTATGGGTTGGTGTCTCGATATGGATTGGTGGCGTTTGCGTCATCGCTCGATCAGATTGGTCCGCTGGCTCGGAGTGTTGAAGATGCAGCGGTGTTGCTTCAGGCGATCGCCGGTCATGACCCCAAAGATGCCACGAGCTTAAAGGTCGATATTCCTGACTATGTGAGCCATCTTCAGCCCAAGCTCAAAGCCGGAACCAAAGTCGGCATTATCAAAGAAACCTTTGGAGAGGGGCTCGATCCGACGGTTGAAAAGTATGTCAATCAGGCAATCCAGCAGTTTAAAGAACTCGGCGCAGACGTGCGAGAAATTTCGTGCCCCAAGTTTCGCTACGGATTGCCAACGTACTACATCATCGCGCCTTCTGAAGCCTCCGCAAACTTGGCTCGCTACGACGGCGTCAAATATGGTGCCCGCAAGGCCAATACCAACGATTTGATGACGATGTATACCAAAACCCGTGCCGAAGGGTTTGGGGCTGAGGTGAAACGCCGCATCATGATTGGCACCTACGCCCTCTCCGCCGGATACTACGATGCCTATTATTTGAAGGCTCAAAAAGTGCGGACGCTGATCAAGCAAGATTTTGAACATGCGTTCGAATCTGTCGATGTGCTCGTTTGCCCGACAGCTCCCACGACTGCATTCAAAGCGGGAGAAAAAACGCACGATCCGCTCAGCATGTATCTTCTCGATCTCATGACTATTCCAGTGAATCTAGCAGGGTTGCCCGCATTGAGTCTTCCCTGTGGCTTCGATGATCAAGGATTACCAATTGGTTTGCAGTTAATTGGTAATGTGCTGCAAGAGGAGTTGCTGCTGCAAGTCGCGTATGCTTATGAACAAGCGACCCCGTGGCATCGTCAAACTCCCCAGCTCACATAACCGTATGCTCTCGCGTAAGGACGCTGAACGTGCGGGTTCACCGCACAAATCTGAACCCGTAGGGCTATATAATCTTGCAGTCTAGCGATACTGCTCATGTCAAATGTCTTCCTCGTAGCTGCTATTAAGAATGCGCTAGTCGGGCTTTTGCTCATTGGTATTGTCTATGCGGGAGCCTGTCTATTTTTATTTGTCCGGCAGCGACGGATGATTTTCGTTCCGTCATCGACGCTTGCATCAACGCCATCGGATCGGGGGTTGCCCTATGAGGATGTGTGGATTTCGGTTGCGTCTGACTCTAAGACATCTGAACCCGGTGAGCGGATTCACGGCTGGTGGGTTCCGGCAGCAGACCCGCATGGTGTGATTCTCTATCTTCACGGGAATGGCGAAAACATCAGCGCTAATATTGCCTACGCCGAGAGATTTCATCGCCTAGGCTTTTCGGTCTTAATGATTGATTATCGCGGCTATGGCTTGAGCGATGGACGATTGCCTAGTGAGGCGTATGCCTATGACGATGCGATCGCCGCTTGGAATTATCTCCAGTATCAGCGGGGAGTCGAGCCGCGACAGATTGTATTATACGGGCACTCACTAGGTGGCGCGATCGCCCTTGATCTCGCTATCAAGCAACCTAGTGCCGCCGGGCTAATCGTCGAAGGCACCTTTACGTCTATTCAAGACGTGATTGATCGCATCCGCTTCTATCGCCTGTTTCCCATTTCGTGGCTGCTCAACCAGCGATTTGAATCAATTTCTAAAATGCGATCGCTCCAGATTCCGATTCTGATTATGTATGGGATGCAGGATGCGGTGATTCCGCCTGATATGAGCGAGTCTCTATATGCGATCGCCCCTGAGCCAAAACAACTGCTGATGGTGCCCCTGGCAGGACACAATAATTTGGCAGATATCGCGGGGGACGAATATACGCGATCGCTCCAGCAGTTTATGACCCTCATCGGGATGTCATGCCTAAAGGATGATGTGGAGTCAGAACAGGTTGATGTAATCGTGGAATAGTGATTTAGGTCACCAAGTAGGTCAAAGACGGATATCCAAGATAGGAGATCCAGATTTCATGCGATTGATTCAACATAAAAAAGAAGCATTTTGGTTTTATCGGTTTGTCTCCATCGGATATGACGCGTTGATTAATCCATTTTTTTGGAACGAGCCGATGCGGGAGCAGGCGCTATCATTGGCGCAGCTCGATCGCCCTGATTTATTAACGCTAGATGCCGGAGCCGGGACAGGCTTCACCACCAGCGGGATTGTCGAGGCGGTGAATCCGACGCAGGTGACGATGCTCGACCAGAGCCCTCACCAGCTTGAGAAGGCAAAACAGAAAGATGTCCTCGATGACTGCACTAAAGTTCAGGGGGATGTCGAAGAGTTGCCATTTCCGACCGATCACTTCGACCGCTATGTGTCGGCAGGCAGCATCGAATATTGGCCCAATCCCCAACGGGCGATCGCCGAAGCCTATCGCGTCATCAAACCGGGTGGGGTGGCGCTGATCATTGGCCCCCTCCAGCGTCAGAACCCATTGACGCGCTGGTTATCAGATACGTGGATGCTCTTTCCACCGGAGCATGACTATATCCGATGGTACGATCAAGCCGGATTTACAGACATTCAGCGGGTGTATGTCTCCCCCGATTGGTATGACGATGAGGATTATCCCTATGCGATCGCCATTGCTGGGGTCAAGCCAGAGCCGGGGGTATCTCCTGCCGCTACCGAAAAGCACGAAGACGTCAGTGAACCCATGACGTTTGCGCGTCGCGTCTCCTTTGCGTTTCGGTTTCTAGTCGGATCGGCTGCGGGTGCAGTGTTTATTCCCATTGCAATGGTTCGATCGCTCCTTGCCAAACTCAAGCAGTCTACGTCGACTGCGGGTGAATAAGGAGGTGTCGAAAATATAACCTAATGAGGGAGCGTAACGCTGCCGCTTTAGCGTAGCCATGCCTGAAAGGCTATACAGAACATCACGGCTGTATTACTCACCTGTATTACTAAGCACGTCATGCAAGGTGAGCAGCAGATTTGCAGTGGTATAGGGTTTTGGCAAAAATGCTTTAACATTTTCGCTAGAGCAGATATGTTCGTCGTCGGAGATAAAGCCGCTGGCCGCAATCACCTTGACCTGCGGATCGACGTCTTGTAATGACTGAATAATCTGATCGCCGTTCATCTTGGGCATCACGAGATCCACCAAGACGGCGCAAATGTCGTGCTGGCGTTCTTGGTAAAGGTCAACGGCTTCAGAGCTGTGATGAATGGCGATCGCCTCATACCCATAGTCTTCGAGGGTGGTCGCCGTCGCCTCGCAGATATTAGTCTCATCATCCACGATGAGAATTAATTCTCCGTTCCCCCTCGGCAGTTCGGACGGCTCCACCCGATTCAGTTTTCGGTGCGCCTCGTGTGTAGGCAAAAACACCTCAATCTGAGTTCCTTTGCCGACTTCACTAGAGACATTCATAAATCCACCGTGATCCGTCACGATGCCGAGGGTGGTAGACAGCCCCAGCCCCGTCCCTTGATCGGCTTTCTTGGTGGTGAAAAAGGGCTCAAAGATGCGATCGCGCACGTCCGGCGGAATGCCCATTCCCGTATCGGCAACCGTCACCACAACGTATGAACCCGCTTTAGCGCTGAGATGAGTTTGAGCATAGTCCTCATCGAGGGTGCGATTCTCAGCCGCGATCGTCAGCGTGCCGCCATCGGGCATCGCATCGCGAGCATTGATGCAAAGATTCATCACCACCTGATGGAGCTGGGTTGTATTGCCATAGACCAGCTTTAGGTCGAGGGGAATATGCGTATAAATCTCGATTGATTTTGGAAACGTCTCTTGGGTGATGTGCTTCATCTCAAGAATCAGATGCCTCACCTCCAGCGGCATCCGCTTCCCCTCAATACCCCTAGCAAACGCCAGCACCTGTTGAACGAGATCAGATCCACGGGTTGCACTCTCGTTGATAATGTTAAAAAACGCTCGGTTTCTCTGGCTCAAGTCGGGCAATCGGCGCGGCAACAAGGTCGCCACTGAGATGATCGGGGTCAATACGTTATTTAAGTCGTGGGCAAGCCCGCCTGCCAGCGTGCCTAAGCTCTCTAACCGTTGAGCGCGGAGAAACTGCGCTTCTAGATGCTTTTTCTCAGTGATGTCGGTGTTGACGATTAGCATCGGCGACGGTGAAGCGGGGTCGGCAGCAATCCGCGTCCAGCGGCTCTCGACCACAACCGTTTGATCGGTCTGGGTGACGTGATGGAGCTCACCATGCCACTGTCCTTGCTGAGCTATCGATGATTGAATATCGTCTAATTCAGGGAAGCGACGATAGAGCAGCTCATTGGCATTTTGACCGATCGCCTCGGCTGCCGTCCATCCATACAAGCGCTCGGCGCCCCGATTCCAGAAGGTGATCTGACCGTCTGGATTTTGCACCCAAATCGCGTCAGTGGAGACATCGAGTAGCGCTGCTTGTTCTCGGATTTTCGCTTCCGATTTGCGACGATTCTCAATCTCCTGCCGGAGCCGTTCATTGGTTTCGGCGAGTTCAGCCGTTTGCTCGTTGACCGCATCTTCTAACTCGCCAAACTTCTCAGCCTGCGCGACGGCAATCCCAATTGGGTCGGCAAGCTGCTTCAGCAGATTGGTTTCAAACGCATCCCAGGCGCGGGGCTCGCTGCACTGATGCACGACTAGCAGCCCCCACAGCCGAAACTTGTTGAAAATGGGCGCCACCAGGCTCGCTTTGACATCAAACTGCTGCATCTGAAGCTTGATGTGGGGCTGAATGGCAAGTCGGTCGAGATCGCGGATTTTGCGGACATTGCCCCGACCGTAATATTGAATCCAATCGCTGCTGAGAAACCCCGCATAGGATTGCCCATTCATGGATGAAAAGTCTGGATAGACTGCCTCTTCGACGACGGTGACACCGTCATTGCGGTGAAATTTGGCGATCGCCACCCGATCTACCCGCAGCAACGTTTGCACCGAATTGACGATAGTTTTGAGAATCTCATCGATATCGAGCGACTGGCGAATCTTGAGGGTGAGGTTGGCAACAAGCTGCGATCGCCGCCGTTGGCGTTGACGCTCATAGGCTGCTTGCCGCTGCTCAGTGAGATCTCGAAATAGCCAGCGAAAGCCAGTGACGTGCCCACCGCGATCACGCATGGCTCGAATTGCCAGCACTGCATAAAAGATAGGTGCTTGATGAGGCCGGAGCCGCAACTCACAGCGATGAATGCGATCGCTGGAGGCGACCTGCTTTAATGTGGTGTAGAAAGCTTGAGAATCAGGCTGGGCAACCACAACCGCCAGCGGCTTGCCCACTAATGTTTCCCGCCCGTAGTTGAGCAACTCAGTCGCCATCTGATTGGCCTCTTGAATCGTGCCCTTCACATCGGTCACCAAATATCCATCGGGCGCAAGCTCAAACAAGTCTTGATATTGACGTCGTTCAAACTCGATGGTTTGGTAGGCAGTTTCTAACTCTTGATGTTGCTCCTGGAGTTCTTCTGAAAAAACATGCAGCTCTTCCAGTGCGATCGCAAGCTGTTGAAGCGCATTGTCTAGTGATTCAGGCATTTCCCGCTCGTTCACCTGCGACAACACGTCTAGCTGATGTTGAGCGTGTTGAAACTTGCGATCGAATACATTAAGGTCTGCAACCATTTTTCTTACCTACCTGGTAACAGGATTTTTTGAAATCTGAGGTCTAATGCAGATGAAAACAACTGAATAAAAATGGACTGACTCCTAGCGGTCAGTCGATTGACGATTTTCACAGAAGAACTCAAACAGAAGAATTCAAAGATACGCGGGTGACCGATTCTTTAACTAGTCCGGGAGATATGAAGGCGTCCTGCAACGGATAGATTTCTGGACTGATGGCGCTAACTTAGAATGAACTCAATTCGATCTTATAAACGATATTCAACGTTTTGCATCAGTGCGATTATCTCGGTTGCTTATCGGTTTCAACATGAAATGTAATCAGGGCGATCGCACCCAAAACACCAAACGATTACAAAGTTTAGCGTAGGGCGGGCAGTTGCCCAATCTACTGGTATAGGGCTAATGTAATCAGGGCGATCGCCCTCGGTCGCTACTGCGGAGCTGTAATACAGATTTTTTTTTGGGGGGGGGGTAAAACAGAGCCAGGTTTTTCATACAGCAACTTCTGGTAGAACAGATATACAAACTTGCACTACCTGCTAACGATATTAGCACCCGTAAACAAAGCAATATTAATACTGGTGAAAGAGTTTTAAGTCACTTATCAAAGCTTAACGGAATGTTGTGGTCTGTGAATGTACCAGACCGTACACAAGCCAGGCAGAATACCAATGATTCGTTGACACACCACCATGACTACGCTACGTATCCAAACTGAACCGATCCCACTCACGGTCAACCTCCCGGCGATCGCCCCCATGACCCGCGAGCAGTTTTATGAATTCTGCCAAGCTAACCACGATCTCCGCATTGAGCGCACTGCCCAGGGAGAGGTGATCATCATGCCGCCTGCCTTCTCAGACACAGGCAACCGCAACTTTAATCTAGCGGTGCAGCTTGGAATGTGGATTGAGCAAAACGGCACTGGCCTGGGATTTGACTCTAACGCAGGCTTTACGTTGCCCAACGGAGCCATCCGCTCCCCGGATGCGTCCTGGATTAAGTTAGAGCGTTGGAATGCGTTAAGCAATCAGCAAAAGGCATCCTTTGCGCCTATTTGTCCAGATTTTGTGATTGAGTTGCGGTCTTCTAGCGACAGTCTAGATGGCTTGCAGGCCAAAATGCAGGAGTACATTGACAACGGAGCATTGCTGGGGTGGCTAATCGATCGTCAGAACCGCATCGTCTATGTCTATCGTCCCAACCAGAGTCCTACAGTGTTGGAGAATCCTAAAACGATCAGCGGTGATTCAGACCTTCCTGGATTTGTCCTTCATATGGAAAACATCTGGTAATGCTATACATATCACCCACTGATAAGTAGGTGGGCGGAATCAAATGTAGATTAAAGTAGGTTGGGTTGAGGTTACGTTCGCGTAGCGTCTCCAAAGGAGAAAACCCAACAGCAGAAACCCTTTCGTTGGGTTACGCTATCGCTAACCCAACCTACTATTTTAGGCGTGTCAAACCAGTAGGTTGTGGTTGAGGAACGTATAGCCCAAGGGGCATTCAAGAAAGGCAAAGCCTTGCCGAAGGCAATAACCTAACGCACCGGGTTCAAGAGTCTCAGCCTTGCTTTGGACTCGAAACTTGAAGCTCTGAACTCGAAACACGACGCTCTGGACTCGAAACATGAAGCTCTGAACTCGAAACACGACGCTTTGAACTCGAAACACGACGCTTTGGACTCGAAACACGACGCTTTGGACTCGAAACACGACACTTTGAACTCGAAACACAACACTTTGAACTCGAAACACGACGCTTTGGACTCGAAACACGACACTTTGAACTCGAAACACGACGCTTTGGACTCGAAACACGACGCTTTGAACTCGAAACACGACGCTTTGAACTCGAAACACGACGCTTTGAACTGAGCGCTTTAATACCAATTCTTCAAATTCGGACTACACATAAATGCCGTGGTAGGGGCGGTTCGAGAACCACCCCTACGAAATCTGTAACCTCAATTTAGAGAATTGGTATAAGGCTTGTTAAAAAATAACCTCAGGGTGGTGCGTTACGCTGACGCTTTAGGAGAGCGTTTAAGGTTTCGTGTAAGTGCGACCGTCCTCGATCGCGTGTTCCTTAACTGTCTAATCAGCAACACCCCGTTTGTGCCCATATGCTACGGGGGCGAGACCATCAAAGCAATCGGCAGCACCAACGCCAACAGTCCTAGCACGCCTGCAAAAATCAGATAATACAGCGTTGGAATCAGCCCCCTGCGAATTAACAGCCCTTCGCGACCGACCAACCCAACCGTTGCCTCCGCCGCCACAATATTAGACACACAAATGATATTGCCCGCAGACGCACCGACGCACTGCAACGCCAACACAATGACAGTCGGCACGCCAATCTGTATTGCAACCCCAAACTGAAACAGCGAAAACATCAGGTTGCTGACTGTGACGCTACCCGCCACAAATGAACCAATCATGCCAGCAAATGGAGCAAAGAAAGGCCATGTTTGTCCGGCTAGGGCGGCCATGCCATTTGCAAGGGTCAGCGGCATACTGTCGAACCCCGACAGGTTGACGCCTGAGTTGATAAAGACCCGCGCCATCAGCACGGCAGCACCGAGTGCTAACGCCGTTTTCTGCAACATGGGCACAGCCTGGGAGACAGCCCGTCGCAGCTCAGAAGGTTTCATGCGGTGAATAAAAAAGGTAATCGCAATCACAAGGATGAACACAGTGGGGGGTAGGTATAGCGGCTGCATGGTCGCCGTCACCTCAGTCCCAAAAATATTGCTCCAGGTTAGAGTCAGCGATCGCAACCAACCGCGAATCGGCAAAAACTCCAAGCGCGTCAGCATCAAAATAGATCCTAATAGCACGTATGGCAGCCATGCTTTGCGAGCCGACATGAGGTTGGTTTGCTGCTGATCGGGTTGAATTTGCCGCCCCGCCCAACTGTCTGGCCACTCGTCGGCAGGCGGAAAGTCCCAGATCTGTTGCGGCACCAAAAACCGACGGCGTGCGGCTGGAACCACAATCCCTAACCCGACTAGCCCACCGATTAGGGTGGGAAATTCGGGGCCTATCAACAGCGCCGTTAGCGTGTAGGGAATAGTAAACGCCAGTCCAGCAAAGAGGGCAAACTTCCACGCGCCTAGCCCATCGGCGATCGATTTGCGGGCACCAAACCCCGCCGTGATCACCATGATTAATACCAGCGGCAGAAAGGTACCGATTATCCCGTGAAAGACTCCAGCCCATTGCCCAATGGTAGAAAGATACTCAGCTTGGGTAAGCCCCAAATCAGCAAGCTGTTGTTCGACCGCAGGCACACCCCCCAGCCCCGCATCCACCCCGATAATGATGGGTGTCCCAACTGCGCCAAAGGTAGAGGACGTACTTTGAATAATCAGCGCTGCAATCACGGCTGCCATCGCCGGAAACCCAATTGCAACTAGCAGCGGCACTGTAATCACAGCGGGTGTGCCAAATCCTGATGCGCCTTCAATGAAACTGCCAAATAACCAAGCAATGATCATGACCTGCACGCGGCGATCGCGCGAGATGCCCAGTAAACTCTGGCGAATAGAGGCGATCGCCCCCGACTCTTGCAGGGTATTGAGGAGCAAAATAGCCCCAAACACGATGTAAAGAATTTCGATCGCTGCCACCAATCCTTGAACGCTGGACGCTGCGACTTGCGTCCAGGGAACTCGCCAAATAGCCAGAGCAATAATAACTGTCACTAGATAAGCAATGGGCATGGCTTGACCAGCCGGTCGCCTCGCAATCACAAGCAGAATGAAAACGGTTGCGATTGGGATTAGGGCAATCAGCGAATAAAAGAGTAATTCCATCGGTCGGCTATGGCTATGAGAAATACGGACGTGAGAATTACAAACATGCTACAGAGTCGATGGTGTCGAATAAAGGGGCATTTCCTATCGGGGAATCATGACGCCATGCTCCGGTATCACAGCAAGCCTCGATACCGAATAAAGACTAAAATAGCCGCCCACGACCCCAACGCGACTTTGACCGCCACTAGAATATTGAGCAGCGGAATCCAGCCTCCGCTAACCAGTGCGCCCAATTCTCCACGCGGTAGTTCTATCCCTACCAGGGTCAAAACTGCCAGCAACACAAAAACTAGCACCGACACCTTCTCCCAGGTTGCGGCATGCCAGCGCTGATAGATAGAGTCCATCCATTTAGATGATGAGGTGATGGCGACCAGACCAATTGCGGTTCCTCCAGCAACGCCCGCTGCAAACCCACCGCCAGGACTGAGATGCCCCCGAATCGCTAGCTCGATGCTAACCAGCGCGGCGATCGTAGCGCCTAATCGTGCCAGCACGATTGAAGGGTGGTCGGTAAATTGGTAGATGGTGCACGAAGGTTGCTCATTTGCGAGCAGAAACCGCACGCCCATAATGGCGAGCGTGAAAACGACAACCTCGAAGATGGTGTCGTACAGTCGATTCCTAAAAATGATTCCCGATACGGCATTGGTCACGCCGCTATCCTGGACGACTGACTCGACAATCGAAAGATCGGCTAAATCGACTGCCAGATTCGGAAACACGAGCATCTTGATGTATAAAGCGACGCCTGCTGCAATATAGAGCCAGGTCATGATTTAACCTCATGCGGATCGATGCTGATAGACGAGTGGGCTGTTGGGCTCACGGATTCGACGTAAGACAGGTGTGCCACAGTCGACGGAAGCCCAGACTGCATAATCTCGTAAAGACGGTGGACGCGGGTCTGGAGATGGTAACGCGAGTGCTCATCGGAGAAATGGGATTGGGACCGCTCTCCGGTAGTTCCGGATGTTGACACTACACAGGTGGTATGCACCTCTTTTGAGATCAGAGCGGTTTGCAAGGCTTGGAGATTGGGATACGGCACCAGTTCGAGGCGCATGTGGTAATTGCTCAACAGGGTTTGTAGCGCTAGGAGCAGATGTTCAGACGAAGGCGATCGCTCAGGTGGAGAGTCGGCGATCGCAACGGGTGCTGCGTCCGTATTCGTGACACCATTCGTGACACCTGCTTTGGGTAGGGTCATCGACTCCTGTTCGAGTACGCCCAACCGCATGCTTAGCGACGAGCGCACCGCCACTGCATAGAGGGTGATAGACAACATCGTGCCGACAAGGGCTTCGGTCAGTGCGACATCCGCTGCCCCAAACAGGGCATACACCAATGCGGCCACGGCCCCCAAAATGCCGCGAATCACCAGCGCATGATAGGGGTCAACCTGCAAAACCAGCATGCATGCCGTTAGCGGAAGTAGCGCCGTAATGAGAATGATGTAGATATCGTCAGGCATCGGTGCCTCCTTGACTAGAACAGTATGCCAACACATACCCCAGCACCGTATTCCAAATCGCCAGGGATACTAATGCGAGAATCAGCAGCGGCCATTCTCGCGGGATTCTGAGAAGTAGCCCGACGATGATACTCATCGAGCCTAGAGTGTCTGCCACTGAGAGACTATGCAGTTTGAATAACACCGAGCGATCGCCCACTAGGGGCCATGTTCCCCAAAACCAGAAGACAATCCCGACTCCAATAAAGATATAGCTCAAGGTATTAATCATAGTTCGTTCATCCGCTTCAGAACGTGAGCCAGCAGCATTAAGGCAGCATTTCCTACACTCAAAATTAGGACTCCGACGACGCCAATCATCCAGTCATCGCGCAAGACCGATACCACCAAAATCATCATGGACGTTTTAGTGGCAATACTGGCAAACGCCAGCATCTTTTGCCAGATATTCGCATCCTGACAGGCTTCGTAGATAGGAATTAGCAACGCCACAATCATTGCAATCAGTATCCAGTTCATTCTTCACCCCTTCCTCCGCACCCGATGCACTTCATACCAACCGTCTTCGTGATATTTCAAAACAATCGTTTTTGGCGTAAACGTAATCAGAAATATATCTAGAAAAATCAGTCCGGGAGTTCGATTGGGCTTGACCCGTTCCATCACGACGTCTTCTCGCGTATGGGGACGAACCATCATTTCGAACGCTTCAAGATAGGCCGTTGGGATAGCAACTATGATTTCCCACAGCACCCGTAGCCAATCTTTCAACGCAGAGGGGACTATGTAGCGTCGTGGCAGCAGTAGGGCAACACAGACCCCGATCGCAATATTGGCCGGGCTCACATCCGCAGTGAGTAAAAACCAGATCCCCAATCGCAGAAGTAGATCTAGATATCCAATCATGCCAACACCATCCAAAAGAGCGCCATCAACATCAGACTCATCACCCCGATTAAATGCTTAAATTCCTCTAACATCCGGGGTAGCTTGATTGCGAGCTGTCTGAAAATCAACCAATACGCTAACCAACCCACTCCAATCGTGACTAGCGGTTTGACAATATTAGTAACGGTATACGCCTCGTAATAGATGCCATTGGCCAGAACCAATCCACCGAGCAGTATCCCCATCGCTGGATAGAATCCAGGTTTAATATCCCCATTAGCGCCACGGGGTAGAAAAATAAATTTAGCAAACGAGATCGCTGTTCCCAGAGCTGCGATATTCATGCCAACTATTTGCCAGGGCAATAGATTTTTCATGGTCAAGACCTTTGCCCCAAACCCAGATAGTAAAGGAAAGCCCGAAATCGAAAAGCTGGCGATGACGAGCGCAATCCAGATCGGAGTTGCAATGGGTATGTGCTTAAGTTCTTTGAGGTTACGGCTGGGTAAATTTCCTGCAATCAGAAACAGAGCGGCTTTGACCAGACCGTGGGTCAGCGCATAAAAACCGCCCACTTCAGGCGCGGCCAGTACAAAGCCCAATTGAGAAACAGTATGAAACGCCAGCATACGCTTGGTGTCTTTTTCAAAGACCGCATAGCCAACTCCGAGCACCGCTGTGCCTACGCCAAAAATCCGGACAACGGGGTCAATGTCCTCCAGCAGAAGTGCACACCGGACTAGGGGAAACACGCCCGCTTTAATCACCACGCCCGATAGCAATGCGGAGACGGGTGTCTCTGATTCGGAATGGGTTAACGGTAGCCACAGACCTGAAACAAAAATTCCCCCTTTGGTCAAGAGTCCCAAAAAGATCAGGGCAGCGGCTTCATTTGGTGCTCCAAGCAACCCCGCAAACGCAAATGAATGGTTGGCTTGATAGACCAACACAGCACCCAGCAGGTAAAACAACATGGCTGTGTTGCTGACAAAGAGGTAGCGTAAGCCCACCCAAATCGAGCGATCGGTGCGGGGGTAGGCAATCAGCAGAAATGCGGCAACACTAATGACCTCTAAGGCGACATACAGACTGATAAAGTCTGAACACACAAATGCAGCATTGACGCTGCCGTGCAGAATGATCATCTGCGTAAAAAAGAAAGCCGTTTTATCCGTGTGCCAACAGTAGATAATAACCGCTGCTGTCACTAACGCATTGGTCAAAATAAAATAGCCACTGAGTGAATCAATGACGAGCGTGACGCCAAAATGATCCACTAGCTGCAAGGTCAGCGGTGTCGGGTCAAATAATCGCTGGAGTGCATACGCCATCGAAGCGATCGCCACACCCAATGCCAGGGTGCGATCGAGCCTTGGCAGTAAATAAATGCTGAATCCTACGAAAAATGGTAGGGCAATCCAAGCGATGGTAATCGCATTCATGGCGTATTATTCTTCTCGATCTCGTGGGTTTCCAAGGTCGGATTGTCTCGGGATAGTTTCATCACTCCGACCAGCATTAATGCCTGGATTGAAAAGCCAATCACAATGGCCGTCAAAATGACTGCTTGGGGCACCGGATCTGCATAGGCAACCTCTTCAGCGTCTGACACAATGGGTGTAAACAGCCCGCCTCGTGCTGCGACTAACACGTAATACGCAATCACCCCAGTGCTCATTACATCCATCGAGATGGTTTTCATCAGCAGGTTCTTTTTCAGGATGATGCCAAAAAAACCACACAAGACGGTGGCAAAAATACAGGCTTCTAAAAGAGACATAGTGAATTAGTCTGTTTTGTGAATCTGTAGCAACCGATTTAACCTGATGGGCACGCGATGCTTTGCCCATCCTACAAATATCTGCAACTACGTGACCTCAACCCAACCTACTGGCGTAGCACAGCTAGAATAGTAGGTTGGGTTAGCGATAGCGTAACCCAACGAAAGGGTTTCTGCTGTTGGGTTT
>JBNPEG010000144.1:0-23024 GCA_051117555.1 Elainellaceae cyanobacterium | reverse complement strand
CTTTGCCCATCCTACAAATATCTGCAACTACGTGACCTCAACCCAACCTACTGGCGTAGCACAGCTAGAATAGTAGGTTGGGTTAGCGATAGCGTAACCCAACGAAAGGGTTTCTGCTGTTGGGTTTCGTGACCTCAACCCAACCTACGCTAGAAACTCATCCTACCCATATCTGTAACTAGAGAGTCTCTGAACCTCCTTAAAGAGCCTCTGAGAGTGTCTAGAGAGTCTTTGAATCTCTTTAAAGAGCCTCTGAGAGTGTCTAGAGAGTCCTTGAACCTCTTTAAAGAGTCTCTGAACCTTGGAGCAGCAGTTGATTATCGGAAAGGGGCGATCGCCCGGCTACTATCGTAAGCAACCGGATTTTTGTGTCACCTGACTTACTCAACCGGCGTAAGGTTTGGTGTTTCTGCTGGAACCGATTCGGTTTGTCCTTTAAGTGCCAACTGCAAGAAGGGAGGCGCTAAGAACGTAGTCAGAATCACCATCACGATAATAGCTGCTTCCAAGGGCTTATCTAGAACGCCACTGGCTGAGCCAATGCCCGCAAAGACTAATCCGACTTCACCCCGTGGAATCATACCGACACCGATCGCGAGTCGATTGATACCAGGCTGCCCAAACACTGCCCAGCCCGTAACGACTTTGCCAATGATGGCAACAGCGATTAAGAAAGCGGCAATAATCAGACCCGCTCGGTTTTCAGCGACGGCTGGATTTAATACACTCAGGTCTGCTTTGGCACCCACGGTTACAAAGAAAATTGGCACCAAGATATCGGCGATTGGCATCACCTGGTGGTCTAACTCTTTGCGTTTGTCGGTTTCATCCAGCACTAACCCCGCTGCAAACGCTCCCAAAATTGCTTCTAGGTGAATGACGTTCGCTAAGAATGCCATGGCTAGCGCAAAGGTAAACGCAGGGATTAACAAGGCACCCCGCGTTTGCAGCTTATTGGCGATCGCCTCAAAGCTGGTATTGAAAAACTTGCCAAGCAGAATTGAGCCAATCAAAAAGGCACTGGCGCTTGCGATTAGGTAGACTACGTTAACCAAATCGACTTCACCCGTCTTAGCCAAACTGGCGACAACTGCTAAGACAATAATGCCTAGCACATCATCGATGACGGCAGCCCCGACAATGATTTGCCCTTCCGTTGATTTCAGGTGTCCTAGTTCTGACAGCACTTTTGACGTGATGCCGATACTCGTTGCCGTGAGGGCTGCCCCAGCAAAAATGGCAGGAATGATTGGGACGTGAAACAGCATCACTAGACCCACTGTTCCTAGGGTAAACGGAGCAACTACTCCAACAACGGCGACAATAGCAGCTTGGTAGCCCACCTTACCGAGTTCGCGCAGATCCGACTCCAGACCAATCTCGAACAGCAACACAATCACACCCAATTCAGCCAACACAGAGATGACTTCGCTTTGGCTTTGAAAGATGTGGATGACGGCGTCTGCATCGAGATTTCCTAGCTGCTGCAAAACTGCCATCATGGCCGAATCGGAGGCAGCCGCTCCCGTTTCGGGAAACACGATGAGGTGGAGAGCCGAGATTCCGACGACAACCCCACCGACTAATTCGCCCAAAACAGGCGGGAGGTCAAGACGTTTAGAGAGTTCGCCCCCCAATTTACTGATGATATAGACAACAATGAGAGTCAGTAACACCCCCGTCAGCACAAAGGAACCGTATTCCGATTCTGGAGTGGTGGCCAGGAGTGACGGTATCACAGACCCAGCATCTACCAATGTAGAAAATGATAATGATAAACTCGCGTCGATAGTTGATAGCATCATGAATCGTCTTAGATAGTAGACTTCTTATTTGCGGTGCTTGCACGTCATCAACAGGTTTCAAATATTTGCCAACAGGGGTAAACAGCACGGTAACAGACAACAACACGAGTCATTGCATGATTTATTCCCCCCGCTCAACCGGGCTTGCGGCTGATGGATCTAACTCTGCGGTTTGCTGCCCAGCGGCTGGAAATATAATAGAGACTGCATCCTTCAGTGCTTCAGCCCGGTCTAAATAAAGATTGTCAGGTGGAATCAAATTGAAGACGTTTAGAGTTTGAAGGCGGCGCTTGGTCTGCCCAGTCGCTCCGACGATGAAAACATGTCTTTTTTGCTCAACGGCCTCCTCAACCGCGTTCTCTAGCGCTAACGATGCGGTCACACCCAGGTGAGGAACGTCGCTTAGGTCAAAGACAATGGCATCGCAGTCCCTGATTGCATTGTGTTCGCGGGCGATCGCCTTAGCCACTCCAAAGATCATCGGCCCACTCAGTTGGAAAAGCAGAACACGACCATTGGCTTCGTCAAGCCAGCGCTTCTCATTCGCATCAAGCTGAATCGCATCGTCTGCATCGCTAATCGCCCGAACCGACTCTGATTGAAACGCGCTCATACGCTCGATCGTCAGAATGTTGGCGACAAAGACACCGATTCCCACTGCTGCAATCAGGTCAACCAAAACGGTCAGCAGAATGACCCCATACATAATTAGGGCACCCTTGACTGAAACCTGGTGCGCTCGCTTGAGAAACCCCCAATCGATAATGTCAATACCAACCTTTAACGCGATACCCGCTAGGACGGCGAGGGGAATCGTAGAGGCCAAGTTGGCTGCGCCCAAAATCACGACGAGCAGGATAGCCGCACGCGTTAAGCCAGATAGGGCTGTCCGTCCACCCGTTTGGATGTTAACGACTGTTCCCATCGTGGCTCCGGCACCGGCAAGCCCCCCAAATAAACCAGACATCAAATTTCCCAGTCCTTGTCCGATTAATTCTTTATTGGAGTTATGCTCGGTACGAGTCAAACTGTCTGCAATCATCGATGTTAACAGGGCGTCAATGCAACCCAACATCCCCAACACAGCCGCATCTACAAACATCAGCTGAAGCTGGTCAACGCTAAACGTGGGTACCTGTAGGGCGGGGAAACCAGAGGGAATTTCGCCAATCCGCCGAATGTCAATCCCTGGCAACAGGAGTAGAGAGAGCACTGTTCCTGCAATCAAGGCAATCAGTTGAGGGGGAATAATCCGCTTAAACCTTCCAGGCATAAACCAGATGATGGCGACCGTAACCACTGCCAATAGCGTTTCCGCGGGTTGAATGTTGGTCAGCAAGTCAGGTATGGCTTGTAATGTTCCTACGACTCCTCCTGGAGGACTTGCCTGTCCCAGGAATGGAGCAAGCTGCAAAATCACAAGAATGATGCCAATACCGGACATAAAGCCCGAAATGACCGTATAGGGCATCATCGTGACGTATCTACCCAGCCGCAGAGAACCAAAAATAATTTGGAAAATCCCTGCCATCATCACCACGGTGAATGCCATGGCCATCCCATTTTCAGGATTGGAGGCTGTTAGGTTCGCGATTACAGCGGTCATCACCACGGTCATAGGCCCCGTGGGTTCAGAAATCAAGGTCGGTGTACCCCCAAATAAAGCGGCGAAGAAGCCCACTAAAACAGCGCCCCATAGACCAGCCGCTGCGCCAGCACCCGACGCCACACCAAAGGCCAGTGCCATCGGCAATGCGATGACCGCTGCCGTAACCCCTCCAAAGATATCACCGCGTAAATTTCGAAAATGAATTCGATTGGTCAGTTGCATGGTTACCCCATCTACCTCACTAACTGAATTGAGCTAAGACGATATGGCGGAGATATGGGAATCTGCGCAAATCTTGAGTCGCAATAAGAGGTATCGATAGATTTAAGAAGTAATGCCTAAAGTACGCTCTATAGGTATCTAGGATGAATAAGCCTGATAAATAGACATGGACTGCTCATAGATTTATGTCTATGAATACAAGAAAAAGCATTGATTTATATCAAACCATAAAAGGCTCCGACTTTGATCCCCAGTTAAATAAACATTTGTGATGAAATTCAAAAGGAAAACTTATAGCAGTATGCGCTTGCGTTAGGACATTTAACGTGTGGTGAGCCCTCCGCGACGCACGGGCTCACCACACAAACCTAAGCCTGGAGGGCTACATATTCAATGTCTAGGCAGACAAATCCTAGAAAAGTTGGGCAAAATGCAAGTACGGAGATGATTCGTTAAACCCGTAACGGATTCAATGACTGTTTTATCCCCTGTCACTGTCGCCCCTCTATTGCCTGCTCTTTAAATCCATGCAAACGTCTCAAAATTCTGCTCCAGTTCAAGCCCGCCAAACCCGTCAACAGTTTGTTAATCCTGACGATTATTTGTCATACGAATTGGGGAAAGCGGTTCGAGAATTGCCTCCCCTCTACACTCGTTTACTAGCGGGTAGCCTTAGCCTGTTGGTGTTTGGAACGATTAGCTGGGCACATTTTAGTAAAGTTGATGAGGTGGCGATCGCCACTGGATCGATCATTCCATCGAGCCAGGTGCGTCCTGTGCGAGCGCTTAACGGCGGCGTGGTTAGTGATATCCAAGTGAAGGAAGGCGATCGTGTCGAGGCAGGCGACATTCTCATCGAGCAAGACGGTACTCTGTCTGATGCGGAAGTCAACCGCCTCCGGCAGTCTGCCGAGCTGATTCGTCAAGATATCGCCCGCCTAGAAGCAGAGCGATCGGGCTCAACAACCACAGGGATAGCGCTGCAAGATCAGCTTTTGGCAGCCCGTCTCCAAGAATTTGATACCCGGCAGGCAGCGGCAGGGTCAGAGGCAAATCGGTTGGCAGCAGGGGTCGCCGAAGCCAGAGCCCAGCTCAATCGCCTCCAAGAGAGTTTGCCTAATGCGCAGAAAATTTTAGAAAACGCTCAAGATCGGGAAGCCAGCCTGCGGGATTTGGTGGATGGAGCAATTCCTCGATTTGATTATTTAGAAGCCCGCGATCGCCTCACCGAAGCTCAAGACCGAGTCTCGTCGTTAGAGAGCGAAATCGAAGTGCAACGCCAGGCGGTGCAACAAGCTGAACTGGCTTATCAGTCAGCTATTCAACAGCGCGATCGCCTCCAATCTGAGCGGCAAGCTGAGGTCTTAACTCAACTCAATCAGCGGCAAGAAGAACTGACGAATTTAGAAGGACAACTGGCTGAAGCATCTATCAAAGCCCAGGATGCGACGATTCGCGCTCCGATTGCGGGACGGATCTACAACATTCAAGCAACCCTAGCCGAGAGCACCATTGAGCCAGGCGAAGAGCTGCTATCTATCTTGCCTGATTCAGAAAATCTGATGCTCGAAGTTAAGGTGCTCAACCGTGACATCGGATTTATCTCAGAAGGGATGCGTACTAAAGTTAAAATTGCGACATTTCCATTTCAAGAATTTGGCATCATTGACGGCACCGTAATGCGAATTAGCCCAAATTCTGTAATCGATGAGGAGCTAGGTCCAGTGTTTTTAACCCAGATTGAACTCCATCAAACATCGGTCAATGTGCGAGGGCAAGATGTACCGCTTGTTCCGGGTATGGCGGCAACTGGCGAAATTGTGACCCGTCAGAAGTCGGTTTTGACATTTCTCGTAGAACCCGTCACCCGACGCTTTAGCGAAGCCTTCTCCGTTCGTTAAGATTTTCCATAACATTGCATAGTCTGTGGCATAGCCTGCTGGGGCTCAAACTCCAGCTCAAACATTCTCTTAGAGTTTCGCGGCATCAGTCAGCTTTCTCTCTAAAGCTCTTTACGAATATCGACGACTCGCAGAATTGCCATGACTAAAATCAGCGTCACGAGTAGCAACACGACTGCATTAGCCGCAGCAAGGGGATATTGCAAACTGCCGATCTGAGTTTGGATTAGCTTGCCGACTGAGGCGGATTGTCCACCTCCCATCAGGCGAACGGTGACAAATTCACCCATCACCAGCGTTACGACAAAGATGGAACCGATCGCAATGCCGGGTGCGGCTAGGGGCAAAATGATTTCTCGTAAGACCTGAAACCCCGATGCGCCCATGTCTTGAGCCGCGGTGATCAAGTCTCGATCGATTCGCATGAGGCTGTTGAAGATAGGGGCAATCATAAAAAAGTTGAACAGATGCACCATGCCCAAGACGATCGCAAAGTCAGAATAGAGCAACCATTCGACGGGTTGCTGCACGATGCCTATCCCCATTAGCAGTTGGTTCACCAGTCCTTCCTTGCCCAACAGCGGAATCCAGGAAATCATGCGGATGATGTTGGATGTCCAAAAGGGGACGGTGCAGACGAGAAACAGAATGACTTGTAGCTTGGAATTTTGGATGTGAAAAGATAAGAAATAGGCAACTGGAAAGGCGATCGCCAAACAGCAAAACCACACCAAGGCCACATATTTAAAGGTATTGAGGTAGGTCTTTAGCGAAACATCGGACGTGAAGATATTGATGTAGTTGTCTAGCGTAAAGGCAGGCACCATCGCGTAGCCATTGAACTGCCAGAAGCTGACAATCCCAATCATAATAATGGGGAAGATCAAGAACAGTACAAATATGAGGGCTTGTGGCGTCGCCAATACGTAGGGCTGAATCACCTTTAGGGGGTTAGACATCAGAGCACTCATCTCCGCTCGACTGATTGGAAACCTAGAATTCTTGTCCCGATTCTCCAAACCTGACTTATGAATCAATGTTTCATGTGCGCTTGAGCGATGCCGTCATCACTCCGGCACCAATGAGAATGCTGCCTCCCAGGCGGTTGAGCGTGCGAAGCACCCGCACGTTTCGGATCGTTTCGCGGAAGCCACCAGCCATGACGGCGTAGGCAAAGTGAATCGGAAAGCCAATGACAATAAATGTCGCTCCTAGAATCAGCATCTGTGGCAACACCGGAGCGCTGGAAGAGATAAACTGCGGCATAAACGTGGCAAAGAAAATGATGGCTTTGGGGTTCAGTAGAGCAGCAGTGAACGCTTGGGTCATAACGTCCAGGCGCTGTGGGTCAGCGATCGCCCCCTCCATATATTCAGGGTGAGGATCTAATCGCCACTGCATGATGCCGAGATAGATCAGGTAGAGCGCACCTGCCCATTTGACTAGCATAAATAGCTCAGCCGACGCAGCCAGGATGGCTCCTAACCCAATGAATGACAGCGTCATCGAAACAATAATGCCCGGTATGACGCCAACAATGGTGGCAAACGTCGGGCGAATGCCGCTGCGTAGACCGACTGCCATCACCATGAAATTAATAGGGCCGGGAATAGCGATAATGACGCTGGCCGCCAGAACAAACGCAATCCAAAGGTCGATGGTCATCAGCGAGTTCTCTCAATCGATGTGCAAACGGAGGTTAGACCCAAACAACTCGTGGTGCTCCCGTAGGTTGGATATAGCCCTTCGGGCATGGCTTCGCTAAAGCGTTAGCGTAATCCAACGAAACCCATCAATAGCGAAACCTATGATATTGAGGGATTTCACGCTGTACTGCTACGCAGAAACCAGCTACAACCCAACCTGCGGGAGCGGGCTGCTTCGAATATGCAACCGGATGCCCCTACTGAAATTTGCGCCGCTACGAGGCGATAAATTCGTTCCATTTCTGAACAAGATACACTTGCTCATCCATGGTGGAATTCCAGACCACGACATTCCCCATTCGCTCTTCAAACGAGCCTCCATCGCGGACTGCGCCTGCTTTTTCTAGAGTCTTGCCGAAGGGGTCTACCATATCTTCTGAGGCAGGTTTGCCTTCATACCAAAATTCCCATTCGGCTTGAGACATAAATTTCTTCGCATTTTCAGGGATGGCGCTGTAATAGCCTTGCCGTCCAAGGAATGCGCCCACCCAGCCATCGAGCATCCAGTTGATGTATTCGTAGGCGGCGTCTAGTTCGATTCCTGACAGATTTTTGGATAAACCAATGCCGCCACCCCAGCCGCGATAGCCTTCTTTCAGCGGCGCATAGACGCACTCAATGCCTTGAGACTTAACGGCTGTCACTGCTGGCGACCACATCGATTGCAGGACTACTTCACCCGATGACATCAAGTTCACCGATTCGTCAAAGGTCTTCCAGAAAGCCCGGAACTGACCATTCCGCTTCTGCTCCTTCAAGATTTCGGTAATCTGGTCAATTTCTGCCTGGGTCATATTGCCTTTGTCGCCAAAGGTCATTAGCCCTGCCGCTTCTGCGACCATTGCCGCGTCCATAATGCCGATCGAGGGAATGTCAAGAATCGACGTTTTGCCCCGAAATTCTGGGTCAAACAGTTCTGCCCAGCTTTCGATGGTGCGTCCGACCAAATCAGGGCGATAGCCCAGCGTATCTGCGTTGTATTGGAAGGGGATTAGCGTCGCCCAGTCGGTTGGTTCGCTGGCAAACTCGGTGGAATTTTGATCCGTCAGATACATCACCCTGTAGGGATACGTTCCCTGGGAGGTTTCAACGGGCATGCCGTTAAACTGCCCCGTGATAAACATGCTGACGATTTTGTCGAAATCTCTGATTTTGCTGACATCGACTGCCTGCAGATTACCTGACGGGACGACGAGCGGCAAGCTGAAATATTCACCGTCAAACACGTCATACTGACCCGGTTGAGTAATGGCAATCTGGTTATTTTCATCGGTGCTCAGTGCCCGCATTTCGAGCTTGAAACCCAGATCTTCCTGAGCTTTGTCTCGGATTTCGTTAATTTGAGACACCCCTGTCCCGATAAAACGCAGAGTGACATCTTTGATTTGGTTGGTGTTGACCTCGGGACCTTGAGCGGGATTGTTGGGAGTTCCGCTAGGAGAGCAACGAGCCGCAGCGATCGCAGCCCCAGCCGCTAAACCAGTACGAATCAGTTGACGACGAGAAATGTTAGACATAATGACCTGTTAAACCTAAAAAAACAACGGAAAGAAAATCAGGAAGAAAACGACATGGTGAAGAAATCAACTGTATTTCTTGAAGAACTCCAATAGTGATGCCGGATGCTTGACTTACCCAAACTTACGAATTCCTAGCTGTGGATTCTTTAGTACGGTAGAAACACACAATCCTCTGCAGACCAGCTCAGCAACACACTCTGTCCGTCATGGAAATGCCGCTCGACCCAATCAGTCGTGCGAGCTTTGTAGAGAATTTCTTGCCCCGTCAGCTCTAATACTAGATAGACACGGGTGACATACCCAGTAAATTCGACGGCTCTGATGCGGGCTGCGAATCGATTAGTAGCAGGCAGATCTGGATTTTGGGGCGGGTTGGTATCAATATAGACACGATCGGCTCGCACAGAACACGCCGCCTCCGTTCCAACCTGGGCATAGTCTCCCTTGCAGATAATCGCCCCTAGCCCATCTACGTCAAGCTGCACCGAGTAGCCCGGATTGTCTTCAACGGCGCGAGTAACCTTGCCGACAAAGATGTTGTTATCCGCCGTGAAGTTGGCGACGAACCGGGATATTGGCCTAGCAAAAATGTCCTGGGGCGTGCCGACCTGATCGATGCGTCCGTGATCCATCACCACAACCATATCTGCGAGGGAATACGCTTCGTCGTGGTTGTGAGTCACTTGGATAAAGGTCATGCCAAACTGCTGCTGGAGCTTGCGCAATTCGCCTCGGGTTTTGACGCGCAAATTTTCATCCAAGGCGCTGAGGGGCTCATCCAACAGCAAGACCTGGGGGCGGGTGACGAGGGCTCTCGCCAGTGCAACGCGCTGCTGCTGCCCGCCGCTGAGCTGAGCGGGTTTACGGTGAGCAAATCGCCCTAGTCCGACAATCTCAAGCATTTCATCCACGCGCTGGTGCCGTTCTGCCTTGGGGATTCCCTGCATCCGCATGCCAAATTCCACATTCTGCCACACCGTTTTGTGAGGAAACAGCGCGTAGTTTTGAAACATCATTGAGGTGCTGCGCTTCGCCGGAGCGAGCGTATTGATGAGGCGATCGCCAATATAAATCTCACCCTGCGTAATTTCTTCATGTCCGGCAATCATGCGCATCGTCGTCGTTTTTCCGCAGCCGCTAGGCCCCAACAAGCAGCAATACGACCCTGACGGAATGTCGAGGGTGATGTTTTCAACCGCGACAAATGAGCCATACTGTTTCGTGATAGATCGGAGGGACACATTAGCCGTGGTGACAGACATGCCAGTAGACGCATCACCCCTTGCCTCAAAGGGTTGGGATGCGATCGCTCCTGGTGTTGAGGTTGAAATTGGGAACTGCGTCATAGGGTGGAGCAGGTGTGAACACCACGCTGAGAGAGATATTTATTTCTTCACTATTACTAAGGTTTCTGGGAACAGAGATTGTATTTCTAGATACACTTACCTAGCTGAAGTAGATTGATCTATCAAAATTACTATCAAAATTAACTTCGCCCGATCGCCTACCCATGCCCATACGATGCAATACGATGCAGTTTCGAAAACGCATTTTGCAAACCTTTGTCATGCCACAATAAACTCTTATTGAAATTCAGATTGCACCAGCATGACACGAGTATTTATCTGTGGTTCGGCACTGCGGGGTCAACCTGACCACAAAAATCTTCAGTCCGCTACGTTTGTTCGAGCAGCAAAGACGGCTCCCAACTATCGACTCCATGCCGTTTCAGACGGTTGGCATCCCGGCATTTACAAAGTCTCCACGGGAGGCATTGCCATTCCTGGAGAACTTTATGAGCTGACGTCTGATCAGTATGAACACCTTGTCTCAACCGAACCGCCTAATATGTATCCGGCTGACGTCACGCTAGAAAATGGCGAAACGGCGATCGCCATGCTCTATCCTCAAGAGCTGGTTGAGCAGCATGGCTGGCCCGATATTTCTCATTTGGGTGGATGGGCAGCGTATAAGGCAGGTGGTAATTAATTATGTCTGAAGTCCTTATCAAAGGCGGACGAATCGTTACGGCAGTTGACGACTACATCGCCGATATTTTGATCAAAGACGGACGGATTGAGGCAATCGGCAGACGATTAGATGCAGCTCCGGCTGAACAGTATGATGCGTCAGGGCTGATAGTGATGCCGGGCGGAGTCGATGTGCATGTGCATATGGAAACGCCAATGGGTGGAGGCGTTGAGACCTGCGACACCTTTGAAAGCGGCACCCAGTCAGCAGCCTTTGGCGGCACGACCACAATCATCGATTTTGCTCAGCAGTTTAAGGGAGATAGCCCCAAACAAGCCCTCGAACGTCGCCTGGCAGCGGCTGAGCCCCAGTGCTCGATTGACTACGGATTTCACGTCATTCTCACGGATGTGACGCCCGATGCCTTAGCCGAACTGCCCGACTTAATCAATCACGAAGGCGTGTCTAGCTTTAAGCTCTACATGGCATATCCGGGGGTGTTGATGGTAGACGATGCTGCCATCTTTAAGACGATGCGCAAGGTGGGTGTTCATGGGGGCATGGTGAATCTGCACGCCGAGAATGGCAGCGTCATTCAGGTGCTGATTGAAGAAGCCTTGGAACAGGGCAATACATCACCCAAGCACCATATGCTGACTCGCCCCAGCATCTTAGAAGGTGAAGCAACCCATCGGGTGATTCGCCTGGCAGAACTGGCAGAAATCCCGGTCTACATGGTGCATCTGTCTGCCACGGAAGCATTGGATGCAGTCGTCGAAGCGCGCGATCGCGGCATTCATGCCTTTGCTGAAACCTGCCCCCACTACCTGTTTCTCACCCACGACGAATACGATCGCCCCGGTTTCGAGAGTGCCAAGTACGTGATGACGCCACCGTTGCGCGACCACTCCTGCCAACATGCCCTCTGGCGCGGCTTAAAGTTTGATGACCTCCAGATTGTCTCCACCGATCACTGCCCCTTCTGCTTCAACGAAAACCTGATGGGCATTCTCAAGTCGAAGCAGTATGGCAAGGATGATTTCTCCAAAATTCCCAACGGAGCCCCGGGGGTTGAGTTTCGCATTCCCCTGCTCTATGACGGCGGGGTCGTAGGCGGCAAAATTTCACTCAATCGCTTTGTGCAGCTCACCTCGACAGCCCCCGCTAGAATGTTTGGACTCTTTCCCCGCAAGGGCACGATCGCCATCGGCAGCGACGCCGACTTGGTGTTATTTGATCCCAGCAAATCCCATACGCTCAGCGCCAATACCCACCATTCGAATGTGGATTATTCCCTGTTTGAAGGGCGGCAGGTGCAGGGCAAGGTCGAGAAGGTATTCTTGCGAGGACAGTTGATTGTCGATGGCGATCGCTGGCTGGGTAAACCGGGGATGGGTCACTATCAAAAGCGATCGGCGTCAGGACGGTTCTTATAACGGCGCGACAGAATTGAGCAAAAACAGGCGATTTTACGGTCGTCTACCGAACGGATGCCTTTTAGAGTGAGGGAATAGAATTCTCGATCTATTTCCCCTCACTCCAGACCTCGCTATGCCTTCTAATAATTCTCGACCCCACGATGCAGACACTGTCTTCTCCGACTCGGTTATTGGCGCGGCTATTTTCGACTTCAGCGGCTTACCCAAAGAGTATTACACCACTTCCGAGAATCCTGACATTAGCTGGGTGCAAACCATTTTTCAAGCATTGGGATTGCGATCGCTGATTACGTCATCTTTGCAGCTTGATGGGTTTCACCATGCTGTTATCCACGGCACAGAGCACAGTGCTGTTGTGGTTAAACAAAAGACTCGCTACATTGCTCTGCTGATTCGCAAACCAGAGTTTCTAAGACGGTCGGATATCTTTTTATCGTGGATGCAAGAGTTTGAACCAAGCACACTCAAGGCTGATACTCGCTTTGATACGGTTTAGAATCCCAGCTTGTCTAATACGGAGCGTGTTGAAACGATATGGCGATCGAGCCCTAGCTGATTCGGGCTCACTCCCAGAGCTAATGCAACCAGTTGAGGCAAATGCAAGATGGGCAGCCCTAGAGATTGCTCCACGACCTGTTCAACCTCGGGCTGGCGAGAATCTAGATTCAGGTGACATAGCGGACATGGCGTGACGATGCAGTCAGCCCCGTTGGCGATCGCATCCTGAATATGGGTGCCTGCCATCTTAAATGATTGAGTGGTGGCATAGCTCGAAAGCGGCCAACCACAGCATTGAGTCCGCCCGCGATAATAGACAGGTGTTGCCCCGACAGCACGAAACACGTTTTCCATCGATTGGGGATCATAGGGATCATCATGGGGCAAATGCTCCTGCGCTCTCAGCAGATAGCATCCATAAAAGGCCGCACATTTCAATCCGGATAATTTTCGGGTCACCCGTGCTTGCAACGCGTCTAAGCCATAGTCTCCCACCAGTGCCCAGAGCAGATGCTTGACCTGAGTGCTGCCCTGATAGGGCGAACAGCCTTCTTTTTTCAGAAACCCATTGACGTGCTCAAGATAGGCTGGATCAGAAGTGTGACTATCCTTCAAACGGTCATCTACTCGACCGATGACGCCTTGGCATGTGCTGCAATGAGTCAACAGCGGCAGGTTCAATTCTTCGGCAAGAGCAATATTGCGGGCGTTGACGGTGTCTTCTAATAATTGCGAATCTTCTTTAAACGTCCCAGAGCCACAGCATGATGCCTTCTTAAGCTCAACCAGTTCGATCTCTAGGGCTTGAGCGAGCGCCGCCGTGGAAAGATAGAGCTCGCGGCAGGCACCCTGCGCCACGCAGCCAGGGAAATAGGCGTATTTTAGCGAAGTCGATGTCGAATGTGTCATGGATCTATTGTGAAGCGGGTTTCTGATTGGCTGAGGGGTTTGCACAGGTTTGTAACAATTTGAGCGGACGTACACGAAAAACACTCAGCGTTTTCTAACCTCAACAACCCTACTTAACTTTTTTATAGTAAGAGATAGCGTACCTACTAGACCGACGACGAATTTCCCTTATGGTGTTTATCCGCATTCCCAAACCGTGGCAGCTTTCAGAAAAGCTAGTTACTCCTGAATCTGCTTATTTCAATCGACGCCGGTTCATCAAAACGCTGGTCGGTGTCGGCATTGGTGCATCGGTGGCACCCGTGTTGGGCTGTCAGCGGTCTCAAAGTGCTGAAGCTGAGGCGGCGATCGCAGGTCTTGACGATTTGCGGTTTACCACAAACCCCCAGTTTTCAGAGGCAGGACGCCCGGTCAGTGGGCGCCTTGTCGCAGCGACTTACAATAACTTTTACGAGTTTGGTGGCAGTAAAGACATTTGGCGCAACGCTCAAGATCTGCCAACCGACGATTGGAAGGTTGAAATCACAGGGTTAGTGAATAATCCTAAAACCTATGACGTCGATGACATTATTGCCACCTTTCCGCTCGAAGAACGGATCTATCGCTTTCGGTGCGTTGAAGCCTGGTCAATGGTTGTTCCGTGGATTGGATTTCCCATGCGATCGCTTCTAGAAGCCGTTGAGCCTACCGATCAGGCTAAATTTGTGCGGTTCACCTCCTATTACGATTCAGACGTCACCCAGGGGCCTGGATTCCAGTCGATGTTCTTGCCGTGGCCCTATACTGAGGGGCTACGCATCGAAGAAATGGCAAACGAGCTCGCCTTCTTTGCCGTGGGCATTTATGGTCAAACCTTGCCCAAGCAACAGGGAGCCCCGATTCGCATGGTCGTGCCCTGGAAGTATGGGTTCAAGGGCGCAAAATCGATTGTCAAAATTGATTTTGTTGACGAACAGCCTGCGACCTTCTGGAACACGATTAGCCCCAACGAATATAAGTTTGAGTCGAATGTTAATCCTGAGGTTCCTCATCCTCGATGGTCACAAGCTGAAGAAAAACTGATTGGCCCTGGATCAGAGTTTTCGGTCGATGTTGTACCGACGCTGCCCTACAACGGGTATGGCGAATATGTGGCAGGCTTATACACCTGATGGAGAATATACCTGATGAAACATGTGTGGGCTCAAATTAGAAAGCCGATACCGACTAATCTGTCTTAACATCTGACGCATCAAACTTATTCGTAATCCAGGCAGACTGATATGGTTGCAGATGAAACACGTCATGAATATCTGCAATCAATCGACCGCTAATCAAATCACACCAGGGGTCGGTGATAATTAGGTTGAGATTGGAGAGCCGCAGGGTCTGGGGTTTGTCGCTGAGATTATGAATCGAGAAGATGCTTTGATCTCGCGTTATGCTCTGCCGCCAAAATGCAAACAGTGCTTTGTTTAACGGATGCAGGGTGTATTGAGTCGCATTGGGGTGAAATGCGCCCTGCCGTCGTCGGATTTTGATCAATCGGCTGAGTTCATGAAACACCTTTGAATGAGACGACTGGCGATCGCCCAATTCCTTGATCAGAGTGTCATAATCCCAACGATGGCGATTAATAGAGCGATTTCGCCCTGTTTGCTTGACCCGTTCATCGTCATTATGGGTTCCCAACAGACTATGCAGATAAAAGGCTGGAACTCCTTCCAGCGACATCATAATCGTTTGAGAACAGATAAATCGCTCAATCTGCCACTCATCCTCTCCATCTACCGTGCCTTTGCACGCATCAAAGAGCGAAATATTAATTTCGTAGGGGCTCTCAGTCCCATCTGACCGCTGGCGCATGCTGATCTTGCCACCAAATTCTTGCATCGTCGCCAGCAGAGCGTCGTATTCATCATCGGTGAGCAATCCTTCTGCTGGACGCAGGCCAATACCATCATGCGATGCCGTGAAATTTAAATAGGCACACCCAATCGGAGCGGGAGGCATGCTCATCATCCAAGTTTTCAGGTGATCTGACCGCCCTTGAAGCAACGCATTAATCACTAAGGGAGGCAAGCTAAAGTTATAAATCATGTGCGCCTCATTCCGATTGCCAAAATAGCTGAGGTTCTCTCGGTTAGGCACATTCGTTTCAGTGATGATCGCAATGCTGGGGTCAACCATTTGCAGAATTTCGCGCAGCAATCGAATCAGGGCATGAGTTTCTGGAAGATGGATGCAGGGAGTTCCAAGGGCTTTCCACAAATATCCGATGGCATCCAATCGAAAATACTTGGCACCCATGCGCACATAAAACAGCACAATTTCGATAAATTCCAGCAATACATCAAAATTTGCAAAATTTAGATCGACCTGATCGGGGCTGAATGTGGCCCAAACGTGCTTTTTGCCGTAAATGGTGTCGACTTCAACCAATAAAGGCGTGCTTCGCGGACGCACCACCGCTGATACGTCTTCTGACGGATCGACCTCAATAAAATAGTCACATCCAGGTTTTTGACCTTGCTTAAACTGATCAAACCATTCACTTTTGCTTGACACATGATTGACGACTAAATCAACCATCAAGTTAAATTTTTGAGCAATGCTGCTAATCGCGTCCCAATCACCCAGATCCGGATTCACCTTTAAATAATCAATGACAGCAAACCCATCATCCGAGCTGTAAGGGAAGAACGGAATAATGTGGACACCGGTTATGGTTCCTTGCAAATACTCTTCTAAGAAGCGATCGAGGGTTTGAAGTGGAGCGTCGCCACGGGTCGAACAGATACTGTCGCCATACGTAATAAGTAATACGTTATTTTGGCTCCATTTGTTGAAGTCTTCTTCAAACGAATCAGCCATGTAGCCGCCAACCAAGGAGAATAGTTGATTGACTAATTCATCACATTTCTCAGGCCCATACACCATCTCAACTAATGGTTTAATTCGCTGTGAGAAATAGTCTCGCTTGATCTGAGACTGATCGCTTCGTGATGTGATTACGTCCGTCATAGGTCTATTTATCGTAACTGCTGCAAACTGTTATCTACTAACCGAAATACCTAAACGCGAATATTGGTCGGGGTTCTTCAAGAATTTCTGGGGATTTCTGCGCGAAGAATTAGATTCGGCTCATTATCAAGCATATGAAAGGCGTCTCTCAGTAACGACAGCTACTGAGAAATTTGTATTCTTCTTAACACCGTTTTTTTTAGATTAGTTTAATGATTGAGCTGTAGTGTGGCATTTTTGATGGTCGAATGGACTACAAACAAGAGTTAATTACGACTATTCACGATTTAGGGTGCGATTTAGAGTTTTTAGAATCTCGCCTGATCCAACTGAGCGAAACGTCTTCAACAGCCGTACTCATTCCTGCACTCTACGATGAGCTTGAAAGACCTGCTTTAGCACTCATTCGTGAGCACTTGCGGCAATGCTATTTTGTTAAGCACGTTGTGGTCTGTCTATATGCTCAATCCCAAGAACAATACGCGAATGCAGTTGAGTTCTTTTCAGAGCTTCCTCAAGAGACGCTGATTATTTGGGAAAACGGTCCTAGAGTGACTCGTATTCTTGAGCAGCTTCGTGACCGAGGCTTAGATATTCTAAGCTTTCGGGGGAAGGGGCGAGCTGTTTGGCTCGGGTTGGGAGTGGCATCATTAGAATCAGAGGCGATCGCCCTCCACGATGCAGACATTACCACCTACGATCGCTCATATCCGCTCAAACTTCTGTTCCCGCTGCTTGAGAAAGAGTTTGGCATTGCCTTCAACAAAGCCTATTACGCCCGCATTGGCAGTTCTCCCCGAAGCTTACACGGTCGAGTGTCGCGGCTGTTTGTGACGCCGTTATTGGTAGCGCTGACAGAGCTGTTTGGCTACCGCGACTATCTTCGTTATTTGAGCGCCTACCGCTATCCTCTCTCTGGAGAATTTGCTCTAACCAGCGATCTAGCCCTCAATATTCGAATTCCTGGAAACTGGGGATTAGAAGTGGGTTTGCTTTCTGAGGTCTATCGCAATGTTGCACAAAAGCGAATTTCTCAGATTGATATTGGCATCTTCGAACACAAACATCAACCCCTCGGCAAGACTGCTGACGAAGGATTGCAAAAGATGTGCCAAGACATTTTGCGCTCAATTTTGCGGACGCTCACCGAAACCGAATCCGTCGTCGTATCGATGGATTTAATCAACGCATTGCGTGTCAAGTTTCGCCGAGAGGCTCAAGACTTTACGCGGCAATTCTTTGTCGATGCTCGCTTTAATGGACTCCATTACGATCGCCATCAAGAAGAAGTCACCATCGAACTTTTCGAAAAGGTCATCTTACAAGCGGGAGAACAATATTTCCTTAACCCATCGGGAGCGCAAATCCCCGACTGGACTCGTGCACTCGCCGTAACTCCTGACTTACGAGAACAGATCCATGCCGCAGTTCAGCAGGATGCCGAGGAGGTTCGAGTTTTTGATACTCCACCGACTCGCCTCGTGCCCGCTTAGCAATGTGCCTGCTCAGCCCTATGGACACTAATAGCTGCCCTCACTGATGGTATGAATTTTGAGAAAATTAGTGCCCCGCGTACGCTGAACGGGGCTCCCACCCAAGACCAAGATGATGTCGCCGATGCCTGCCAGATTGTTCTGTTGTAGGTCTTTCTCAATCCAGATGGCTAAATCGTCCACCGATGAGACAGGGCGTTCAATCAGCAGAGGCGTGACGCCCCACATTAGATTGAGGCGAAAATAGACTTTGACATCGGGCGTAAAGGCGATAATAGGAGCATGGGGACGTTCTGCGGCGACTAGCCCGGCTGTATATCCGGTGGTCGTGAACGCTGCGATACACTGCAAGTCAAGGATTTTATCAATCGTGGTGATGGCTTCACTGATGGCGTGAGTGATATCGGTTTGGGCAGGGGGCAGATTCGCAAATTCGAGGGTCTGTTCGACTTCGGTGGCGATGCGAGCCAACATCTCAACGGCTTGAACGGGATACTTGCCGACCGCAGATTCTCCAGATAGCATCACCGCATCGGTGCCATCGAGAATGGCATTTGCAACATCACTGGCCTCTGCTCGGGTGGGCCGGGGGTTGACAATCATGCTTTCCAGCATTTGTGTTGCTGTGATCACCGGGATACCCCGCTGATTACAGGCCCGAATCACCTGCTTTTGAAGAATGGGCACCTTCTCAGGACTCATTTCTACGCCTAAATCCCCCCGGGCAACCATTACCCCATCACATTGATCGAGAATGGCATCAATTTGGGCGATCGCCTGAGGTTTTTCAATTTTTGCCAGAACAGGCATATCATCTGCTCCATGCTCTGTCAACAATTGCCTTAATGCTTGAATATCGTCGGGGCGGCGTACAAAACTCAGGGCAATCCAATCAACGCCATGCTGAATGCCAAATTCTAGATCTTGCCGATCCTTATCCGTAAGAGACGGCAGCCGTAAGCTCAAACTGGGCACATTGACCCCTTTTCGATTTTTGAGTAATCCCCCCCGAATTACTTCACACTGAACAGCAGGATTGGCGATCGCACTAATCTTCAGCTCAAGCAACCCGTCGTCTAGCAACACCTGAGCACCCACCTCCGCCTCTTCTGCCAGATACGGATAATCAATCGGCACTGTAGCGGGTTGCCCGGTAAATTCATCCATCGGCACCAATTCAAGAGTATCGCCCTCGCTTAGAGTGATTGAGCCATCGGGCAACTGTCCGACCCGAACTTTGGGTCCTTGAAGGTCTTGAAGCAATGTAATCGGACGTTCTAACTCATCTGAAACCTGTCGCAGCAGGGCAATCATCTTGGCATGATCGTCATAACTGCCATGAGAGAAATTTAACCGGGCAACAGTCATGCCTGCCTGTACCATGCGGCGAATGACCTCAGCAGAACTGCTAGCCGGACCAATCGTAGCGACCACCTTAGTGCGGTGAGGCAAAAGCTTCATAACATATCCCTCGCTACCATCTTGTGAAGTATCCCAGAGGCGATCGCTCTTGTCAGTTGTCTAGCTAACCTAATCCAACGGATCACCCATCTAGGATTGCTATATCTATCTGAAGATTTTCTTAATTTGACTCGCCATAGAATAGAACATATAGAAAACTTGCCCACGCTGGTTGAAAAATTCTGGATAAGGCGTGCGCCATCTACCTCTTACTAACCGTTATGTTAGAGCTGCCCAATCTTACGTCAGATACATTTTGGAAAATCCTCAACGACGACATCGATGACGATACCGTCAATCAATTGGTTTGGCACTGCCTTGGATATCAATATGACCCATCGACCGGGCAGTGGGATTCAGCATCGGTTGCCCCAGAGTGGCGAAATGAATATCCAGACCCCCCCGATTTCATCGCCAGTCGACCCGCAACGGTCAAGCTAACGCGATCCATTCCCAAAGAGCACAAACAGCTTTTAAAGGAAGAATTGGGATTTGGCGGCTACAAACTTGATGAACTGGTTCCTCGTAAAACCCGTCGAGCTACGATGGTGAACTGGTTGCTCAGCTACCGACAGCAAAATGCTTAACCATTTTCCAAATTTTGAGGCATTGTACTTCCAAGCACACGCTACACTAAGAGGTTAATTAGACCTTTTCGCCTGATGGGGCATACCTGCGATGAACTGGTGGCAAAAGCTTAAGAGCAATTCTCTAGCCCGATTCGGCGCAACCGTCTTGCTGATTTTTTATCTAGCAGCGATTGTCGGTGAATTCGTCGCACCCTACGACCCATATGCCACTCAGCCCGATGGCTCGTTGTTGCCACCCACTGAAATTTATTGGCGCACTCCCGACGGCGATTTTATCGGTCCTCACGTCTACCCCACAACGCTAGGACCTGTCGATTTAGAAACGGGCGATCGCCAACTAATGGTCGATTTCAGCGAACCGTCGCCAATTCGCCTATTTGTTAGAGGATCTGAATATCAGTTCGGGCAAATTCGACTGCCTCTACCGACTCGTTTTTCGCTCACAGACCCCGGCATTGAAGAAATTGAGATTTTCTCAGGCATTCCAGGAGATCTACACCTGTTTGGTACGATTGGCGAAGGCAAACTCAATCTTCTAGGCACCGATGAGCAGGCTCGCGACCAGTTTAGTCGTCTGATCTATGGAGGTCGAATTAGCTTGAGCATCGGGCTTGTCGGCATTGCCATTTCATTCCCGCTAGGCATGCTCGTTGGTGGAATTTCTGGCTACTTCGGCGGCGCTACTGACGGTATCCTGATGCGCTTTGTCGAAGTCCTCATGACCATTCCAACCATCTATTTGCTGGTTGCGCTCGCTGCGGTGCTTCCCCCCGGTTTAACCAGTTCTCAACGGTTTTTGCTGATTATTTTGATTACGTCATTTGTGAGTTGGGCTGGGCTAGCGCGGGTGATTCGAGGGCAAGTTCTCTCCATCAAGGCACGCTCATTTGTCCAAGCATCCAAAGCCATGGGAGGCAGACCGCTCTATATCATTATTCGTCATGTGCTCCCCCAGACTGCAACCTACGTGATTATTTCTGCGACGCTGGCAATTCCAAGTTTTATCGTGGCAGAAGCTGTGCTGAGCTTAATCGGTCTAGGAATTCAGCAACCCGATCCGTCGTGGGGCAATATGCTCTCCCTAGCAACCAATGCGTCGATTCTAGTGCTTCAGCCTTGGCTGGTTTGGTCGCCTGCGATTTTGATTGTATTAACGGTTTTATCGTTTAACCTATTGGGAGATGGGCTGCGAGACGCCCTTGACCCACGAACGCTAGACCGTTAGTAGGTAGTAGCAGCACGGTCTTAGTAATAGCACGGACATAGGTATCAAACTGGGCTTTGGCCATAGTAGGGCAACACGGTTGACCAATGGGGGCGATCGCCCTGCTGCCACCGAAGCCGAGCGAGTTCGAGCAGGCTGCTGGCAAACGCTCCCAACCCTCCTTCCAAATCGACGCGTTGGTAGGAGCGATGCCACGATTCGAGAATATGCTGCCACTGGTCTGCATGCATAACGGTTTCAGGCTGTTGAATGGTCAGCCCAGTGGGAGTAGGGGTTAGGCGATTAACCGCAGCAGAATAAATAGCTGCAAACACCTCTCCTCGCTGTGCCCTCATCGCAATCGCAACATCAGACAGATCAGATTGAGGAGCCGATCGTATCTGATGCCACGCTGCCACCTCTAGCGTAGAAAACGCAAATAACGGAATATCAAGCTGCTGCGCCAATGTTCGGGCAGTCACGACTCCTATACGCGTGCCCGTAAAACCACCCGGACCTTTTGCAACTGCAATGAAGGCTAAATCTTGCCACGTTTGAGGTTTGATAAAGTCTGCGAGTTGGATATGCAGACGAGTTGAGAGCGATCGCCCCAAATCCCAGACCTGACAGCGGCTATCCCCTGAAAAATCGCTAATTGCTAACCCAAGCTCAGGGCTTGCAGTATGGATCGCGAGGGCATACACCGAATGCGCTGATGACGAATGCGCTGAAGAAGAATGTGTCATGCGGTCCGTTAAATAATGTCAAACACTGCATCAAATCGGAGTGGCGAGATTCATTCAATCACAGTGCTGCCTCGAAATTTTCAATTCGCGAGATAGCACAAACAGCCGCAATCTCCCCATGAAGAACGCATAAGTCAAATTTATTAATACCATTTACGATTATTTGCAATAAAGTTTGACGTTTTGTAACGAAATTGTTACATTAATTTACATGGAGTTACAAATGGCGGTTGAATTCGTGCAGCCTAACGCTTATTCCCGTAGCTAACGAACTCCAATTGCTCTCGGTTCAAAAACGTGTTCTAAAACAAGGAGACTATGGCATGTTTGCTCCAATCGTAATTGTGTTACAGAAGTGGATGGGGAAGCCGAAGTTTTTGAAACTGCGTGGTAAGGCGATCGCACTTCATTCACAAGTTATTACCAACGTATGTAATCAGTTGAGAGTTGAGCGCACTCGTCGCCAGAATCTAATTCGTTTAGCTCGCGACAACGGGAAGAAGTTGGGGCTTCTAGCTTAGTCATTTGCATTGATTGAGCAGAACGGGTGCTTCGGCATCGTTCAGCGCAAATTTTGTAACGCTTTTTGTCGATAAACCGTTTATCTGAATGGGGGATAGGCGTGTTAAACACTCCCATTTTGATTAGATAAAGCAAGCGAAAAGAAGGAGACTAATTCTTATGACTATTTTGATTGCATTGTTTGTTGTGGGTTGGATTGCGGCTGCTTTAATTGGCACCCAAGTTTATTTTCGAGGCGAGCAAACGAAGCCGATTCATGAGCGAAATTGGCGATCTGCATCGTTTGAGCGCGTTGCTGAAACCGTAACGGGTCAGCCGATTGATTATGCCAGCAGAACTCATGCATTTGGTCAGCTTGATGCCTATTCCAGCCAAACTATTCCAAATGCGTAGTTTAGGTTACTCCTGAGAGATTGAGAAACGAC
>JBNPEG010000235.1:0-3956 GCA_051117555.1 Elainellaceae cyanobacterium | reverse complement strand
AATACCCCAGGCGATCGCGTCGTAGTATCGTACGTTATGCTTGAATGAGTTCGCAGCTCAAAGAATCACAGTTCTCTGTTCTCATCCTCAATGCCCCCTATCTCATGACGGCCCAACTCTCACTTCCGCTTCATGAAATCCCACCGAGCCTAGTTGACTTTTATCCTGATTTCCTAAGTCAACAGGAAGCTGATCATCTCCTGGCGCACAGCATATCGTTAGAATGGCAACACAACACCATTCGTATGTTTGGCAAGATGCTCAAATTGCCCAGACTAGAAGCCATGTTTGGAGACTCACCCGAGTATCGCTATCTCTATAGTGGTTCTGTGGAGTTGACGGCAAAAGAGTGGACTGATCCCCTAAATAAGCTGCGAGACAAAGTTGAGCGCGCAACGGGCTTCACCTATCAAGTGGTGATTGGCAACCAGTACCGCAACGGCAGAGAATATATCGGCTATCACTCAGACAATGAACCGAGTTTGGGCAAGTCTCCAGCGATCGCCTCGATTAGTTTAGGAGCCACTCGAATCTTCAAAGTAAAGCGTCGGGGGAAGGGACACAAACCCATCTCATTTGAGTTGACACACGGCTCACTCATTTTGATGAAGCCCGGATGTCAGGAAACCTGCATTCACGCGCTGATGAAGACCACCAAGCCTGTCGATGTGCGAGTGAATTGGACGTTTAGACCCTGGTTGACTAACACCACTCTGACGTGAAGTAGTCTGTTGATAGTGCCTGTAGTGAGGTATTTTTGGCGATCGCCACGAGATCTCCCTGATGTCGAATCAAGACATGATTGTGATCTTGGGTGAGGTCTAACGTGCGAGCACTCATGCCACCTGTTAACGCAATCCAGTCGCGTCGTGTCAGATCTTGAATCACCGCAAATCCGGCTCCTTTCTCCAAGACAAACGTATCGCGCCCGCGTCCGCCAATCAATGTGTCCTTGCCAAGGCCGCCCCAGAGCTCATCATGCCCTCGATTGCCTTTGAGCCAATCATTCCCTAAATTGCCGGTGAGAATATCGCCGCCGCGCCCGCCGCGCAATCGGTCACGTCCCTGATTGCCAACTAGCCAATCGTCTGCTCTGCCCCCCAGGAGCTGATCGGCTCCGCGGCCTCCGTGTAGTTGATCGACACCATTATTTCCGAGTAGGCGATCGCGTCCACCCCATCCCCACATACCATCATCACCAGACGTGCCGCATAGAATGTCTCGCTGATGGGTTCCTACCAGGGTAGAACCCGACGTGAGGGAATACTTCACCGTCAAGAGTTGATTGGCGTGGGCAGATTGGATGACCTGGTGTTTGCCGTCAGCCCAAATGACGTCGAGGTCAGCGGCGGTGTGAGCGCCTAGCCCAAAATAAAGGCGATAGTGACCTTGAGACAGGTGAGATCCGTCTGATTGCCCGACTTGCTGATGCTGCTTGCCGTCTGGCGTTGTGACAATCACCTGAGCCCCAATTGCTTGTTTATTTCCGGTTGCCCCTACCAGTTTTATTTGCAGCCAATGATTTTGATTTGGGGTGTTGAGGTAGAGCTGTGGGTCAGGGGATGTGTCATATCGGGTCACCGAGAGGGCATCTCGCGTTCCGTTATTATCTAGGTCGAACCAGGTAGACCAGGCACGATATTCTGGCAGCCGGGCAAAGTTTTGCCCCGGATTAAACTCACTAGATGATAGATCGCTTAGTAGAGACGTTGCGACAAACTGATGCTGAGGCGTTTGTCGATATAAACCACCGGGTAACGTATGTAAATCAGTCAAGCCATCGTTGTCGTAGTCAACCCAGTTGGCGGTGAGTGCTTGATTGGGTAATCCGATGATATCGGGTTTGATTGCAGTATAGGTGCCGTTTGTGTTGACCAGTAGGCGGCTCGAACGGGGAGATGCTACGTATACGTCGAAGTCTCCATCGTGGTCAAAATCGGCGATCGCCAATTTACGCGGATCTATCCCCTCAATAGAAAGGGTTTGGTGCACTCGAAACCGTCTGGCTTGGTTGATATAGAGCTTGAGAATGCCATCATCGGCAACGAGCAGGTCTTGGCGGTGGTCGCCGTCTGCATCGAGCCAGGCAAATTTAGGAAAAGTATGAAAATCAAGTCCCAATTGAGGTGCAACGTTTTTGAATGTGCCGTTGGGGCGTTGTTGAAATAGTTGGTTAGGGCTCCTCTCCCCACTCACATAGAGGTCGAGGCGATTGTCCCCATTAAAGTCAACCCAGGCGGCTTGTCTCGCACGACATCCTTGCTTGGTGATGCCAAGTTGAGTGGCGCGATCCTGAAACGTGCCGTTGCCTTGGTTAATCAGCAGCTCATCGTGGGCGTTTGCTGCCTGAGGAAAATTTAGAATTTGCCCGCGCAGCCCGCCCCGTGCGATAAAGACATCCATCTGCTCATCGCCTTGGTAGTCAGCCCATGCCATCCCGTGGCGATCGCGCGATTCGAGAACAAAGTGGCGATCGCGCGGATTGATTTGCTCAGCCCCTACATAAACCTGGTTGAGTGGAAACGACTGCTTTAGCTTGAATGAGTAGGCGATCGCCGGAAATCGGGTGTCGAGCACTACATGACCATTCGGTCGGATCGTGAATTGGATGCGAGTTTGTAATCCGTTCTGCCAAGGAGTTTCCTCGACGTTGATAGTAGCTCGATGGTGTTTCAATACCGTGATAGACGATTGCCTAACATCCGGTGAGGGTAAAACAATTTCTCCACGAACGGCTCCCAGTTTGCTCCCTTTTTGCAACTGAAGATGCAGCGTTCTAGGATTACTTCGATAGATGTAAAACCCTCGCGTATTCGCAGGTGGGTGAAAATCAAACTGTCCAAATCCTGGAAAACCGCGTGCTTGATTAAGATCCCAGTCAGAAAGGACATCGGTGAAGGTGCCAGCAGTACTGCCTAGCAGTAAACTTTCATCGCCATGATGGTTGGTGGTGAAGACATCGAAAATGTCATCCTGATTGGCATCTGTAACACCCACGTCGTATAGATATGACGTATTTAAATTAAGAGCTAAGGGCGCAAATTTTTGGGTGACCATGCCTATCACCTCCCTGTGCGTAGATAAGCAGATCCGTACTTACCTAAAGCGCAACACTCTCATTTAGACGGGAAGAAATTAGGGAAGAAAACGGGTGTTGAACTTGATAGATGCAGCGAATCACGTGCTATCAATGCGTCGAATCAAACCCGCATATTGATCTGCCATACTCGGCGATCGCCCTATTTTCTCCTCTCTACCTTTATTCTATCTAACCTGATTGATAAATTGTCGCCTCCTGGGATGAGTATCTTCGCGCGATCGCAAACCCGATATATGAACAGGCAAAGGGCTATTACTTTAAGGGACATATGAGGATAAGGGACATATGAGGATTGTGAATCGATCGCGCTCTGCCTCTCGCATGTCTCGAAGCAACGACACGATAGGGTTAGACTGCTGTTCGTTGGCCGTTCTATCTAAGGTTGGATTGGCGGATTGTTGATTAAATGCCATAGTTGCGTCCCCATTGTCTATGCAATTTTGTGCAATTAATCTCGTGCAAGCAATTGCACAATGTTTATACTCGTAGCAATGGGAGGGCGATCGCGTCTTTCAGACGTGGGATTTTGTGTATTTGATTCGCTGATTTGACGTTGCGAAATTGATGAATGATAGAGAAACCATTAGCTCACCAACCACCCATTGTACGGGCATGACAATGTCATGCCCCTCCGAAAATCTTTCGCCGATGAGCAATGCCGCTTATTTGCTGCTACTATTTGCTACTATTTGCTGCCACTATTTAATTGCGACGCCCTTATACATATACGACATCAACTCAGGTAGATTCTCCGGCACAAACTGCTCAATGTGCACGGTGTCAAACTGGCTTTCTACAAGTTTTTGAATGTTGCGGTCGAGGTGGCATCCGTCGCCGATAACTTTTTGGATGGGGG
>JBNPEG010000188.1:0-4023 GCA_051117555.1 Elainellaceae cyanobacterium | reverse complement strand
CCCCCCTACATTAACATGGCAATTGGAGTTCTTCTAGTATCGTAACGAGTTTGTAACTATCGCTGAGTGAAGGAAAAGGGCTCCTTATACCAATTCTCGATTTTGGATTTGCGATTTTGGATTGACGGTCATCAGCCTTGCAAGGGTTCTAGCCTGTTCATCGGTAGCCTTACTTTGAAGAATTGGTATTACGTCATGCCCTGATCAGCATTCGAGAACCCGATCGCCCCTAGACTTCGCAGCGCAGCACTCTCAGAAGCCGTGAGTCCGGAGGTGTGGCTGATATTCATACCCTCATAGGGGCGATCGCTCCTGAGCGTCTTCAGGCACGTTCCTGTTGCCACATCCCATAGTTTGATCGTCTGATCCCGGCTACTGCTGGCGACGGTGTTTCCATCGGGGTCAAACGCCACCGAAAACACGAGATTGGTGTGCCCGATCAGCGTTTTTAAGAGCGTGCCAGTCTCCACCTGCCAGATGCGCACGGTCTGGTCGGCGCTACTGCTGGCAAGGAGAGTACTGTCGGGACTAAACGTTACCAAAAATATCGAACTGGTGTGCCCTGTCAGGGTTTGGCGATGCGTCCAGGTGTGGGTGTCCCAAAGCTGGATATGCTGATCGGCGCCGCCGCTGGCAAGCCACGCCCCGTCTCGACTAAATGCGACAGAGGTAGCTCCACTTTCATGCCCTCTTAGAATTCTCAAACAGTCGCCCGTTTCCAGATCCCAAAGTCGAACGGTTTGGTCATCGCCACTGCTAGCTAATAGATGCCCGTCCATGCTAAAGGACAACGACCACACCCAGTTATCATGTCCGATTAAGGTTTTCAAACACTCTCCCGTGCTCACATTCCAGATTTTGATCGAGTAGTCGCCTCCACCACTGGCGAGATAGCCCCCATCTGGGCTAAAGGCGATCGCCCGCACCCAGTTGGTATGCCCCCGCAAAATTGCCACGCATTCTCTCGTATTCACGCGCCACAAGCGAACCGTGTGATCAAAACTGCCTGCCGCCAGCAACTGACTATCCGGGCTAAACGATACAATTAGCAGAGCACTCGTATGGCCTCGTAGGACCGTATGGCACTGCCCAGTCGCCACATCCCACAGTTTGACCGTGTGGTCTTCGCTACTGCTGGCAAGCTGGGCTCCATCGGCACTAAAGGCAACTGACTGCACCCAGTCGTCATAGCCCTTCAACGTTCGCAAACATTGCCCTGAACCCGCGTGCCACAGCCGCACGGTTTGATCTTCGCTGCCGCTTGCCAGGGTGACACCATCCGGGCTAAACGCAATACTTTGCACCCAGCTCGTGTGCCCATGAAGGGTGCGAATGCACGTCCCAGTCTGGGTATCCCAAACTTTGATGGTGCGATCTTGGCTACCACTGGCGATCGCTCGACCGTCGGGCGAAAAATCGACACTCCATACCCAGTGAGTATGTCCGCTTAAGACATGCAAGCATGAGAAGCGTTCAAGTGACCAGACGCGAATGGTCTGGTCTTCACTGCCCGTTATGAGCAACTGCCCATCCGGGCTAAACTTAACCGACCAAATCCGCCCTGTGTGTCCGTCTAGCGTGGTCACGCAGCGCCCCGATTCGACCTCCCAAAGCCTGATTTGAGAGTCATCTCCAACACTAGCAAGGAGCGTACCATCCGGGCTAAACGTCACTGCACACACCCATTTGGGATGATCAAATTGATGCAAGCATTGTCCTGTTTCAACGTTCCAAAGTCTCACGGTGCAGTCATCGCTGGCGCTGGCCACAATCTTGCTGTCCGCGCTAAATGCTACCGACCACACCCAACTCCGATGACCTGAAAAGGCTTGAATAGGCTCACCTGTTTTTGCATCCCAGAGTTGCACCACATGGTCTTCGCGGCTACTTGCAACCAGACGACCATCGGGACTCAATGCCACCAAACACACCCAACTTGATTGCCCCTGACAGGTGAGCAGCGGCTTGCCATCAGATACTCGCCACAGCCGAATTCTGCCGTTGATTTCGCTAGTTGCCAAATGGCGACCATCGGCACTAAAGGCGATCGACAGAGCGCTACTCATGAGCTTTCCAAACACTGATTTAGAAAAATCTGCCCCGCTAAAGTCGACCTGCTTGAGGGACATATCTTGAAGATAGGCTTGCCACACTGAAAGGCGCGAAAAGTCGTATCCGGTCAGATCAGCAGGCAACTGCCCCAAGATGTTAATCAGGTTGCCGACGGCATAGTTAGGCTCTGGATGAGTGCGGAGCTGGTCTAAAATCTCCTGAAAGTGCGTTTCAATCCGGTCTGGAGTGCGAAACACATTGAGCAGTTGCTTGAGGATGGGTTGCAAGATAAAGCAGGTTTGCGTATCCCGAACGTAGTCTTGAGCCTGCGCCTTAATCAGCGCATGGGACTTGAAGCAGTCAAGCTGTTTCGTGACTACTTCTTGAGTGATTTGGTTTACGAGCTGATGGGTAACATATTCGATGACGACGGGCTGGAGAATAAATGCAGCTCCAGACAATGAGCCTTGGGGTTGGGTCGCTCGTTCAATGAGCGATCGCCGTTTGAGTGACTCCAACGCATCCAGCAAGTATTGATGCGGCAAATATGACATAATATCATCGCGCAGTTCAGCAATCGAGGTGGGTTCTCGGTTGATTCCGAGCCAGTACATGATGTCACGTTCTAAATCTGACAGCCGACTAAACTGCTGATTTAGCAAATCTCGGATATCGCCAAAAATGGCGGTTCCTTCCTTGAGAAAACTATTAATATTTCCATCAAACAAATCCTGAATTGAGGTAGAAATTACTTTCAGCGCTAATGGATTGCCTGCATATCGCTGGATCAAGGTTCGCCAGTCGTGCTCAGCTCCTGTGAAATCTCCTTTTGCTCTGAGAATTTCTTGCCCATCCGAGACGGTCAGCCCGGATAGATTCCAGGTACGCACCGGGAGATGGTTTCCTTCCAACTGGGCAACTTCTCTTGGCTTTTCTCGACTCGTCACAATCAAGCAGCTTTGATGCGGCGTTTCTCCGATACAGCGCAAACATTCTCCATAGTCTTCATATCCGCTGCGATAGTGCCCCACGTAGGCAGCTTGAGCAGACCACTGGCCGGATTCGGGGATGTCGGTTCCGCTTTTCAGAATGGTTTCTAAATTGTCAAAAACAAGCAAGCACCGATGCTGCTTGAGTAACGAGAGCAGGGACGCAATCGAGTTTTCAGAGGGCGGTGTCTGATTTGCGTTGATGCTCACATTCAATGACTGAATGACATCTTCTAAGAGAGACGCAAGGGGAGGCGCATTTCGGAGCGATCGCCAGACCACTGCCTGAAACGGGGAATCTTGACAAGAACTACCCGGCAATGATGGCTGTGAATGATGAGACACAATCTCTTGCGCCAGTTTGACAGATAGCGCTGTTTTGCCGATGCCGCCCATGCCAAGCAGCAAAATCATCCGACAGCGCTGAGAGTGTTCTGCATGGGCGTCGCCTTCGATCCACTGCCGGAGCTGTTGCAAATCGGCATGTCGCCCACAGAAGGCTGAGACATCGATGGCGTCTCCCCAGTCGGGAGTCAGAGTGGGAGGTGAAAGCGTGAGGGGAAGAGACGTGGGACGTGGGGCGATCGCCTCTTGACCGGGCGTGGGGGTGTCTTTGGGGGGGGCTTTGGGGGTGTTCTCTCCTAGTTCATCCCGTGTGTCTTGGGATCTTACATCCTTGGCTTGCTGTCGCCAGTGGCGTTCTAGAGTGGTTTGCACGTTTGACTTGCGGACTTTCTCCTGCAAAATCTCGGACAGCAGATGCCAAAGCTTAGGCCCTGCATCATATTTCAAATATTTCTCGGAATAGCCATACGTCTCCGCAATGTCACGATAGCCTTGCCGTTGTGGAAACCAGGTAGCTTGCAACAATGCCTGTTGCAGATCGCTGAGGTGTTTACCCTGTTGGGCAAAGATTAATGCGTCGACAAATTCTAAAATCTCTTCAAACGGGATTTCGGTTCCAGCCGTGAGAGCCGATTTA
>JBNPEG010000220.1:0-38920 GCA_051117555.1 Elainellaceae cyanobacterium | reverse complement strand
TGCATAACTATCGGATGTGGTTTTGTCTGCCCTGATTTACCTGAACACTGATTGCACTCATATGCCATGGAACAACTTACGAGCTGGATTCCTGACAGCCCGATTGTCGGGTTTACTATTCTTCTCCTCGTTACGCTGACGATTCCGCCTATCTTTGAGAAGTTACGCTTGCCGGGGCTCGTTGGGCTTCTCTTTGCTGGAGTCGTTTTAGGCACAGACGGGCTAGGGCTGCTCAATGGCGATTCAGAGATGATGAAGCTGCTCTCTGACATAGGCAAAATCTACCTCATGTTTGTCGCGGGGATGGAAATTGATCTAGCAGAGTTTCGTAAAACGAAACATCGCTCGATGGGCTTTGGCGCAACGACATTTGTGTTGCCCCTCGTTGCAGGAGCGCTCATTGGCAAGCAGTTTGGGTTTGGTTGGAATGCTGCCATTTTGATTGGTTCGCTATTTGCCTCCCATACTTTGCTCGGATACCCCATCGTTCAGCGACTGGGGGTTGTCCGCAATGAGCCCGTGACGGTCACGATTGGGGCAACGATTTTCACAGATATTGCAGCGCTGCTGGTATTAGCCATTTGTGTGGCAATCCATGCGGGTGAATTTTCGTGGATTAATCTTATCTTGCAGCTCGCAGCCTTGGCAATCTATGCGGCGGTTGTTTTATTTGGGCTGGATTGGGCTGGAAAAGAATACTTTCGCCGCACCGGAGATGAAGAGAGCAATCAGTTTCTATTTATTCTTCTAGCCGTTTTCTTGGCATCGGTCGGGGCTCAATTGATCAATGTCGACAAAATTGTGGGAGCATTTCTGGCAGGCTTAGCGGTCAATGATGTGGTGGGTCATGGTCCAGTTGAAGAAAAAGTGGAATTTGTGGGCAGTACCCTCTTTATTCCTTTCTTTTTTATCGGAATGGGCTTGCTGCTCGATATACCCGCGTTTATCAGCAGCTTTACTACCAATGGTGGATTGACCGGGGCGATCGCCATTAGCCTAGTCATCAGCAAGTTCTTGGCCGCATCCATCGCTAAGCTGGTCTATCGATATTCATGGCATGAAGCATTAACGATGTGGTCGCTGTCATTGCCTCAGGTGGCAGCGACATTGGCAGCAGCGCTGACGGGGCTGCGGGCAGGGTTGCTAAGTGAGGCTGTTTTCAACAGCGTAATTGTGCTCATGCTGATTACGTCATTGCTAGGCCCGTTGCTGACTGAGCGGTTTGCCGCGAAGCTTTCACCGCCCAAACCAAACCTGCGTGCTGACGAACCGGCGTCGCCATCGCGATGGCATGATAGCCTTCCGAAGAATGCTCAGAATGGGGATGATGAGACAATCCAGACGCATCGCTTCACCGCCGTTGTGCCGATTTCCAACCCGATTACGTCTCCCTATCTCATTGAAATGGCGGCGTTGTTGGCACGTCATGAGTCGGGCAAAATTGTGCCCCTCGCTATTACAAAAGCTCACGTTCACATGGATGAACCTCAGTTAGATACTGAAATCCGGCGCAGTGAACGTTTGCTTGAGCGCGTTTCCGACATTGGTGAGACATTTGGGGCTCAGGTCGAGTTAGATCTCCGCATCGATGATGATATTGCTGAGGGCATCAGCCGTGCTGCTCGGGAACGCAAGGCAGATCTCATTGTAATGGGGTGGAGTGAGGTCGGATTGCGATCTCGCTTGTTTGGTAGCTTGACCGACACTGTGTTTTGGGCATCTCACTGTCCGGTTGCCGTGACGCGCCTGCTCGATGAACCCATCAACATTCGCAAAATTCTCGTTCCGGTGAAGAACGTCACGAAACAGACGTTGCGAACTGTGCAGTTTGGGTGCTTATTTGCGGATGCAAATGGCGCATCCGTTACGCTACTGCACGTTGCTGATCCGCGTACTCCCCTCGATCAAGTGTCGGAGTTTGAAGCAGAGTTATCTCAGGCGTTGGCTGGAAGCGAGACTCAGGTCAACAGCGTGATTAAGACAATCGTGAGCGACAGCGCCGCACAAACCATTCTCAAGGTGGCTCAATCGATGGATTTAGTGATTTTGCGATCGATGCGACGACGGACTGCGGGTGGGCTTGCTGTTAGCGATGTGACGACAGAGGTCATTCGAGCCTTGAGAGGCTCAATCGTGTTATTTGGCGAACCCCACACCTGATTAACTGACAAAATTCGGAGGCTGGCGGTTAATATCCATTCTCGATTTTGGATGTGCGATTTTGGATGTGCGATTTTGGATTGGCGGCCATCAGCCTTGCAAGGGGGCTCACCACACAAACCTAAGCCCGTAGGGCGATATGATGCTGGCATCCACAAAATTAATGGGGATGATGCCATCCATTTCTGTCACAATGCAAACATGTCTTGAGTTCGCAGCATGACTGATATCCAACCCAACCGAATTAAACTGTCGCAGTTGCGGGCGCTTGTCGTCATTGCTGACTGCGGAAATTTTAGCGAAGCCGCCTTGCAGCTTGGCATCTCTCAATCTGCCGTTAGTCATGCGATCGCCTCTCTTGAAGATGAACTCGGCGTTGTTTTATTGTCGCGGGGTCGTCAAGGAGCACAGCTTACCTCAGCGGGGGAAGGCATTACCCGTCATGCGCAACAGATGCTCCAGCTTTTGGGCAACATCACCGAGGAAGCACAACTCCATCGAGGCATGCATGCAGGACGAGTTAGAGTCGCTGCGTTTCAAAGTGTTTCAACGCGTCTATTGCCCCAGAAAGTCGCTGCGTTTCGCGACTGCTTTCCCAATATTTCAATCACGCTTCACGAATGTTTTGATTCATGGGATGTTGAGCGCATGTTGCGAGACGGACAGGCCGATGTGGGGCTGGTCGACGTTTTGCATACAGACGGGTTTGAAACCTGGGACATTATGCGAGACGAATATCTTGCGCTACTGCCTCCCAACGTCTGCGTCGACGGGAACCACCTCACCTGGGAGCAAATTCGTCGGATTCCTCTAATTTCGTATATTCCAGGTAATTCTTGCCATATTCGACTGCGCGACTATCTCCAACGCCACGGCGTTTGTATGGATATCGCCTACGAAGTGAGAGAAAGTTCGACGATGGTGGGCATGGTGGCTCAAGGTCTGGGCATGGCGATTCTAACTCGTCTATCAGCAGGTCAGATTCCGTCAGAAATCCAAGTCTGTCAGTTGCCGACCCCCTTTGAGCGTATTATTCGAGCTGCGATTTTAGAAGACAGCATTCAGCCGCCGCCCGTATTTGCGTTTCTTGATACGCTTCAGTCCGGTCAAAAATCAGCGCCGAGCAACTCTCTTCAACCCGCTTAGAATCCGTCGTGTCGGAAAGATGTGAATTCTGGATCTTGATGTCAACTCGTCGCATTTTGACTTTGCTCACTGACTTTGGCCTGAGTGATGCCTACGTCGGCATCATGAAAGGCGTGATTGCTGCGATCGCCCCCGAGGTTCACGTCATTGATTTAACCCATCAAATTCCGCCGCAAAACATTGCCGCCGCCCGCTTTAACCTAATGAATGCGTATCCCTATTTCCCCGAGGGAACCGTTCATGTCGCAGTCGTTGATCCAGGGGTGGGAGGCTCTCGGCGGGCGATCGCCCTTCAGCTTCCTGCGGGATTTTTTGTAGGACCTGATAACGGGGTCTTGGATGGGGTGCTGAGTCAATACGGGCGCGACCCATCTGTTCAAGGGGTCGACCTCAATAATCCAGCCTATTGGCGCAATGCTCGGCCTAGCTCTACTTTTCATGGTCGCGATATTTTTGCTCCGGTCGGCGCTCATCTGGCAACGGGTGTTTCGCTTCAAGAGCTAGGCACCGCCATTTCACCTGACTCGTTAGTCGAATTTGATATTCCCAAGGTTCAAAAAACAACGACTCAAATCACAGGATATGTGCAGCACATTGACCACTTTGGAAATGTGATTACGACTATTTCAGGGGATGAGGTGCGATCGCTCCGCTGGTCTGTCAAGGTGAAACACACCCAAATTCCCAGCCGGCACACCTATGGAGAAAGTGCGATCGGGGAGATGCTAGCGCTCATTGGCAGCCACGGATGGATAGAAATTGCGGTGAATGGAGGCAGTGCCCAAGCACGGCTTCAAATTGGGATTCGAGATGCGGTCACCGTTTATCGAGTTGAGAGAGACACACAATCAGGGAACTCACTATGATTATTCGTCCAGTTGACATTGCAGGGAAAACAAGCACCAACTATCCCGATCCGTTTCGATCGCTCGTCGCCGGACGAACAAAGCGCAAACTCGGTGACGCGGCAGGGCTGAAAAACTTTGGCGTCAACATGGTGACGCTAGCCCCTGGAAGCTGCTCAGCTCTGCGCCACTGGCATCTCAATCAGGATGAATTTATCTATGTGCTGTCAGGAGAACTGACGCTCGTGACGGATGAGGGAGAGCACATTTTACAGGCCGGAATGGCAGCCGGATTCCCTGCTGGCGATCCCAACGGGCATCATTTAATCAACCGCTCAGGCAGTGCGGCGAGCTATCTCGAAATTGGCGATCGCACCGCTGATGAAGAGGTCGTTTATCCAGATGTGGATTTGACAGCTCATTATCACACGGGTGAGTGGAGGTTTATGCACAAAGACGGAACACCGTATCCGTCATAGCCAGTTGACTATCAAACTCGGAGCATGGATAGATCCCCGGCTTCTGCATTGAGGTGACGATTATAACTAGACTCCCCAACAAAGAAGCCGGGGATCTCACAGAGCATAGTTGCCAAACGTTGCCAGATTTCGGCTTCTTAATTGGGCATCCAGCGATCGCGTAACGCATCAAAGCCTTGTGGGGTGGTGCGTTACGGCTACGCCTTTCTGGTATGCCGTAAGGCTTTACGCATAGCGTCTCCGTCAGGAGAAACCGCCCTTACCAATTTTTTACGCGAGTCCGACTAGTTTCTCACTGAGGTTCCACATGCGCTCTGCTTTTTCATCATCGCGGGCTTGCGGCGACACCTTTTGGACAAACGACTTGCCATTTTTCTTTTGGCGATTTCCCCAACTCCAATATGCTCCGGATTGCCGATATTCAGGATCGGCAACGACGGCTGCAACCCGCTCACCGGCTAATTCTTGAGACACATATCCACCTGTGACGTTTTTCTGAAACCACGGGAAAAGCTTTTGAAATAGAGGATAGTGATTGCGGAAGAGTGGCGTGTCTGCCACACATCCCGGATAGAGAGAACTAAACGTGATGCCCGTGGAATCGTGATAGCGCCGATGGAGTTCTCGCATGGTCAGCACGTTGCAAACTTTGCTATCTTTGTATGCTTTTACAGGTTCGAACGACTTGCCATCGACCATGGTGTGGGGTGCTTTGAACCCGGCTGCAAACCCGTCAAAATTGCCTAGATCGGGACGGGGTGGAATCTTGCCCCCTAATTCGTCCGGATTATGCGTCACAGTGCCTAAAATCACGAGTCTCTTATCGTTTTTAGGCGAATTTTTGAGGTCGTCGAGCATGAGATTGGCTAGGAGGAAATGCCCCAAATGATTGGTGGTCATGGTCAATTCATAGCCTTCAGGCGATCGCAACGGCTCTTTCAATAGCGGCATATAAATGGCAGCATTGCACACCAAGGCATCTAGCGATTTACCACTGGCTCTAAACTCATCTACAAAGGTTTTGACGCTCTCTAAAGACCCCAAATCAATATGCATCAAAGAATAGCTATCGTTGGGAATTTCGAGGTCTTGAGCCGCCTGTTCGGCTTTTTCTAGATTGCGACACGCCATGACGACGTGCCAGCCTCTCTTTGCCAGTGCTTTTGCAGCATATAAACCCACCCCAGAGGAAGCACCTGTGATGACAACTGTTGATTTCTGATCGTGTACCATTTTCTTAAACTTCGTTAATCACGTTGACTATCATATGAGCGATCGTCCAGGATTTTATGTTGATGAGATAGTTATCGTTCATCGGCTGAGAAATCCTGGAGCTAATCAGTATCTTAGGAAAACATTAGGAACAGTTTTCGATATATTGAGAAAAGTTTTCAAACCCAACTAGATATCACACTGGTTAATGGGTGTATTGTTAATTGACTGACAAAACTCTGGAAGCTGGCGGCTAAAGCCGCGCCTACACTTACGAAGTCGGCGAAAGCCGACTCCCGCGAGAGGGTTTTGCTTGTGTAGCAGCGGTTTTCACCGCCATACGCTAAAGATTTGTCAGTCAACCAGGGGTATATTGAGATACCGGATTCAGGCGTTAGAAGAGAACAAGTCCTGCCCTTTCTAAGAGAACAAGTCCTGCCCTTTCTAATAGTTCGCCATAATAAAAGCGTGGTTCATCAGTGGAATTATGGCTCCTACGGTTCTGATAACGGGCGCGTCGCAAGGCAGTGGAAAAGCAGCCGCGCAGATCTTTGCTCAAAACGGATATCGGGTTGCACTGGCGGCTCGTCAGCCGGAACGCTTAGAAAACGCTGCCGCCGAGGTTCGGCAACTGGGACAAGATGCGATCGCCATCCCGACTGATGTGGGCGATCGCCATCAGGTTGAAGCCCTTGTGCAGAAAACGCTTGATCACTTTGGTCAGCTTGATGTGTTGGTGAACAATGCCGGAATCTGCCTAACGGGTCCTGTTGAAAACACCACGCTCGACGACTGGCAGCAGATTATGAACACCAATGTTTGGGGGTGTATTTATACGATTCATGCGGCGCTGCCTCATATGTTAGACCGCAAAACCGGGACGATTGTCAACGTTGGGTCGTTTGGAGGCAAAATGCCATTACCGACTATGACTGCTTACTGTACCAGTAAGTATGCAGTGACGGGGCTCACCGACTCTCTTCGGCTTGAGCTTGCACCCAAGGGCATTCACGTTGCAGCCGTGCATCCAGGGGTGATCAACAGCAGCTTTATGGAACGGGCACAGTTTCGAGGGCACGATGCACAGGCCGAACAGCAGGGGCGCGATCGCATGCAGTCGGTGCTCAGCAGCTCGTTTGTCAGTGAGCCAGACGACATTGCGATCGCCATCTGGGACGCCGTCAGCAAGAAAAAATCTGACGTTGTGGTAGGTGTAGCTTCCATTGCAACAGAAGCCTATCGACTTGTTCCAGGACTGATGCAATGGGCATTAGGTCAAGCAATTTGAGCCTTAAATCAAGCGTCTGGTAAATCGCCGAAGCGCTCTCGATATCGAGCTAACGCTGCTTCCAACTCTTCTGCTCGTTGGCGTTCTTGTTCTGCTCGTTGGCGTTCTTGTTCTGCTCGTTGGCGTTCTTGTTCTGCCTCTGCTTCTGCCTGCACCCGTGCCTGCGTTTCTTGCTGAAGTCGTTCTGCCAGCTCGTCAGGGATTAACAACTTTTCGCCCGTGTCTTCTCGATAAAAGGCGATGAATTTGCCCTCAATGGCAAGTCGTAGCCCAAGCGGTTCGCTGCGGCTGTCTGTAATAGGTTCATACGTGTCTCTGATGAGGCGATAGCCTACCAGCGTTGTGTCAATCCACTCGCCTCTAGGGTCAAACATCCAGTATTCTTGAACCCCCAACTGCTGATACAGAGTCTTTTTAAATTCGCTGTCTTGTGTCCGAGTGCTTTCAGACGTCATCTCAAAGATCACCTGGGGAACTTGACCCTCGTCCCAGATCTTGTAGTTGTCGCGCCCAACAGGTTCTACGCCAAAAATTACCATCACATCTGGGGCGACGCGCAGCCTTGGAAACCCTTGCGAGTAGTAGAGAAACTGGTTGCCCAAAACCGTGGCTTGCTGCCCTGCCAAATATTGCCGTAGCACTTCTAAGGTGGTTAGCAAAGCAAAACAGTGATCATAGGTCTCCGCCACAGGTTCACCGTCACCACTCGGGTAGAAAATATTGGTTGTTTCGGCTGACGAAAGAGCGCTGGTCATAGGTCATTGCTGAATATAGCAGCATACATTCATTCTACGAGAGAGATGAAAGTTAAGATTGAATTCCTTAACTTTTCTGTATCGACGGCTTGAAGCCAAATCTGCAATATTAACGATAATGAGCCAGCAGTTTAGAAATTCTGACGTGTCAGATTCAGTCAGATTCCATATTCATCGGTAGACTATCCCTATCCTGCCCTATCGTATAGGAACGCAACGATGCAGCATCCGTCGTCCAACTATCAATATCAAGTCGGCGGACGACTGCCGTTCGATGCGCCGAGTTACGTGATGAGGCAGGCAGACGACGAGCTTTATCACGCTCTTAAAGGGGGTGAATTTTGTTACGTCCTCAATTGCCGTCAGATGGGCAAGTCAAGCTTGCGAGTGCAGGTTGCTAAGCGGCTTCAGGATGATGGCATTACGTGCGCTACGGTCGATTTGTCGGGCATTGGGAGTCACAATATTACACCTGAGCAATGGTATGCCGATATCATCATGCGATTGGTGCGAAGTCTCCAGCTCGTGCGATCGTTTAATTTAAGAACGTGGTTGGATGAACATAGCACCCTATCCCCTGTCGGACGATTGGGTGCATTTTTTGAATCGGTTGTTCTCACAACTATTCAACAGCCTGTCGTCATTTTTCTAGATGAAATTGATAGCACGTTGAGTTTGCCCTTTGACACGGATGACTTTTTCGGCTTAATTCGCTCGTGCTACGAACATCAGCATCTCACCTTTGCGCTGCTTGGTGTCGCGACTCCTACCGATTTGATTGCCGACAAAAATCGATCGCCCTTTAATGTGGGTCGGGCGATTCAGTTAATAGGGTTTCAACGGGATGAAGTACAGCCGTTGATTAACGGCTTGGTTGGGCGGGTCGACCATCCGCGTGACGTAATTTACGAGATTCTAACGTGGACATCAGGACAGCCTTTTCTAACGCAAAAGCTTTGCCAGTTGTTGATTCAGCAGCAGGATCAACATTTTGATCGACTGCCTCATCCCTCGCCTTCTCAGGGAGAATCACCGTTTATGCAGCAGTTGGTGAGAGAAGTATTAACTCAGCATCACGACATTGCGGTGCAGGTCGCAAATTTAGTTGAATCATGCGTGATTGATAACTGGGTATCTCACGATGAGCCTCCTCACCTGCGCACCATTCGCGATCGCCTCTTGAAAGACGAATTGCGATCGAGTCAGATTTTGGGTCTATATCAGCAACTATTGCAGCACGGGCAGTTGCCTGCTGATGATTCGGCGGAGCAGGTAGAGCTGCTGCTGTCGGGGTTGGTTGTCAAACAAAACGGGCAGCTAAAGGTCTATAACCGTATCTATCGAGAGGTGTTTAACCCGGCCTGGGTCGAAAAGCAACTATCGCGGCTGCGTCCCTATGCCGATCAATTAAAGGCCTGGGTTGCATCCGGCTACAGTGATTCGGCTTATTTGTTAAACAGTGGGGTGCTAGACGATGCTCAAGACTGGTCGTTGGGGAAGCAATTGAGCAGCCTAGACTATTGGTTTTTAGCAGCGAGCTATGCCCATGAACGGCGCACAATGCAGCAAGAATTGGCGATCGCCACTGACCGCTATCAACGCCTCATGCAGCAGCATCAACGTAGCCTTCAACAAAGCCGTACTCGCTTTTGGCTCATGGGACTCCTGGTACTGCTGTTGCTAGGTGGCATGGGGGGCCTCTATTGGCGATTCGTCTCTCAAGATGAGGGTTCGTTTTCGACGAGTGGCGATCGCGCATCCCCCTGTTTAACGCTGCATGCCCTCAAATCTTGAATCAAACCAAAGCTACAGAATTGGAACGAATAGTCAGTTAAGATGCAACACAGCGAAATGTGATTATGTTCCTGAGCTAGCATCTTCCTTTGCAGTCAATAGGGCGCCTGAGATGAGCAAAAAACTTCTAACTGTCGTCGTTGATGAGCAAGAATTCCGCTACTTAGATGAGCACTGTGCTCGATCGGGCAAGACCCGCACCGATGTCATTCGTGACTGTCTCCGGGCATTAGCAAGTCCGTCTGACAATGCGCTCCATGCCGAGATTGTTCGCTTGTCTCAGGAGGTTGCTGCTCTTAAACAAGAAAAAACCGACCTCGAAATTCTCCTGGAAATGACGACTGAGCATTCGGATACAGTCGAAGATGAGCTGCATCATCAAGCGGTTGAAGCCCTTCGCCAGAGCGAAGAATGGTTTCGGACGATTGCAGAAGCAACGCCTACGCCAATCTTGATCTGTCGCACCTCAGAAGCAGGCACGATTCTATATGCCAATGCGATGGCAAGCAATGCGTTCGGTTTACCCGTCGATGAGCTGGTTGGTCGCCCCGTCATCGATTTTTATCTGAATCCCGCTGAGCGATTGCAAACATTGACTCTCATTCAGCAGACTGGGCAGATTCAAAACTGCGAAATCCAGCTTCGTCGAGCCGACGACACGCCATTTTGGGTGACTGCTTCACTGCGACAACTTACTTTTAACGGCGAGCCAACTACTCTGAGTGCCCTATTTGATATTAGCGATCGCAAGCGAGCAGAAGACGCATTGCAACAGGCAAAAGACCAGCTTGAAGCAGTGTTGGAGGCTGTTCCAGGGTCAATTTCCTGGGTGGACACCCATGGGCATTATTTAGGAGTCAATCCCTATTTGGCAGCTCAGTTTAATCTTACTCCTGATGCATTTATCGGTCAGCGGCTTGGGTTTTTAGGCGGCGACTTTAAATTTGCTGATTTTATGAACGAGTTTTTGGCAAGTTCCCGACTCGCTGCCTCTCAAACCGTTGAAATTCATATCAATGACCAGCTCTATCATTACTTGATAGCAGCCCGCAAATATCAGCGAGGCATGGCGGCAATCTCGGTTGGCATTGATGTGACGAAGCGCAAACACGCTGAAGACGCACTGCGGCTTGCAGAGGCAAAATATCGTGGCATCTTTGAAAATGCAATTGAAGGCATCTTTCAGTCGACCCCAGATGGCCGATATATTAGCGTCAATCCTGCTATGGCGCGTCTGTTTGGCTATGATTCGACGGATGACATGATGGCAACGGTGAATGAAATTGGACGACAAATCTACGTCAATCCGGGATGTCGCGATCGCCTCCGAGCCATCATTGAAACCCAAGGCGAAATCCACGGCTTTGAATGTCAAGCCTACTGCAAAGATGGGAACATTATTTGGATTTCGGAAAGTACCCGCGCCGTCTACGACATCCGCGGCGATCTGCTCTATTTTGAAGGCATTGTTGAAGATATTACTGAGCGCAAACAGGCAGAAGAGACTCTGCGGCGGCAGGTCAAAGAATTGCGGATTGAAATCGATCAGGGCAAGCGAGCCAACCAGGTTGCAGAAATTACTCAAACTGATTACTTTCAGCAGCTCCAGGCTGAAGTTGAACAATTGCGTCACGCCGATGATGGCGACTGGAGTTTTTAGTTGAATGGTTAGTTGATTTTAGAGACTTAATCTCAGGTTCGTGTCCCACTCAGCGCTCTACTCAGGTATCACTCTCATGGCGAAGATTATCGCGATCCATTCTTATCGGGGAGGAACCGGAAAATCTAATCTAACGGCCAACCTTGCCGTGGCGATCGCCCGCCATGGGTTCCGTGTCGCTGTAGTTGATACTGACCTACAATCCCCTGGAATTCACGTTCTATTTCAGTTTGAAGAAACCTCTCATCAGCTTACTCTGAATGATTTCCTTTGGGGGCGACATGCTATTTCAGAGACTGCCTATGATGTCAGTGCGATCGCGAGTATTGCTGAACCCGGACACCTGTTTCTGGTGCCTGCCAGCATGAATCCTGATTACATTGCCCGCATTCTCAGCGAAGGCTATAGCGTTAGCCTGCTCAGTGAAGGCTTTCGGCGACTCATCCGAGATCTCCAGCTTGATTATCTGCTCATCGATACCCATCCAGGGCTAAGTAAAGAAACCCTGCTATCAATTGGTATTTCCACTGTATTACTTCTAATTCTCAGACCTGACCATCAAGACTTTCAAGGGACTGCGGTCACGATTGACGTGGCTCGTCAGCTCAAAGTTCGCAAACTCATGCTCGTACTCAACAAAGCCCTTCCCAAGATGGATTTTGAAGCCCTTCAAGATAAAATCGAGCGCATTTATTCCATTCCGGTCGCCGGTATTTTCCCTCTTTCAGAAGACATGATTCAGCTCGGGAGTAGCGGGCTATTTTGTCTGCATCATCCCGACCATCTCTTTACCCAAGCCTTAAACCGCGTTGCCGCCCAGCTCATGACCTAACCCCTTATTCCTGAATTCTATGATTGTGCCTGTCCACTCTGTTTGCCTACAAGACCATCATGAAACTCATTTGTCGTATTCCCGCTCGTGAATTATTTGACCTGTTTACGGCACGCCTGTCTAGAAAAGTAGTGCTGTGGATTTTTGCAGGAATTGTGGTCATTGAAGCGATTATTCTAATTCCATCGGTTAGACGGCATGAGCGAGCGTTGTTGAATCAAATTCAAGATCTCTCGTTTGCAAAAATAATTTGGATTGTAACGGCCTATCCAAATCTGACGTCAGAGGAACTACTTGACGAGGTCGGAAAACTTCAGCGTGACCCAATGACCCGCCAAATGATTGTTGGAGCAGCCGTTTACGATAGCTCAGGGCAACTGATTGGTACGTCAGGAGAAACACCCGTTTTGGCCTATACAGATCTCACGAATCTCGACAGCATGGAGTTTAAGGCGGCTGATTTCCACGAGCCCGAGACGGGGCGCTACGATGTCGCGTGGTCAATTCCCCATACTAGTCAACAGTACTTCCTCATCATCCGTCATAATGCTTCATCGGTAAGTCGCGAAGTTTCGATGTTCGTGCTTCGAATTGGAGGATTAGCCTTGATTATTTCTGGGTTTGTGACGTTGGTAGCGCTGATAGCGCTAGGGCCGACGGTAATCGTTCCAATTTTGCATCTCCAGTCTGATTGCTCGGCGTGGGTGAAGCCATTCGCTACGATCGCCCAGTTCCTAGATTCAAATCCAGCTCGATTAAACGCAAAGATGAGCTAGGAGACGTGATCGGAGCATTTCAAGAGATGGTCGATAAGGTGTATCAGGCAATGGGCGATCGCAAAAAGGCAGAGCATCGTCTCGAACGAGTCGTCCGTCAGCTCGAAAACGCTAGCCAAAAGATTCAAACACTAAATCATCGGCTTGAATCGGAGAATTTTCGGCTATCAGCAGAGCTGGATATCACCCGTCGGCTTCAGCGCATGCTACTCCCCAAAGACTACGAACTCAATCAACTCCAAGACCTTGACGTGGCGGGGTTTATGGAGCCTGCTGACGATGTGGGCGGAGATTATTATGACGTGCTCCAGCATAATGGCTCAATTAAGATCGGCATCGGTGATGTTACCGGGCACGGGTTAGAGAGTGGCGTGTTGATGATCATGACGCAGACCGCTGTCCGCACGTTACTCGCTAGCGATGAAACCGACCCAGTCAAGTTTCTAAATACGCTCAACCGGGCGATTTATGGCAACTTGCAGCGGATGGATTCTGAAAAATCTTTGACGCTTTCCTTACTTGACTATCAGGACGGTGTGATGTCGATTAGTGGTCAGCATGAAGAGGTCTTGCTGGTACGAGCCACCGGAAAAATTGAGCGGATTGACACCATCGACCTTGGGTTTCCAATTGGTTTAGAAGCAGAGATTTCTCAGTTTGTCGAACAAATTCAGGTGGCCCTTGAGCCTGGCGATGGCATTGTTCTTTATACAGACGGCATCACAGAAGCAGAAAACTGGCGGGGCGATCATTATGGTCTGGGTCGCCTGTGCCATGTCGTGCAGCACGAGTGGTATCACTCTGCTGCCGACATTCAAAATAGCGTCATTCAGGATGTGCAGCAGTTTATTGGCACGCATGACATCTATGACGACATCACATTATTGGTAGTCAAGCGAAAGTAGGATATTCACGGCTTGAGAAGTTAACCAACTGTCAATCTATACGATCTGAGCAGTCAGAACAGTGTCATTCGTGAGGACCCACGTCATGGTCGAAATATTTGGAGATTTCAGTGAGAATTTGCCATCTAGCCAGGAATATTTGCGAATTCAGTTTTCGCCCAGCTCGATACCGATTAAACACCGATGGCGAAATAATGGCCTATCTGCTGATTTTATGGCAGATTATCTCATCACCTTTTTTTCGAAGTCACCTGACAAGGATGAGCTTCCTGCTCGTCAGCATGATATCAAAAGCACGATTAGCTATATTGCCAATGAGCTCCTTGAAAACGCAATGAAGTTTAGCGAGAGCATTCCTGAACAACCCATTAGCATTACCCTCCATCTCTTAGACGATCGGCTGATTTTTTTGTCTACCAATGGAATCACTCCAGATTCTAAAGGAAAACTGCAAGCTTTTATCGATAAACTTTCCGTGTCAGACCCGGATGAGCTCTATACGAAGCAGCTCGAAGAATCAGCGATGGGCGATCGCCAGGATTCGTCAGGACTAGGTATTTTAACCATGATGACCGATTATTTAGCAAAAGTCGGCTGGAAATTCGAAACCGCTCACACAAATCCTGAAGCATTAGTTGTGACCACTATGGTGCAGCTTGCCGTTTAGATTTCGTACGAATTTAAACATTAGAAACATCAGGGAAATATGGAGATTCAAACCCCCGACTATTTTGTAGGCTACGATGCCTCGACTCAGAGCATTTTGTTCAAAGGCTCGCTTCGCTTGAATGGCGCAGAAGCCTATGCTCCGATCAGTCGAATCCTCGACAGTGCTGTTGAGAAAAAGCCAGATACGCTGACGCTCAATTTAACTGAACTAAAATTTTTGAATAGCTCTGGAATTAATATGCTGTCGAAATTTGTGATTCGGGTTCGGCAGATATCAGCTACACAGCTCATCGTGAAAGGCAGTCAAACGATTTCCTGGCAGAGCAAGTCTCTTAAAAACTTGAAGCGGCTGATGCCGACTCTCCATCTTGAGATTGAATAATCTTTGAATAGGGCGATTGCAGATGCGAATGCGCACGTCGTTTGTAAGTCACGTGTATGATCGCGGTTTACTCTGCGAGAATCCGCAACGCATGACCACTAAACCCGTTTTAAGCGCCTTCTATGGTGCCACCTTAGGCGCAACGGGAGAGGATTTAGACATTGCCATCGCCCCCTTGGGATAGGGAATACGCTTGTGGTTAAACTGTTTCCAGACATGCACAAAAATATTGGCGATGTGTGACATGTCTTCCCGAGTTAACCCTGAATCGACAAGCTGCTCGTCTTGCCAGCGAGCCCGCATAATGCGGTTGACCATCGCCAAGGCTTCTTCTGGAGTGGCATCTTTGAGCGATCGCAATGCTGCCTCACAGGAATCAGCCAGCATAACGATTCCCGTTTCTCTAGACTGAGGAATCGGACCGTCATAGCGAAAATCGGCTTCGTTAACTGTGATTAGCGGATCTGCCTTGGCTCGCTGCTGAGCCTGATAGTAAAAATAGGTAATTAGCATGGTTCCCTGATGCTCGGGAATGAAGGCTTGGATTGCGGTTGGAAGTCGGCACTTGCGAGCCATGACGAGCCCTTCCGTTACATGCTTTTTGATGATGGCGGCACTTTGCCAAGGATCGTCGATCAGATCGTGTTTATTGGGACCGCCCATTTGATTTTCAATGAATCCGAGCGGATCATGCATTTTCCCGATGTCGTGATAAAGCGTCCCGGCACGCACGAGCTCTACATTACAACCAAGCTCCCGGGCGGCTGCTTCTGCCAAACTTGCCACAAACAACGTATGTTGAAAAGTGCCCGGAGCTTCTGAAGCGACTCGCTTAAGCAGGGGACGATTAGGATTAGACAATTCCACAAGGCGAATCGGCGTGACGAGGTCAAACAGATGCTCTAGATAGGGGCTCACGCCGAGAGCCACAATGCTCCACGCGACGCCCATTAGGCTCTGGATTGCTGCTGCCATCAAAACGCTATACCAGACCGAACTCGCCGCCGAACTTACAATTAAACTCACGAGCAGATAGACAATACCCGTTGTGAGCCCAACGGCGCCCCCAAGCATGGCTAGCTCTTCGCGCGATCGCAACCGTCCGGCTAGCAGCGTCCCTAGTAAACTACCCGATGCACTCGCGATCAAGTGGCTGCTGCCGATTTTCGTGCCAATCGGTAAAACGACGCTAAGCAGCCCCACCACGGCCACTCCTAGCGGAGACCCATAGAAGCTCCCGACGAGCAACCCCACCATCGGCAAATTAACGGCTGGGAGACGTAGCGCTAAGACAAGCGGCGTTGATAGCGTCAACAACAAAATCAGGATGTGATCGCGCCGTCGTAAGCCTCCGTGAAACCGATGTTCGACGAGAAGAAAAACGCCAACGGCTCCGGTGATTAAGACTGCAAACCCGCCTAAGCCTAGCCAATTAATGCCTCGACGGCTCATGCCAAAGTGGTCAAGCAGCACGAACTGTTGCTGGCTAATGGTTTCACCTGCCTGAACGATCACCTCGCCGCGACGAATTTCAACAATTTCAGGTTCGATCGCTTGGGCTGCCTGTTCTGCCAAGCGACGAGTCCGTTCGGGGTCTTCGATGAGGTTGGGCTTGACCACAGGTGTCAAAATATCGACTGCCAGTGGATTCCCCACCGCAGGCACATCAATCTCTGTCTGGACTTGTACCGCGTTTGCTAGCACATTGTCGGGCAACCCCGGCGGTATTCCTTGCACTAAGATTCGCTCTAGAGCTTCACGAATCCCAATTTTGGTGACAGCCCACTGCTCGTCAGTGAGCTGAAACAGAACTTCGTCGTATGTATGGGCGGGTTGGGTCGAATCTAGGGACGATAACGCCGCGATCGCCGTTGTGTAGCGCTGACGAGCACGCCCAATCAGCTGCTTTAATGCCGCAAAATCATCTGGGGAGGCGGTTCGGTAATAGCTCTGAAGCTCGATAATGGCGAGTTGCTGCGACGAACGCGGAGAATTTTCTTTCTGTGCAGAATTATCTGATGTGCTGGCGGTCGCAGCGGGGGATTGAGAGACGGCTTGTCCATTGCCTTCTGCCGCGGCGATCGTAGCGCGCCATTCCCATTCTTCAGCCTGCCGTAAATAGTTCTGAGTATTCGTCGATAGAATTGACGTTTCGACAAATGGAAATGCTCCAGCCTGTTCCCTGAGTTCATCACCTTGGTCTAGCACGCGCTGCAACGCCTGATAAATACGCTGATTGGTTGTTGGGTCAATCATCAGGATGGGAACGGCTCCCGTCACGGCATCATTCCGTTTCTGCTCGGTTGTTTTAGTATCTTCAACCGCCGCCGATGCAGGAGCGCGTAGCGTCTGAGGGGCAATCGTCTCAGCATCGAGCTTAGGCTCGTTATAAAAGCGATAGCCAATCGTACTCGTTAGCGAAACGACAGCAATTACAAAAATAAATTTAGGACGGGAGCGCTTCGCCGCTCGATTCTTTTTGCGAAGCGGCTCTGCGGGACGCAACATTTCAGCGACTTGGTCAGGCTTAAGATGCTTGAGGCGGGAAATCTGCTGCCAAGGGTGGCTAGAGCGGGCTGCATTTGTACACCGTTTTGCATGAACCACAGCTTTCCGCAGCGTATGATTGGGTGGCTTTTGCGAAGTACTTTGAACCTGTACTCGCCACCACTGATCGAACTGCTGCGTTAATGAGCGGAATGATTTCATCTCTTCACCAATTCGTAGACCAAGAGTGGCATTTGCGGAAATAGAGAAGGGATCGAGCGGTGAAACGCCTAGATAGCACGACTGATTTCCATGAGAATAGTATATCTAAGCGAAATCTAGGGTAACGTGTCTGACTCGGATTATGGCGAAATGATTCGTGGATGAGCGATGGCAATGGGCAGATTAAGCGTTTGAATGATTTTAGGCTGTTCTACCCCAATCCAGGCTGCAAAAAGTTGATCAGCAAGCTCAATAATGTCTAGCCATTTCTTACCACCCCATTTAATTTTTGTGGATGAGGGTTCTACCCCCCATTGAGCGATCGCCCATTGCCACTCTAGCGGCAATTTCACGTCACCATGATACGCCCCCATCAGCGACCCCATCAGCATTGCCATCATCGGCCTATGAGACTGTTCATTAGCTTGACGGAGTGCGTGAGACAACCGATATAGAGCCAATTGAGGCTCATCAGCCGCCGTAAAGAATTCGTAGAGCGACCCCATAATTGGCATGATATAAATGGCGGGTGGCACTGCCTCTGAGGTCGGTGAATTGGACGACAGGCAGCGAGATTCAGCCCATTCTCGAAGAATTGTCAGCGCCCGTGTGGCTCCAATGTGCTGCTTCATCAGATCTTTAATCACCAACAGCCCTTCGTTTAGAGTTAACGAATTTTTTGTATTGGAGTGCCTGTCTTGGAGTAGGTAAATGAGGTGATCCGCCGGAGACTGCTCTCTCAACGCCAAGATGAGCGTGTCGAGCCATAGGCGTGTGGCCGCTTGTACCCAGGATGACACCTGCCATGCGGCCATAACCTGCTCAAATCGAGCCTGAAATACGGTGTCATCATCTTGGAAAAAAAGAGCGAGCGGCAATGTGGCGATCGCCAATCCGTCTGCTCGAATTGGAGACGGCACTTGCTCTAATGAGATAGGAAACTCAGCGTCAGACTGGCTGGATGACGAATCAGGGGCGGGCGATCGCGCCGTATCAGGCATACGGTCTACATTTGCCTGTCCCCATGTACCCCCAATCAGCACATGGATTAAGTCAACGGCTACCCGTGACCATTCTGAGTCGTTTATATCTGAGTCGTTTACAGTCGAGGGAATAGAGTCAAACGGGGATAATCTGCGTGGCAGACCCTGCGCCATCCAACGGGATGACAGGTGAGACTGAGCAGAATCTCCCACCAGTTGCCCGATGGCTGCGCCCATTAAGGCTCCTCGAAATCGACTCTGAAGAGAGCTATCCATATTTGCCCCAATATCCACCCCAATATCCACCCCAGTACTCAAAGCATGCCAAAATAGCTAAACTATCCTAAGAAATTTATCCATAGCATTATAAGGAAGAATCTTTGTCGGAAATTTGATAGTCCTTCATTCTGACCCTGGAGAGCATCTTTCCATTGGAGGATTATCGTCAGGAGTGATCGAATCTAAACCAGTGTTTGAAACATCTACAATCCGCAAATGTGTGCTCATTACCCTATTAACCGCATCGGTTTTGGGAGGCTGGGGAGCGCGTGGGCAGGGACAGTCTGTGCCCGGCGTGCCTCGCCCACCATCGGGTCGGGCTACGTCTCAGTCACTCGGCATGCGGCCTGTTCTGAGTCTTGGCGACACCGGATCGGTGGTTGCAGAATTGCAGTCGATGCTGACTCTTCTAGGGTATTACCAAGGAGCGATCGACGGACAGTATCAAGATCCGACTGAAGCCGCTGTCGCCAATTTTCAAAGAGCGGCGGGGTTACCCGTCGACGGTATCGTAGGGCCAACCACGTGGACGGCTCTGTTGCCATCTCCTCCTGTCAATCAGTCAGCTCCTCGATCGCGTCCGGTCAGCGATTCGTCTGTCAGAACGACGAGCCTTGAGAACCCCTCCCCCCAAGCACCGCCCTCCCCCCAGGCAACGCCCCTTCCTTCAGCAACCTCTTCTCAATCTGTTTCCCCGTCACCTCAGCCTGCCCAATCTCCTCAATCCGATGACGCATCGCCCACATTAGTGACACTCCCGATTCTTAGACTCGGTATGGCAGGACCTGCAATCGAACGGTTGCAAGAACGATTACGTGGATTGGGGGTGTATACCGGGCTGATTGATGGCATCTTTGGCAGCCAAACTGAAGCCGCAGTGATTGCGATTCAGAGACGCTCAAATCTTGACCCCGATGGGATTGTAGGACCTGAAACCTGGACTATCCTTCTCCGCTGAACGTTTCAGACTGTGACATACCTGTTGCGCTCTATCAACCCACATGAATTTTGGTAACTCCGTTGCGATCGCCCCGTAGGTTAATGCTAGGTTAATACCAGGCACAAACAGCAATGAAATTTTTAACACGGTTTCTGGCTCAAGCCTGTGCCTCCTGCTTAGACGCCAGCGCAGCACTCAAGCCAGTCGATTGCACGGACTCTGATTTAAGAAGGTCGAGATGCGTTCTGGTCGGCACTTAGGTGATGGCAACACGGCGTCTCCTTTGTATGGACCTGATTTAGCATTTGCCTTGGCTCTCAAATCTCCTAGAGATTAATATGCAATCGAGGGTGGTGAGGGATGTTGCGGGTTTTGTCCACCTTAGTTGTATGTGTACGTACTTAACTGATCTTGATTAATCTCTCTTCGATTAATCTCCAAAAGCAAGGTCAAGTTGCTTTGTTAATGAGTTGTCTATTAGGGTCTAGTCGTATCCAGGCTAGACCCATTGTTATTTAAACGTGGTGCTGGTTAGAGCGATCGCCCCCGTTCTCGATCAGGAACAAAGCACATATCATCTGGGTCAGAGAATTTGAACAGCAATTTTGAATAAGCAGGTGCTTCTGCCTTCCGCTCCGATGGGAAAGCATAGCACCTGCTTTTTTCATGCAAATGCTGTCAACCAGTTTGCTCGCTTTGTTGTGACTTCACACTAGGACTCAGATGGATATTTTTAACTTTTCCATTGCTAACGACTGGGGACAAGGGTTCACTGGTAACCTATCGATTACGAATCCAGGATCATCCCCTTTGGAGGGTTGGACGCTTGAATTCGATGCGCCGTTTGAAATCACTAATCTCTGGAATGCCGAAATTGTCAGCCGTGATGGAAATCACTACGTGATTCAAAATGCTGATTGGAATCGTACTATTCCCCCCGACGGTACGATAACATTCGGCTTCAATGGCAAAAATTCTGACGGCATGACCATTGAACCTAAGAATTATCGATTGAATGGGAATGCCATCAACGGACGTCTCCCGGCTCCAGCCCCCACGCCTGATCCAGACCCGTCTCCTGCTCCTTCTGCTGCTCCAACGCCTGCGCCCATGCCCGAACTGGCGATCGCCAATACCACTGCTACTGAAGGGAGTGATTCTCACGCCAACTTCACGGTGAGCCTGTCGGCTCCGAGTCTTGAACAGGTGACGGTTGAATATTCTACCAACTCTGATACGGCGCGAGCGGGGTCAGATTATCGGCGCAAGTCAGGGCAACTAACGTTTATGCCAGGTGAAACGTCTAAGACAATTGCGGTTGAAGTGCTTGACGACCCAACCGTCGAGGCAGATGAGCGGTTTGAGCTAAATCTGTCTGGTGCTACTAATGCTCTCCTAGGTGATGCTCAAGGCATTGCAACCCTGATTGACAATGACGACTCTGCACCTGCACCTGCACCTGCACCTGCACCTGCACCTACGCCTACTACTGCTCGTGATTCTGCTAACCCCGCCCCGATTGATTTTTCGGTCGCCAATGAGCGGAATGGTGGATTTACGGGAAGCATGGCGATTACCCAAACAGGAAGTCAAACTCTGGATGGTTGGACGGTCGAATTTGAAGCCCCGTTTGAGATTACCAATATTTGGAATGCCGAAATTGTGAGTCGGACGGGCGATCGCTATGTGATTCGCAATGTCAGTTGGAACGGGAAAATTGCTCCTGATCAAACGATTTCCTTTGGCTTTAATGGTGAGGGTTCTGCCTCTGAGCCAAGCAACTATGAGCTAAATGGAAAGGCGATCGCCCCATCTCCGAGTTTACCGTCTAATCCAACTACTCCGTCTCCTCCGACATCACCTCCTACCAACTCACCCGACCCAGCTCCCGTTGATCCTGTGAATCCCCCTGATTCAGATTCTCCATCGCCTGATCCGGGCAAGTCAGGATCGTCTCAACAAGGCGACTTCAACTACGGAGAAGCGTTGCAAAAGTCACTCCTATTTTTCGAAGCACAGCGATCAGGTCCTCTTCCGGACGACACTCGCATTGAATGGCGAGGCGATTCTGCTTTAGATGATGGATCAGACGTAGGTGTTGATTTGTCAGGCGGCTATTATGACGCAGGCGATCATGTCAAGTTTGGGTTCCCGATGGCATCATCAATGACGATGTTGAGCTGGGGAGTCGTGGAATATCGTGATGCCTACCAACAGAGCGGTCAGCTCGATGAAGTACTCGATACTATCAAGTGGGGTACAGACTATATCCTCAAAGCCCACGTGACAGATAGCCAGGGCACCAAAGAATTTTGGGGCCAGGTGGGCGATGGCAATGTCGATCATGCCTACTGGGGACCTGCTGAGCAAATGTCAATGGAGCGCCCTGCGTTTAAGATTGATCGACAAAATCCAGGGTCTGACCTGGCGGGCGAATCGGCGGCAGCATTGGCAGCCGCATCGATTGTGTTCAAAGATCGAGACTCCAACTATTCCGATCGCCTGCTGAAAAATGCCGAGCAGCTCTTTGAGTTTGCGGACGATTATCGCGGCAAGTATTCCGATGCGATTCCTAATGCTAGTTCCTTTTACAATTCCTGGAGCGGCTACATGGATGAACTATCGTGGAGTGCCGCGTGGCTCTATAAAGCGACGGGCGATCGCACCTATTTAGACAAAGCAGAACAGTACTATCAGGGCGTGAACCCCCAATGGACGCAAAACTGGGATGACAAGTCATATGGCGCTGCTGTACTGCTGGCTCAAGCGACAGGCAAGTCTGAATACAAGCAAGATGCGGAAAGCTGGCTCAATTATTGGTCTGACAAGAATGGTGGCATCCAATATACGTCGGGAGGGCTTGCTTGGTTAGACCAGTGGGGTGCGTTGAGGTATAGCGCCAATACTGCGTTTATCGCTGGAGTGTATAGCGATACGGTCAATGATTATGGCGATCGCTATGCTGATTTTGCAGACGATCAAATTGACTATATCTTGGGTGATAATCCGAATAACTTCAGCTACATGGTCGGGTTTGGTGATGATTTCCCATTAAATCCCCATCATCGGAGTGCTCATGGTGGTGGTAATATCAATGACTCAGCGCCCAACGACAACATTCTCTTTGGAGCCCTTGTCGGCGGTCCTGCTTCTCCCAATGATAATGACTATGTAGACTCTCGCACGGATTACATTCGCAATGAAGTCGCGCTTGACTATAATGCAGGCTTTACCGGAGCGCTTGCCCGCTTATACGACACCTTTGGCGGTCAGCCCTTGAATGACAATCAGCTTAACAGCCTACCTGGTATTGTTGTGCCAGATGTCGTCTAAGCCCGATTCACTACTGTTCATCTACCACAATATTCGTCTACCATTTTGGACATACAGCACAAAGAATTCAATATAAACCCCTGTCCTTAATCAAGTAGGGCAGGGGTTTAACAGTAATTCACAATTGCGTTACGTACAGAAATGATGGTATGGGCCGCGTCCCAAACTACCGTACTTAGACTCAAGCGCACCGTTATATCTCAAGCTTCATAATTAAGAATTGACTGATTAGGTGCTGACCATGCACTCAGATCAACCTATTGATACACCTGTGTCAATCTCATTAAGGTCTCCGTCCGATTAGGTGAAGTAAATTTAAAGCCTTATTGAAGGCTCCTTAAAAGCTCCTAACTGAGTGGCTTTTATGACAAAATTACAACATTGAGGCGTTTCATATCCCATCAAATTCTGTATTGCTTTTGACATGCAACCCAAAAACTATTGAGTCAAACTACTATAAACGTACCAATCTATACAATTGATTCGACGTATTGACGTTAATGTCTTAGCCCTCAAACCCATATTTTTTAATCACAAAACTGTTTTGAGTTAAGGATTTCGGAGCAATCCTTAACTTTTAGTTTTTAGAAAAAACTTGAAGCAGATACAATTCGTCAAAATTCACGTATTAAAAGTTTACCAGGGCTTTATCGACACCTCAGTACTCTTCATCACATCCATACGGCAATCTACTTAGAAGGAAGTTAGTCTGAGATCAAGCTGCTTGAGGTTGACTATGTAAACATTATCAACCTGCGGACTCGATTAAGTAGCGAACATGAGCCAGTTATCGCTTGGGTGCTTCTTCTATTTAGTGACTTGATAACCGCCTATTCGTCAACTAAACGGAGTGAGCAATGAGTATTCCACGTTATCTACTCTCTTCTGCAATGCTGTCAGGGGCGGTTTTCTGCGCCTCTACTCTCCCAATGGCAGCTCTAGATTCTCAGCCTGTAACCATTCAGGTGGAAGATAATCCCGTGTTTGTCGGTCAGCTCAAGGAGTTGGCTGGCCCTTACCTTGGTATTGCGACTGCAGCTAGTCTCGGTGTGGGTGTTATGAGCCTAACTATGCTGGGTTGGAGTCAATCGTCTGGTAGACTTTCTCAATCAAAGGATGAAATCGCAAAGCTTCAGAAAGAACTACAGGATAGAGACGCATTAGTTGAGCGGCTAAAGTTTTCTGATGCAAGACTTGAAGCATCCGGTTTAGCGTCCTTTATTGATAATGATAGATTTGAAAGTGACGTAGCTAACCATCACCATCAATTTGTCGTTCCCCGTCAACTAGATTCTTCCAATAGTTTTGGAACACCAAGCACACAGACTCAGCATTATCAAGTATCAAACTCTGTGCCAACGGATGTTCGACCTGCCTCTGTTCCTCAATATGGCGCAAAACCTCCACTCCCTTCCAGTCGCCACGCTCAGCATCCAGCAGCCACTGCAATGCCTTCTGCACAAGCGCTAAATGGCTTTGTGCGGCCTGCTGTTGGCCAAGACGGAAACACTGAAATGCCGCCACAATTTGAAGATGATTCCCATGAAAATGCGGCTCAGCTTAACGAACTGCTTAGTAATCTCAAGCAGGTCATGGTTCAGGTTGAGAAACTGCATCGGAGTGATTCAGCATCATCCATTCATCACGGGCACAGTCCCCTCTCGTCCCCTGCCGCCTAAACAAAAGGCTGAGCGATCGTTGCTCAGCCTTTTTTGACATGTCTCCGCTGTGCTAGGGGGATGCGAAACGGCCAACTTTTTACGTCAGCTCAAACTGAGTTGAGTGAAGCGTTGACTCATCGCAAATACTCTCTGGGTGAGAGGGGTGCGTCGGATCGACTTTGAGCTGTGGCTGATTCACCCACTGTGCCGGATGGTGCAGTATCAGCAACTTCAGGCTTGACCTGGCGTCTGATAGTTTTGACGAGAGAAGACGATACCTCTGGTGGAGCAGTACTTCCGGTAGGTAAGGCAATAGTCAAGTCTCTGCTGGTTTGCAGGTAAAGTTCTCCGTCTGAGTTATATTGCGCTAGGGTTTGTCGGGCTAAGTTTCCTTCTTCTTCAATTTGCTCTTGAAAGCTAGACGGTTGCTGTGCTGGGTCAAAGGTAGCTGTAAATGTCACCTCAGGCAAGGGTTCGAACTGCGTCGTCAGATACTGCTGAGTAATTTGCCATGCCTCTTGGAATGTGCCGTCTGAGGCAACACGCCACAGATTTAAGTCTGCTTGCCAGTTTCTTTGCTCAACGATCACGAACTGCCGATCTAAAATTTCGTAGGTCGGTTCAGCATTTTCGCTATTGGTACTTTGGGAGTCTTCGAGCAGGCGAACTGCGGACACTGTGATTTGAGCTTGTTCGGGTAGCGTTGTGCTTCCTAACACCGTGTAAATGCCGGGACGAAGTGCGGGTTCTACCTGCAAAATCGTCAGCTCTAGGGGAGATGGTGAAACTTTAGTCTGAAACCACTCTGAAACGGTGGAACAGCTCGTGCAGACAATGAGTAATAGCAACGCTACGCTCAGTACTACAAACCGCTGGAGAGCTAGGTATGCATTGTTTACAGTTGAAACGGATTGAGGGATAGGAATTAGCATAATCTGTCGAAGAAGTTTTTTGCAATTGCGCTAGTTTTAGTTCCGGATACGCATGGTTAGTCCTGGATGTAATAACAGAGATTAAAATCAGGCATCCGGAAAACCAATTTTGCAAGTTTCGTCTTTGAAACGTATCTACCAATCTGAGAATCGTATTCGAAACCTGCGCCGTATTTAGGTCGTAACAGTACGTTATTTTTTGATTCTCGTCGGTATCTACCAAGCTTTGAATCTCGCAAATAGTAGTGGGTCACTCTGACTACGAGAATTACGCATCTCCTTAAATTTGGGCGATCGCCAATTTGGATTGGGAGTGCATTATTGCCCTGCGAATTAGACCCCATGTTCGCATGGCTGTGTCTTGCAACGGATCCAATACAGAATTCACCTGGAACTGATTGTTGAATGACTAAGCCATCTAAAAATCTACCTAAACTTCTTCTACGCCCCGATCGGACGGCATCTAACTCCAATCTGATGTGGATAGGAATTAGTCTGGTGCTCGTTGGTCTGAGTGCAGATATTGCGTCCGCAACTTCATACAATTCGGCGGATACTATTAGTTCAAATGACATTGAAGCACCTCGTGAGCATGACTTACCAGACGGACATCAAGCCGATACATTACTAGCGCTAACGGCACTACAAGTCAAATCGAGCGATGATGAGAGGAGTGTTCCACCGCTGGCGTCTCAATCATGGGTCGTAGATGAGAGCGATCGTGAATCCATTCGTTTCTCATACACGGGGGCAGATCTTCCTGATGACCACGAAACGGCTGATTTGGTTTCGCAGTTAGCTGATCCCGAATCTGCTCTATCCATGTTGCCATCCACGGCGGTTCAGGTCGAATTTGAACCCTCATCTGTCCATCGTCTACCTCATGCTGAACCCGCAGAGATTGAATTAGATTCGGCAACTGAGACAATCCCCTCGCAGTCTCAAGCTGCTAATATCTCTCAACCGTCGCATACCCCAGGTGCAACTCCAGCAGCGTCCATCTCGACGACATTGCAAGGCGATCGCCCCTCCTTCGAGCGTGCAACCCAGACTCATTCAACCCGGGAAATAGCATCTGCATCGCAGTCATTCCCGATATTAGAGTTTGAGGAACAGTGGAATGACTCCGGTGGATCTGACTCTGACGTAAACGCGAATCAGATTGCCTATAGTTCTAATTTCACAGAGAACTCAGCGACTGATGAAATTAATCCTGACCTCGATGAATCCGTTGATGGGTCTCTTGATGCTTCGCTAAATCTACAGGAAGATTCAGACGATGCAGATGGATTGGCACCGCATCATTCGACCGGAATAACGGTTTCAGTATCACCCGTTCAAGAAGCCTATCAATCGAGGAACCAATTTACCTTCCAACCTCCCGTTGAAGTCGAATTGCCAACGTCAGACGCGATCGCCTACAACTCTGACTTCACATCTCCACACGCTTCAATGCCGCAAGTGCCGACTTTGGGCGGATCTCCAATCGGAACTCACCCTGAATCGGACGTGTCTCCATTGGCACGATCGCCCCATTCTGTCCCGCTAGCGCATCTGCATCCTTCACTGCCGACTGCCAGTCTGGATGCAATGTCGCTTCAGGAGGTGCAAGGCGTATTACCTATCTTGATTGCTGTACCTATGAATCCTCCGATGGGTCGCGATCGCTCTGGCTCTGATACGCTACCGCCACCACCGTCACTTCCAGTTGCAGCCGGGGTGAATGTTGGCACACCAGCGGAGCAACCTCAGAATTACACGGCTGCAATTCCTATTCCTCAGTCCTATCCACGGGAGCAAGCCACGCCCGCATCACCCGACTCTATTCCCTTGCCTGTCGCCGTGGCGCCGTGGACACTCCCCCCACCTGTAGCAGCAACTGAGGAATCATTCGCAGGCACCCATTCATCTCCGAACCCGGTGGCGTTCAATCCGTCTGCTCCATTTGCTCCTGTCACAGCGCTCAATCAATCACCGGCAGGACAATCTGTCGGTCCCGATCGCGGGAATTCAGGCATGAATTCGTCATTTGAGTCATCAGACCGCATTTCTCCGATGGCGTTTGCGAGTCAAACGCCATCGGTTACACCCCGGTCAGATGCAGCCTATCCAGTCCCGTATTCGGCAACCGGAGCCTACAATCCCAATTCTCCGCATTCGTCAGCGGGAGCCTACAATCCTAGGGCTCCATATCCGTCAACCGTGTCTCCATTAGTCACGTATGCGGGAGCGGTATTTCCCTCAGTGGGGCCGAACCGAGCGACCCCACCCACATTTGTCCCATCCGACCCATTTGACCCACCTGTGAGCCATGAGGTGCCCCTTTGGCAATCGGGAGCCTTAGCTGGGCAGGCTGATCCGTCGCTTCCGGTTCTGATTCCAGTAGAGCCGGTATTTAATACTGCTCAGACTGCTCCGTTTCCCTCATCTCAGACTCCTGAATCCACATTTCCTCCGCCACCGACGCCTCCGGCCAACGTTCAGCAAGACTCGCTGACAGATCGCACACCAGTGACTCCTCCGACGCTGCAACTGCAAGGTGCGGGAATTTTGGTGGATGACGATTTCTCTGCCCGTGCTCGACTATCAGGCACCTACTATCTAACGCCTCAAATTCTTGTAGGGGGCGCCCTTGATTTAACCGAGGGTACTGCGTTTAGCGACTCTGAAACTGAGGGCTTTAATATCAACGAGCTGTATCTTGCCGCTTCATTGCGCGATCTTCCTAATCTGCGCTTTGTCGTGGGTCAACTAGACTTAACGTCGTACTTTGATCGCAACAGCTTCGCAAAAGATTCGCTGACTCACTTTTTTAATCCGGTGTTTCAAACCAACCCTGCACTGGCTGCCAATGCCATTGGGTCTCGTCCGGGGGCGCTGATTAATTTTAGTCCAACCGATAATTTGGATGTGCGAGCCGCCGCCTTCTCGTCAGATCGCAGCATTGGCGATTTTGATCTGGATGGGTTTGCCGGTGAAGTGGGGTTCCGGGTTGGCAACCTGATTTTGCGGGGCACCTACGTCTCTGCTCGTGACGGCGGAACGAATGATGGCCCGCCTGAAATCTTTGGGTTTGACCGCGGTGATGACGTGTTTGGTATCGAAGAGGGCGATCGCGAAGAGTCGTTTGGCTTCAATGCTGAATTATTTATCCCAGAAATCAACATGGGACTCTTTGGCCGCTACGGACGCTATGAAAACCTCGATGCGGGGGTGTCTGCGGATACGTTTAGCGGTGGCTTTAACTTTCTGGATGTGTTTATGCGCAATGACCGGCTGGGCTTGGCATATGGTCGTGCCTTGTCAAACGACGACCTGCGGCAAGAGCGCGACGATAAAACCCCTGACGTAGTGGAGGTGTTCTACGACTTTCCGTTGCTATCAAATCCGAATACGCGTCTTGGTGTGACGCTGCAACAGCGTGACGAGTTTAGTGAAACCGTCGCTGGAATCCGAATCCGAACGACGTTTGACATTCTACCCTAATGCATTCGAAGGCTATACCCACTATGAAATCTGCCTTTCGACCCCATTCCTCTTGCTCACGAGGATGGAGCTACCTAATCAGTTTTGGCCTGCTGACCGGACTCGTGTCACTAATGCCGCTGATAACGGCATCGGCGGTGCTTGCACAGACTGTTCCACTCTCGATTCGGCAAGCCTATACGTTTCTAAATCAAGGTCAGGTGAATGCGGCGATCGCTCGGTTTGAGCAATCGTTGCAGCAATATCCCAATTCCTTAGAAGGCTGGCTAGGGGTGGCGATCGCCTATCGCCGGGCAGGTCGAGACGCAGACGCGTTTCGGGCTTATCAGCGCGTTATCGAGATTGATCCCAATAATCAGCTAGCGCTGGGTGCGCTGGGGCTACTCGGCGGCTTTCGTCCGGAATGGCAAGACCAAGGCATCGAAGCCCTGAACCGCCTGCTCAATCTCGATCCAAATGCCCTAGATGCACGAGCCCAACGGGCGCTGCTCTATGTCTATCAAGGGCGGTTTGGCGAGGCGATCGCAGACTATGAGATTGTGCTTCAGCGAAATCCAACCCCGGCAGTGGTGCTTGGCGCTGCCCAAGCCTACACCTATTCCGGTAACTATCAGCAAGGACTGGAGCTATTTGGTCGCTATCAGGCGGCGGGCGGCACTCTAGGCGCAAACGAGGCGATCGCCTATGCTCTTGCCCTCCGTGAAACCGGACGCGCCGCTCAAGCCGTGCAGCTTCTCGAAGCCCAACTGCGCCGCGTGCGGGAGCTAGACAGTACAGCGATTAATCTACGCGGCGCACTGGCATCGTCCTATGCTGCAAACGGACAGTTTAACCAAGCCGTCCAGGTCTTGGCACCCCTGCAAGGTCGGCAAGACTCTCGCATGGTGCTGGCTCGCGCATATAATGACATCGGACGCTACAGCAATAATGCGACCTACTTTCAATCAGCAGCTAATCTCTATCGCCAGGTCGTCACCCAGGCCCCCAACCTGACGGCAGGCTTGGCGCGCGAAATTGCCGATGCCCTGAGCGGCATGCCTCTGCGCTCAGAACAGCAGTATGCTCTCGAAATCTATCGACAACTGACGACCCAGTATCCCAGTGATGCAGGGCTACAGGTACAGCAGGCCATCCTTGAGCGACAGCTCGGGGTGATTTCGAGCAGTCAGCTTCAGCAGCGATTGCAGACTGCGATTCAGCCTCTGCCGACGAATCCATCGGAGCGACGGGCGATCGCCCAAGCCTTGATTCGCCTGGATCCGCCCGATCTGTCGCTATTGCCCGTTTACCAAACCTTAATCAATGCGGGCATCAACGAACCGTTCCTCAATTTCCGTATTGCCCAGATGTATATTCGTCAGGGCAACCTAACGGCGGCTCGGAATGCCCTGAATGTGTATGCATCTAGCGCAACTAGTTTTCAAGATCAGGCAACTGCTGTCTTGCTACAGGCTGAAATCGACCGTCGGGAGGGCAATCTAGAAGCCAGCGCCCAGCGCTATCAAAGCTTGATTTCTAATAATCCATCCAATTCTCCCCTTGTGATTAGCGCACTCCAAGGGCTTGCTAGCATTCGTCAGGCTCAGGGACGGTCTGATGAAGCCTTGAGCATCTATAACCAAATCATTGCCCTGAATCCGCAAGATCAGGCATTGCAGCTCGGTCGAGCCAGTTTTGCCTACCAAGCTGGATTAATTAGCGAAGCTCAGGCAGATGCCATTCTCAATAGCTGGTTGGCGACTCATTCTCCCGCCAATGCTCCCCCGGAACTCTACAGTCTTGCAGGCGCACTTCCTGCAGACCCGCAACGAGAAGACCTTTATATCGCCCTCGCGAATGCCGATCCCAGCAATATTCCAATTCAGCTACGACGATTGCAAGTCATCGCCGATCGCAATCCTGAACTGGCACGAGCCCAGCTAGAACGCCTGATTGTTCAAAATCCGAATGATTTTAGCGTGTATTTTGTGCAGGGAGAATTGGCGCAAGACTTGGGTGATTTTGAACTCGCTGTCGATGCGTATGAAGCCATTTTGAGTGAACAGCCAAATGACATCGGAGCGTTGTTAGCGCTGGGAGGCGTGCGTTTTCAGCAGCGACGGTATGATTATGCCGCGCGGCTCTATAACGAAGCGCTGGCGCTCGATCCAACTAATCGAGCCGCTCTGACGTCGCTCGCCGGGCTGACGGTTGCTCAGGGGCAGCGATTAACGGCTCTAGAGCAGCTTGAGCAACTGCAAATCGAACTGGCTGCCCAAGGGCAATCCACGGAGGCGATCGCCCGTGAAATGCAGCGCATTCGAGAAGGATTCTTGCAGCAGAGAGGGTTTCAGCCGTCATGGGAGCGATATTAAGGCAGACTGCCTAGGAAGCAATATGACACACTCCAATTGGCTGAACAGACTTATGGTTCCGATAGTGCTGGCAGGGCTGGCGCTACAGGGCTGCGTTCCTTCAAATCCCTTGAGTGCCGATCAGCCCTCTCCCTCATCTGCTGTAACCGGATCACTCACCGCAGCAAATCAGCTCACCGACGACGAACTGCTCCAACAAAGCTGGGAGGCTTATAAACAGCAATTCATTCAAACCGATGGACGCGTGATTGATCGAGAGGATCAAGATCGCACCGTCTCCGAAGGGCAAGCCTACGCCATGCTGCGGGCGGTGATGATTGACGATCCAGATACCTTTGATTTGACGCTCCGCTGGGCTGAAAAAAATCTGGCACGGCAAACGCCAGAGGGCGATCGCGCGGACATGCTCTGGGCTTGGAAATGGGGAGAAGACGAGCAGGGAACCTGGGGCACGCTCGATGAAAATTTTGCCAGTGATGCCGACATCGATGCTGTGACCGCCCTGATTTTTGCGGCGCGTCGCTGGGACCGTCCTGACTACCTCGAACTGGCGCAGGTCAAGCTTCAAGATATTTGGGATTTGTCCACCGTTGAAGTCCTCAGTGCCGAGTCATCTGAAGGAGCAACCCGCTATTTGCTTCCCGGCCCTGCCTCTGCCTTTCAGCCCCGATCCGATGTGCTCTACCTCAACCCGTCCTACTTAGCGCCCTATGCGTTTCGATTATTTGCTCAGGTCGATGAGCGAGACTGGCTCAGCCTAGTGGATAGCAGCTACGAGATTCTAAACGCGTCATCGCAACTCTCTTCCGTGGGGTTGCCGAGTGACTGGGTTGCCTTTGACACGACAACTCAAGCATTCTATCCAATTGAGGAATCTCGATTGCAAAGCATCTATAGCTTCGATGCCTATCGGGTCTGGTGGCGAGTCGCTCTCGATGCGGCCTGGTTTGACGAGCCTCGCGCCATCGATTACCTGCGATCGCACCTCGACTTTCTCGAAACCGAATGGCGATCGCAGCAGATGATTCCAGCCCGCCTTGATTTACAAGGTAGTCCGCTTGTCGAGTATGAATCGACGGCACAATATGGGATGCTCTACGCCGCATTCAGGGTGACTGATCCGGCGATCGCCGATCAAATTCGCACTCAGAAGCTTCTACCCGCCTATCGCGACGGCTTTTGGGACAACGATTCTGCTTACTACACCCATAACCTGAGCTGGTTTGGAATTTATTCGCCAAACCGGGTTACATCGACCTGGCTCAGTCCGTAATGTCTGTCTTTTGCCCCGATTTGAGACCCCCTTATAAAAACAGTCTATGATTCGTCTTTTGCGTCATTGGCTTTCAACGCTATCCGGTTCTCCCAATGCCGGTTCTTTATCGCGCCAACAGCATCACCAACGCCTTCATCGGTTTAACGCGTGGCGACGCTATAGCTTGATTTTATTCCTATGTGTGTGTGTCGGAATCACGCTCAGCCTCGTGCCCATTACAGGATTGGCTCAGAGCGACGACAGCCTCCGACAGGAAGAAAATGAACTGATTCGGGAATTTACCTTACCGCGACCGTCGTCTCCGCCACCTGTGTATCGTCCGAGTCCGAGTCCGGCGCCGCGATCGCGCACAGCTCCTGCCTCACCTCCGGCGACCTCTCCGTCTCCAAGTCCAGATAATACGCCTGCGTCAGAGTCTGCATCTGAGCCAGACTCTGAGCCAGACTCTGAGCCAGACACGACCGCAGACAATGAAGGCACTGAGTCAGAGATTGACGATTCTCTCCCGACCTACGAGTATGTCCTAGCGTTTAATCGCAGCCCCGTTGTGGGCAATCGCCTGCGCATGGAAGGCGTCTATCCAGAATCGCGGTTAGGATTTACTCGTCCACGAGAGTGGAAGGTTGCATCCGCAAAAGCGCTCCTCCGCTATCAGCATTCTCCATCGTTGTTGTCTCAGCGCTCTTTCTTGACGCTGCGGCTCAATAACACCAGCGTGGGCAGCATTTCTCTCGATCGCCCTACCTCAGAGATTGGCGAGGCAGTATTTGATATTCCGGTCAGCTTAATCCAAGACTATAACGAACTTTCGATGGTGGCTGAGCAGCACACCTCTGAAACCTGCACCAATCCAGCTGATCCGTCCCTATGGACTGAGATTCTCCCGGATTCCAAACTTCTCTTTGAGTTTCAGCCCCAGCCAATCGCGCTTGATCTTAGCCTCTATCCCTATCCATTCATTGACGCCCTCAGCCTTGATCCCAATCGCCTTTCCTATCTAAATCCCAATAGTACGAGTGAGGAGTGGCTCACGTCTCTGGCGCGGTTTCAAACCTCTATCGGACGAATTACCGAGTTCCAGAAGCTAGAAACTCAAGTCGTCGACGATATTGATGACTTGTCGTGGGGCGATCGCCTGGTGATCATCGGCACTCCTAGAGAGCAACCCCTGCTTGGTGAGCTTGAGCTTCCATTCACGGTCGAAAATGGTCAGATTCTCGATGGCGATAATCAGCCGCTACCGGGCGAGGTGGGCGTGCTCATGCTGACGACGGTAGAAGACGGAAGCGTGCCCGTGTTGGTCATTAGCGGCAACGCGCCGTTGGGGGTCGCCAAAGCGGCTCAAGATCTGGTGCAACCGGGCGATCGCGATATCGTTGCGGGTCAAGCTGCCATCATCGACCGCGTGTCGGACGTGCCGTCGCCCGATCCTCGCGATTGGCCTGGCTATTTGCCGACGGTGAACTCGTTTCAGCTTGACGATCTGACGGTGCCAGGAGGGCAACCCTTCCGGGAAGTCACCGTCCACGGAGCAGAAGCGCCCCCCGTTCAGGTCAATTTCCACGCTCTGCCCGATGATCGCTTCTCGCGGGGCAGCACCATGACGCTGCACTATAGCCACAGCCCGCAGGTGAATCCGCGAACCTCGACGGTTGAGGTACTGCTTGACAACGTTGCCATTGGCTCAAAGCGGCTCTCAAACCGCAATGCGGATGCCAAGAAAACCTTTAAGGTCAATTTGCCTGACAACTTGATCAAACCCGATTCGATCTTGAGCATTCGGTTTATTCTCAACCCGCGAGAATCAGAATTTTGCGGCTTGACAACTGATGAACAGCTCTGGGGACGAGTTTATGGTGATACCAGCTTTGACCTGAAGCGGGGCACTGTTGTTAGGCTGCCTGATCTGGAATTGCTGAAGACGGGCTATCCGCTCACTGCACCCCAAGATCTTTCTGCCGCAGGTGTGGTGATGCCAGATGCCCCGACTGAGGCTGATATTGAAAGCTTATTAGCCATCACACAGCGCCTCGGACAGGTGAGCAAAGCCGACTCGGTGAAGCTCAATGTCTATCGCTCTGGAGCAGTCCCCGGTGAGGTTCGAGAAGAACGGCATCTGGTGGCGATTGGTCGGCGCGATCGCTTCCCGCTGCAGAATGTGCTTCAGACTGAGAACTTTAGCCTTCAAGAGGGGTTTACCCGCTTTTGGAAGGGAAGCCAAGTGCATGCGCTTCCGGATACGGAAGGAGTGGTGAGAAGCGTGCTGTCGCCTCAAAACCGCGATCGCATTATTTTGGCGCTGACGGCTCAAACCGATCAGGGCCTGACCGAAGTGCAACGCCTGTTTCAAGATGACGCGCTGTTTGCTCAGCTTCGGGGAGACACCATCATCATCAGCAGCAATACCGATAATCCGTCTCCATACGACTCGCGCGGATATTCCTTAACCGTGCTTCAAGAAGCCCAACAGCGGCGCATCGAGCATCTCGACTCTCTCAGCCGCATTTCCTTATTCTTGCAAGATTATTGGTTTATGCTGCCGACGGGTATCGTGATTCTTGCCCTGTTGCTCTACAGCATTTCCCAACTCTACCTAAACCGCATTAGCAAGTCGGAGGGAGCCTAATGACCAGTTCATCGCAGCTACGCTCTCGTCATGATCCAAGCCCTCAGCCTGACCGTCAGTCTGGGCTGGCTGGCTGGCTATTGAACTTGCCAGACTGGTTTGATCGCCTGTTGCCTGTAGGCAAATGGCCCCTCTTTTGGCTCGTGGTGGCGTTGCTATGTCTTTCATTGCCGCTAATCATCACGCCAATTCGAGTCTGGCAACAAGCCGTTATAGCAGTAGTTCTGATTCTGATTGGCTGGCTGGTCATTCGACTCGAACAGTGGCAGACGCATCAGAAAGCAAGCGAATATTTGCATCTGTTTTTGGCGTGGCTGAGCATTGTCACCACGCTGCGCTATCTCTATTACCGCACCACCTATACGCTCAATCTAGAAACCTGGACAAACGGTATCTTTAGCGTCATGCTGTTTGCGGCTGAGCTGTTTGCGATCGCCACCCTCTTACTTTCCTACTTTCAGACGCTCAAGCTCAAAGATCGCCAGCCCGTTGATTTTTCTCATATTCCTCAGGATCAATGGTTTAGCGTCGATGTTTATATCCCCACCTATAGCGAGGATGTAGAAATCGTGCGCAAAACAGCTCTAGCCGCAATGGCGATCGACTATCCCGATAGCAAAAAACAGGTTTATGTCCTCGATGATGGTCGCAAATATCCAGAGCGCCGTGCCCAATTGCAGGCCATGTGCAATGAATTAGGATGCATCTTGCTCACTCGCGACAATAACGACCACGCCAAAGCAGGCAATATCAACACGGCGCTGCACCGCACCCGGGGCGATTTGGTGTTGATTTTGGACTGCGATCACATTCCAACCAAGCAGTTCTTAAAGCATACGGTCGGCTTTTTCTATCAACCGAAAACGGCTCTCGTGCAAACACCGCACTGGTTCTATAATCCAGATCCGTTTGAGCGCAACCTAATCACTCAAGGTCGAGTCCCGGTCAATAACGAGCTATTTTATAGAGTCGTTCAAAAGGGCAACGATTTCTGGAATGCTGCATTTTTTTGTGGATCAGCGGCAGTCGTTCGCCGAAATCATGTGCTCGAAGTTGGAGGAATTGCTATCGAAACGGTGACAGAAGATTGTCATACAGCACTTCGACTCCACTCATTGGGCTACGAATCGGTCTACTACGACAAGATCATGGTCGCTGGATTAGCTCCTGAGAAATTTTCGTCCTACGTTGGGCAGCAGGTGCGCTGGGCAAGAGGGATGGCACAAATCTTGCGACTTGAGAATCCTCTCTTTAATCGGAAGCTGAAGCTCTCCTTGCCCCAACGGTTGTGCTACCTATCGGCAACGTCGCACTTTTTCTTCGGTTTTCCTCGACTCATGTATGCCATCGCTCCGGCGTTGTATTTACTGTTTGGCATCAACTTGATTCGAGGATTGGGCGTGGAAACCCTAGCCTATGCACTGCCTCATATCGTCTTGGCTATGAATGCCAACTACATCACTCAGAAAACCGTTCGGTTCTCTTTTTGGAATGAAATTTTTGAGTATGCAATGGCGTTTCAAGATGGCATCGTCACGTTGATGGCCCTGATCAACCCTAGACTGGGTTCTTTTAACGTAACGGATAAAGGCGTTTCAGTGACCAAGCGCAGCTTTGATGTTGAATCGGCACGAGTTACATTGATTGCGGTATCGGTGTTGTTGCTCTCCTTGATTGCGGTTCCGTTTTGGCTGGTTTTTCGCCCTGAAGTCGCTGAAGCCGTTGTAATCAACGCGTCTTGGAGTATTTTTAATTTGGTGCTATTGGGCGCTGCTCTACTCGTAGCGCTCGAACAGCCTCAAATGCGGCAGGCTCACCGCCTCAATCGCAAATTGTCAACAATTATCTATGGCGCAAACGGGGGCAACTGGGAGGGGCGAACGGTTGATGTGAGTGAGAATGGCGCTCGCATTCGGCTAGAAAGCTGGCCGAATTTGCCGGATGTGATTGAGCTAGAACTCATCGGAGACTTTGGGGTGCGAGCCTTCGTAGATGCCTGCATCATTCGCGTGCAGCCAATGGGGGAGAATGAAGTTGATATAACGGTGAATTTTATTGATGTTACTCAAGCTCAGTATGATGCGCTGGTCTTAGTCCTTTACTCGGATGTGGAGGAATGGTATTCGCAAATCCGCACCGAAGTCGATCAGCCTTTCTTTTCACTGCGATTTTTAGCGAGTAGCCTAACTCGGGCATTCCGCGATCCGCTTCCCGCTCAGACGGTGACCGTTCGGAAGCAGGTGCAAGCGGTTGCACAGCTCTATTGGGGCGGAAATTTCTATTCGGGTACGATCCTTGAAATGAATTCTCGTTCGGCGCGATTAGAGCTAGAAAATTTCTCGCTCCCTGATTTTGAAATGCTGCGTCGCACTAAGCCCCCAGTCGGGTTGCTGATCAGCCCGGATGGAAGCGAAACAAACCTCAAACGGGTGATCGCAGAAGTACAAGATGTTGAATCATACACAATTGAAGTGAATACGGAAAGCTTTTATCCGATGGCAGGGATGACTAAAAATGCGATCGCCGTTGAGCTAAGCTTTCCGAAACATCTTGATTGGCGGCAGCGACGCAAAATTCGCAGTCTGCTGACCACTCTAGATTAGGTTGTGTTGACATTTTGAACGTCGCTCCGATAGTTTGCAACTGAAGACATGGTGAATGGAACAATGCCCTCTGCTGAACTGCGTGAGCAACACTGGCAGCGAGTAGTCACACAACTGCGCTCCATGCCCGGTGTCTATGTTGGCCAGGAAGCCAACTGTCGCTGCTTTGTCGAGGCCGTTCTGTGGATAGACAAGACGGGGGCTCAATGGCGCGAACTACTGGGCCGTTACGGGAATTGGAATAGCGTCTTCAAACGAGTTAACCGCTGGAGTCCCAAGCGTAGGGTGGGCACTGCCCACGCATCATAACTATCCGCTATTCTCCAGTACATAAATTTACGTCAAAGCATTGTCCCAAATCGACTTTAGCTCCATTTCATTGACAAGCCCAATCTTGCGGATAAACGCCTTCCCAAGCTAACTTATGAAAGCTCGAAAAAGGCCACTGGTGAGGACAGCTCACCAAACCATGCTTGACTGGGTTGTAATGAACATAATCGAGATAGCGAGAGAGTTCGATTTCGCTGCGAAGAGTATGCTACCAAAATCGCCGTTGCCAGATGTCACTTTCTCGGTGCTTACGACGTGAAAGGGAAAGCGCTTCGGGCTGAGTGTTACGACCTCTTCAAGCTTGAGTGAACAAAACCTTGATGCGTCCGACTCGTTTGGAATAGTTGCTCTCATCGGGGGGCAGTGTCCAGATAAAGTGAAGATGATCAGGAAGAACGACTGCGGCAACAATCTGGAAAGGAGCTTCGCTTTTTGTTTTATGGATAGCTTGACGAAGGTGATTGATATTATCTGGTGTGTTAAACAGCGGCACACGCCAATAGGT
>JBNPEG010000098.1:5770-39613 GCA_051117555.1 Elainellaceae cyanobacterium | reverse complement strand
AGAGTTATTCGCGCAGGTGCGTTCGCTCGTCAATACTGCACAGCGTCAGGGCATTTCTGCCTTTGATGCCATTTCCCGTGCTCTTACCTCACAGCAGACCGATTGGCTACTGAGTTGAGCAATTACCTAAAACTTAATAGATTAGATAGATTAGTCGATTAGACGTTCCACTTGGTAAAGGGACTAGATTTAAGCGTTTGAGGAAAGGGGCGATCGCTGTAGCGAGTCTACATAGACTGTCGTGGCTAACAATCAGTCAAAGGATCGCGCGTCAGTTTGGTGTGTGATTTTGAAATTTTGTTGGCCAATGTAGACTCTCTCTGGTGTATTCAAGTGATGTCTGATGACTCACAATGGGTAGAGAGATAAGCCCGTTGGAGTTTGGTGACGTGAGTTCTACCACTTTTCAGTCTGTAATTTCGGTTTTGAATCAATTTTGGGGCGATCGCGGCTGTGTCATTGTTCAACCCTACGATACTGAGAAAGGAGCGGGCACTAAGAGCCCTCATACATTTCTGAGAGCAATCGGGCCAGAACCATGGTCAGTTGCTTATGTTGAGCCCTGCCGTCGTCCGTCGGATGGACGATATGGCGAGAATCCAAATCGGGTTCAGCATTACTATCAATATCAGGTGCTTATCAAGCCATCTCCCGGAAATATTCAGGATCTTTACTTAGATTCTCTAAAGGCGCTCGGAATCAAGCCAGAAGATCACGATATCCGATTTGTAGAGGATAATTGGGAAGACGCTGCTGTAGGCGCATGGGGAGTCGGATGGGAGGTTTGGCTTGATGGCATGGAAGTGACGCAATTTACTTATTTTCAGCAGTGTGGAGGATTAGATTGTCGCCCTGTTTCTATTGAAATTACATATGGTCTAGAAAGACTCACTATGTATTTGCAGGAAGTGAACTCAATTTTCGACATCCGCTGGAATGATCGACTGAGCTATGGAGATGTTTATCTTCAGGCGGAGATTGAAAATTCGACATATAACTTCGAGGCGTCTGATCCCGATACGTTATTCACACTCTTCAATATTTACGAGCAAGAAGCTGACAGGCTCATGAATTTGGGGTTGGTTTTACCTGCGTATGAGCATGTCTTGAAATGCTCTCACACCTTCAATCTCTTAGAAGCGAGAGGTGTCATCTCAGTCACAGAGAGAACTCGATATATTGCCCGCGTGAGGAACTTAGCTCGAAATATTGCTCAACTGTATTTTAAGCAACGCGAATCGATGGGATTTCCTTTACTAAGCCCTAGCGAAGTTGATGCTGCGCAGCAAAACCGTGAGATACAACAAGGCTATTGAGAGAAAAAGCTAAGAGGATGCTTTAAAAGTCCTATTTTTTGTTGCCTTAGCAACTAAAGTTCTCTTGACAGAGACGCTTTCCTTCGGAACGCTACGCGAACGCGTTACATGTCGCTTGCGGAACGTGGGCTATACGGACAAAACCTGCCTCCGAAGGTTTCAAAACCGTTGGTTTTGCTGGAGTCCGCCGCCGCAGACTTTGTTTGTATAGTTGCGGTTTACTCTTCGAGAAGCCGCAAGCGTCTATAACCGCCGGCCTCCCTCAAAGCATCCTCTACTTAGGCATCCAGATAAACCGATGTCGCCAGAAGAACTGCTTCGTCAAGTTGGATGGCGTAAAATGTTCTCAATAATTCTTAATAAGCCGATGCGGGCGCGAGGAGAAGAGCGGAATGTCGGAATACTTAATTGAGTTTCTAGAGCCTATTGCAAACTGGTTTCGCAGTCTAGGAGTTCCTGAGCCAATTGTGCATTGGGGACATCCTGCCATGATGGGAGTCGTCGTGTTTGTGATGGGAAGTTTTGTTGGACTCACGGGATGGAGAGGTCGGGAGGTCAGTGATAAAACTGAATCAGCTAAGAGCTTAGCAGGGCATCGGAAAATGGCTCCGCTGATGTTTTTGTTTATTGTGCTGGGCTATACGGGTGGTGTGTTATCCCTGATCATGCAGAAGCAACCTGTCTTTGATAGTCCTCATTTCTGGACGGGTTCACTAGTTATTCTTCTGTTAGGAGTTAATGCTGCGATCGCTGCTACAGGGTTTGGAAAAGGAAAGTCAGCATTTCGCACTATCCATGCTTATTTAGGCGGCACGGCTCTTTGTGTGATGTTCCTTCACGCTGTATTGGGATTTAAATTAGGGTTGGCAATTTAGCAGTTGTCCATTTTCGGGAATGTTGAAACGAGGCGTTCTATCAAATTTCTGATAGAGCGCCTCGGCATTTTTGAGGAGGGTCAATGATGGGGTCAATTACCGGATACTTACTCTGTTTAGCATATGTTGTAGGGTTACTTTTAACAGGCATTCCTGGAGAGCTAGGAGGTATTCCAACGGGGGCGATCGCTATTTTTGTTGTGGGTAGCATCGCGATGATTTGCATGCCAAAAGTATGGCGGACAGGTCCTAAATCTAAAATTTGGCTGGTTGCCGGACTAATTTGTTTATTCGCACTATTTCATTTTTCAATTCGGGTTCCTGAAGCATCTGAGACGGATATTAGCCATCAGCTTGGCACTTCATCTATACCAACGGATGTCGCTAACCGTTCCGAGTCGTTAGATCAGTTTGAAGTTCGTGGACAAATTGATAGTTCACCTCGGTTAACGCGCAGTGAACGAATTCAGTTTGTACTAAGAACAACGGAAGCGCGACACTGGTCTAAGCAAGAATTAGATACTGAGTTTCAACATGTTACGGGAAGACTCTACGTCACGATACCAAGTGACCGGGTTGAAGACAATGAGCTTTATCCAGGAAAGCCCCTTACCGTTGCCGGAAGACTTTATCATCCTGAGCCTGCTGTTAATCCTGGTGCATTTGACTTTCAGGCATATTTAAAGCAGCAGGGTATCTTTGCAGGACTCAGTGGAAAGGTCAGTGGAATGAGCTCCAGTGTTCCTCCATTTCCGATACGAAGTCGAATTCAGCATAGTTCTTGGCTATTACAGCAGCGAATTCTTAACGCACAGGTTGAACGCTTGGGTGAACCGGAGGGATTGCTGGTGACCGCGATGGCAATCGGCAAGAACGGAGCTGATTTGCCGTATGACCTCAAAGATCAGTTTACTCAAGCTGGACTAGCCCACGCGCTAGCTGCATCCGGCTTTCAGGTTTCTATGTTGGTCAGTGCTGTGATTGTGTTGACCCGGCGGTTCTCAAAAACGTGGCAATTTTGGATTGGTACGGGTGTCATCATTGGCTATGTCGGCTTGACCGGAGTGCAACCCTCTGTTTTGAGAGCAAGCATTATGGGTATTGCTGCGTTAATGGCTTTAACGATGGACCGAAAGGTTAAACCATTGGGATTGCTCTTAGTCGCAGGAACACTTCTATTAGTGGTGAATCCACACTGGATCTGGGATTTAGGATTTCAGTTTAGTTTTCTGGCAACGCTTGGTTTGTTGATAACCGTTCAACCGTTGACTAAGAGACTGGATTGGGTGCCTCCAGCGATCGCCTCTGCAATCGCCGTCCCATTAGCTGCTTATATTTGGACATTACCCCTGCAAACTCACGTATTCGGAGTCATCTCACCTTACAGCATTTTGATTAATGTGTTAGCGACGCCGCTGATTACTCTGATTAGCTTCGGGAGCATCATCAGTGCCTTGGGTGCTTTGATATATCCACCCCTTGGCAGTCTGTCAGCATGGACATTGTTTTATCCGACGAGTGGACTCATTCAGCTCGCAAAGTTTGCGAGCGAATTGCCCGGAAGCGCCCATGCAATAGGCACGATTCCAGCTTGGTCAGTGGTTTTGATCTATGGTCTGTTTGGATGGGTCGTGTCATATCGGCGGCAGCGTCAATGGTGGATTGCAGGATTGACTGCTCTGGGTCTTGTGATAGTGCCTGCATGGATGACTCATGCTCAACTGAATGCTGTGATTCTCGCCACCTCTGGTATTCCTGTGATGGTGATTCAAGACCATGGTCAGACAGCACTGATTAATACAGGCAAAGAGACGGATGTATCCTTCACGGTGATGCCATTTTTGAGGACGAATGGCATTAATCGAATTGATTGGGCGATCGCCACCCATTCCCAACCCGATCCGGCCATTGATTTGAGCTGGCAGCAACTCTCTCGTGTGTCATCTGCCCCCATGAAACGGCTTCATCTCCGAGAATTCATTCAGATAAACAGTGTGTCTATAGAAGCGTTTAATGATAATCCTGCTATGTTGGATTTTCATATGCATGATCAGCATTGGCTACTAATCGACTGCCATGATCCGCGTTGCCAGGAAATTCCTGCCTATTTGCCGTTTCAACACGCTCAAGTATTGTGGTGGACGGGAGAACCCATCAGTCCAGAAGTGCTCAATGCAATCAATCCTCAGGTGGCGATCGCCTCAGCGATTGACCTCGATGCTCAAACGCGAGAATTGCTAGCCAGCCGAAATATTAAGACCTACGTCGTTGGAGACGATGGAGCAATCCATTGGAGTCCACGAGAGGGATTTTCAACGGGCAGCCTCAAAAAAGATACGGCTCTAACAGATTTTTGAGCCAATAGAATGTGGGGCTGCAATCTACTCTTACAGAGATATCTTGTCGCTTCGCTGACAAAGAGGCGTCTGTCTCTGTAAAATGACTGAGGTATCCCAATTTGTAAACTGCAGCGCAATCTTGGAGAGGTGGCAGAGCGGTTGAATGCGGCGGACTCGAAATCCGTTATGGGGTCAAACTCATCGGGGGTTCGAATCCCCCCCTCTCCGTTTCAAATTTGACAATAAAACGCTCTAGCAGATCGTCGTAACTGCTGGACTCACAGTGAATGCATGAAAAAAGGTGGACGGCGCCACCTTTTTTATGCATCAAACTTCAAGCATTAAACTTCGAGCTTTGAACCCCACGATTGATTCATTTAACCAATCCGATTAGCCCAACAATGATTTTGCCTTCGCTATTACATTGTCTACTGTAAAACCAAACTTCTCTAGGCACGTCTTGCCGGGAGCTGAGGCGCCGTAGCTATCAACGCCCAGGACGTCACCATCGCTAGTCGTATAGCGGCACCAGCCAAACGTTATGCCTGCCTCGACAGCGAGACGCTTTTTCACAGCTTTAGGCAAAACAGATTCTTTGTAGGCGTCATCTTGCTCGTCAAAGAGTTCGAATGATGGCAAAGAAACGACTCGCACCTTGTTCCCTTCGCTACGGAGGGTTTCTGCGGCTTGTACACAAAGATGTACTTCGCTACCTGTTCCGATCAAAATCAGATCGGGTGTGCCATCGCTATCAGAAAGAACATAGCCACCCTTCATCGTATTTTCTATTGAAGATCCCGCCAAATTTGGCAACCCCTGGCGAGAACAAGCAATCAACGTTGGAGCATCGCGATTTTCGATAGCAGCTTTATAGGCCCCAGAGGTTTCGTTACCATCTGCCGGACGAATCACTATCAAATTAGGAATTGCACGCAGCGAGGCAATATGCTCGACGGGTTGGTGAGTCGGCCCATCTTCACCAAGGGCAATCGAGTCGTGGGTCATCACCCAAATCACGCCAGTGCGAGACAGAGCAGACAAGCGGATCGCACCCCGCATATAGTCAGTGAATGTTAAAAATGTCGCCCCATAGGGAATTACGCCACCATGCCGCCCCATGCCGTTACAGGCAGCCCCCATGCCGTGTTCTCGCACTCCAAACCAGATGTTGCGATTTTCGTACGCGCCTTTCTGGAAATTACCGGAGGATTTTAACAGTGTCTTGTTAGAACTTGCTAAATCAGCAGAACCGCCAAAGAGCTCAGGAAGCGCATCGGCGATCGCATTCAGCACCTTACCAGAATGGTTACGCGTCGCATCTGCCTTATCTTCGGGCGTATACGTCGGCAGGCAATTGTCCCATCCCTCTGGCAGCGTGTTGCTGATAATGCGCTCAAACTCAGCTGCTTCTTGGGGATACTTTGACTTGTAGGTCGTCATCGTATCGTTCCAATCAGATTCGAGCTTCGCTCCTCGATCGATTGCCTTGCGAAAATGGGCAAGTGCATCCTCTGGAACTTCAAATGAGCCATATTGCCAGCCTAAGTTGTCACGAGTCGCAGCGACTTCATCCTCACCTAGGGGCGAACCGTGTGCCGTATGGGTATGCGCCTTATTGGGAGAACCATATCCAATCGTTGTTCTAACTCGAATCAGTGATGGCTTATCGGTGACAGATTGAGCAGCGGCGATCGCTTGATGAATGCCATCAATATCCGTGTTACCATCATCAATCATTTGGACATGCCAGCCATATGCTTCATAGCGCTTGGTCACGTCTTCGGTGAAAGAAAGCTCAGTATCTCCATCAAGCGAAATGAGGTTGTCATCATATAGAACAATGAGCTTACCTAAACCAAGGTGACCGGCTAGGGATGACGCTTCTGCCGATACCCCTTCCATCAAATCACCGTCGGTTGAAATCACATAGGTGTAGTGATTAACGATCTGACAATCTGGCTTGTTATAACGCGCGGCAAGGTGAGCCTCAGCCATCGCCAACCCAACTCCATTTGAAATCCCTTGACCTAAGGGCCCTGTCGTCACCTCAACGCCTTCCGTCTCAAAATTCTCGGGATGTCCGGGTGTTTTAGACCCCCACTGACGGAATTGCTTGAGGTCATCTAAACTCATACCGTCGTAACCCGCCAAATACAGCAGCGCATACTGCAACATGCAGCCATGCCCTCCCGACAACACAAAGCGATCGCGATCAAACCAGCTTGGGCTTTTGGGGTTATACCGCATGAAGCGATCCCACAACACAAACGCCATCGGGGCAGCGCCCATTGGCAATCCTGGGTGTCCAGAGTTAGCCTTTTGGACTGCATCAATCGCCAAGAAACGGATTGAATTGATACAAAGCTCTTCGAGGGACTGGGTTACGACAGCCATAAATCTTCTCTAAATGATGTAACGACGTTTAAATGCTTGAATGGACGAACTGTCAAATCTGACAACGTTGGGAACGAATTCAATCGTACTTGAACTGCAAATCCATCATCCCATCAGGTGGATTGACGAGCAAGGATGACCTGAAATCTTCCTCAAGACATACGACAAATTTGAAACATTAAACAACAGATATAGCGATCGACAAATTTGAAACATTAAACAACAGATATAGCGATCCTAAATCGCTTGTGAATTTTGTATGAGCGGTGGGGCGGGCGTCACCCACCGCTCACACCCCATCTAGGATTGCTATAGCTACAAACTTACCGTTTCATTGCGATATCACATTCATTGCGATGTCACATCGGCAACGTAGCGAGTAAGCGAATAAGTGAGTATACCTATTGATTATAGTTTATACCGTTCTGCCTACAACTAATACTTATCTCAATAATCTATCGCAAGTACTCTCTCACAAGACTCCTGCTCAAATGTCTTCTGATGCTGATAGCCGATTGAAATTTATCCACTGTATTTTCTAAATGCCAACGTGACATTGTGTCCGCCGAATCCGAACGAATTGGAGAGCGCAACCTCAACAGGTAGATGACGGCTTTTGTTTGGAATGTAATCTAAATCGCACGCTTCATCAGGATTTTCTAAATTAATCGTAGGCGGCACCTGGTCGTGGGCGATCGCCATGACAGTTGCAACTGCTTCAATCCCGCCAGAGCCTCCAAGCAAATGCCCCGTCATCGACTTTGTTGAACTAATAGCAACACGGTACGCAGCATCTCCTAGCGCTGTTTTAATCGCCGCTGTTTCAGTAGAGTCATTAGCAGGAGTGCTTGTGCCGTGAGCGTTAATGTAACTTACGTGCTCAGCTAAAAGCCCTCCATCTTTCAATGCAAGCTGGATCGCTCTGGCAGCCCCTTCGCCCCCAGGGACTGGAGAAGTCATATGATAAGCATCACACGTCATACCATAGCCGACGATCTCACCATAGATATGCGCCCCTCGGCTTAGCGCATGTTCTAACTCTTCGAGAATTAGAATTCCGGCCCCCTCGCCCATCACAAACCCGTCGCGATCGCGATCAAACGGACGACACGCACGCTCTGGATCATCGTTTCGGCTAGACAGCGCCCGCGCCGACGCAAACCCTGCCAGGGAAAGCGGCGTGACGGCAGCTTCCGCACCCCCACAAATCATGGCTTGGGCATATCCCCCCTGGACAAGTCGAAATGCATCTCCAATCGCATTTGAACCAGCCGCACAGGCCGTAACGGTACAAGAATTGGGTCCCTTAGCACCTGTGTGAATCCCGGTTAAACCGGCTGCCATGTTAGCAATCATCATAGGCACCATAAATGGGCTACAGCGATCAGGCCCGCGATTTAAGTAAACCTCTTGCTGATCTTCCATAACCTTAAGCCCGCCAACGCCCGTGCCAATGACGACACCCACTTGCTCTGCATTCAAATCATTGATGACAAACTTAGCATCCGCAAGCGCCTGCTTACTGGCAGAAACGGCAAACTGGGCAAACCGATCCATCCGCTTAGCATCTTTGCGATCCATGAAGTCATGGGGATTAAATCCCTTGACTTCTCCAGCAATGCGACACGCATGACGCGACGAATCAAACAAGGTAATCGAACCAATACCATTGCGCCCGTCTAGTAATCCCTGCCAATAGTCAGCGAGGGAATTACCAATTGGAGTGATCGAACCAAGCCCTGTAATTACAACACGTTTACTCTTAAAATCAACGTTTGTCATAACTTCAACTCAAAGGAGTCAACTAAACCCAGAATAAATTGCCGAGCAGGCAAGCAGATTCGACGCACACAAAATTAATTGATTAGCGACGACATTAAACAGCGACCTTGCCAGCGATGTAGTCTACTGCCGCTTGAACGGTGGCAATTCCTTCAGCCGCTTCGTCTGGAATTTCGACATCAAACTCTTCTTCTAGCGCCATTACTAACTCGACTGTATCGAGAGAGTCTGCTCCTAGATCGTTAGCAAAATTGGCTTCCGGCTTAACCTCGGCAGTATCAACACCGAGCTGTTCAGAAACAATTTTTTGAACCTTTTGATAAATTTCCTCTTGACTCATGACTCTCCTGTTCTACCTTCCTGGTTGCATCTGAAATATCTTAGTATCCTCAGCAGCCTTACACCACTCAATATTGATAATCAAACCACTTGATACCAATGCTTCAACAGCCAATATCCTAATAGATCACCGCCTGGTCACCCCAAATGCAATCAAATGATTCAGACTCCTAAGTATACGACGAGACACTTCAATTATGGTAAATGTGCAGCCAGATTAAAAAGCGTCAGCGCCATAATTCTTCGACTTTTGGAGATTTAGAGCGATGGTTTGCTATACGTATGTAAGGTTATCAGGGATCTTGACATCTCTTCATGGTATCGGAAAGCGTGACCGGCTTCATAGGTAAAGACAGTAAGTTTGAAATTAGGAAAGTAGGCATTGCTAACAAGACGGCATATATCAGCTATCAGCCGAATGAACCTGCATTATCCTCTATGGACTGTCTCATCTCACGTGCGATCGCAGCTAGCCGCAGCACTCTAAATCTGCAATTTGCATTTGTTATCACCTTACCTTCTTGTTTTAGAAGGCCAAACGTGTGTAGCCCCATGCGGCGCTGGGTTTCTACATAAAAAGCTGAGCCCAGAGAGCCGTAGCCTCACGCCTTCATATAAAGATTCGTTAGGATGTTAGGCAAGACCATGAGCTATCAAATGTGTTTACCGAGCATGAAGGTCTATAGTCTTTAGATTTATAGCGATCCTAAATCGCTTATAAATTTGGTGTGAGCGGTGGGGCGGGCGCCGCCCCACCGCTCACATCCCGTCTGGGATTGCTATATATTGGCATCTATATTTGACTCTACGTCAATGAGGCATAGAGGATTGTGTTACAGCTAGATATACATTAGTTCGATAATATGGCGCCGAGAGTTATTTAATCTCTCACATTACAGAATCTCTAGAAATTTTCGGGTTATTCAAAACAATGCATGTTGCGGCCCAACCATAGTTGCTATCAATATGTTGCTGTCAATCCAGCAGGAATACTATTCAGGGTAAATGATTGATGCGGTTGCTTCCGATATAATTCTGAACGTGACTAACCCGTGACAGCATACGAAACGATGCACAAACGTGAGCCCATTCCCGTTTCTTACGACGAATCCCAACTTAGGTTAATGATGGTATGGAGCCTATTTAAGAGGCATGTCTCTAACAATCCTCGTTGTCGATGATGATCTGGGGACTCGACTATCGATTAGCGATTATCTTGAGCTTTCAGGCTATATGGTTATTTCTGCCGAAAACGGTCAGAAAGCGCTAGAAATGGTCAGCCAGTATCAACCCCATTTAATCGTGACTGATATTACAATGCCACGTATGGACGGATATGAATTGATGCGGCGTGTACGCCGGCAACCAGCACTTCGCCTATTACCCGTTATTTTTCTCACTGAGCGCACTAATACTGAAGAGAGAATCCGGGGATATCAGCTCGGTTGTGATGTCTATTTGCCTAAACCATTTGATTTAGAAGAACTAGGTGCCGTAATTCGCAACCTGCTAGAACGGGCGCAAATGGTTCAAATGGATTGGCGATTGAGAGTGCAGACAAATGAGCTATTAGAAGAGAACGAGCACCATGCTGACGGATCAACAACCGCTCCGACAGCCGTTTTCATCCTTGATTTGACGGAACGAGAGCGACAAGTCTTAGACTTACTGATGGACGGGCTATCCAACAGCCAAATTGGAGAGCATATTCACCTTAGTCCTCGCACGGTTGAGAAATACGTTAGTAGTTTGCTGCGTAAGACAAATACAAACAATCGGGCTGAACTAGTTCGATTTGCGATGGAAAATCATCTTAATGAGCGATAGCGTAACCCATGCGGGCGTTGGGTTTCGTACCTCAACCCAACCTACACAGGTCTCATATTTAATTGGTCCCACCTACTTGTAAGTCAACAAACCTATCCCTATGATTAACTAGCATAAATCGTAAGATTAGTGACTAGAAACCGCACCTAGACAAACACCATCCAACCTATCATTGGCCCTTAATGTTATAGAACAGGTTGGATAGAGCAGGCGGATAAATCTTTCCTATCACTACGCCGGGAGGGTTTGACAGCTCTTAGCATGTTCAGTGCCATGTACAACGGGCGATATATTTCTGAAGTGAAATCCTACAGGGTACAATAGCTTCGTTCTGGACAACCCGATTCATAACCATTATTTAGTTTACGTAGAAAGGAGAAATCGAGTTTTGAAGAATCAGCAATCCCAGAGCTTGTCGACTATTATTGTGGCCATTCTCGCATTTATTGTTGTCATCATTGGGCTTAATTCATTTGTAGTCATTAATCCTGGACAAGCCGGAGTCATAAGCATTCTAGGGAAAGCTCGGGAAGGGGCTTTGCTTGAAGGAATTCACCTCAAGCCACCTCTGATCTCCGCAGTTGATGTCTATGATGTCACCGTGCAGAAGTTTGAAGTTCCGGCGGAAAGCTCAACACGAGATTTACAAAACCTCAAAGCTAGCTTTGCAATTAATTTTCGCCTCGACCCAACTCGGGTTGTTGAAATCAGAAGAACTCAAGGCACCCTCGGAAATCTGGTGTCTAAGATTATTGCACCCCAAACCCAAGAATCATTCAAAATTGCGGCAGCACGACGAACCATTGAAGAATCTATTACCAAGCGTACTGAACTCAAGCAAGACTTTGATACCGCTCTAAATGAGCGCCTTGAGAAATATGGAGTCATCGTATTAGACACTAGTATTATCGATCTCAATTTCTCGAAAGAATTTGCAAAATCTGTTGAAGATAAGCAAATTGCAGAACAGAGAGCGCGTCGAGCCGTATACGTCGCTCAAGAGGCTGCTCAAGAAGCTCAAGCAGACATTAACCGTGCTAGAGGTAAAGCGGAGGCTCAACGATTGCTTGCTGAAACGCTGAAAGCCCAAGGAGGAGAATTGGTGCTTCAGAAAGAGGCGATTGAGGCATGGCGAGAAGGTGGGGCGGCGATGCCTGAGGTTCTAGTCATGTCTGGGCAGTCAGGCAGCGTTCCATTTTTGTTTAACCCCAAGCAGATCCAGTCACGTTAAGATTGGGGAATTAATCTTAGTCGAATAACTCTCCCCCTAAAAGGACGTCGCTCTAAAAAGGCGATCGCCCTTTTAGGGGGTTCTACGTGCTACCAATTCCTGATCGAATAACCTCAAACTAGCCAATCGGTCAAGTCAGTCGGAATGTGAGGTATCAATTTGTCATTGACCTGATTTTAAAGGATTCCTGATTTAAAGGATTAATAGGTATTGGTGTATCCAAAAAGCCACTTTTAGAGACTATTAAATTAGAGACTATCAAATTAGAAATTAGAGGCTATTAAACGCAGATTATGCAGTATCTGCTGCCTATCAAGAACAGTTCTTCGCTAGTGTTTCTAAAACATCTAACGGTTCTAAACCAGAATTTGGAGACATTTCTAGATCTAAGCAAGCAACCGATAACTCGCCCTCTAAATTCTCTAATGGTTCTTGCCACATCTTGATCCCCACCGTAGCCTCCCAAGATGGAGCGAACGGTGGGATTGCTAAAGAACAGGCTTTCCAGCATCCCTGTACAGGTGCACCAAGCTGATTGCAATGACCGCCTCGACGACCTTCACTTGCATAATGTTGACAGTGTCTGCACGTCGAGATGATAGAAGTTAGGGTTCTCATATTGGAATGGGGTTTAGCTTATCTCCTCCCTAATTCTCATCTTTTCCAAATTCAGCTTTAAGGCTTTCGACACGCTAAAAACTCATGATTTACGAGGCTTTCAGCGATCCCAAACAAAATATTAACTTTATATTGTTTTTAGTTTTGTGTTAAAAAACGGTCATATTTTTAACAAGACCGTTAAGAATTTACGTAATACGGCATCACATTGTGTTTCGGGGTGATTTTACCTAAAACCTATCGGGGATCACCAAAGATAGATGTAAATGCGGGGCGATCGCCCTATCGAATTAAGTATTCCAGTTCAAACAATTCGATAGAAAGCTGTTTTAACTAGCGGTTCTTTTGCCTACAAGTTAATCTGATTGACTGACAAAATCCTCCATGTTGAGAATTAGAAAGCTGTACAACTCGACAACGTCGACCTGAATATCGGAGACTTCGCAGTCCTGAAGCTATATGACGCGAGGCATACTCTAGCAAAAGAACAGCGGGTTGAGCTTGCATAGCAGATCGGCGTCACAATTCTGTAAGCAGTTATAGCCCTACGAGCTTAAATTTGCCTGTAGAATCTCTGCAGCGCGAGGCAGGATTATCCACACATTGAATGTCCTAATACGGCAGCGAAAAGGGCAGCGAAAAGGAAGGCACGCTTACCCAGCTTTGACTTCGGGTTAGGAGACATGTCTATGCTATCTGGTTGACGCTCTATCAGCCGTGGTTGACGCGTCAGAAGACAGTCAGTTTACACAGGGCGCATGCTAAAGATGGTAGAGAGCACAGCTTCCGACACTGCCATTCCTATGTTTGACACCATTACAAACGGGTGTAATCATTCTTCACAAAGAATTTTCCGGTCAACCAGTGGCTAGCGCGGCGGGCAAAGCAGTCAAATTATTAGGACGTAGGAAGGTGAGGTTAAACCACTTCAGAGGACTTCTGAACTGAGGGCTGAACCTGCGGTTGAAACTGAAACAGCGAATACACTACATTACGCCGAATTTCCGTCATCATGTCTAGGAACAGTTCGTACCCTTCACTCTTATATTCGATGAGCGGATCTTTTTGCCCATATCCGCGCAATCCTACGGATTCACGCAGGGCATCCATGCGTTGCAAATGCTCACGCCACAGAGTGTCAATTTGCTGCAAAATGAAGAATCGTTCCGCCTGGCGCATGAGCCCTGGTTGAATCTGGTCAACTTGAGCTTCTTTCATGTCGTACGCAATCCGAACCTGTTCATGCAAGAACGTCTTAATTTCACTCATCGTCAGATCATCAAGCTGCTCTGGCTGAAGATCTTGGAGCAAATAGACGAACTCTTTAGACTTATCAACGAGCTTATCGAGCGACCATTCTTCGGGAGGTAAATCAGGATTAACGTATGCATCGACGATGTCATCCATCGTGCGTTCAGCATACTTAATCACCTGCTCTTTGAGATCGAGTCCTTCAAGCACTCGTCGCCGCTCTGCATAGATGGCGCGACGCTGATTATTCATTACCTCGTCATATTCAAAGACCTGCTTACGAATGTCGTAGTAGTAGGTTTCGACCTTTTTCTGGGCTCCTTCTAGCGACCGAGTCAACATCCCTGACTCAATGGGCATATCTTCTTCGACTCGAAATGCGTTCATCAGCCCGGCAACGCGATCGCCCCCAAAAATTCTCAGCAGGTTATCTTGCAGGCTCAGAAAAAACTTAGTAGACCCAGGGTCACCTTGCCGTCCCGCACGACCTCTCAACTGATTGTCAATACGCCGAGATTCGTGGCGCTCTGTGCCGATGACGTGTAGCCCGCCGCACTCAACCACCTCATTGTGCTCTTGGCGAGTAAACGCTTCATATTCTTGCAAGATGAGGTTGCAGGCATCCCGTAACTTATGAATGACTAGGTCTTCTGTTGGCGCTTTTTCTGCTGCGACTGCGACTTTATCTTCCGCCTCAAGCTCAGAGAGCGATCGCTCACCATATTGATTAACCGCAACATCGACCGCTTCTTTCAGCAAATTTTCGGCTTCTTGAGAAAGCTGAGTCGGAAAAATCTGAGGAGATGCTTTCCAGGTCTTAATCTTCTGACCACTGCCTTGTGTAAATCCTTTTCCTTTGCTGCGACTGCCACCGCCGGACACCTTCGTCACTGAAAACGTATCTTCGTCTTCGGGCTTGACAATACGAGGCATCAAATACTCGCGGACCTTAAGGCGAGCCATATAGTCAGCATTACCGCCTAAAATGATGTCAGTTCCGCGTCCTGCCATGTTAGTGGCGATCGTCACTGCACCTTTTCGCCCTGCTTGAGCAATGATTTCTGATTCTCGCTCAACATTTTCGGGCTTGGCGTTGAGCAAATTATGCGGAACTTTAAGCTCGCTCAACAGCGTAGAGAGCAATTCTGACTTTTCAACGCTGGTTGTCCCAACCAACACGGGGCGACCTAGTTCATGCATCTCCGCGCATTCTTGCGCGACAGATCGCCACTTTGCTTCCTCAGTCTTATAGACGACGTCGGACAAATCAACGCGCCCCGTGGGACGATTAGTGGGGACAACCGTAACTTCTAAATCATAAATTTTTTCAAATTCTGCTTCTTCCGTCTTCGCAGTTCCGGTCATGCCAGCCAGCTTCGGATAGAGCAAGAAGAAATTTTGATAGGTAATCGTTGCTAATGTCTGGGTTTCGGGTTGAATGTCGGTATGTTCTTTCGCTTCGATCGCCTGATGCAACCCATCACTCCAGCGACGACCCGGCATTACCCGCCCTGTAAACTCATCCACAATCACAACTTCGCCATTGCGGACAATATAATTTACGTCTTTAATAAACAGCTCTTTTGCTTTAATCGCATTAAATATGTAATGCGCCCACGGATCTTGGGGATCAAACAGGTCATCGACCCCTAAAAGCTGTTCAGCTTCGATATAGCCCTCGTCAGCTAGGAGCACATTTCGAGCTTTTTCATCAACTTCATAGTGCCCATCGTCGTCTTCATCCTCTTTCTTAGCGAGGGCTGTTGCGACTTCTGCCGCCTTAATATATTTTTCGCTGGGTCGCTCAACCTGCCCTGAGATAATGAGAGGAGTCCGAGCCTCGTCAATGAGAACCGAATCAACTTCGTCAATAATGCAGTAATTAAATGGACGCTGCACAACATCTGCCATGGACGTTGCCATGTTGTCTCGCAAATAGTCAAACCCCAACTCGCTATTGGTGCCATACGTGATATCGCAGGCGTAGTTTTTGCGACGCTCAGATGGACTCATGCCCTGTTGGATTAGCCCAACACTCAAGCCTAAGAACCGATGAACTTGCCCCATCCACTCGGCATCTCGTCGTGCTAGATAGTCGTTGACCGTAACGATATGGACGCCCTTGCCCTCGATCGCATTCAGATAGGCTGGGAGGGTTGACACCAGGGTTTTACCTTCCCCGGTTTTCATCTCTGCAATCTGGCCTTCGTGCAGCACCATGCCACCCACTAGCTGCACGTCAAAGTGCCGCATACCGAGGACCCGCCGTGCTGTTTCACGGACGACCGCATAGGCTTCTGGCAAAAGCGAATCGAGCGACTCGCCCTTTTCGATTCGCTGCCTAAACTCCGCCGTCTTACCCGCCAATTCTTGATCGGATAGAGGCTGAATCTCTTCTTCTAAAAGATTAATTTCAACGACGTCGGGTCGGTACTTCTTGAGCTTTCGCGCGTTGGGATCGCCCAGTAAATTCTTCAACAGCATGGCAGGAGAACAATTAAACAGACAACGAGGTTACTAGATTCAGCGTACTCTCATCCTATCACCTGCAATCCGAGCAAGCAGGGTGAGGACATTACGAATGCAGTTCGCCGTTAGGATGCGCCCTGCCAGTCAGGAGCTAGCTGCCGAAAGTTGAATTGGTCTGCGGCGGGGTGACAGGTAATGCAGGTCGTTAAGCGAGTGGGGCGATCTAACTCGACATTGGGATGGAGGATTTTGAAATATCGAGAATTATTGACTCGATAGGGGACCGCTTCATCCTCTCGCAACCCTCGCGAAAAATACTGGAGGTATTCCCACACCAGCAATCGCGGCGGATCTACCAGAGAAATTTGAACGCCGTAGTGCTGCGAATCTTGGAGTAACTGCCGCCATGTTTCTCGTGGAAAAACCTGGGGAGGCACCCCCACATGGCAGGTCGCGCAATTTTCAAGATAAAGCTCGTGTCCAAGCTGGTATTGCTCAGGAATCACATCAACAGCGCCTGTTTCTGCATGTTGAATAGGCGCCAGATCGGTGGCTTGGGCAAATCCCCATCCTAAAAGGGCACTCCACAGCACAATCAGCAGAACTAGAAACAAGGGCGATCGCCTCCGACCGACTCGATTGCGTTGAGGAAGATATAGGTATCGAAATGATGATCGATCAGGGCGTTTAGACGTTGACATCAGCTAAACCCATGCATAACGTGAACTAAAAATCTGTTTTATACCAACCTAATTCTTCAGGCCATTGACAAGTTAATCGGGGAAATTTAATCGTCTAAATGACCCTTCAAATTAGTGTCTGCACCCCAAGGGCGGATTTTTTAGCAGACACTTTACCCTCAATTTTGTCATGAATTCATCATGCCTAATTCAATCGGATGAGGTCGCAATCCAAAATTTAGGACTATGCTGGTCAATTGAGTCCATTTAAGAATCCGATTGACTTTATGGGCAGATTGCCCTCCATTACGTTGATGCTTACGCTTAGGGCTCAAGCTGTTAATCTTTTCCAGATGAGGAAACATTGGTGATCATGGATTGTCGCCACGTTCAGTTTTATGTTCACGATGGGTTGAATTCAAGTGAGTCAACCCCATCTACAAAAGCAATCGATTTACGTCAACTTCAGGACTTGTTTCAGGCTACCGCTTTCTGGGCACGCGATCGCCGACTCGAAGATTTGGAAGTGGCGATCGCTAATAGTAAGCCTGTCGTCACTGTTTGGGATAGCGATCGACTCATCGGATTTGCCAGAGCGACTTCCGATGGAATCTATCGTGCCACCATCTGGGATGTTGCCATCCACCCAGACTATCAGGGCGCTGGCTTAGGACGTAAGCTCGTCGAAACAGTGATGATGCACCCTCACGTCAATCGAGTTGAACGCGTGTATCTCATGACAACCCGTCAGCAAAAATTCTACGAGCGCATCGGGTTTGAAGAAAATGCGACCACCACAATGGTGTTGTTCAACAACCACTCGTCCGATATGTATCCGCCGAGAGTAGCTGAAGCATTTCGATCAAGCTAGTTGATTTTAATCGAGCGAATTGAATCGAGCGAATTGAATCGAGCGAATTGGTCAATAAAAAAAGCGATCGCCCGTAAGAGAGATTCCGTGACCCTCATGATGGGGGTTCTTGGACGGTGAGCATTTCTCTCAACTCTCGGGGCGATCGCTATTTTTTTATGCCAATTCGTACCAAACAAAAGACGGCGGTATTCCTTGATAAGGAACGCAATAGCTGTCTCAATCATTAGGGCAAACAGTCTTAACCTACAAAGGCCACGAGTGGTTACTCACGCAGCAGCGTCTTCTCAAATGCATTTGCCCCTTTTAACCATTGAAACTGAAGCTCCGCTACTTTGCCGTCGCGTCTCCTTTTAAGAGACCAGTGGGGTGAGCCCCGATGATGTTTAATTTTTGCAGCGACGTTATTCATAAGACCCATTGATTCAGCGTTTAATTTGCAATCGGTAATGTGCAGTCAATTGAGGAAGTGGAATTTTCTAATTTGATGACATGGGAATACTGTTCATTCAATCATCCCAAAATCCATCACCCTATGTATTGCACCCATACGTCCTTTCATGTCATGCACCCAATTTGTCCCCTGTTTGTGAGGGTTCCGCGCTAATCGGCATGCGCGTCTAAACCGCGTGTTTGAACAGCGAATCTAAATAGACACGAGCGGTACGGCGATAATTTCGGGACGACTCTACCGTATCACCGCCCCCATTCTGCAAGAGAAATAAGGACAAGGCGGCAGAGAACACCCGATCCTGATCCCAATCTGGGTGGGTTTCTAGATAGCCCCTAAGAGATTCGTGCAAATCTTCAGGAATTTCTGCCAAGATGCTGACGGTTGCGTTCATTAGAAACCTCTACGTGCAAAGTGAATGGACAGAGCCCCCTTACGTCTCGTCTGAGCACCAATTCTCATCACGAAGAACAGCGCAACCCGACCCAGACTGCAATTCGCATAATCCACAAGCTGTGGAAATCAAACGGCGAATTAGTCTGAATCAAAGCGCCTTCATAAGGTAGGTCGCATCATTTTGCGCTATGGGGGGGTAGGTTTGTCAACGCCAGTCTGAGATCGATGGGTTTTCACACAAAAAAAAGGTTTACGGAAGAATCAGCGTTTCAGGGCAAATTACGCAATGTTTCTTTACAAAAAACGCGATTTTCTCATAAAGCAACTGTGAAATTGCAAAATCCCCAAAAATATCGTGGATGTCTAATTTCTTCGGGAAAAGGGTGTGGAAAACTTTTAAAAACCTGTGGAAAAGGTCTGACAATTCTGTGGAAACCCTGTGGAATGAATGGGGAAAACCAATGCTGAAGATAAGAATTGGAAAAGATCGGGAAAAGTCAGAGCATGTTGAATCTCATGACGTTGTCTGGTAAATTAGCGCTCAATGAAGCATCGAGATTTGCAACCGATTGATCCACGTGCAATATCGGGCATGACCCAATGAAGGAATGATTACTACGTGTCTAAACATGAGCAAGACGATAACTGCTACACGTCGCTAGCGCGAATACATCGCCCTAGGCGAATTGTTTGATCGAGTGCGGTTTGCCCGTCGCAATGTTAGACCTTTTGGATAAGTGGAATAAGCTAGCTAGCTGGATAAAAATTTTTTGCCCCACGGTGTTCTCTGAGGATGAGGTCGGTTGACTCATCGGCGGTTAAGGGAGCTGAGAAAAAATATCCTTGTCCATTTTCGCAATGCATTGCGAGAAGCTGAGGCAATGGGTCTTTTGTTTCAATGCCCTCGGCAGTCACGTCCATTTTGAGAATGTGAGCGAGAGCTACGACTGTTCGAACAATTTCAGAACTTTCTCGATCGGTATTCATCCGTTTAATAAACGATTGATCGATTTTGAGGGTGTCGATTGGGAAACGTCGCAAATAGCTCAATGATGAATATCCGGTGCCAAAGTCATCAATGGCAAGCTGAATACCGAGAGACTTGAGGTGATGGAGAGTTTCCACGGTCGACCTTGCATTCTCCATAATGGCGCTCTCGGTGATTTCTAGTTTGAGATAGGACGGATCGATCTGAGTATCTTCAAGAATGTAGCGAATATGTTCAACTAGATCGGGGCGAGCAAACTGTTTACTGCCTAGATTGACGCTGAGGGTCAAGGGCATCGCATCAGACACCTGCATCGACCAACGATGCATTTGACGGCACGCTTCTCGTAGCACCCACCACCCCAGCGTGACGATCAGCCCATTTTTCTCAGCTATCGGAATAAATCTGTTTGGAGAAATCAGTCCTTGTTCGGGATGTTGCCAACGGATCAGGGCTTCGAACCCGCTGATATTGCCCGTCGCAAGGTGTACAACTGGCTGATAATACAACCGAAATTCAGGGCGATCGCTCGGTATGCTAACAGTGGCGATCGCTCGACGCAGATCTCCTTCGAGCTGAAGATTGGTGATCATGCGAATGTGCATCGTTCGATCAAAAATTTGATATCGCGATCCGCCCTGAGCCTTGACTCGAAATGTTGCAGTATCGGCGTCACGAAGAATATGTTCGGGATGCTCATAGCGAGCAGAGCTTAGTGCAATTCCAATGCTGACAGTCGTAAACACCTCCTGCCCATCGAGGTGGAAGGGTAGAGAGAGCAGCCCCTGAAGTTGTTCAGCAATTCGCGTAGTATCGCCAATGCTATGAATGTGGCTGAGCAAGATTGCGAATTCGTCTCCTCCAACGCGAGCTAAGACTTCGCCCGTTTTCAAGCAGGCATTCACTCGCTGCGCCACTGCCACTAACAGCTGATCGCCTATATCACTACCTAGACTGTTGTTAACCACCTTGAATCGATCGAGGTCGAGCATCAGAACCGCAAATGCAGAATTCGAGGAGGATTGATGGGCGATATGTGATTTGTCTAAGCAAGCCAACGCTTGCTTCAGTCGATCCAAAAATAGTGCCCGGTTGGGCAATCCGGTTAGACGGTCATAGTAGGCATCGATTAAGCGCTGTTCTTCAGCCTTTTTTCGATCGGTGATATCGCACTGCGACCCCACCAGTCGGTGAGCGATGCCCTTCTGATCCAGCACAGCCAAGCCTCGATTGATCACCCAGCGATAGGTTCCATCTCGATGACGCATACGGTGTTCATATTCGAAACACGGAGATGCCTCGTTTAGATGAATGGCGATCGCCATTTTTAAGGGCTCAATATCATCTGGATGCACTCGACTCAGCCATTCATCCGGGGAATTGCTTAACGTATTTTCCTCAAAGCCGAGCATCCTCTGCCATTGCGCCGAAAAATATATTTCCTGGGTTTGCAGATTCCAGTCCCAAAGTCCTTCATTGGATGCGTGGGCTGCCAATGCGTAGCGTTCTTCACTTTGTTTGAGCAGCCTGTTAACCCGGTGCTGTTTCCAGAGAGCGACCAGCGCACCCACCAATCCAACCAGAATAACGGGAGGATCAATCCACATCTCCACGCCCAGTCCATGCCCAGTTAGGGATTTTACATACGTTGAAGGACAAATAAAAATCCTTAAATGTTCCACCCATCAGCAACACCAGATTTGCAGAGATGATTTTGCATAACGGAGTCTCATAGCACGGCATGAGGCGCGTTGCGTGTATTTTGCGCATAGTTTTCTTACAAAAAGTTGACCAACGTTTAGTTTTAATACTTCACGGTCGTAAATTGGCGTGAATTCAATTAATCTTCGATAAGCTAAAAGAGTAGCCCAAACCATTGAGGGGTCTATGTATCACATTTCTAATCCTGTTTCGAATCAGTCTTCGAATCAGTCTAAGTGGCAGACTGTTGTTATTCTGACCCTCGCCCTCTGGTTAGGGGGAAGTTTGATCTTAGACCTGGTCATTATGCCGGGCATGTATGCCTCTGGCATGATGGAACAATCTGGATTTGCCGCTGCAGGATACTCTATCTTTGAAGCATTTAACCATATCGAAGTCTTGAGTGCTGCTATTATATTGACCGGGCTGCTTGCCATTCATCACCGTGCGTCTCAGCTCGTTCCACGCTCTCGATGGGCGATCGCCCTGGCATCACTGCTGCTAGCTATCACACTCATCTACTTATACGGTCTAACTCCTGAGATGAGCGCTTTGGGTCTTAACCTCAATCTCTTCGAATCAAGCCCATCCGTCCCATCGGCAATGGGGCTCATGCACGGAAGTTACTGGGTATTAGAGATATGTAAGCTGGCCTTGGGTGCTGTTATTCTGGGCTTAAATTATCCAACCCCACAAATGCGTTAAATCTTTGAGTTTTGCTTTGCGGTGATTTTAGGGTGCATAGATTGCACCCTTTTTTTGTGATCTACTCGTTGGGTTATCCAAATTTTCCTTGTAGCAACAGCAGAATGCAAAAGACGAGGATAAATACCTGCTACTGTGCTGTCTCAGCTATTTGAGTTGTCTTAACGCGCCCTTCACTTGCTATAAATGTCATTTGGAATTACTCAGCAAATCCTAATTTTTGCCTTAGATTGCCATCATTTTTCCAAGAGGATACTCCTTTACAGTAAATGTAAGCTTCATGATTGCGCATTGAGCCTGAGTACATTCACCCTCCCAAACCATGAGACCTAAAGTCCATCCCGATCGACTAACCGTTAGACGACTCAGAACCGTGTTAAAATTCTTGAGCATTACGGTGACAGCGACGCTGCTAGCGACTGCTCCTGCCCTTGCCCAAGATGCTGCCTCAGATGGCGGGTTTAGCTTAAGAGAAATTCTGGCTAATGCGCTGCAATGGGTACAAGATTTAGGACCTGCTGGGGCGATCGCCTTCATCCTAATTTACATTGCAGCAACGGTCGCCTTCCTCCCCGGTTCAATTCTCACGCTGGGTGGAGGAGCGTTATTTGGAGTTTTCCTAGGCTCTATCTATGTTTTCATCGGCGCAACTCTGGGCGCGACCGCAGCATTCTTAGTTGGGCGGTATCTGGCTAGAGGATGGGTTGCCAAAAAGATTGAGGGAAATGCTCGGTTTAAGGCAATTGACAAAGCAGTAGGTCGAGAAGGGTTGAAAATCGTGACCTTGCTTCGGCTCTCGCCTGTCTTCCCCTTCAATCTACTCAACTACGCACTGGGACTTACAGGCGTCTCCTTGAAAGATTATGTCATCGGATGTGCGGGGATGATTCCGGGAACAGTGGCCTACGTCTATCTAGGCTCTCTCGTTGGCAATGTCGCGATGCTTGCCGCCGGAGAACAGCCCGCCACCTCTGAGAATATGGTGGTCACATGGACAATTCGAATTATCGGGCTGATTGCAACCTTTGCAGTCGCAATTTATGTTGCCAAAATCGCCCGCAAAGCCCTTTCAGAAGAACTTCCCGACGAATCTGTTTCTGAAGGTAAGGCGACGTAGGGGCCATAAAGAAATAACGTCACGGTTTGATTGAGCCGTAGGGTGCTGTATAGCCTTTCAGGCATGGCTACGCTAAAGCGTCAGCATAACGCACCAATCATAAGGTTATTTTTTAACAAGCCCTTAGCCCGTTTTGATTTTCAAACCTGATAGGTTGATTAGGTTTCCTGCACAAGCAATCTGATTTCGAGCCATACATCGTTTGCCGATATGGTTTTAGACATCTCATCAGCTGAGACTTCGATGAGACAAGCAACACGCATTCTAAATTGAGGACCCCCTTATGAGCCAGTCATCCCACGCCCCTGTCACCATCCCACCCATGGATGAATACAACACGAAGCTGGTGTCGTATGTCCACCCGTCCGATTGGGTCAATCCAACGCCACAAGATGAGTATGACTTAGTTGTGATTGGGGCGGGCACAGCCGGATTGGTAACAGCGGCTGGCGCTGCCGGTTTAGACATTGGGTTGAAGGTGGCTCTGGTTGAACGACATCTGATGGGAGGCGATTGCTTAAACGTTGGGTGCGTGCCGTCAAAGTGCGTGATTCGCTCATCGCGGGTTGTTGCAGATATGCGACATGCAAAGCCGTTTGGCATTGAGCCACCCGAGCATATCGAGATTGATTTTCCGGCAGTGATGGCGCGAATGCGACGATTGCGAGCAGAGTTGAGTCATGTCGATTCAGCTCAACGCTTTCAGAAAATTGGCGTGGATGTGTTTCTAGGAGACGGGCACTTTTCTGGCACTGATACGATTCAGGTGGGCGATCGCACCTTACGCTTCAAAAAGGCCGTCATCGCAACGGGCGCACGAGCAGTAAAACCGTCGATTGATGGCATCGATACCGTCGGCTATCTCACCAACGAAACCGTATTTAACTTAACGGAGCGTCCCAATCGCCTCGCTGTGATTGGTGGAGGCCCGATTGGATGCGAACTCGCACAAGCATTTCGCCGCTTAGGATGCGATGTCATTCTCTTTCATCGAGGCAGTCACCTGTTGAATAAAGAAGATGCCGACGCAGCCGATATTGTGCAACAAGCATTTATTCAAGAAGGCATTCAACTGGTGCTGAATAGCGAACCGATCCGGGCTGAGAAAACGCCAGAGGGAAAGAGGCTGTACTTTAATCAAGACGGTAAAGAACAGTCAACTGTCGTCGATGAAATTTTGGCTGGAGCGGGGCGGGCTCCCAACGTCGAGAGTCTTAGCCTAGACGCTGTTGGCGTAGACTATGATACGCGTCGAGGGGTTCACGTCGACGACTATCTGCAAACATCGAATCCTCGAATTTATGCAGCCGGAGATATCTGCTTGCCGTATAAGTTCACGCATATCGCAGATGCAACTGCTCGCATTGTCATCAAAAACACATTGTTTTCCCCATTTGGGCTCGGACGCTCAAAGGTGAGTGATCTAGTTGTGCCATGGGTCACCTACACCGACCCAGAAATCGCGCACGTAGGCATGTATGAGCACGAAGCACAGCAGCAAGGTATTGACGTCAACACGATCAAGATTGGGTTTGAGCATGTAGATCGAGCCGTTGCCGATGGCGAAGACGACGGATTTTTGAAAATTTACCACAAGAAAGGATCAGATACGATTTTAGGAGCGACCATTGTCGCGAAACATGCCGGAGAGATGATTAGCGAAGTAACAACGGCGATCGTGCACAACATCGGCTTGAGCAAGCTTTCGGGAGTGATTCATCCCTACCCGACGCAGGCAGAAGCCATCAAAAAAGCAGCAGATGCCTACCGCCGCACGTTGCTAACTCCGTTTAGCAAGAAACTGCTTAGCATCCTCGCTAAATTGCCTTGATTGAGCCATTGGGGTAAGGTCATTAGGTCTTATATCTCTTGCATCTCAATGCTGGGATTGACTCAATAAAACCTGCAAATGATGTTAAGAATCTCACAATGACTATCGAAGGCGGCTGCCTCTGTTCGTCCATCCGATATCACCTAACTGAACTCCCTCTATTTTCGATCATCTGTCATTGCCAAACATGCAGAAAGGCTAGTGGAGCACCATCAGTTGGATGGCTAACATTCAATCGAACTAGTTTTGAATTTGTGTCGGGTAACCCGAGTGTTTATCAATCTTCTGCTGGCGTTTTTAGAACGTTTTGTAGCCTCTGTGGTACGCCGCTGACGTATGCAAACGATCAGACTCCCGATATTTTAGACATCACAACAGGATCGCTAGACGAACCCCATCAGTTTCCGCCGGATCGAGAGGTCTGGTTGGAGCACAAGCTTGGATGGGAAGCCGCTAACGACTCTCTTGACCAGTATTCAAAAGGTAGCGACGATACGGATTCATGACGGGAGAACTATACCAATTCTCGATTTTGGATTTGCGATTTTGGCTTGTCGGCCAGCAGCCTTGCAAGGGTTCTGGCCTGTTCCTTTGTAGCCTTACTTTGAAGAATTTGGTATTACCTATCCGAAAAACCTCTTAGCACATCGTAGTGGTTTGACATGCCTAAAATAGTGCAAATCCTTAAAGGGCTGAAGCTCTTGGAATCGTTGCGTTACGCTGCGCTAACGACACCCTACTTAATGCACTATTTTAGCTGTGCCACGCCACTACAAATCAATAGGGCTTTCCACTTATGATTTTCCGCGGGGCAGTCGTTCGATGGGCGATCGCCCTTTCATTTCTTCGATTTCGAGCAAACTCACAACGACGCCTGCAATCGGAATAGCCAAAAATACGCCAAAGATTCCAGCAATTCTAGCGCCGACAAGCAGGGCAAAAAACATCACCACCGGGTTAATATCGAGCGATCCTTTCATCACGTGAGGCAGCAACAGATTCTCTTCTACCTGTTGAAGCAAGACGCAAATTACTAAAACTTTAAGAGCCAACCACACGCCTTCCGACAAAAGAATTAGGCAAACGAGACTAATGCCTAACGTTGCTCCGATGCCCGGAATCAGATCAAATAGTCCCGCAATGATGGCAAGCACGAGTGCAAATGGCACATTTAATAATAGAAAAGTTAGAAATGAAGAGATTCCAAAAAATAGGGAGAGCAGCAATCGTCCCCAAAAAAAACCTAATAAGTTGCGCCGAACTGTTTCTGTAAACCGAATTCTCAAATGAATCGGTATGACTTTAAGCGTAAATTGCCACAGGCGTTCTCCATCAAGCAGCATAAAAAACGCAACCACGGCGATAAAAATCAAATTAATCAAATTAGCAAGAAAAATTGGGATTACAGAAAGCCCAAATCTTAAACCATCTAGGGCTTGTTCTCTCAGTTGTTCTTCAATCGCCTCAAGATTAACTTGAATGCCCCAATTGCTTAAAAACTGCTCAAGCTGGCTAACGACAGGAGCAAGCGAGTTGAGAAATTCTGTCACACTGTCAGCTAAAACACGCCCTTGAGACAGCACTGCCAGGCTGATTGTCATAGAGATTGCCCCAATCAAAACCATGCTGACCAAAAAAATGAGGCTAACCGCAACACCGTGCGGTAAGAACCGCTGGAGCCACTTTGCTGGATAGCTTAATAAAAACGCCAGAATTGTAGCGGACGTAAAGATAACAAAAACGGTTTCAAAATACGATAAAAGCTCTATCAGCGCCCAGCCTGACGCAAATAACAAAAGAAACCGAACTAATACAACATTGTTTAGTTTTTCCCAGATATTCTTAACCGGCGCCTTGGTCATGGGCTTTCACGGTAGACACGTCAAACTGAATTCGAACTCATAGTCTATCGTGCTTTAAGGATTGAGTTAGGCTGCGAAGAGTCCTTGATGCAGAGAAATAGCGAAAGGGGCTGGCGATTATATAGTCCTATGGGCTCAGGTTTGTGTGGTGAGCCCTGCGTGGCGCAGGGCTCACCACACGGTCAGCGTCCTAACACGAGAGCGTAAGGCTATAGATATCTAATTGACTGACAAACTTTGAATGCTAGCGGCTGGAGTTGCGACACGAACTCTAGTCGCTGGGGTACGCGCGATCGGTAAGGCAGTCTCTAACGCCCCAGGCTATGAAGCTGATGGATTGCCTCTACACAACGATGAGTTAGGGCGGTTAATTCGTCGCGATCGCTCGATGAGGGGGGCGAGATCAGGTTTCCGATGCGAACGGTGATTGGCACGGAATGAGGCAGCGAGCTGCCCTTTTGAATAATGGCTTGAGTACCCCACACGCTCACAGGCAAGAGCGGAACTTGGGTTTTAGCGGCAATCAGGGCGGCTCCAAGCTTCGGAGATGGAATCCGAGCATCAGGCGTGCGCGTACCTTGGAGAAAAACTCCCACTGCCCAACCGTCTTCAAGTTTGGCGATCGCCTGTCGAATGGCACTGCGATCGGCAGCACCTCGCTTGACAGGATATGCGCCATACAGGTGAATCGCTCGACCCAGAATCGGCACCTTAAATAATTCTTCTTTGGCCATATAGGCAACCGGGCGGCGGATGCAGCTCGACACGATCGGCGGATCAAAATCGCTAGCGTGGTTGCTCACAATAATCAGAGGACCGTGTTGAGGCACGCGATCGGCATCGTGGATTTGCCCTCGAAAATAGAGATGCAGCATCGGACTGACCACTGTCCATTTAAAGGCGTGATACAGCAGTAAGCTAATCAGCGGTTCGCGATTGCGACTCATACGATATCGAGTTCAAAACATCCAACTTAAGAACTAGATTAAAAATCTGCCAAATCTGCCAAACGACTTATATTCTTCAACTCAAGGTCAGAACACGTCCGCTTTATGAGCCCGGTTAATACTTTGCCCGGTCCAACTTCAACCACACAATCGATTCCCTCTTTGGGCAACTGTAACGAAATTTCCCGCCAACGAACAGAGCCGGTCATTTGTTGAACGAGCCGGTCTTTAAGAATCTGAGCATTCGTTGTGGGAGACGGATCGACATTGGATAACACCGGAATGTGAGCATCTTGAAACGCGATAGATTCCAAGACCGTGCCAAATTCTGCTGCCGCCTCTGCCATAAATGGCGAATGAAAAGCGCCACTGACATTAAGCTTGACTTTTCGTTTGGCTTTCACCTCAGCCATGACCGCTTCGACGGCATTAGGCTCTCCAGAAATCACGACTTGTCCCGCGTTATTGTCATTCGCAAGTACAACATCAGACGAGTTCTGAAGCAGCTCTTGAAGCTGCTGAGCATCAAACCCTATGAGCGCTGCCATCAAACCACCGGATGCTTGATCCATGAGTTTGGCACGTCGCTGAACGAGCCGCAATCCTGTCTCAAAGTCAAATACTCGTGCCGCATAGAGTGCAACATATTCTCCAAGGCTGTGCCCGGCAACAAGGGCTGGCGAGTGCCCGTTTGCCATCAAGGCATCGGCCAGAATGCTTTCGATGACATAGAGGCAGGGCTGGGTATAGAGCGTTCGAGAGACTTTGTCGTCCTCATTTTTACAAACATCGGGAACCGACCAGCCCAGAATCGATTCGGCCTTCTCGAATGTGTTTCTGGCGACGGATTGCTCAACTAGATCAGATCCCATCCCTACCGATTGAGACCCCTGTCCAGGAAAAACCCACGCAGTTTTTGTCATCACCTATCGCCCTTCTTCAAACCTTGCTAATTCAAATCTTGTTGTCTTGTAAAGCCACCGTTCTCGACGCGTGACTAAGCACGTCTAACGCCCCCACTGGAAGACAGCCGCTCCCCATGTCAATCCTGCACCAAACCCTGACGATGCGATGATGTCGCCCGGTTGAATTTTGCCTTGGCGGACAGCTTCATCAAGCGCCAATGGAATCGACGCAGCAGACGTATTTGCATGGTGAGCCATATTGCTAATCACCCGCTCAGACGAAATATTTAGCCGTTGAGCGACCGCATCGAGAATGCGCTGATTGGCTTGATGAAGCAAGAGCCAGTCTACTTGGTCAACTGTTAAATTGGCACGATGGAGAGCTTTTTCGATAACTTCGGGAACTCGTTTGACCGCAAATCGGTATACCTCTTGCCCGTTCATAGTAATGGTGTGAAATGTCCCCTGATTGACTGTAATGCCATTCAGGAGTTCGTTGGGTTGACTCTCGTATGAAAGATTTAAGCAGCCATTTTGGGTGCCATCGCTGCGCAGTTCAAACCCTAACAGGCGATCGCTCGGATCGGCTTGAATGACGACTGCACCTGCGCCATCACCAAACAACACACAGGTGCGGCGATCGCTCCAGTCTGTCCAGCGGGAAAGAACATCAGCTCCAATCAGGAGAACCGTTCGATAGGTGCCCGTGCGGATAAACTGAGCCGCCGTCACTAACCCAAAAATGAATCCAGAACAGGCCGCTGTTAAATCAAATGCGGTAGCAGTTGCAGCCCCCAATTCAGCCTGAATTTTACTAGCACTGCCAAATAAATCATCAGGCGTTGAGGTTGCCAAAATAATTAGATCGACATCTAACGGGGAAATACCCGCCATGGCGATCGCCGACTGCGCCGCTTGAGTCGCCAGCGTCGTTAACGATTCAGACTCCCCGGCGATTTGACGAAATCGAATTCCTGTTCGGCTTGAAATCCAGTCGTCAGAGGTATCAACGATTTGACTCAAACTCACGTTATCAAGCGATGCAGCCGGAACAGCCGAGCCACAGCCTGTCATTGCAATACCAAATCCTGATTTTTCCTGCACGATTACTCTCCGTCGGCAGCCGTTGCGGTAGCTTTTTGATACTGAGATTGAATCTGATGAAGTACGTTGTGATCAACTGCTTCCTTCGCCAATCGGATAGCGTTGAATATCGACGGAGCCTGGGAACTGCCATGGCTAATGATGCAAATCCCTGCAACACCCAGAAGTAGACCGCCGCCGTGCTCGGCATGGTCGATTCGCTGCTTGATGCGTCGAAGGTTTGGCTTTAACACTGCCGTTCCTATTCGACCCTGAATCCCTTGAGGAAGCTCTTCTCGCATAATTTGAAGCAGCACTTCCCCAATTGCCTCCGCAAACTTTAGCAGAACATTACCCACAAAGCCATCGCAGACCACTACGTCAAATGCACCCGACAACACATCTCGACCTTCAGCATTGCCGATAAATGAAACGCGAGGATTTTCCTGCAAAAGCTGGTGGACTCTAATCGCTAAGTCATTGCCCTTCGTCGATTCTTCGCCGATATTCAGCAATCCGACCTTGGGTTCTGGAATACCCAGAACACAATGAGAATAGACACTGCCCATAACCGCGAACTGCTCTAAAAACTTAGGGCGACAATCGACATTCGCTCCTACATCCAAGATCAGAACCGGTTTGCCCGCTACCATGGTAGGCAACACGGCTCCGATAGCAGGGCGATCGATCCCCTTTAGACGACCTAGACGCAGCAGTGCCGATGCCATTGCTGCCCCAGAATGCCCAGCCGAAACGACTGCGTCAGCCTTCCTCTTTTTAACCAAATCCATTGCGACATTGATCGACGCTCTAGGCTTGCGCTTGAGACCGACCAAAGGTTCTTCATGCATCTCAATTGTGCCCTCAGCAGAAACAATCTCCAAATCACCAGCCGGGTGATGGTGTTTTACTGAAGCTTCGACCCGTTCAGGATCGCCAACTAAAATGACCTCTGCATCAAGCTCTTCCCGCGCTCTGAGTGCGCCAGCAACAATTTCATCAGGGGCGTGATCTCCCCCCATCGCATCAATTGCAATCCGTGCCCGAGTTGATCCCATCGACCAAACTTATAGAAACCTAAAAGATCTTATCAGATGGTATCCCCTGACGATGGAATTAGACGATGGAATTAAATGCGCTACTCGTTTTCTCCAGGCTCAATGATGCGCTGGAACAAGTACCCGGTTCCACGAGCGGTCAGAATTAGCTCTGGATTGCTCGGATCATCCTCTAGCTTGGCTCGAAGACGGGAAATATGAACATCTACAACCCGAGTATCCACATGCCGTTCAGGAGTATAGCCCCAAACTTCTTGAAGAATTTCAGATCGTGAGAAAGGTTCTCCCGATCGACCCACTAACAGCTCGAGTAGGCTAAATTCCATTCCGGTCAGACGAATCCGCTCTCCCCCCTTATAAACTTGGCGTTTATTTGTGTCAATGCGTAGACTACTGACTTGGATAATGCCCGAGCTTGGAATTCCAGTTGTGCCAACCTTATCGACCCGCCGGAGGACTGAGCGAATTCGGGCTTCAAGCTCCTTAGGGGAAAATGGCTTGACCACATAATCATCTGCGCCAAGCTCTAAGCCCGTAATTCGATCGGCGACATCTCCCAAAGCAGTGAGCATAATGATAGGAACGTCTGACTCTTTCCGGAGTTCTTGACACACTCCGTAGCCATCTAGTTTGGGCATCATCACATCGAGAACGACCAGATCTGGCTCCGAATTGCGAAATGTGTCGAGGGCTTCTTCCCCATCTGCCGCCGTAACGACGTCATACCCGATCATTGAAAGGCGAGTTTCTAGAATGCGCCGAATGCTAGCTTCATCATCGACCACGAGAATTTTTTCCTTGTGATTATCCAATTTAGTCAAGGCTCCCTAAAATCAACAAACAGAGGTTAAACCAAGTTTCTAATAGTTAACTTTATGTGTTTTATCATTAAAATAGTAGCCTAAAATACAGCTTTAGGAATGCTGAGATTCACTTCTGAAGCTGTTTTCAGAGTTTCTTAAGATTTATCTTATTTGTAGAATTACTTAACAGTATTTAACAGTATTTGATCGTCAGCAATCTCCAACCACGTGATGATAGGGTCTGCTATAAAGTTATGCCAAAGATTCGCTCCCAGTATGTTTGTTTTCAGTGCGGCGCAGAGGCTCCCCAATACTTTGGCAAATGCCCGTTTTGCGGAAGCTGGAATTCGATGGTCGAGCAAGCGGTCACGTCGGGTAGCTCATCCGCTCGATCGAATGTTCTATCTGCTACGCGATCGCCCAAATCGGCACCGGGGCGATCAGAGGAGGTCGCAGTACAGCCCCTTGCGTCACTGACTCTCCCTCAAATTTCAGACTATCCCCAACAGAGACTTTCATCAGGCTACGGTGAGCTAGACCGAGTACTCGGTGGCGGAATTGTTCCGGGATCGCTTGTGCTGATTGGTGGCGATCCGGGGATTGGCAAATCAACGCTATTGCTTCAAGTGGCAGGCCGTCTTGCTGCCCAATATCGCGTGCTCTACGTTTGTGCAGAGGAATCGGGACAGCAGGTCAAATTGCGATCGCAACGGTTGAATATTGTCGGTAACACACCTAATGCTGAGGTGATCGATGCTCATACGACTCATGCCGAGACGGGACTGCCGACCTCATCTCAGCTCTATCTACTGCCCGAAACCGACTTAGAAACCATTCTGGCAGAATTGGATGCACTGCATCCACAAGCAGCCGTGATTGACAGCATCCAGGCGCTTTATTTTTCAGCCCTAAACTCAGCGCCCGGATCGGTGTCTCAGGTGCGGGAGTGTACGTCAGCGCTGATGCAGATTGCCAAACGGAAAAATATCACGCTGTTTATCGTAGGACACGTCACTAAAGAAGGGGCGATCGCCGGTCCAAAGGTGCTTGAGCATCTGGTTGACACTGTGCTCTATTTTGAGGGCGATCGCTTTGCAAGTCATCGACTGCTGCGGTCGGTCAAAAATCGGTTTGGGGCAACCCACGAGCTGGGTGTGTTTGAGATGGTCGATCGAGGTCTGGAAGAAGTGCTCAACCCCTCTGAGCTGTTTCTAGGCAATCGAGATGAGCTCGCTCCTGGCACAGCGACCATCGTGGCGTGTGAAGGAACCCGTCCGCTCGTCGTCGAACTGCAAGCCTTGGTCAGCCCTACGAGCTATGCATCCCCTCGCCGTTCAACAACCGGCATTGAATATAATCGACTGCTGCAAATTTTGGCAGTCTTAGAAAAGCGGGTCGGTATTCCGCTTTCAAAGCTGGATGCCTATGTGGCCTCATCAGGCGGGCTGAATGTCGCTGAACCGGCTGCTGATTTGGGGGTGGCGATCGCCGTGGCTGCGAGTTTCCGCGATCGCATGGTGAATCCCGAGACGGTTTTGATTGGCGAAGTGGGGCTAGGTGGACAAGTGCGATCGGTATCTCAAATGGAACTCCGCCTTAGAGAAGCAGCAAAGCTAGGATTTAAGCGCGCGATCGTGCCTGCCACAACCAACATTCCCAACCTGGACATGGAGATCATTCCGGTTAAACGCGTGGTTGATGCGATTGGCACCGCTCTATCCGGTGGGACATAAACCAGTGGCCTGATTGACTGACAAAAGATTCTGCATTGGGCGAGGAAATCTCGCCCCTACGGAATTTCGGACAATGTAGGGGTCAGGTTACCTGACCCTTTGAATGGTCTGGGTTCTGGTAAGTTTTGTCAGTCAGTCAGGCTGGTGGCACACTCGCCCCATTCCATCTGATCAAAAGCTAAATGTTGTTCGAAATGTGCCGACGACAATGCCATCATTGGCACCATCTTGATTGGGAGCACTAATCCAAATCAAGCCAGGCGTAATTGAA
>JBNPEG010000098.1:0-5670 GCA_051117555.1 Elainellaceae cyanobacterium | reverse complement strand
GTGGCACACTCGCCCCATTCCATCTGATCAAAAGCTAAATGTTGTTCGAAATGTGCCGACGACAATGCCATCATTGGCACCATCTTGATTGGGAGCACTAATCCAAATCAAGCCAGGCGTAATTGAAATAAAGTCAGATAACCGGAGTTTATAAAACGCCTCAAGATGCACCGACGTGTCATTTTCGACGGCGAGGGCGACGCCCTCTACGCCGCCCAAGTAGGGCTCTACGCCTATCATCAACCCTCCCAAACTGCCGGGTAGTAGTAGATCAGGAAACCCAAACCCAACGCCGTAATACCACACCTCACCGTTGCCCTGATCGGCGAAAATAACGTCGGTGTAGCCTCCAAACGCATGCACCGTAAATCGGCTGTTGACCCGATAGGACGCTTGAACGCCATACGAGTTGGTAATGGCTGAGGTGCCTAGTTCAATATGGGTAGCATTCGCAGGAACGGTGCCGACGAAAAATTCATTCCCTTGCCCCAAATCAAAGATGGCGTTGTCTTCGGTGTGGTAGCCGTGGATATAGGTTGCGCCAATCTGGAGGCGATCGCCCGGCAGAAATGTAATTTGCCCTAGAGCCGCATAATCACCGTTGAAGAGTCCTTGCCCTGGCGTGGGGTCGGCTGCGTCATCCGCGAGATAGCTTGCCGTCAACGCGAGCGTGTCATCTGCGAGAAATACGCTGATAGCGGCTCCCGCTCCACCCCCGATTCGATAAATTGGACTTTCTTGACTAAAGGCCGAGATCGAACCGTTGCCGCCATCAAAATCGTCAAATAATGGACTAAATGTACTCGGCACATAGTCGCTATGAATGCCCCCCGTGGCGCTGACATAAGCATCGAGGCGATCGCCAATTGGGAAGCGATAGGCCAGCCAGTCCAGCTCCAAATCATTGTCAGTATTTCCTCGAATGCGAGGAACCAAGCTGCCCTCTGCCGTTCCCGCATCCACTATATCGAAGGAACTAGCCGCATTAAACGGGCGCGCATTACCCGCCACCAATCGAGTATTGAGCTGATCGTGCCCCGTAAAACTGGTGATTAAATTGAGCCGTACCCGATCGCGAAAGACGGTGCGGTTATCTTCGTCGCCCCCGGCTCGACCTGAGAATGCAAAAATCGCCTCCCCACGGAGCTTAGTCGTTGTTGAAAATTGGTTCTCCTCGATGAGAGTGGTTCGAGATTCGAGCGATCGCATCCGCCCGCCGAGCAGCGCTAGGTCGGCAGCAAATTCAGTTTGAAGCCGAAGCAGCGTGTCTAAATCATCGCGTTCGACCCGATCTGCTAACCCCTGATCGATGAGTTCGGTGATGCGATCGAGCGCAGCTAACACAGCCGCGGCAAATTCGTAGCGACTTAAAGAGCGGTTGCCTCGGAACGTGCCGTCTGGGTAGCCGACAATCACGCCATAGCGTTCGACGAGCGATCGCAAGGCTTGATAGGCCCAATCGGTTGGCTGCACGTCTGACAACTGAGAAACCGACGTGATTTGCGCCATTGCAGGGCGTTCGACATCCAGCCATGATGAGGCTGAATCCTCCGACCTGTCGCTAGATGCGGATTCGATCCGATATTCAGGTGCCGATATCGAACGGTTGAACAGGGATATCTCCTCTGACCAGCGATTCGATAGTGGCTCATCTGGCAAATGAACTGAGCTATCTACGTCATCATAGGAAGGCGCAACTAAATCGTCTGATGATAAATCGGCTCGGTTGGGCACATCATCGGTATTGATTGTTGATTCATCGGCATGAATGGTATTAGCAGTTTGGGCAGCAGACGGTAACGTTGGGGCGATCGCCAAACTGCTGACTAGAGGCATCGAAACCAACGAATATCGGACAAATCTGGATGCCATGATCACGCTCCTCACACCAGACTCAATTTAACCCCTAATCTTAGAAATTTAGAACGATCTAAAACTCAATACCGGCCTGTGCTTTGATCCCTTGCTCTCGAAACGGATGTTTCACCAACGTCATTTCGGTCACCAAGTCAGCTCGCGCAATCAGACGTTCTGGCGCACCTCGCCCCGTCAAAATCACGTGGGAATCATCAGGTTTTTGCGCTAATCCTGTTAAGACTTGCTCAACGGAAAGATAGCCAAGCTTGAGGGCAATATTCACCTCATCGAGTAATACCAGCCGAAAATCTGGATTGGCAATAAACAGGCTTGCCTTTTCCCAGGCATCTTGCGCCATTTGGGTATCTCGCTGCCGATCTTGCGTCTCCCACGTAAAACCTTCTCCCATGGCATGAAACTCTAGCTGCTCAGCCCAACGACTCAACACATTTTTTTCAGCAGGCTCCCATGCACCTTTGATAAACTGCACGATCGCCACTCGATAGCCGTGGCCGAGCGATCGCATCACCATGCCCAGCGCAGCCGTAGTTTTGCCTTTTCCATTTCCCGTATGGACAATCACAAGCCCTTTTTCTTGCGTGCGTTCAGCCAATCGCTGCTGCTGCACCTCTTTACGACGCTGCATTTTACGCCGATATGCCTCATCAGCATCCGAGGAATGTGGGGCGATCGCGGGCTCAGACGGCGCAGGTGTCAAATCAGAATAAGATGTCATTGAGATTCACAGGCTATTGATTAATGAGCGATGAGCAGATTATTTGCGGAGGAATCCCCGTTTAGAGTCCCATAAAATGTGGGACACAAGACAGAACGATAGGACTCAAATTATACGTCTCATTTCATATGTCTCATTAGAATGGCTGAGATAGCTCATCTGCAAGCGCAGCCACATCTCCCTGGTAGTGGTTGTTGATATGTTGCGCTTTTGATTGTAGATGAGGTGGCACATAGCGCAAATCAACGGGCAATCCATGAGCCAACAGAAATTCGGCGAGCTGCTCCGAGTGAATATAAATGCCCTCAGCATGAAGACGGTGCAGCATGTCTTCAAACGTGGGCCACGGAGGAGTCGAAGATTGAATGACCGACTGCGATTGAGGAGTTTCCTGATTCTGATTGGTATATTGAACCGTATCAGATGAGTGCAACGGCGAATAGGGTGGCATATAAACCTCCCTCCTTAATGATTTAGAATGCATGACTAGCCTAAACCATTTGCGCATCCCAGTTGTACGTTTTGCCTGTGGCAAGACTCTACGCCAACGCTCCAGCGATGCATAGCATCAGCGTTCTGCTTCTCCTGATGGAGAGGCGGTGCCAACGCGGGCAAGATGCCCGCACTCCCATTTCATGAATGATTTAGGATTGCAATTCTTAGAGAAGGATTGTCATCGCTCAACATAAGATTGTAGCCGCTGCAGAAGGATTGTCATCGACAAACATAGGATTGTAGCCGCTGCAGAAGGATTGTCATCGACAAACATGCCATTGTCATAGAGCAACATCGAATGATCAGGGCTCGACATATGAATGTCATCGATGATCATTGAATTGTGATGACTCACATTATATTGACGGACTTCACAGAGGCATAGCGATCGCCTGCGTGACTGAACAAAACTTTGGTTTGCGGCAGTTGTAGACGCATAGCGGCTTCTCGCAGAGTAACTGCTGCTATACAGTCGAAACCCGCCTACGCGGGTTCAACCGCCAGCCTCTGATCGTTTGTCAGTCAATCAGGGCAATCGCTCAAGCGCCTTCGAATACACGTCATGAAATGCGGCTTAATTTTGAGTCTGCTAAATGGTCTTTCAATATCTCTCCAAGAATGGCGATTCCCTTTTCAATCGCATCAGGCGGGTGAGAAAAACTGAGCCGCATCGCTGGATAGCCTTGCTGGTCAGGAAAGAATGAAGAACCGCACGTCACGAGAACGTGTCGAGCGATCGCTCTTTGACAAATCTCTTTAACCAACACCTGCTCTGGGAACTGCACCCAAAGTAGAATGCCGCCTTCCGGCTGCGTCCAGCATGCCTCCTCAGGAAAATGGGTTTCCAATGCCTGAAGCATCATATTGAGACTTTGGAGATTGTTAGAGCGCACTCGATTCAAATGCCGACGATAGTGCCCCGATGCGAGATATTCACTCACAATCGCCTGAGATGCCCTAGATGCGCTGAGGTCTTGCAACAATTTGCGCTCCAAAAGAGGTTTATAGTGATCTCCCGTAGCAACCAGGTAGCCCACTCTCAATCCCGGCATTAGAGTTTTTGAGAAAGTGCCCACATAGATAACTTGATCAGATCGATCAAAGGCTTTAACAGACGGAGGGACGGTGCCAAAATGGAGTTCTTCGTAGGCGTTGTCTTCAAGAATAAGACAGTCATAATGCTCAGCAAGGCTCAAAAGCTGCTGCCGATGACTTTGAGACGTGGTGATTCCGGTTGGGCTATGAAGCGTACTAATGGTGTAGATTAACGTCGGGCGGTGACTTTTAAGATATTGAGCGAGCAACTCTAAATTCATCCCCTCCGCTCCCATGGGGATACCAATCACTCGGGCCTTGGCTTCTTGAAAGATGGCGATCGCCCCATGATAGGTCGGGCTCTCGACAATCACCCAATCTCCTGGCTGGACATAGTGATGAATGGCTAGAGACAGCCCTTGCATTGCCCCATTGGTGATAATGAGATTCTCAGGCGAAATCTCTAACCCCTGATGAATCAAGAGTTGCACAATTTGCTGGCGCAGGTTGAGCTGCCCTTCTGGGACATCGTAGTCAAATAAATTGTCCGCGATTTCTCGCATGGCTCGCCGGGCAACTCGCTGGATGTCATCTAGATCGGAGCGCAGCGTAAAACCGGAGCTAAAATCAATGATCTCGCCGTGGCGGCGAGCCTGCATCGAATTGGTATAAATGTCGAAGAAAGATAGCTTGCGCTGCTCAGGGATAATCACCGTTTGGGCAGGCGCAAATGCAGACCGACATTTATGAGATGCAGTCACAGGTTTAGCATTGACAAAATAACCAGCCCCCGGACGCGCATAAATAAGCCCATCCGCTTCTAAAAGGCTGTAGGCTTCGATAACCGTTAGCTTGTTGACCTGAGTATTTTCAGCAAGAGCGCGGATAGAGGGAAGCCGTTGACCAGGTTCGAGTACCCCAGAACGGATGAAATGACCAATGCGATCGCGAATTTGCTGATAAATAGGCTGAGTTGATTGGCGATCAAGAAGAATTTTCACAGGATGATGCTATCGCAGTGAATGTCTCTTACTGCTTGGAACTATAGAGCAATTCAGAGGGTTAAAACTGGTACAGTTCCTAAAAAATTGATTAGAACAGTTCAGTGCTTGCTCCAGCCATCATTTTCTTCACTGAGAATCTAGCTGAAATCTAGCTGAAACTTTTGTATTAAGAGCGATCGCCCCCACTTCACGCCTGAGTGCTGCTCAACTAAATGAAACCCAAACGCTCGATACAGATGATGGGCAGTATCTAATCCCGAAAACGTCCACAGGTAAATTGGATTTTGTTGAGTATCTTGACAAAATTGAATTGCCATTTTCATGAGAACCCGACCTAGTCCAATTCCCTGGAATTCTGGAGCAACAATAAACCACCGTAATCGTGAACCCATTTGATCAGCGTGGCGACCATCAATGGCGATTGAACCTGCAAATTGATCCTGATAATAGGCAATCCAAAGTCCGTCGCGATCGCGCTGAAACTCACTAATAAATTCTGAAAACTCAATCCCTACTTCCGCCTCAAATGACGCATCGAGGCCC
>JBNPEG010000141.1:0-40141 GCA_051117555.1 Elainellaceae cyanobacterium | reverse complement strand
CTATTCAGGTTAAATCGCTATCGTGCTCAGCACCTCAATGACTTAGCTCTAAATGTATTCAAAACCAGGGAACTTAAGTTTATTAAGAAGTAGTGTAGCACCGCTGCTGAACCTCAAAACACTTTCCGAAGGTGTATGCATGGGCTATCAGATTAATTAAATCAATCATTATCATAACTGGAGTTTAGACTAAGTTGAAGCATCTCTACCAAGGAGTACAATGCCAAAAGCGTTAAATTTCAAGCTATACAGCTTTCGACACAGGACTCTCTAGTCATCATTTCGTATTTATTAGGTTTTTTGGTGGACAGATGCAATGACTCGAACTCCTTAATAAATACGAAAACTTCTCTCAGTGAAGCCCTAAATGACGAGGAATCGTCGGATCAGTACTCAAATTTGAATAGATTTAGTCTAAACTCCAATCATAAGTAAACCAATCATTATCATAAGAGCTTCAGCATAATGGGGCTCTTAAGACGTGAGCGGCCATCAAAAATACGTCCTAGGTCTAGTGGTAGAGTAACTCTTGGCATGTGTAACACGAGACAAGGGCAGCCCCCCGATGACACACCTGAAGATTGGACTGATTTTTGGCGGATGTTCGGGAGAACACGAGGTTTCGATTCGATCAGCACGGGCGATCGCCGATGCGCTCACGGCAGACTCTAATGCAGTCCGGTACTCAATACTTCCAGTTCATATTCAAAAAGACGGACGTTGGTTGATGGGTGAGGTCGCTCAGCACGTATTAGACTCGGGAGTGCCGCAACTCTCTGAGAGTCAGCCCTTAGAGAACCCGTCAGACCGCTCAGATCGTTCACCAGACCCCGGTCTGACGCCCGCCCACTCGTCAGCATTCGATCGCCTGCCTACGTATTCTCAAGTCTCAGAGGTTGACGTTTGGTTTCCGGTGCTTCATGGTCCAAATGGAGAAGACGGTACGATTCAAGGACTTCTCAAACTAATGCAGGCTCCGTTTGTTGGCTCAGAAGTCTTAGGATCGGCCATGGGCATGGACAAAATTGCCATGAAGATGGCGTTTGCTCAGGCTGGGTTGTCTCAGGTGAAGTATGTTCCAGTTCGTCGTGCCGAAATTTGGTCAAACCCCTGTGTGTTCCCAAAACTGTGCGATCGCATTGAAGAAATGCTGGGATACCCAGCCTTTGTAAAGCCTGCCAATCTTGGCTCATCGGTAGGCGTTGCCAAGGTGCGATCGCGCGATGCGCTTGAGGAGGCTTTAGACAACGCCGCTAGCTATGATCGGCGCTTAATAGTGGAACAAGGAGTCACGGCCAGAGAACTGGAGTGCGCGGTTTTAGGTAACGACCAGCCAAAAGCTTCGGTGGTCGGTGAGATTTCCTTTGATAGCGATTTCTATGATTACGAAACCAAGTACACCGATGGGCGCGCCGACTTAAAAATTCCGGCTCCCATACCAGAGGCGATCGCCCAGAAAATTAGAGATATGGCGGTGCAAGCGTTCCTCGCCGTCGATGCCGCCGGACTAGCGCGGGTCGATTTTTTCTATGTGGAGTCCACGGGAGACATATTGATTAATGAAATTAATACAATGCCAGGTTTTACAGCCACGAGCATGTATCCTCAACTGTGGGAAGCCAGCGGTATTTCGTTTGCAGAACTCGTCGACCAGTTAATCCAGCTTGCCTTAGAACGGCACAGTGGTTAGGGACGAATTGAGCTGAAAATCGTTTTAAACGCCTGGATTAATTAAGCTAATCAAGTTAGATTGGGTACACTTATACTCATGACAGACTAGGATTGCAGCACTCTGTATGGCTAACACCCACCCAAACCCCCAGAGTACACCGCAGTGGGTTGATGCACAGCGTATCGCTGAATCCGCATCTGAATCTACGACACAATCAGACTCTAGCCAGTCAGATGATCCAACTCATCAGTCTCCACTCCGTACGTCTAGACTAAATTCTATCCAAATACTGCTAGCATTTGTGCGGCAACGCCCTGCTCTCGTAGCCATTGCTCTTTGGATTGTGCTGCTAGATATTGCGTTTGTTGCGACGCTGGTGCTAATCACTCCACAATTTGCAGAACGGCAAGAGTCTCTGCCGTCCTCACTGCCTAAAACACCCTCATCTGAACGAGTTGCGGATCAGCCGTCAATGTCGGAGACGCGAGCCTTACCCATGCTGTCATTGGTTTCAATCGTGTTGGGATGTTCGTTGGGGTCGCTGATGATTGTTCAACGGGTGCGTCCCCCTCGCCGCCTGACGCGATCGCCCTCCCGATTGACATCGAAAAAGTCCTCCAACCGCCTTGTCTCTAGTTCTTCATCGCCAAAAGCAGAGCCATCCTCGTCCTCTGAAACAGAGCTTTCTACCGACGCAGCAGATCCATCTGTAGCTCGTTTTCCATCAACCCCTGTTTCTCGTGTCCGCCGTCGTCCGGTCCTTCCTCCCAAGCTTGAGTCAGACGCAGCGGAGCTACTAGATAAAAGCAATGATGGTACTCCCGTCCGTTTGCCTGAGGCGATTTCATTAGACGAGCTTGATATCCGACATCGGCGATCGCTCTCATCATGGGACGAGTCAGGTCTGGGCGCAGATCAGCTCTAATCCTCCTCAGCCGAGGTCCCCAGCGTCAGAGATGAGAGCTGCTGCCAATCTTCGAGTGAAGCCGGAGTCCACAGCCAGTTAGTACTAAGGCTCTGCGGCTCAAAATTGACCGGATCAGAGGCCAATACCGATCGATGTAGCCAAATCGCCTGTTGCAACATCTCATCCGGCGATTGTTCGACATCGGGAGAATCTGCCGATTTTGCCAATGCCAATGCCATGCCAGCATATGCCGTTAATGCGTCTGTTTCGGGTGGCAATTGAATCGGTTCAGTGGCTCCTGAGGCTTGGAACTGTTGCCCAAGTTCTGGCCACGACAGCACCTCGATGCCCTGCGATTCGAGAATCGCGAGCGATCGCTGCCAAGAGTCAATAGCCTCTGCAAACTGACCATCTTGATAAAAGGCAAACCCGAGGGCATTCGCATAACGAGCAGAATTCGGTTCTCCTCGGGTTGCAACTTCCCAATAGCGGCGAGCATCATTGACGCTAAAATCAAAATCTCCCTGCTGAATAAGCTGCCACACCAACCGTCCGCGCAAGAAGCTAATTTCTGGATTGTCAATGTCGTCAAGCGGCACGACATTAAGCGCCGATCTAGCCTGAATTAAGGCATTCTGATCAAGTAAGGTTTCTACTGCTTGAGCACCTGCGTCGAGGTCACCTTGGTTAAACTGAGTGATTGCTTGCTGAGCCAATAAATTGCTCTCTTGAGGGCGCAAATCTTCCGGTAATTCTCTAGAAGGCGCTTCTGGTGGCGATGCCGAATCGGACGATTGAGGCGCTGGGAATAGGGCTTGGCGATTATTAAATACCCAATATCCACCACCGATCAGCACTACTATACCCAACCCAACCAGCGGCAACCAAATTAACCGTCGGTCGATCGAATGGCGCACTGTCCGAGCTTCGGGGTGTGAACGGGGAGGATCGGGGTGCACCAGCAAGGGTCGGGCAGGCGGATGAGCGCCGTTGGTGGGCTCTTGAGCGTCTAATTCGGGGGCATCAAATAGCTCCGGATCGTCTGAAAAGTTGTTTGACAGGCGATCATAAGCTTGCCTAGAGGGAGGATGCTGAGATGAAACGGGCGATCGCGACGATACTCCTCGTGGAGCATTAGGGTGGAAAAAATTTGACTCTGATTCATCCTCCGCCGATGCCTCGAAGTTCAAATCGTCATCGACTGCTAGCGGGCCAAATGCCTCAGAGTTTGGCGGTTCATAGAGTGGATCAGATAGCTCCCGCACCAGATCTGACATCGACGATTCTGCGTCGTCATATCGCAGCCCGTTGCTGAGCGGGTCAAAGTCGTTGTACGCAGAAAAGGAGCCTCGACCATTGGAGGAGCGATCGCCCGGAACCGTTGACTCATCCATCCACATGTCGTCATTAGGCTCGTTAGGCTCATTCGACTCATCGGCTGCCTCGTCGCCATAGGTCAATCGATTGACCAATTCATCGATATTATCTGCTTCAAGGTATCCCTCATCTGCCATGTCAGGCGTATCGAATGAGGAGGGAGGATAATTATTTTGAAATGCCGTTGATTCGTAGGACTCAATGGCTCCCGACGACGGGTAAAGCTGCGGCATTCGCACCAACGAATCGGCGGGGTTATCGAGAGAGCGATCGCCACTTGTTAAATATCCATCAAACTCTGAGTGAAGATATAGCACAGGCAGAGCCCAATAGAGCTGATGCCCACCATAGGATGACAATAGTCCTTGCCGTGCACGGCTAAGACTCAAATCAACCGGATACCCCTGCTTTAAATTTCGATAGAACAGCCGAGTGAGCGTCAGAGCAACGCCGTCAGGAATTTGCTCAGCCATGGCCAATACGGCTGGAATCCCTCGCCCAACGAGTGCTTCCGTAAGGCTACGGTCATCAATGCGAGCACTTGGATCAGCCGTAGCTGAATATGATCCCCGGCATGAGTTAAACACCACCATGCGGACACCATTATTAGCCAATAGCCCTGCCAAATCATCCCCATTTAGAGTTTCCGTAAGTCCGGTCTCTCGGTTAACCAAATAGAGAATTCCACCGCCAGCACTCAGGTTACTGTGCCCAGCGTAGTGAAATACATGATACCGACCTTGCTCAATAGCATGAGCTAGCTCTTCACGTCCGGGCTGCTCCAAAATAGTGAGCTGAATATCGGGCAAGATGCCAATCATGCTCTGGGAAAATGCTTGCCCTTGGTGGCGTAGCTCTTGTTGTAAATGGAGCGCTTCTCGCTTGAGATCGAGCTGTTGCTGGTCAGTAGGAGCAGCGATCGCCATCAGTACTCGAACCGGTTGATGGGGATCTAATGCGGGCGATGTTCCGGCCCAGACTCGTCTAGACCCCGGCTGATATCGAGAAAATACGATGTCTCGTCCAGTGGCGATCGGGCGAGAAAGGAGCCCTGAACTGCTCCGTCCATCATCTTGCAGCACCTCCCACGGAATCTTGGGCAAACGCGCACCCTTAAGCCCCAATCGGAGTCTCAACACTTCGCCTCGATGTTGAGCAATCCCTTGAGCAGTCATCCAACTGTCGCGCAGCGTTCCCTGAAAAAGTGCTGAGTAGAGCGATCGCCCCAGCTTGATAAAACTCAAAGAAGACTCAGAAACATCTGCCATAGACGAATTATGGAGAGGCAAATCAGGGTCGGCAACCCGGTTGACGCGATCGCCCTGCAAAACACCCAAAAGGGGATTATTCATGAGTTGGCGCGCATAGTCAAGCCACTCGTCAACTGTCCAGATCAGCTGCTCCTCTGCCAATGGCACACCGGGTTCTACCTGCTCGACGCGCACCAAATATTCATCTCCCCTGACTGGGGTTACAGAGATGTGAAATTCTTGAGTCACTGGCTCAGCGCTCCCCTTATCTTTCTAGTATCGTTGCCTACTCCTCACCGTGAAATCGTTCACCGTGGTCCTGGATTAATCTGGCCGATAGTCCGCTTATGCCTGCTCTGCCTATAACTGCTCATACTGACCTGATATTGTTCCAGGCACAAGAAGGCACACTCCCATTTACCACAAACTTCATACGCATATCCGACTGATCAGACAGCTTTTGTGGCTTAGATAGTTAGCATACACGATGATGCTTTGCTACCCCTTCCTCACTTGGCGAAGAAATTGTTAGCAAACCAATTTGTGCCTAGAGAAATAGACTGATTTGACTGCAAAAAGTTACTGAAGCGGCAAAAAATTTAAGTCAGTCTACAATACGTTCTCAAAACCTTCTGGGCAGCAAATTAGCTCAACATCCGCTGCGATTGGACTAGCTGCGATTGGACTAATTGATTGGGTTCATTTTTGTGAACCGATACGAAAACAGCGCCAATACGAGCAATACCAATTGAATCGGCCACGGTGCAGAAATGATGGTGAGTATCGAACCGATCAGCGCAACGGCAACGCAGGCGATCGCCAATTCAGCCGACACATTCTCAGATTTTTCGTAAATGTACGCTGCGCCAATGGCGGTAAGTAGAGATGCGATAAACCACATTTTTGATACTATCTGAACTCGTCGTAAAAATTAATATTTCACTCAACTATGTAGTAACATACGACACTTTTGGCTAAAACCGCTCGTCCTTCATAGGGCTTATGCCTGATTTAAAGTCCGCAAACGCCCGTTGGATAGCCTATACGGTTTGATATACATAAATTATAGAAAATCCAACCTTTCGTTATGAGTTTACAAAAATTAATCAATTTTCTCAACACTTCCATATCAAGTCTCCAAACTGTTCGAATGCTGCATCCGCCATCATTGCATCTCAGACACACCTGCTTACTCAAATTGCATGAATCCAACTGCATCAAATAGTTCTCTCTGAAGACCTATTCTGAATTGCCTCTCCCCAAGCATGAACAAGACTCTGGCAATTCATTCCAGCAGTAGGTTAGGTCAAGATTGTATGAGGGCGAGCGGTTTACAGAAACCTATTCAAGAAGTCGGTCTAAGAAATTTTTTCTGGATTAATCTGCGTTGAGGGGAACAATCTCGATCAAAATGAGAGTATGCAAGCCTCAGATTGGATGGGAGAAACGCGATGTTAGCATACATCCTGGCTATAACGGTTGCCCTAGGCAGTTTTGCGCTTTATATGTCTGCCTTCTTTTTTCCGGAGGTCTATCGAAAATATGATCTGACCTGGAGCGGAGTCGGGATGTTTTATGCGCTTGTGTTGTGGGTTTGTGCTGGGCAAATCAATGGAGGAGTTTTGCTTGGACACGGTGCTAGCGTGGCGCTGATTGGCTGGTTTGGCTGGCAAAATTTGCACCAGCGCCGCGCACTGACTCCCAAAAATCAGCGCACCCCCCTTCCAGGCGGAGCCACATCTCTTGGCGAGGTCATTCAAAACAAGGCTCAAGAATGGGCAGCAGATTTTCCCCAAAAAATTCGTGCCGTGAAGCTTCCGGGTGGGTTAAATCGATCGTTAGCCCGACTAGCAGAGGCGATCGCCACCCGGATTTCAGCCTTTCAAACCAATCAGCCTTCTCAGGCCGACCCTGCATCTCAATCCAAATCTAAATCTGTATTTCAACCCATTGGCGATCGCCTTGCCCAGGTTGCAACTGAAGCGGGCGATCGCCTGCAGCAACTGATGGGTCGATTCAGTCAGCCTAGTCAGCCTAAGGAAACCTCTCCGGATGCGTCGTCTCAGCATCGCGCATCCTCAGAGACAGCACGTTCCACACCGAGTTACGCGACCCACGACTCTGACGACCTAATCGACGCAGAATTTGAAGAACTTGAGACAGCATCGGATACGGCTGATATTAACAAAATAGATGCTGTGGGTTCGGACGAACGCGCTGAGAATGCTCCTGGTTCCGACACGTCGGTGAACGGAGCCGCGTCATCGCCGGAGGCACCTCCATCAGAGTCACCAACAGACAGGGCTCCAGGACTAGAAGACTCTGTAAACCAGTCGTCTGACGCCCCCAGCGCTCCTCTCGATCAGGCTTCAGACCCCTACGAACATTCGTAGGATCATAGATACTCTATGTTCAAATGTTCCTTGACCGCTGGGTCTTATACAGTTTTAATCAATGCTAAAGGCTTGTTAAAAAATAAACCTCTGGTGGTGCGTTCGCTGACGCTTTAGCGTAGCCATGCCTGAAAGGCTATACAGCACCCTATGGTTCAACCAAACTGTGATGTTGTTTTTTACAACCCCTAAGCCGCCATCTCTAAAATTTTCTGAGCCACTGCGTCGTCAACGGGGATGATAGAAAGCCGATTGCCTCGTCTCAAAATCCATAACTCCTCTGGGTCAAACTGGTTTCGGAGGGTATCCAGCGATACGAGGTGAGAAAATGATTTTACGAACGCGACGGTCACGGTTTGCCACCGAGGCGAGTCAAGCTGAGACTTTGGATCGTAATATTTGCTCTGGGGATCAAACTGCGTCGGATCCGCAATTCCTGATTCGACAATTGTCATGAGTCCGGCGATACCAGGCGGCTTGGTGTTGGAGTGGTAAAAAAACGCCAAATCATTCGGTTGCATATCTCGCATGAAGTTACGCGCTTGATAATTGCGGACCCCATCCCAAAGGGTCGTCTGATCGGCCTCTAAGTCTGCAATGCCATAAACGTCTGGTTCAGATTTCATTAACCAATACTTCATAGGTGCGATCGCTATGGGGGTTGATTAGGAGTTCCTGAATGATTCGTAATATCGATATTATTTCCAGACGCGTTTCCAGACAATGACGACCGATCATCATCCGAGTAACTCTCGTCTAAATCACCGTCTTCTCCTGATTGATGTGAATCAGAGGGCAACTGAGATTCCGGTGAGGCATAATGCCGATCTTCGGTCGATGGGGGCAACCCCAAGTCTTCGCTGGACATATACCGAGAGCCATCAGAACTAAACTCATCGTACGAATGAGAGTCGTCTAGGTCATATTCGTTAGGTCTAGAATCAAGCCGTTGAATTTGAATCTGATGGAGCCGCGGCCCTTCTGCCGACACCAAAATCATTTCGTAATGGTCATAGGCGAGTCTTTCTCCCGGAACAGGGATTTTCTGGAGTTGATCAATCATAAAGCCTCCCAACGTCTGATATTCTTCGGTAAGAGGAAGATCGAGGTTTAGGAGCTCGTTGACCTCTTCAATGTCCATTTGTGCTTGAACCAAAAAAGTTTGGTCATCCAGCATCTGGACATCCAGTTCTTCTGAGCTTTCGATCTCGTAAGCATCTCCAATAATTTCGGCTGCCAAGTCTTGAATGGTCACTAGCCCCGCTGTGCCCCCAAATTCATCGACGACCATGACCATGGGCTGAGCATTTCGCCGCATTAGATGGAGAAGCTCACTGAGGGGCATGTGCTCAGGAACAAAGCGAGCTGGACGAACCCAAGGTTGGATTGGGCTGTCTAGCATCAGCACTCCATTGACTAAAGGTTCTGCAATTCCTTTGAAATGGATAATGCCGCTAATATCATCTAGCGATTCGCCCATAATTGGATAGCGAGAATGCCCGGATAAGCTGACTTCTCGAAGCAAGGTTTCAAAGGTCGCATCCGCAGGAATGGCGACAATACTGGTTCGAGGAATCATCACCTCTCCCGCGGTTACATCACCAAATTCAAAGACGTTGGTGAGCAGTTCTCGTTCTTCTTCTTCGAGTCCCGGAGATTCTGTTGTGGTGCTGATAATGAGCTGTAGTTCTTCTGGGGTGACTCGGTTATAGAGGTTTTCTTGCCGAGAATGAACTCCAAACAGCCTCAGTAGCCATCGAGTGGATTGATTTAAGATCCAAATGAAGGGATTAAAAATTCGGGCGATCGCCAGACTGGGAGTGCCGAGAAACCGGGCCAGTTGTTCAGGATAAATCAGGGCTAATGATTTGGGGCAAAGCTCACCCAGAACAATTTGTAAGTATGCGATCAAAAAGAATGCAACCGGGGTGGCGATGGTATGGGCAAAGCCTTGGCTAATAGATTGGGGCAGCGACCACTGGGTCAACCAAAACGCAATGGGGTGTGCCATGGTGCTTTCGCCAATCCAACCAAGTGCCAGACTTGATAGGGTGATGCCAAGCTGGGTGGTCGATAGCAGTCGTTCAATGCCGCGCTGTAGATCTTGAACCGTTTTGGCTTGCACGTCTCCAGCAGAGGCAAGCTGATTAATGCGCGATCGCCGCACTGAAACAATCGCGAACTCAGCCGTCACAAAGAACGCATTGATCGCAATCAGTAAAAATACTGACAACAGACGCAAAAGCACCTCCGAACCCGTCAGCAATGATGATGAGCCAGTTGCGCTTAAAACTGGATCAAGAGGAACCATAAGGAATAGCCGCGGCTGAGAGAGCATGACAACGCAATGAAATGTTCAAGCGTTGGAAGGGGCGTTCGAGGCATGATCAATCATTTGATGTGTAACCTATCTTGAAATAGGAATATCTGAAATTTGTAGCTGAATATCTTGGTCAGGATAATTGGTAAAAGTCAGAGACAGGCTGTTGCCGCCGTACAAACGCATTGATGGAATGCTGATCGTTCCCATAACTAAACCACTATCCGGACGAATTTGCTCCGGCAAACCGCTTAGGTCTGCGTCAAATAGGCGACCGTTGCGATCGGTAATCCTCAAAAATTCGTCGTAAAACTGAACATGCTGATTACTTTGGTTTTCGATGCTAAATTCGATGGAAAGCTCATTTCCCTGCTGACGGACTGCAAAGACCTCTAGCGTAACACCTTGACTCTGCGTCTTAATGGGAAATTGAGAACTGGAGTCGACAAATGCAACATCTTCAAAGGGTAAACGATTTGAATGATTGGATGAGGATGAATCATCCGATGGCTGATCGGGATTCGTGGAGGCGATCGCCTTGCCTTGCGCCAACAGGGATTGAGAACTCGGTGCCGATGCATCAGCCCCCGCCTGCCCTGCCATCTTCGCCTTTACATCCTCCAGAATTTTGTCTTCGGGGATGATCAGAAGTTCTTCTTGAAGCGGAGGCGCATCTGAGGCATTATCGGGGGCATTGCTAAAATTGCCCGTCGGACGAACATCGGGTTGCGTGATTCCCTTGAGTGCTTCTCGTCCTAACGCATATCCCCACGATGCACTTACAATGACCGCACCAAACATCAAGGACAGCAGCATCAAAGTCAGAGCTAATGTTGAGTTCACTTTCGTCTCCGTGAAATCTACGGGCGGGAATACCTAAATGCACTACTATTCGATAGACCCGCGCCAATAGCCTAGTAAATTTACAAAAGTATTCGATCAGATTTAATCCATGGTCGATTCTCTTATACGCTACCACTGATTTCTAGTTGTATCGGGGGGCAATTGCTCTAAAAAAGCGCAAAGCAAGACTCCTAAGAATCCCGCTTTGCGCTCTTTAAATCTCTGAAGGCTGCTGATCCACTAATTGTGTGGTGAGGAGTTATCTGGAGACTAATGCACCCGTTAGAACCATGAATACATGCCTCCCTCCATCAATTTACTCCATCAATTCAAGTTAAATATATTGCTCACAAAACCCATTGACTTTGTTGAGAATACGTCAGCCACCTTGCTAAGAGACAATGTGTTGAATTTTAACTGCCTCGAACTGACAGAGACACTTCTTCCTCATCTTCAAATTGAAGACTCGGAAACAAAAAGTGATTTTCTTCAACATATTGGGCGCCGAAAAGCCCTTTTTCTGCCCAAAAGTATCGATCCGTCGTATGCTCATTTCGCTTGACGAGTAAAAGCGCTGGTGGCGCAATTCCTTCGGAATGGATAAACTTCCGTGCTGCTGTGACGGGCTTATCTTCACCACTCTCGATGCTATACTGAGGGACTTGTTCTAGGATTCTGCGCCCCTCCAAACGACGACGACTCTTCCGCTTACGTCTTCTTGCCAACCTCCTTACCTCCTCTCTTCATCGGTAGATGTAGTCATAGCTACAAAATATGGAAACCGTGAGAAGTATATCGGGTTAAATTCAGAATTTCAACTTCCTTTAATCTTTCTACACAAAGTCTTAAACTGTTAAAGTACTACTTCTCTATATTGTCGGGGTGATTTGCCCCTGATCGAGTTAAGAGATATGTCTCAAGACTATAATTTTTGTAACAGACATCGTTGACGGCTGTATTGTAGCAAATCCAGCTAAATGGTCTCGAATCGGTGCTAATCCTGACCCATTAGTAGAGGAATAATCGTTTACTTTTTTTTAATCTGGCTCATAGTGACAGCTCGCGGGGCTAAACACTACGATGGATTGCTTGAATAATGTACTTCCGCAGTCGTATGGTTGACTTACCTGGAGCGAGCGTTGCGCTTTTACTGATTCACTTTCACAACCGCATGCCGAGTTGCTTTGACGACCTCACGTTCCATGCTAAAGCCTGCTAGCTCTAAATTTGTGAATCTTTGCCAGACGCAGATTAACCTGTTGAAACGAGGGCTCGGAGCATCGTTGGGCATCATTTATTTGACGGAAGAATCGTCTGACGGTGAAGACGCACGTCTCACTCCGGTGGTGGCATATCCGGAAGCGGCGATGAATTGGGACGCAGGAAAAATGCTTTCCCCGGCTGTCAAAGAAATCCGTCAATCGTCGCAGATTGCCCAGTTATTGCCGTCAAATTGGCAAGAGTCTACTGCTCAAAATGGGTTGCCTGCCTTGCCGGCGTCTCAGACCAATCAACAGAAGCCACCCCACGAGACAGGTTCACAAACGTCGATTGAAGCACGGTGGATTTCACAATCCAATCGCCAAATTGCGGTGCCATTGATTCATGAAGATCTGATGGTCGGGCTATTGGTGACCGCGCGATCTGATCGGGATTGGAGTGAAGGAGAACAGTTTCAGATTGAGCATATTGCCCAGACCATTGCGATCGCCTGCGTATTAGACCAGCAATCACAGTGGTTAGAGCATGAGCTGCATCAACAGCAAATGTTGCAGGCTCAACAACACGATCTATTTCATGATTTGCTCCATCAGTTTCGGAATCCGCTAACGGCACTGCGGACGTTTGGGAAGCTGCTTATGAAACGACTCAGCCCTGAGGATAAAAGCCTTGATGTGGCAGAAGGTATTGTTCGAGAGAGCGATCGCCTCCAAGATTTGCTCAAGCAGTTCGATGTAGCAGTCAGTTGGGGAGATCATCATCTGCTGCCCTCAGATACGTCTGACGATGAGCCGATCACCTGGTCAGCCTCTATTGATGCATCATCTGATTCGCCAGCCTCAGCCGCATCAGCGCCCCCGTCTCCGCTATTACTGCCAGGAAACGGCGGTTTAGCGGGGTCATCACTTCAGATTAAGCCCTGTTTTATTTTGGAGGTATTAGAACCTCTCGCCCTCTCGGCAGCCGCGATCGCCCAAGAGCGAGAGATTGATTTGCAAACGTTTGCTCCATCAGATTTGCCACCCGTCCAAGCCGATATTCAAGCACTTCGAGAAGTTCTCAATAATCTGATCGACAATGCGCTGAAATATACGCCCGCAGGCGGCACTATCGAAATCTGGGCTGGCATTCGGCAAGCCCAAAAACAAGCCATTGTGATTGCCGACACGGGGCCTGGCATTCCAAGAAGCGATTTAGATCACATTTTTGAGCGCCACTATCGGGGCGTGCAGGGGACAGGAGATATCCAAGGGAGTGGATTGGGGCTGGCGATCGCTCAAAATCTAGTCACCCAAATGAATGGCGAAATCCAGGTGTTTAGCCCTGCCCGAACCAGTGAGTTAGTTGCCGGATTGGCTCACGAGTGGGGGACGAAAGACTATCCGGGCACTGCCTTTGTACTCTGGCTACCGGAGGCGTAGACACAAGCTATCTGCCAATCACGCTGAAGGCAGTGGGTTCACGCTAGCGAGGCGATACATGCTACGCCTCGCTACCTTCATTCAGCAATTCTCCTAATCTACACAGCGAGGAATCGTTGAACCACATCATTACTCAGCTCATCGGTTGAGCCCGATGCAACAATTTCGCCTTTTTGCATGGCGTAGTAGTAGTCAGCCTGACGAACAAAATGAAGGTGCTGTTCGACCAGCAGTACAGAGATGCCCGTCGACTCAATAATATGTCGGACAGCGCGTTCGATATCTAGAATGATGGAGGGTTGAATGCCCTCTGTCGGTTCATCGAGCACGAGCAAACGAGGCTTCCCCATCAAGGCACGGGCGATCGCCAACTGCTGTTGTTGTCCGCCGCTGAGGTCACCTCCCATCCGAGATAGCATTGATCTTAGCACCGGAAACAGGTCAAGAATCTCGTCGGGTATTGCTTGATTCTTAGTCGAAATTCCCTTGGGTCGCGCCTCTAGACCCAGCAGCAAATTTTCTTTAACCGTGAGTCGTGGAATAATTTCTCGTCCTTGCGGCACATACCCAATACCCAGACGAGCCCGTTGATCGGGCGATTGGTGGGTGATCGCGTTTCCATCAAATTTGACTAGGCCGCTGCGGGGTCGAAGTAATCCCATCACGGTTTTAAGCAGGGTTGTTTTGCCGACTCCGTTGCGCCCAATCAGGCAAATCATTTCCCCGGACGGCACGCTCAGATCGACGTTTCGAAGGATATGGCTTTCACCATAGTAGACGTTGATTCCCTTCACTTCGAGGGTCAGCCGCGATGCCGACCCGTCGACACCAGGAGGCAAAATTGAATCAGTTGCTTGAGCCATGATGATTTTCCTTAAGTTTCACGCGGCAAATTTCACGCGCCAAGTGTTATGCAGCTACATCGCCAGCATCAGGGTCGCCCAAATACACCTCGATGACTCTGGGGTTGTCTTGGACTTCTTCAATGCTGCCTTCACAGAGCAACGAGCCTTCATGGAGAACGGTGACTGTTCTAGCAATCTGACGCACAAACTCCATGTCGTGCTCGATTACGATGATGGAATGACTCTCTGCCAGCGATACGAGTAAATCACCCGTTTGAGCAGTCTCTTCATCGGTCATCCCGGCAACGGGTTCGTCAACCAGTAGCAAATCGGGAGACTGAGCCACTAACATGCCAATTTCGAGCCACTGCTTCTCACCGTGGGATAACAGACCTGCTGCAATATCTGCTTTTGCCGTTAGACCAATGGTTTCGAGTAAGCCTGTAACCGTTCGTCGCTCGGCTGACGGAGGTTTTCTCAAGAGTGTGGAAAACACGTTTTTGTTGCGATTACCCGATAATTCTAAATTTTCTCTTGGCGTCAAATTGAGATAGACGCGCGGCGTTTGAAACTTCCGCCCAATCCCCATGCGGGCAATCTCATGCTCAGAAAATGAGCGCAGATTTTTCCCTTGAAAGCAGACGCGCCCGGTTGTCGGCTTCACTTTGCCCGTAATAACGTCGAGAAAGGTAGTTTTTCCGGCTCCGTTAGGACCAATAATGACCCTCAGCTCTCCAACATCCATGCTGAAATTGAGCTGATTGAGCGCCTTGAAGCCATCAAAGCTGACAGTTAGATTCTCAATGTCTAAGATTTTGTCGTTCACGATTTACCTCTGCATCAAGATTTTGACGCTCTGGGTCAACGTCAGGATCGGGGTCAAGACTGGGATAGGTCTGCTTGGGGTTTACTTGATTGATCAGGGCGCGAACCTGATTGACCGCTCGAAACCGCAACCAACCGATAATGCCGTCGGGTAGAACGGTGACCACAATCAGGAACAATGCGCCTTGAAAAAACAGCCAGAATTCGGGAAAATTCTCGCTGAGGAGGCTTCCAGCAAAGTTGACTAGCACTGCACCAAAAATCGGCCCCACCAGCGTCGCTCGTCCTCCCACAGCGACCCAAATCACCATTTCAATGGATCGTCCAATTGACATTTGCTCCGGAGAAATGATGCCGGATTGCACGGTGTATAGGGCTCCAGCAATTCCAGCGATCGCCCCCGATATAGTAAACACCAACACCTTAAACAGGGCTGGGTTATAGCCCGAAAACCGCATCCGACTCTCATCATCGCGAATGGCAACGAGGACTCGCCCAAAGCGCCCGCTCGTCAGCCAGCGGCACAGCACATACATCAGCGCCAACGCAATCACTGTCGCGACATAGAAAGCGAATTGCGCTCTATCAGACCCGGCTGGAATTCCAAAGATTTGGTCAGTATTGGTTTTAAGACCATTCGTGCCATCAAACAGTTCTTGCTGACTGTTGAAAAAATTGAAAAAGACAACCAGTGCCGCTTGGGTCAAGATCGAGAAATAGACGCCTCGAATGCGGTTGCGAAACACTAAATAGCCGAGCAGCCCCGCCGCGATCGCCGGGATAGTAAACAAGGCGATCGCCGTGAACGGAAATGAGTGAAACGGAGCCCAAAACCAGGGCAACTCATCGACCCCATAGAGCCTAAAAAACTCAGGAATTTGCCCCTCTGGAAGCTGAAGCTTGATGTGCATTGCCAGGGCATAACCGCCCAGCGCAAAAAAGATGCCATGCCCCAAGCTGAGCAACCCCGTATATCCCCAAATCAGGTCAATCCCCAGCGCGGCAATTGCCAACGCCAAAAATCGGCCCAGTAGATTGAGGCGAAACTCGGACAGGAGAGCAGGCATGATGAAAATTAGCACGGCAGCAATTACCAGAATCAGCCCTGCTTCGACCAGGAGCGATCGCCGTTGATGCTGCTTGAGTCGTTGAATTCTACCCACTGTCTCTACGGCCATGCCATCTCCTTAAGCATCCACTGTTCGACCTTTCTGGGGAAACATTCCTCCGGGACGCACCTGAAGAAACGCGATAATTAGCGCAAAAACCAAGACCTTTGCCATGCTTGATTGGGCAAAAAATTCAAAAAACTGTTGTAGCGGTGTTAACCAGGTTGCGCCTGCTTGAATGGCGGGCAAGATCAATAGCAGCATTTTCCCTGACCCAATTAAGTAGCTAAACGTACCAATTGCCAGGGCTGCGACGATGCTGCCAACCAATTTGCCAACTCCTCCGACCACAACCACCATAAATGCGTCGACGATGTAGCTACCGCCGATATTGGGTCCCACAGGCCCTAGCAGGGTGATTGCGCATCCGGCAATGCCCGCCAACCCCGAGCCCAGAGCAAACGTAATCGCATCTACTTTTTGAGTCGGAATTCCTAGACAGGCGCTCATGTTTCGATTTTGGGTGACAGAACGAATTTTTAAGCCCCACGACGTACCGTTCAAGAACCAATAAATTCCGGCAACGCACACAACGGTTAGCCCAATGATAAACAAGCGAGTGTAGGGAAATACGAGCGTCGTTCCAAACGAAACCTGACTTGTCAGCCAGCTCGGGCTTGAGACACTGATGTTTTGGGGACCAAACCACTCGTCACTAAGCAGGGCTTGATCGGCTCGATTGAGCAGCATGCCTGCTGTGAGGGCAATGCCAATCGACAAGATTGACAGAATGGCGATCGCCCAATTTTGAATTCCCTGTCGATTGGCAACGCGTTTGAGCATCCATTGCCCGCCCCAAAACAGCAGGCAGAAGAGGGCAATACCAATCACCATCGCTGTGTTCACGCTGCGAACAAATTGAATCAGAATTAAGCTGACTCCCCACGTTGCCAAGAGAGTTTCGAGGGGACGCCCATATAGGAATCGAACCACAGTCCGCTCTAACAGCAAGCCCACCAATGCTGCAACTACAAACGCAACGGGTAGCGCTGCAAAAATATAAAAGTCTGAGAGGGGTTCTAAATAGTTTTTGAAGCTGGCCTGGACGACGAACGTGGCATATGCACCGAGCATCATTAATTCGCCGTGAGCCAGATTAATTACACCCATGAGACCAAAAACGATTGCTAGCCCCAATGCTGCAATCAGTAATACTGAACCCGTATTAATCCCGTTAAAGATGACATCGAGCAGCCACTCTATAAACACATCCGTCCCCTTCTCAAGCTCATAAAAGATTGGGGATAAGAAAAAGGAGCAACGATCCAATCCCTTATCCCCGCTGACATCATTTGGATCTAGACCTAGCTCTCTACCTCGTACTGACCACCCTTGCTGGGATCTGACCAGTCGCAGGCTAGCCCTTCTGTTTCAGGCACATATTGGTTCCAAGGTTGCGGATCAATCGGTCCTTCAGTAGACCAAACGATGTCAAATAAACCATCATCTCTCACCTGACCAATCCGAACGGTCTTTGATAGGTGATGATTTGCGTTCATCGTCACAGGTCCTTCCGGCGCAGCAAACTCTTGACCATAGGCTGCCATCCGCACGGCCTCTAGGTCATCGGCTGTTCCCGCTTGCTCAACTGCTTGCTTCCAGATGTAAACCATGATGTAAGCAGCTTCCATGGGGTCGTTCGTAACTCGATCTTCCCCATATTCAGCCTTGAAGTCGGATACCCACTTTTCGTTCTCAGGCGTCTCAACAGTCTGGAAGTAGTTCCATGCTGCGTAGTGATCGACCAAAAACTCGGGTCCAATCTGACGAACTTCTTCTTCTGCCACACTGACCGACATGATCGGATATTGGTCAGGGCCTAGACCCGCGCCTTGCATCTGCTTGAAGAAGGCCACGTTGCTGTCACCGTTGAGGCTGTTGAAGATCACGCCCCCCTCTGGCAAAGCAGAGCGAATCTTGGAAATAATGGACGTAACTTCCGTATCGCCTAGCGGCAAATAGTCTTCTCCAACGACTTCTCCACCAATGGCGGCAAGCTGCTCTTTGATGATGGTATTGGCTGTACGAGGGAACACATAATCAGACCCCACCAAAAAGAATTGAGTCCCCTTATTGTCCATGAGCCACTGGACGGCGGGCTCGATTTGCTGGTTGGGAGCCGCTCCGGTGTAGAAAATATTCTTCGAGCATTCTTGTCCTTCGTATTGAACCGGATACCACAGCATGTGATCCTTCGATTCAAACACAGGAAGAACGGCTTTACGACTAGCAGATGTCCAGCACCCAAAAATGGTTACAACACCGTCTTGGTCAATCAGCTTTTCGGCTTTTTCAGCAAACGTATCCCAGTCTGACGCACCATCTTCTTTGATCACTTCGATCTGCCTGCCGAGGATGCCACCCGCATCGTTGATTTCCTTGATTGCTAGCTCCTCGGCATCTACTACGGTCGTCTCGCTGATCGCCATCGTGCCACTGAGAGAGTGGAGGATACCAACTTTGATGGTATCGCTATCACCCGATGCTGCGGCATCGTCAGCGGTGGCATCTGCTGTTTCATCCCCACCGTCGCTCGCACATGCTTTCAACAGAATGCTGGTTCCCAACGCTGCAGAACCGTAGATCAAAAATTTCCGTCGACCAAATAATCGTGTCATGTAGTTCAAAACTCCTCGCTTGAGAGGCGGGCTTAAAATTCAACGCATTTTTTTCAATTACGGAGAGATATTATGACTTGGATCACATGAGAAATGTGTTCTAAGATACAAAACGCCTCTCAAACAATAAGTTTGTTAACTTTCTATAGAAACGCTCTACAGAAACGCTCGATTGCGATCGCCCGATTGTGCCTTAGGATTCATGTGGAGTGCTATGAATTGAATAATCTGAGCCAACCCGTCCTGAGTTTTGAGATTTGAGAAGACAAACGGTTTGTCGCCGCGCATTTTTTTCGTGTCGCGCTCCATAACGCCGAGATCAGCGCCGACTGTGGGTGCCAGATCGATTTTGTTGATGACGAGCAAATCGGACTTGGTAATTCCGGGTCCTCCCTTGCGGGGAATTTTATCGCCAGCCGCCACGTCGATGACATACAGGGTGAGATCAACCAGTTCGGGGCTGAATGTTGCTGCGAGGTTGTCTCCTCCGCTTTCAACCAGCACGAGGTCTAGATCGGTAAACTGCCGTTCGAGGTCTTCGATCGCCACGAGGTTGATCGATGCATCTTCTCGAATGGCAGTATGCGGACAGCCTCCGGTTTCAACCCCTCGAATGCGATCGCTCGATAGGGCTTGGCTACGCACCAAAAACTGCGCATCTTCTTGGGTGTAGATGTCATTGGTGACGACGGCAATGCTGTACGTCTCTCGAAGCGCTTTGCAGAGCGCATCAACCAAGGCCGTTTTTCCAGACCCAACCGGACCTGCCACCCCAACTCGAAATGCGTTCATAGTGTCCCCATTCATGCGTGTAGGAAATTAATGCTCTAAAAAATCGTGGTTTGCCTCAGCTTCGAAACAGTCGAGAGTAGAGAGTTTCGTGGTTCATGCTGGCGATCGCCACCCCCCATCCGCAGCCTTTTAAGTCATCATCTGCATCATCATCATCTGCATCATCATCTGCAGGAATCAGTATCTCATCGACGGTCTGCTCAAGGTGGGGATATAGCTGCACGAGCACCGTTTGCCCGATGGTTTGCCCTAAGGGAATCAAGCGAACCCCAGCATTGATGAGATTGCTCGCCCAACTGTGCAAATAGCCGAGGAGAGATGATTTGCAGTCAATGTTCCAATGAGCGGCGGCAACGGCAAAGGCGATCGCAAAATTACACGGCTCCCCGCAGGCGTTGAGCATTGGCTGCATGTCAGACTGTATATCCGCTAGCAGACGCGATAGGGCGCGTCCCATTTGCCAGCTTTGTTGACGTAGCTCCTCCGTTTCTCGCACGGCAGACAGCCACGCATTCCAATACTTTAATTGACCCACGTCTTGAGCGACGGCGCTGTCATACGCGCGTCGCAACACCGCTGCCTCAATGCGAATCGTCCCGTATCTCATCTCGTGAGAAAGCCAGTGAACTAACTCGTGATGACTGCTCAGCGTGCCCGTTTGAGATAAGAACTCTAGCCCTTCAGAGTAACTATATGCGCCCACTGGCAAGGTAGGGCTTGCCAATTGCAGCAGATACAAGAGCGATGAAGAAGGCGATGGAGAATTAGTGGGTGTGGAGATGTCCATAGGCTCCCGCTTCGGGGTGAAATGGAGTGACATCCTCGACGACCTGCAAACCGAGTTGTTCAAGCATGGTCTTTAGGACTGGGTCAGGAGCGAGCCGAATGTCATTGACCGCTAGCTCAAGAGCAACGTGGCGGTTGCCTAAATGATAGGCAGCCCGGAGCAGGTCGAGGGACGTTTCTCCCGTTACAATCATCACGGGCTCGGGCTTTGCAATCACCCGGACGCGCCGCTGATCGCCATCGGCTTCCAACACATCACCGTGGCGAAGCAGGGTGCCTCTGGGCAGATTCAGATAGAGCGGATGTCCTTCAACCGATTCAAAGTAGTGGCGCGATCGCCCCCGGTCGTCAGCCGTCAGCGATAGGGTAAAAGCAACCTCAATCTCTGGAGCAGCCGCACATCGGCGGACCAACGTTAGAGCAGTTGACGAATGATGAGGCGTAGCTGGCGAGAATTGCATGGCCTAACTCAGATCCAATTTCCAAGTCAATGGAAGCATCATATCTCCATTTCTGAATCTTTAATGCTTATCGAGCTAGGGGATTGGATTGCCCGGAACGGCTGAATCAATTTGCCGGGCGATCGCCCCTAATATCGCCCCTAATATCGCCCCTAATATCGCAATCCCAGAGGGGGTGTGAGCATCCGCGTTGATGATCTAACAATCACCATTGATAATTCAACACATCGTGGCTGATGCTCTGAAAATCGTGATTGATGGACTGAATATCAGCGTTGATTGTTTGAATATCACGACTAATAGTCTGAACATCACCGTGGATAGTCTGAATATCACGACTGATGATCTCAAGCATCATCGTTGATAGTCTGAACATCACCGTGGATAGTCTGAATATCACGACTGATGATCTCAAGCATCATCGTTGATAGTCTGAACATCACCGTGGATGGTCTGAACATCACCGTGGATGGTCTGAATATCACCATTGATGATCTAGACATCCGCGTCGATGCTCTGAAGATTAGCGTTGATGAGTGCAGCATCGTAAATGCAACGTCAAAAATCAGCAACAGTATTCTGATTCACGTGTTTATTCTCCCCTCAGAAACGCCATTTCTTTGGATCAGATGCATACTCTTCTCCGTTTCAGAGTGATATGGTGAATGTTTTGGCGATCGCACTCGCTACAGCAGCGCATTCAGGCTCTGAACCATGGGACGTTTCTGATTAAATTTGATTGTCTGATAGGTTTCAACAATCTCAGCCGCAATCTGATTTTCAATGTCAGCAGCCATCTCGACCGAATCGCATGGCTCATACAGCTCAGGATGTTGCTCAGGATGAAATACCGAGTGAGTGATATCCCGAAACAGCTCATTATCAAGCGTTTGCTCCATCGGATGCGTAGATTCGTGAGACTCGTCAGACAAGGATTCTGTGTCAGCCAACTCTATATCGTCTGGGGCTTCGGGGCTAATCAAATCCTTTGACGTTTCGTGCCCGTGACGTTGGACAAACGTCGTAAACACCTGTCCGGTTAAATTGGCGATCAACTGACTGCGAGCCGCAAACTTGATGAATGAGCGCGTCGGATAAATATGGCTCGGATTCTCCATAGAATTCATTCGGGTTCCTGTCAAGAAATGTACAAGTTTCTGGTTATTTTAAGACACAGAATGCACCGAATTTATCAATCTACCCGCTGAGATTTATGGAATCGATAATATTCTGTTAAGAAAAGATTTTGAATCAGACGCCTGGGAACTGCTGCTGCGATCGCCAGATTAGCCTCACGCTTGACTAAGTAGGACGTCATGTTAATACCCCGACCCTTGCCTGAGTTCTCGAATGTAAATTTTTATTAATTGATTTTGTCAACCGAGGGGCAGCCGCACATTTTTCCCAAATCCACCCATTCAATCAGCGTCCCTTGGCTTAGCCGGTATACTAATTCTCGATTGTGGATTTGCGATTTTGGATTGACGGCCACCCGCCTTGCGAGGGGCTAGCCTGTTTATTTGTAGTCTTACTTGGAAGAATTGGTATTGATTACCGTTTGGGCAGATGACCTATCCGTATCTCTCGATAAAAATAGCGAATAGCGCCCTCATCACGTCAGAATAGGTGCAAAGTCGTTCAACAGGTTGCGTATGTCAGTCAGGCGTCCCGATATTGTTTTTCTAGTGCTAGACACTCAGCGAGCCGATCGCCTTTCGAGTTACGGCTATCCGCTTGAAACGTCTCCCCATTTGGATTCGCTAGCGACAGATGCAACCCTCTTCAAAAATGCTGTTGCTCCTGCCCAGTGGACGGTGCCATCTCATGCGTCTATGTTTACCGGGCTCTATCCCTCTGCTCATCAGGTTCTCCAGTCTTATTCTGTCTTGCCCGACCATTTCACCACCTTGGCAGAACGGCTAAGCACGGGAGGTTATTTTACGGCAGGGTTTTGCAATAATCCGCTCGTGGGCGTCATCAATAACGGCTTGCGTCGAGGGTTTTACAGCTTTTTGAACTACAGCGGCTTACTGACATCGCGTCCGAATCAGGCAGGCGTGTCTTCCGGCTTGTTGGGGCGCTATCGCCAACTCTTCAAGCGACTCCTCGCTAAGGGACTGAACCAAATCCAAGATTCGTTTGCTCGTTCTGATGCGCTGTTGGCATTTTCGTTCACGCCGCTGATGGTGCCGATTTGGCAAACCGCCCTGAGCTTTAAGGGGAATACGACTAAATCCCTGGATGATGCGGCTCGGCTCTTGATCAACCGTCAGGGAGTTGATGCCGATCAGCCCGTATTTACCTTCTTAAACCTGATGGGCACTCACATGCCCTATCATCCGCCCCGGTCGTATGTCGAACGATTTGCACCCCACGTCTTGCGCGATGAGAAGGCGCAAAGCTTCTTACGGACATTCAACAGCGATGTGTATGGCTGGCTCGCACCGCTGACGGGAGAGCTAGATGACCACCAAAAAGCCACGCTTGACGGGATGTATGATGCCGAAGTTGCCTATCAAGATGAGCAGCTTGGGCGATTCTTTAGGCAGCTCAATGACAGTGGCGCGCTCGATAACACGCTCGTGATTGTCTGCTCGGATCATGGAGAACACTTGGGCGAGAAGCAGTTTATTGGGCACTCGATTTCTTTGTATAACGAACTGATTCAAGTGCCGCTGATTATCCGCGACCCTAGTGGCGAATTTGCTCGTGGCACAACTGCCCATGAGTTAGTTTCGACACGTCGCTTGTTCCACACGGTATTGACGGCTGCTGGACTTGCCACCGAAGAGGAGCGATCGCTCTCGTTAGCCAGAGGACGAGAGGGCGACCCCGAGCAAAATCAGGTATTCGCTGAAGCGATTCCGCCGCAAAACGTCGTGAACCTGCTGCAAAAACGACAGCCTGACCTCGTGCGCGATCGCGCCTGTGATCAACCCCGACGCGCCGTTTGGATTGGTAATCATAAGCTGATTGAAACAGGCGGCAACGTTTGGGAACTCTACGACTTCTTTAATGACCCCCGTGAGAATCTCGACCTCAGCAGCATTTTGCCGGAGAATGTTGAACTTCTTCAGGAATGCCTGCAAACCTTTGTCGGACAGTCTACCGCTCAGGATGTCGTCACAGCGGTTGCAGAAAGAGCACCCGGCTTTGATGACCCAGACGTGCAGCGTCGGCTCAGAGATTTAGGATATTTAGAAGATTAGACTCGAATCACCCCTAGCCCCACCATTTTCCATGTATCCCCCTGTTGACCCCATCATTTTTGAAATCGGACCCTTTGCCCTGCGCTGGTATGGTTTATTGATGGTGACCGCCATCGTCGTTGGTTCGGTCGTCGCCAGTCGCTACATTGCCCGCAACGGATTAAACCCTGATGATTTTTGGGACATGCTCATTTGGGTACTGATCCCGGCGTTTATTGGGGCACGGCTTTATTACGTCTTTATCCAATCACCTCGTGGAGACGAGGGCATCGGCTACTATCTCTCCAATCCAGGCACCATTTTTCAAGTCTGGAGTGGCGGCATTCATATCTTTGGTGCGTTTATCTTCGGCAGCATTGCGCTGTGGCTATTTACCCGCGTTCGTAAACTGCCGACGCTGGTTTATCTAGATGCGATTGGGCTGGCGCTTCCGCTGGCGCAGTCCATCGGGCGATGGGGCAATTTCATCAATCAAGAATTGTATGGTCCGCCGACCGCTCTACCGTGGGGGCTAAAAATTGACCCACGCCATCGCATTGGGCCTTATCGCGATTTGTCTGAATATCCGGAGAGTACTCGCTTTCATCCTCTGTTTCTTTACGAATCGGTGTGGAATCTGATGGGCTTTTTCGTCATTTTTTGGATTTCGCGTCGCTTCGAATCTCAGTTGAAAGGCGGAGATCTCGCTCTGCTTTATCTAATCTGGTATCCCTTTGGGCGGTTTTGGATTGAGTTTCTGCGAACTGACTCGTGGTTTTTCCCTGGCACGCCGTTTAATGTTGTCCACATTCTCTGCGCGATCGCCGTTATAGGTGCATCTGTTACACTTTATCTACGACATCGTACGCCTCAACCCACAGGCGAAACTTGATATATAGCAATTTGCGCGTCAAGTACAGACACGGTGGTGTAGGGCACGCCGCGCACCACCGTACTTAACCCAAGCGCATACCGCTATATATTTTGTCGCTTTGCAAGGCAGTACATCTGATGTGACCGCCGATGGAACTTCGTCCTGCCCAGTTATCTGATGCCCCTGCGATCGCCCGCGTTCATGTGGAAACTTGGCGGACTGCGTATCGTTGCATCCTGTCCGATGAGTTTTTAGATACCCTGTCATACGAGCGTCGCGCAAAATTTTGGCGTCAGCTTCTTGACCCAAGCAATCCTAACCCTGTGCCTAGTCGTCACTTTGTGTATGTGGTTGAGCATTCCACTGAGCAGGTGGTAGGCTTTGCCAGTGGCGGTTCCGAGCGCGACCACCATCCGGTGTACCGTGGAGAACTGGGCGGAATCTATATTTTGGAAAACTATCAGCATCACGGACTCGGTAGAGAATTGGTGGGAGCGATCGCCCGTCGGTTGCTCACCTATGATATTCAAACCATGCTGGTTTGGGTCTTAGCCGATAATCGTCCTGCACGTCAGTTTTATCAAGCGTTGGGCGGGCTGCTTGTTGGCGATCGCCTGATTCAAATTGGTTCAGCTTCGCTCAACGAAGTCGCCTACGGTTGGGTGAACCTACATTCCCTCGCACTCTCATAGCGCACTACGCCTTATGTCATCCCAATCTTCGACCTCGCCTCGCCTCGTGATTATCGGGCTCGACTGCATGGAGCCATCCCTAGTCTTCGAGCAGTGGCGAAACGACCTGCCTAATCTATCTCGACTCATGGAAAACGGCAGCTATGGGCGTATGGAGAGCAGTATCCCAGCGATTACTGTCCCGGCGTGGAGCTGCATGATGAGCGGTCGCGATCCGGGTGAACTCGGCATCTATGGGTTTCGCAATCGTAAAAGTCGCGACTATGGGGCAATGGCGATCGCAGACGGTCGCGCCGTGAAAGTGCCGCGACTGTGGGATATCTTAGGCGATCAAGGCTGGACGGTTGCCGTTCTCAGCGTTCCCGGCACGTCTCCCCCCTACGACGTCAACGGATCGATGGTGTCCTGCTTCCTCACCCCTAACACCGACGTTCCTTACACTCATCCACCCGAATTTGCCACCCAAATCAATGAGTGGATGCCCGATTTTCTGCTTGATGTGCCCCATTTTCGCTCTGACGACAAAGACCGCATTCTGCAAAACATTTATGCTCTGTGTGACCAGCGCTTCACGCTCGCAGAAAAGCTCATCGACCAAGACCATCCCGATTTCCTTATGCTGGTTGATATGGGCGTCGATCGCATCCATCATTCCTTCTGGAAACCAATGGACCCGCGCCATCCCCAATACGAGCCCGACTCTCCCTATGCCAACGCCATTCATGACTACTACTGCCATGTTGACCAGCGGGTTGGCGACTTGCTGTCGCGGTGCAGCGACGATACGGCAGTGTTGGTAGTGTCTGATCATGGTGCACGTCCGCTGATGGGCGGCATCTGCATTAATGAATGGCTGATTGCCAATGGCTATCTCACCTTAAAAGAAATGCCGACTGTGCCCACGTCCCTCGACACACTAGACGTAGACTGGGGCCAAACCCAAGCCTGGGGTGCAGGTGGCTATTATGCGCGGATTTTCTTAAACGTACAAGGACGAGAACCGCAAGGCACGATTCCGCTTGCAGACTACGAGAAAGTGCGATCGCGCCTCGCGGAACAGCTTCAAACCCTTACCGATCCCAGTGGCAATCCGCTCAATGTCAAACCCTTTAAGCCACAGAAAATTTATCAACGAGTGCGCGGCATGGCACCTGATTTGCTAGTTTACTTTGATGACCTGGCGTGGCGATCGATTGGCACCGTGGGGATGGGCTCGTTTTATACGCAAAACAACGACACCGGCCCCGATGATGCTAACCATGCGCCGTTTGGCTTGATGATTTTCCACGATCCTCAAAATCCCCGTGGGCAGCAGCTTGACGGTGCACAGCTTTATGACATTGTGCCAACGGTGTTAAATCGCTATGGCATCGAAGCCCCGGCTGGATTGCGCGGCAAGGTGTTGCCGGTTTAATTGTGATTCAAGAATCGAATGCGTCTTTAGAGAATGTGTCTTTAGATACAAATCTGGTAAACCTCTGACCGTAGGATACCGCTACATTTGGAGATTTGCATTCCTATAGAACGTTGAGTTCAATCACACATGCTTGACTCGTGGGCTGTCAGGAGAGAAATGAGGGATAGAGCATCTTGCTCGTGTCGTGAGCGAGACGCTCACAGTGTCAATCCGTCAAACTTAAATTCACAGACCACTAGGACGGTGTCTTCAGAATTGAACCGAACCGCTTGGTAAGCATGCAATCGTTCAAATGCGTTGACCATTTTCCCGTTGAGGGTTACGCGCATATGACAATTAAACTATGTGCAACTTGGCTCGCTCCGATGCTGGGTGTGAGTGGAGCTAGCAGCCTTTTATTGTTTACACCAGGGGCGATCGCTACCGAATGCGACACCACTGCGACCACGTCTCAACATCACCATTTATGAATTAGACACCACAGGCGAACAAAGCTGGGCTACAGCAGCCTATAACTCCGCTGGGTGCCTCAAACCGATCCGTTTGGCGTGGTGCATCCAACCATTGACTATCCTGGCGTGCCTGTTGACCATGACACTGTTGACGAAAACTATGACGTGTTAGAAGGCGTGCGCGTCCCCATTCGTCCTCACTTTGGCGTGATTGGGTTAGCTCCAGCAGAAGCTGATGTGGTAGATTCCATTCCACCCAGCTATTTTGGTGGAAACATTGATAACTGGCGTATTGGTGCCGGCGCAACGATGTATTATCCTGTTGCCGTTGAAGGTGCGCTGCTTTCCTTGGGTGATCCTCACGCGGCTCAAGGCGATTCAGAACTCGCTGGCACGGCCATTGAAACCTCACTCACCGGACTTATTCGGGTGGTGGTTCACCCACAGGGTGAATTGCCCGGAACCATTCTCGAAGGGCTCTACTATCCGTTACTTGAAACCGCCGATGAGTTTGTGGTGCATGGCTTTAGCTACGCCAACTATTTGGAAGATTTAGGCGACTCTGCTCAGCAAGATATTTACGGCGAATCGTCGGTAGACAGTGCTATGCGAGATGCATTCCGCAAGATGCGCCACTTTTTGATGACTACACAAGGAATGAGCGAAGATGAAGCAATTTCGTTAATGTCGGTGGGGGTGGATTTTGGCATTACCCAAGTCGTTGATGGCAACTGGGGCGTGCATGGTGTCATTGACAAAGATGTGTTAGCAGGCTTTGACGAACCCGTCATCTCTGACGAATCTGACGAATAGAGCGGGCAAGATTTATGTGCAACCTATAAGTTTTTCGAACATTGCACCGGTAGTCAAAAGTTGGTGATAATATTAGCAGTCAAGCTAGGGGTGCCTGAAACCATCAGGCTGAGAGAGTCCCTTAGAACCTGAGTCTGGTTAATACCAGCGGAGGGAAGCTGTTTATCTGAGGAACTTAATATGCACGCCAATTGGATTGCGAAGCGTCGTGGACACAGCAATGTGTCACAAATGCATTATGCTCGGCAGGGAATCATTACCGAGGAGATGCAGCACGTGGCTCAACGTGAAAATCTTCCGGCTGACCTCATTCGCGACGAAGTCGCCCGAGGTCGCATGATCATTCCGGCAAATATTAATCATCCAAATCTTGAACCTATGTGCATCGGGATTGCCTCTCGATGTAAGGTCAATGCCAATATCGGTGCGTCTCCCAATTCATCAGGTCTCCAGGAAGAAGTCGATAAGCTGAAGCTCGCGGTGAAGTACGGTGCAGACACTGTTATGGATCTCTCGACCGGCGGCGGCGACTTAGATACAATTCGCACTGCCATTATTCAAGCGTCCCCTGTTCCCATCGGGACAGTGCCAGTGTATCAAGCACTCGAAAGCGTACATGGCAAGGTCGAAAATCTGACCCCTGACGATTTTCTGCACGTCATTGAGACGCACGCACAGCAGGGAGTTGACTATCAAACCATCCACGCCGGGATTTTGATAGAGCACTTGCCCCTAGTGCGTAATCGGATTACGGGCATTGTGTCTCGCGGCGGCGGAATTCTTGCCCGTTGGATGCTGCACCATCACAAGCAAAATCCGTTATACACCCACTTTCAAGACATCATCGAAATCTTTAAGCGCTATGATGTTTCATTTAGCTTAGGAGATTCCCTGCGTCCTGGATGTCTCCATGATGCGTCTGATGAGGCTCAACTGGCTGAGCTTAAAACCCTCGGGCAATTAACTCGTCGCGCTTGGGAGCATAATGTCCAGGTGATGGTGGAAGGACCGGGACATGTCCCGATGGATCAAATTGAGTTTAATGTTCGCAAGCAGATGGAAGAATGCTCTGAAGCTCCTTTCTATGTGCTAGGCCCCTTGGTGACAGACATTGCTCCCGGATATGACCACATCACATCTGCAATTGGGGCTGCAATGGCGGGATGGTATGGCACTGCCATGCTGTGTTACGTCACTCCAAAAGAGCATCTGGGCTTGCCTGATGCTGAAGATGTCCGCAGCGGGCTGATTGCCTATAAGATTGCTGCTCACGCCGCCGATGTGGCACGCCACCGACCCCATGCGCGCGATCGCGATGATGAGTTATCTGAAGCTCGCTATAACTTTGACTGGAATCGCCAGTTCGAATTGTCCTTAGATCCCGATCGGGCCCGAGAATATCACGACGAAACCTTACCCGCTGATATTTATAAGACGGCAGAGTTTTGCTCGATGTGCGGTCCTAAGTTTTGCCCAATGCAAACCAAAATGGATGACGAAGCACTCACTGAACTTGAGAAGTTTCTCGCCAAAGAGCCTGTCCAGCAAGGTTAATACCGATCCTTGGTGAGGAAAATCCATATACTCTCAAACAAGGGGCTTAAGCCCGTATGTGTTTAGCGTAATGTCCTACAGATCCCCCTAAATCCCGAAAAAAGGGGGACTTCAACAACCTGTAAATAGCCCCCTTTTTAAGGGGCAGCGACAGCGGGGGATCTTACACATGCGCTAAACGCATACGGCGCGGCGCGCCGGTTCTACACATATTCAGCGTTCTAACGCGATATCAAGGGGCTTAAGCCCCTTGTGTTGTTTTAGTAGGAACATTTAGCCCGTATTTCGCATTCCGGCAGCAATGCCGTTAATCGTCAGCAACGCACCCCTGAGTAGTTCGCCCCGGCTATATCGAGAGCGAATAATACCCGATGCACTACTGGTTTTGTGTTGCCTTAATCGTTTCAACAAAGAAACCTGCAAGACCCCAAGCGGCACAATTGTACCATTACGAAGTTGGACCGATCGCTGCAATTCTGGGTCACCATCTAGCAGCTTTTGATGCCCCGAAATCGTCAGCACTAAGTCGCGCGTGAGATAGTATTCACGGGCGATTTGTTCAAATACTCGATCAAAGCGATCGCGATCGGCATCCTGAGAGAGTTCGCGCACATAGTGATCGGCAATTTGAAGATCGACCTTAGAGAGCGTCATTTCAACTTTTGAGATCACCATCCTAAAGAAGGGCCACTTGTAGTAGAAATAGCGCAACAGCTTTAAGTTTTCCTGAGGTTCTTCTTTGAGGAAATCATCCATCGCAGTGCCAACGCCGTACCATGACGGCAACAAAAATCGAGTTTGCGTCCAGCTAAAGACCCACGGAATCGCTCTCAAACCCGATAAATCCTTCTTGCCCCCTCCACGCCGCGCCGGGCGAGAACTAATCTGTAGCTGACTGATTTCTTCGATAGGGGTGACCTGATGGAAAAAGTCGATAAAATCGGGCTGCTCATAGATGAGATTGCGGTAATGGGCGCGCGATCGCGCCGCGAGTTCTTCCATAATCTCGTGCCAGGGTTGAATATCATCAAACCCATTGTGAAGCAGACTTGCCTGCATGACCGCAGTCGTTACTGTCTCCAGATTGTAGAGCGCTAATTCAGGGAGATTGTACTTCGATGCCAAGACTTCACCCTGTTCAGTAATTTTGATGCGCCCGTCAATACTACTTCCAGGCTGGGCCAAAATCGCCTCATAGGCCGGACCACCCCCACGCCCTACCGATCCACCCCGCCCATGAAAGATGCGCAACGAGATCCCGTACGGTTCAGCCGTATGCTGTAATGCCTGCTGTGCCTTATGAATTTCCCAATTGCTGCTCAAGAAGCCTGAGTCCTTATTGCTATCCGAGTAGCCCAGCATAATTTCTTGCAAATCTGGCAAAATCGGAGAGTCAGATGTGCCATCTGCCCCCTTAGAGCCCCCTGCTAAGAAGTTGCGATAGAGAGGCAGGTCAAACAAGCGCTTCATCACCGATGGGGCACGTCGCAAGTCTTCCACCGTTTCAAACAGCGGCACAACCTGCAAACTTCCAGATCCTGTTGCCGGATCATAAAGCCCCGCCTCTTTGGCCAGCAGCAATACTTCTAGCAAATCGCTGACGGTATGGCTCATGCTGATGATATAGGTCTGACAAATGTCAGGACCAAACTCTTGGTGGAGTTTACGGATCATGCGAAACGTTTTAATGGTTTCGCTTGTCTTCTCTGAAAAGGGCAACTCAGTTGGAATCAGGGGGCGGCGAGTTTGCAATTCCGACACTAGCCAATCTATCCGTTCTTCCTCTGAAAGCTCGTTGTAAGACGTTGGCAAAATTTGGAGATATTCGATGAGCTCATGGAGCGTGTCAGAGTGACGAGAGCTTTCTTGTCGGATATCGAGATGAGCTAGGTTAAATCCATAGATTTCAGCCTGACAAATCAAATTATCTAAATCCTGACAGTTCAAGCCTGTTTCCTGTAGGTTGCGCTGAATGAGACGCAACTCTGCCAAAAAATCAGCCCCCGACCGATAGATCAGCATAGGATTGATTTCAAGGGTTTGCTCCTGAAAACAATCTCCGTTGTAGAGCTGGAGGCTCCTTTCCAAAGTATTTTGCAGCCGCTTTTTGATATAAGCCAGCTTTAAGCGATAGGGTTCTTGTCGATATCGAATTGCGAGATCTTCATACACATCGGGAATATGAGTCTGGTCTTGCTCTAGCGACTCCAGTAGATCGGGGAGCACATCACTCCAATGGAGAGAGAGACTCAGAAGACCGATGAGCTGATCAACCGAGTGGATATATTTATTGAGCACCAGATTGCGCTGGTAGCAGGCTGTTTTCCAGGTTACCTGAGGGGTAACAGACGGGTTTCCATCCCGGTCTGATCCCACCCATGATCCAAATTTGCAGAATTTATAGCTCGGGGGGCGCAATGCCGGAAACGTCCCTTTCAGGGCTCGACGGAAGCGCTGATAAAGAAATGGGATGGCTTCAAACAGCACTTCCTCGAAATAATGCAGCGTATAGTCGACTTCATCTAATACGGTCGGCTTAAACTGGTGTAGCTCATCCGTCCTCCACCACAATCGAATTTCTTCGGTCAGTTGATTTCTGAGAGCATCCGCCTCCCATGATTCAGACCAATCGACCGATTCCACGCCTTCTTCAGAGCGATCAAGCTGGCGCAGAATGCGAGCAATGCGACGTTGCTTGCCACGAATAGTATGCCGAACAATTTCCGTGGGGTGCGCGGTAAAGACGAGCCGAATATCGAGTTTATCGATGAGATTTTGGATGTGCTGTGGCGGAACGTTGAGTCGTCGCAGCTTAGGAAACAGCCCTTGAAATGTACGAGATTCGCGTCGGGAAGACAAGCCTTCTTGAAAACTACGCTCTAGCAAATCTGCCTGAATGCCGCCTTGAGCTTCGGCATCCAAATAGGGAGGGACAGAATCAAAGGAGAAGAAAGAACGAACCTGTCGCCCCGCATCATCGGATGCGTTTTCGTAAGCAGCCCGATACTGTTGCTGCTGTCCTCGCTGTTCGTAGTGTTGCTCAACGATATTAATCAGTTGAAAATATAGCGCAAAGGCACGAGTGACCCGAATCGCATCGTTTAGGTCAAGGCTTTCGACGACCTCTAAAACATCGGATCGAATTGCTTCAGCAGCTTGTCCTTCAGGAGAACACATATCACGCAACTGTTGCAGCAGCTCGACAAACTGTTGTCCACATTCTTGCAGAAGAACAGCTCCCCACATGTCTTCCACAATCTTGAGCCGATGACGGAGGAACAAATCGCTGACAGAATGCGACGTAATTCCTGATTGATCATCTCGGGGTTGTATGAGTGCGCCAGAGCGAAACGCATCATCAGAGGAGTGGAGAGTTGAACTCATAGCTGATCCTGTTTAACTGATTCGATTGTGTTTGAGGTTCTATTTCTTGAAACAATATGCAGCGATGAAATCGCCGTAGAATCAGACTGTTTATTGGTAATCGAACATCTGATTCCTACTGATCAGAATTTGAATCTGATGTCTGGTGTGACACATTGAGAATGGGAAGGCGATCGCCCCGAAAGATCTCTTCGCTTGCCTGCCCAAAATCACACAGTAACTCCCTTAGCACTTTACCTCCCAGGATGCCAAGGAGCAATGGGGCAGTCGCAATGCTAATCAATATATCTGAAGAGACTTTAAAATCTAGCATGTCAGCTCCGTACAAATTCGTAAAATTGAAAGACAGAAGATGATGAACAACGATATTACGGTCTATTGATTCAATGAATCAGTAATTTGATCGGCACACCTTAACATCAGCAATGCAATTCAATTCAGTTGAATTCAACTACATCGAGATGAGCCGACGCTCGACCATCAACCGCGTTGGGCAACCTAGACCAGCAAACGGATCGGGAGTATCTGACAAACAACCGACCGTCTTGCGGCAGATAGATTCAGTTGCCAGGTGAGCATCAAAGCACTGACTAGAAAATTACAAAAAACACATCGTCAACAACATATCCATCCGTCAAAGACGTAACGAAGAAGCCATTGACTCAAAATTGTACTGATATTGTACTCTATGTAATGATTTCTCCGTAGCACTAGGAAATGCTTAAAACAATATCTCAACCTCGTCGGGAAATATTGTATGTCGCATCACCGCAATTTTGTTTCTTGGCGAAGGATGCGCGAATGATGCAATAAAGTGTTCGATTGGCCTACTGGGTTACACTCGCTGAGTATCGATATAACCCTGAATCGCTTCTGGATCAAACTGACGCAGAATGCGATTGGCTTTGTTAGTTAGATTTGGCGGACCATTAACCACAATCACATATTTGCCATCGTCGAGGTGTTTTCGATATGAGGGAGACTCTCGATCGCCCAACCCCATGTTGATGCCTCCGCCGACAAACAAACTACCCATTGCTCCACCAATGGCTCCTAAGATGCCACCAATGATCTGGTTGCCGAGCGTGCCTGCCCACGAAAAAAGCTGGAACTGAGTGGCGAGGTTAAAGGCAACCCCACCCAAAAATCCGAATGGCACCAGCCAGTATGCCATCCATCGAGCCTGTTTTCGAGCTTGAATGCTGGGATCGACAATACTTAAGGCATCGGCAGACTCGTACCCATTTCCCACGATACTGACCCGTTCTGCCGGGAATTTTTCACGTTCAAGGGCAGAATAGACTTCTTCTGCCTGAATTCGATCCGACAACACGGCAATGACGTAGTTCATAGATTCAGATTTGCGTGATGTTGACGACTCAATTTGAGATTTACTCTCATTATGAAGGTTTATGGTCTCAGATGTTGCCAGGCCAATTTTGCGGCTCCCACAATTCCTGCCTGACTGCCTAAGGCTGCGGGCAATAGCTGCAAATTAGAGCGAGAGGATGGCAATACCCGCTGTTCAATTTCTGCCCAGACCGTTGGAAAGAAAAACTCTGCGCTGGCACTGATCCCTCCCCCCAAAATGATTGCTTCCGGAGTCAAGACATAGATGAGGCTTGCCAAGCCTGCTCCCAAGTCACGTCCGTATTCTATCCAGAATGCGATCGCATCGGGATCACCTGCCTGAGCCCTGATACCGAGTTCTCCAGGGTCAAGCCCAGTGCGCCGACGAATGGCTTGCACGGAGGCATGCTGCTCCAGCGATCCCCGATTGCCGCTATTACAAATCGGTCCAATCGGGTTGAGGGTAATAAGCCCAAGTTCGCCCGCTGTGCCATTTCGCCCCACAAACAGATTGCCATCTAAAATTACCGCTCCGCCGACTCCTGTTCCTAGAGTAAGCATGATGAGATTTTGAAAGGGCTGCCCTGCCCCCAACCAATATTCACCTAGCCCCGCACAGTTGGCGTCATTGGCGATTACGGTTGGCTTCCCCGTCTTTTTCTCTAGCCAGTCTGCCACGGGTACATTTGCCCATCCCGACAAATTGATAGCGACTCTAGAAATTCGCCCTTCTGAATCAGCAGGACCGGGAGTGCCTAATCCGATGGCAAGGCTAGCGGATGCTGGGTCTAGTTGGGCGATCGCCTCTACGATTGCGTCTAAAACCGCCTCAGGATACGACGGTTGTGGCGTTGAAACCGTTAACGACTTAAGACAATGCCCTGTTTGGTCGAATCGCCCCAGCTTGATGGCCGATCCGCCTAAATCAATCCCGATGACCTGCCGAGTATTTTGTGATTCTTTATCCACGCCAAACTAGAGGGTATCAATGCGCGCCCGTCAATTATACGGGTAAACGCCGACCACCATGCAGATCGATGCAAGGTCGAGAGTTATAGCCCCATGGGCTCAGATTTGTGTGTAAAGCCCCGCGCGGGGTCTCTACACAGGTTCAATGTCCTAACGCGAGAGCGTACGACTATAAATCATTGATGACTATTGCTAAGTCGATTTGCTATGTCGGTTTGCTATGTCGGCTTGCTATGTCGGCTATCAGGTCGGCAGCAAAGTGATTGTTATATTAAATACATAAATTTACGGATTATCTCAGTAATTTATCTGAGAAGTTGGGAGGCCCTCATTGTCTGTTCTCAAAACTTCGGCATCAATGAAGAAATCATGAAATTGACTGCAAATACAGTGGTCTGCCTGACTCATTCGCGATACGTTTGATTCAAGATATCAGTAATATCCTGGATAATCTATCGGTTTAGATACACGTTACAGATAATACTGCTGATATCGGTTTATGACTGTCTTGCATTCTTTCTTCACTGGACTCTGCGATTCAAACCACTCTGTCCAGAATCGATGAGTTTTAGTCGGTATGTTTTCGGTATGTTTCTGGATGATTGCGGATTCCCCAACGCAATTGTCATATCTGTTGATTTCCCCTCGCTAGAATCCACGATTTTCCATCTATTTTCGAACCATTACCTATATGACGCTTCAGCACATTTCTAAAATGACTGCCAATTCGGTTGGCGTGATTGCATGGGCGATCGCAGCCTCTGTGATCACAGCCGGTTTCGCTGCATCTCCAGCATCTGCATTTTCATTGGTTCCTCAGCAGGAGGGAGAAGTCAATGTTGGGCTTGGGAGCTGCTTAGGGAGCGGATGTTCTTATCTTTCGCTCGATCCGCTCCTTGGCTCGGTTGATAGTTTGGTCGATAGCTCAACAGGCACTCGGAGTCGTCTGTTTGTCGACAAATTTGGTACTGCTAACACCTACGGCGGGGTACAATTTCTGTCAAAAGATATCGGCACCGCAGATGAAACGGGTAACTACTGGTTTCGCCCCGTCGCTATAAAATCAAACGGCACTGACCCCAAACTTGAACACGGTCAGCTAGAGGTGGGTACGTTTCGGTTTAATTTTGCCAGTACGCTAGACCTTCTTAATGTCCGATGGTTTGACGTTGAATATGCTAAAGGCGATCGCGGCACGAGCTATACCATCGGCTTTAGCAATGGCACTACTTCATCTGGGATGCTGCTTGCAGGTCTTCAAAGCAACATTCAGTCGCAGAGTTTTAACAACGTCAGTTGGATTGAGCTAAATCTGGGTGAAAAATATGCCCGGACGGGTGACGGAGTAAATGTTCAACTGGATGGAGAATCCGAATCTGTCCCCGAGCCTGGTTTGGTGTTTGGTTTGGGATCGATGGCGGTCATCGGACTGCTGAGCCGAGCCAAAAAACTTACTCAACCTTGCCGAAGGCAATAACCCAACGCCCGCATGGGTTACGCTGACGCTTTAGCGAAGCCATGCCCGAAGGGCTATACCCATCCTACAAATAATTCAGCCCTCCTACTTAGAAGGGAAGAGGGGGGCACTGCACACTGGCGTCAACTTAAGCTGAAAACTCCTTCAGGAAGGGCTTTACCGCGATGGCCCTCTAATCCCCCAATTGGGGGATTAGAGGGCGAATGCAGCATGTTTCGGCCTGTTTAGAAGAATGCGTTCATAGTGGCCTAACGGTTGAAAGAAGTTTGGATACAAGGGCCAAATTCCCTACAGCAAGTAGGTCTTGTCCCTAAGTTGACGCCAGTGCACTGCATCCCCCCATTACCCCCAATTCAGGTGAATACTGCTGCGATACTTTTGCAAATTGAACATAGCCTACAAGCGGAACATCTGAAAGACTTTTCTGAAAGGCTTCAAAGGAGAGTCTTTCCTCCATCTATCACGACAGACGAACCATGCATCAAAGCTGGCGCTTCACTTGCCAGAAATAAAGCCACCTGAGCGATCTCGTGGGCATCCCCTAATCGACCGATGGGAATCGACTCGATACTTGCCATCTGAGCTTTTTCAGGATTGGGCTCGGTCGCGAATTCGTGTTGCAGCATTGGCGTGTCAATAGGGCCTGGGCATAGGGTATTGATGCGGATATTGTGCCGCGCATATTCCAGCGCTAATGCTCGGGTGAACGACAACACGGCTCCCTTTGTGGCGCAATACGCAGTAAACAGGGGTTGAGCAACTATCGAAAGCTCAGACGCGGTGTTAATGATAACGCCACCGCCCTGTGCTTGCATGTGAGGAATCACAAGCTGGCACAGCCGATAAACCGCAATTACATTGATGGCAAAGATGTGTTCGAGAGAGGTGCGACTGACCTCAGGAAATGGCTGAACCGATGAGATTCCAGCATTGTTGTAGAGAATATCAATCCGCCCAAATACCTTGATACAGTCTCGAACAGCATTGTCTAGCTGATCGTCTTGCGTCAAGTCTGCGGCAAAAAACTGAAATATGCGCGCGTGCTGATTCAGTGTCTTGGCGATCGCACGTCCACTGTCCGCATTCAAATCTACACCAAAGACGTGAGCACCTTCTTGGGCAAAGAGTTGTGCTGACGCTTTCCCAATACCTGAACTGACTCCTGTAATCAGAGCGACTTTCCCATCTAATCGACCCATACCTGTCACACCGGATGAATTTATCTAGATTTAAAGCCGTTAATCATGCGGATGGATTTAATACAGCATGAGCATGAGCTGTTTTCGATAGTGGCGAGTTAATGGATGATCGGCTCCCAGGATGTCAAAGATGGTTAGCATTGCTTTGCGAGCGGCTTCATTTTTATAGGTGCGATCGCGGCTTAGAACTTCTAAAAATAGCATCAACGACGTTTCATAATCGCCACTTAATGCCGCACGAGACGCATTCAAAAACACCTCATCTAGATCCGTTTCAATCACGGGATCGAGACTAAATCGCTGAAGTTGAATCAATCCTCGAATCGCCTCCGCTGCTCTGAAGTATTGACGGTCGTCCTCTCGAATCGAAGCGAGCACGTGCTCTGCCTGATCTAGCTCATTAATGGTCATGAGAAAGCGAGCCGCACTGATTTGAAACTGCCGATTATTGGGGTACTGCGTCAGCAGTTGATTCAAAATATGGTTGGCTTTTTCAACATCGCCCGTTTTCATGGCAGCTTGAATCGTTTCGAGCCCTGCGTCTAAGCCCGACTTTAGCCCCAAGCTAGTTAGTAAATCTCTCAGCTTGGGTTCTGGCAAGACGCCTACAAACCCTGGCTTCACAGTTCCCTGGGAGACGACTCTCACATCTGGAACACCTTCGATGTGATAAGCGTTTGCCAAGTCTGGATTTTGGTCGATATCGACCTTTGCTAATACAAAATCATATTCCTCGACAAGTTTCTCTAGAACAGGCTTGAGCATTTGGCATGGACCACACCACTGAGCAAAAAAGTCAACCAATACGGGCTTTTCAAACGACGATTGGATTACCTTTTCATCAAAGGTGCTGCTATCAACGGTGAGAGAAATTCCCATTCATCTGATTCCTATGAAATGAATTCGACAGATTTGATTAATTTAAGAATTGGCGATCGCCACTTACGTCATTTATTCAGGAAAGTCTTGCCAAGCGATTGAATCTTACTACAGCAGTTCCTGTCGAGCGATGTCTATGTAAATCCTGGCTAGACCTCGCTAGTTGCCCCAAACGATTCTTGAACTATGAAAACGTCACAATCTATCACCCAATCCTCTCTCGAATGCCCAAAGTGTGGCAAACACACCATCATTCGCTCTACCGATCTGGTGTTTCAATGTATCAACTGTGATTTTCGACGAGATATGTCACACCAAACATCGCCCTCTTCCACGAGATCTGACGACGCGGGCGGGCTGGTCGCAACCTGCATTATCATCCTACTCATTCTGATGTTTCTTTAACGTTCGCTCATCTTCTGAATGATTCTCCCTGATTGACTGACAAATCTGGTCTTGTAGGTTGGGTTGAACAACGTGAAACCCAACGCTGGCTTGGGTTTCGTTGGGTTACGCTAACGCTAACCCAACCTACACAGGTCTCATATTTAATTAGTCCCACCTACTTATTAACGAACGCCTAGGCATTGATTCAAAATGGGTAGATGTTATTAAATACGTCTATATGTTATTAGCTAATGCCTAAGCAATGCTAATAATTCAGCACCCATTTGAGCGAATTTTGCAGGGATTTTCACAACGGGAGGACTCGAAATGTCAAAATCTCTACTCAATTATAAGTATTGCCTAAGCAATATCAAATAACGCCTAGGCATGGCTTATATTTTATCTCGTACTTAAAGCAATTTATAGCCCCACACGCTCAGCGACCTTATACGAGAGCGTACGGCTATATTCAGATTTAGTAAGTAGGTGGGCGGAATCAAATGTAGATACTGTTTAGGCCACTGTAGGTCAAGTGTTGTGTGGGACTAATTTAGCCGAGTCAAATTTTTCCCCTGAAGACAAGACACCGTATATGATTCGGATGAG
>JBNPEG010000106.1:0-4113 GCA_051117555.1 Elainellaceae cyanobacterium | reverse complement strand
CCTAATCTTCGACCTGATAGCCGAGTTCAGCCAGTTGAATGCGCGACTGTCGCCACCTTGGCTGAACTTTGACAAACAGCTCTAAATACACCTTGCCCATCACCAATTTTTGAATTTGCTGACGGGCTGCGCTGCCAATTGTCTTGAGCATCTGTCCACCTTTGCCAATGATGATGCCTTTTTGAGACGATCGCTCGACGTGGATGGTCGCCAAGATTCGAGTCAGGCTTTCTTCTTCATCAACCCGGTCAATGGCGATCGCCACCGAATGGGGGACTTCTTGCCGGGTATGCAGCAAAATCTGTTCTCGAATCAGTTCTCCCATGATGAACCGCTCCGGCTGATCGGTGACCAAATCAGGTGGGTAATAGTAGGGGCCGGGGTCTAGATGCTCGATGAGCAATGCCTGGAGGGGCTCTAAGCCTGCCATCGTCAGCCCAGAAAACTTTGCTAGCGACCAGTGATTTGCCTCGGCTAGTTCTCGATAGGTCTGATCGAGAGCGTCAGCATCTGCCGGTTGTTGATCGGCTTTGTTGAGCCCCAGAATGACGGGCGTGGTGGGCTGAGTGAGGAGATTGGCAATAAAGCGATCGCCCCGCCCTAGAGACACTGAGCAATCCACCACAAATAAGACTAAATCAACGGATTGAATCGCAGTTTGAGCATTTTTGACCAAAATCTCGCCGAGCTGATGATGGGGCTTGTGAATGCCAGGCGTGTCAACAAAAATGATTTGGGCGTCGGAGGTTGTCAAAATACCCCGCAGTCGATTGCGCGTTGTTTGGGCGACCGGCGAGGTAATAGCGATTTTCTGCCCAATCAGTTGATTCATGAGGGTCGATTTGCCAACGTTGGGGCGTCCGATAATGGCGACAAAGCCTGACTTAAACCCGTCGGGAGCTGACGGAATCAATGAACCCGTAACATACTCGGTGCGATCGCCCACCGGGTCTACAACAAAATTGTCTGATATTGCGCCCTGATTTTCATCTACCATCAATAACGGCTCCGATTGCACCCATTAACCCGTAAATCCTGATATTACTACCTTTGCATCTATTCGTCTGAATGCCCCATCCCCCCAACTATTCGTCTGAATGCCCCATCCCCCCAACTAGACGCAGTTTCACCACATGTTCAACGTCCTAACGCGAGAGCGTACGGCTATAAAATGTCACTACAGAATACCTAAGACATATTCTCCTTCATTCACAGCATGATTGGTTGAAACATCAAATATAAGGCCCCCCTGCTCTGCTTCAACATCAAGAGTGATAGGTAGGCTACCGTCTTTATTAAAAGACAACAGTTGGTAGAGCCGTTGTCCATCTTGAACGACTGTCCCCAAAGGCACTCTCGACTGAATCATTCCGCCGACCGGAGCATAATACTTCTTGACCTTACTCCGCGCCGTAAAGCGCATGTCGTGATAGGGGATTTGGGGAGTCGGATACCCCGGAATTTCAAGAACGCCTTTTTCGACGAGATAGTTCTTCACGCCCCGCACGCCTTTTGCAACTGACGCCGGATTAATCTGCATACCTGTGCCTAATTCTAGCGTCCAAGCTTCGATGTCAAAGCGAATCTCGCGTCCCAGGTCTGCGAAATGGCGTTCGAGGGCAAGCCAGGGTTTGATAAACGCTTCATCAAATGCGTCACCATCATAGGTATCGAGTAAGATGCCCGCTGATAGCAAGAAAAATTTTGCGCTATCGTCGCGATCGCGAAAAAAATACAGGTAATCTAACCCCTGATTTGACGAGCTATGCAGGTCGATGAGATAGTCTGCATCTAAGCACAACGACTGCAACTGATAGCGATATCGCTCACTGTAGGGCACCCCGCTAGGCGACTGAATAGCATCAGCAAGTTTAGAGAATTGGGCGGTGATGCGATTGCGAAAATTTTGTTGAATGACCGAGCTTTCCAATGCAAGCTGAGACTGAGCAAATTCTCTCAGATCGTCGACGGCTTTCTCATAATCCCAAAAGATGCGATTCCAGTCCTTGCCATCGTAGGCGTTGAACCGCCCGGTTGAGAATTGATGGTTGCGCTGATTGGTTCCTAAAGGATTACATCCCGGAACTAAGCACACTTCGCCCTGAAGCTGTACTTCATCCAGAAGGGTGAAGAACTCAAGAAGCTCATAAATGACGGCATTGCCCGCAATTTCTGCCCCATGCAAATTAGATTGAATATAGACTCGCTTGCCAGAGCGGCTTCCAGAGAACTGATAGACTTGCAGATTGAGGCGATCGCCCGAGGCAAGCTGCACGATCGGAACCGTCGTAATCGTTGGGCGCATAAGCGACACATCATGATAGAACCCCTCAAGCAAATAGTAGCCAAAATCGCAGGCGCTAGCGTGGCTCGGCCTATTTACCCATAATGTGAACGACGAGTTCTCGCTGGTGTCTCTGTTGGCGATGTTCCCAGAGATAAAGCCCCTGCCACGTTCCTAACATCAACCGCCCGTGATGAATTGGAATATGCTCTGATGTATGCGTCAGGGCAGTGCGAATATGGGCAGGCATGTCGTCTGGGCCTTCGGTGCTATGGATATAACCTGCATGTTCGGGTACTAACTGGGCAAAGAAATTCTCTAAATCCGTGAGCACGTCTGGGTCCGCATTCTCTTGAATCACCAAACTCGCAGAGGTGTGGCGCAAAAACACATGGCACATACCCACCTCAATGCCAGATTCCCGTACGATCGATTCGACCTGCGAGGTGATCTTGCATAGCGATTTTCCGGTGGTTTGAATCGTAAGGGTTTGCTGATAAAAATTCATGACCTATCAAAATGACCAACAGGCTGACACGATTCGGCAATATCGAAGCCAGCAGACGGGAGTCTTATTTCGTCCGTCATTCTGCCTAAAGCTTAGCATCTCTATCACACACACAATTCACAAGCGATTTAGGATCACTATAGATTTGGGTTAAATTCACCCGGTCGCATCATTTCCCGTTCCTGTCAGTGCGCTATGCTCTTAACTGTATTTCTTGAGCAGCATCCACTGGACGGTGGGTATTGAAATAGACTGGTTCGAAGCCGTTAGTCAATTCATGGATTATTTGCTATGTCCAATGAGAATGCAGGGCTAAGTCCCGACCTCGATCAGCGCCTCGCTGCCATTGAAGACCAGCTTCGCCAGCTTCGCCAAGCCTTAAATCTATCGGATCGGGTGTCTCAGCTAGAAGACAATTTTTTGCTGGTTTCTGAAGTATATCGCTACGAAAAGCTGCGTAATCTGCTAGCTGCGGGGCAGTGGCGAGCGGCTGATGAGGAAACCATCAAGGTGATTTTAGATTTGGCAGGCGAACCCGATATTGAAGAACTCACGCCTGAACAGGTCAAGAAGATGCCCTGCAGTGGTCTGCAAGTGGTCGATCGCCTTTGGCGAAAGTATAGTGGCGATCGCTTCGGGTTTAGCATTCAGCTCAAACTCTACCAAGAGGTGGGTGGCGATTTGGAAGCAACGATCGCCCAAGATAATTCAATTATTAAAAAGCTGGGTGAACGCACCGGCTGGTGGGGAGGCGATCGCTGGCTGAGTTGTGACGAGCTTGACTACAGCCTGTCTGCTCCTGTGGGGTGTCATCCGTCTCGCTGGTGGAATTCGCCCTTTGGCTCTAAGATGACCAACTTCTTCCTAGGGCGACTGCTAACCTGTGATTTATGAGGTGTGATTTATATCAAGTCCCAACATGAGGGGCGATCGCTCAGTCTGATTGATCACGAGACTCGCTGCGCTGTGGAGGAATTCGGTATCGACGCATTCCTTTAGACACGTATGCGAGAAAAAATGCCGTTCCCACCATCATTGCCAGATGAATATCCCAGATGCTGAGGGCAGCCGCTCCAGCCATCAGGATTCCAACGAAACCATATCGAAGCCAAGCCGTTTGCTCTTGAGTTGATAAACGGCTAGCCCTCTTCTTCTTGCTGCTGGTGTTTGATTTGTCGGACACATTCTTGACCAATACCGACTGTAAAACCAATAATGGCACCTGCGATCGCATATTTTTGTTCGACATTCTGATAAATGGGGCTTTCATACTGAGGCTCAGCAATTTCAGCGGCTCCGATGCCTAGTACGGTGCCAACGA
>JBNPEG010000088.1:0-4156 GCA_051117555.1 Elainellaceae cyanobacterium | reverse complement strand
ATCAAAGCGTAGTTTGTGGCGAAATAATTACTGATAAAAATTATTGATGAAGCCTAGGATTTTGCGTATTTCAAAGCTTTTGATGGTTTTCAAAGAATCTTTCAAATTAGCTCAATCGAGCTAATGGCGAGCTAATTTATAGGATTGATATAGCGATCCTAAATCGCCACATTAAACTGGTACACTTAATTTGCACGTGGTGCAGGATATGCGTTTAGAGCAAATTAGAGCAAACTATAAATTTTCTCTCAGCGCATTCCTGGAATCAATCCTGTGCTGAGCCGTTTTATTGCCTTGTTAGCAATATCAGCATAGCGAGCTTCACCACAGAGAATTTGACCCATCTTTTGGGTTGCAGATGGACGTTTAATCCCGACGTTGTAGCCAATATTGGGCACTCGATAAAACAAACTGGAGAGCCGCTGAGCCCAGACCAAATCAGATCCCCATTCGTGATGAATAGTCTGGGTGTAACGCTCTAGCGCATCGCTCTCTCCGGCGATCGCCCGGTCGATTGCCTCAGCAGCTTTAACCCCGCTAAATATAGAAGGACGAATGCCTTCGGCGGAAAATGGGTCGACCACACACGCCGCCTCACCGGCTAAGACCGCATTTTGGGTATGGAGGATCTGATTCCCATCCCACAGGCAAAGAGGATGCCCAAATTGTCGCGTCGTTGATAGGTCGACGCCAAACATCGCGGAATAGTCAGTCAAAATCTTCTTAAAATCTTGAGGTTCTCCGCCTCGAAACGTGCCAACCCCGATGGAATACCCGTCTGCTTTAGGGAAATTCCAGATATAGCCGTTTTTTACCATACCAAATTCGAAGTGAATGGTTTGCGGTGTTTTCACATCCGCAACGGCTTCTGCCTCTAGCGCACCTGCAAACCGGAGCTTGCGATTCTTAAATCCGAGCCATTTCGGCATCGATCCTTTAGCCCCATCGGCAGCGATGATGAATCGCCCCTCAACTGGCTCGCCCGTCGTATCGACTTGCCAGCGATCGCTCTTAAATTTGAGCCCGATGACTTTCGTGTGATCGCGCAGCTCTGCCCCCTGATTCTGAGCTTGCTTCACCAAAAAGTGGTCAAACACGTCTCGCCGCACCATCCAAATGGGTTCGACGACATCCAGCGCCACTTCCACCGGGTCGCCCATCTTCCAGGTATATCGGAGAGAATTAATCGTTAGGGAAATGGCGGGGGTAAAGTCAAAGTCAAACCACTGAGCCACTTGAGGCGACACACCACCCCCGCAAGGCTTGTAGCGAGGAAGGGAAGCCTTTTCTAAGACGAGTACTGAGCGTCCCCGTTTGGCAAGGTGATACGCAGCAGCCCCTCCGGCTGGACCTGCACCAACCACAATGCAGTCATACATGAGGCTTATTTCACTCTAAACGGTAGTGATATCTACTTCTTTTTCAGCCAGAAGCTCATCAATTTTTTTCACATATTTGTCGGTGAGTTTCTGAATGCTGTCTTGCAGATCGCGCGATTCATCTTCAGAAATGTCGCTATTTTTTTCCTGCTTGCGCACCGAATCAATCGCATCCCGACGAACGTTTCGCACTGACACGCGACCTTCTTCAGCAATTTTGGATGCAACCTTAACCAGCTCTTTACGGCGATCGCTTGTCAGTGGAGGAATATTGAGCCGCACGATTGAACCATCATTGTTTGGATTGAGCCCCAAATCTGACATTTGAATTGCCTTTTCAATAGTGGTCAGACTACCGGGGTCATAGGGTTGAATCGTAATCGTTGACGCGTCGGGGGTCGAAACGTTAGAGAGAGACTTGAGCGGGGTGGGTGTCCCATAATAATCAACCATCACCCGATCGAGAATGGCTGCATTTGCACGTCCGGTACGAATACTATTAAACGATCTGAGCGTTGCTTCAATCGCTTTCTGCATCTGATGTTCAACGTCAGCTAATTTCACAAGAACCTCCGACAATCGTTCCAATTGATTCTCCCATAACGGCTCGACAAATGTTTCCTTGAACAGAGAGGTCGAATACAATAATGGGGATATTATTATCTTTACACAAGGCGATCGCCGTACTATCCATCACTCGCAGATCTTGAGCCAAAACGTGCCCATAGGTCAGACTCTGAAAGCGTCGAGCATGCGGATTGGTCTGTGGATCAGAATCGTAAACACCATCCACTTTTGTTGCCTTAAAGACCACCTCTGCATTAATTTCAGCCGCTCTGAGAGCAGCCGTTGTGTCGGTCGTAAAAAATGGATTTCCAGACCCGGCTCCAAAAATCACAACTCGACTCTTTTCAAGATGGCGAATCGCGCGACGACGGATATAAGGCTCGGCAATTTCCTTCATCTCAATCGCGGTCTGCACTCGCGTTGGCACCCCCATCCGCTCTAGAGCATCTTGCAACGTCATCGCATTCATCACGGTAGATATCATGCCAATGTAGTCAGCCGTAGCTCGATCCATGCCTGCGGCAGCACCTTTGACGCCTCGAAAAATATTTCCGCCCCCGACCACGATGGCGATCTGAATGCCATTGGCGATGACTTCAGCAACTTCCTGTGCGATCGTTTGTACAACGGAGGGTTCGATTCCATACGAGAGGCTGCCCATGAGGGCTTCACCGCTCAATTTTAATAAAACTCGTCGGTACGTGGTCCCCATGGAGTGACAATTTCCCAAACTGAAACGACTTCCCACCCAAGATAGCAGCAGACGTCAGAAGTTTGATGACTCTAGCGGAAGTTTGACGATTGATGGACGTTGTGGGCACCAAATTTACGAGGAGTTTACAAAATTCTATGGTAACCTCATTCCTCTCGCCATTTGACTGAACAGCCCACCGCACGAGTGGATGAATGCTTGACCCACCCAATACTGAGTAGCTGGGCGATCGCATCTCGCAAATAATGAGTCGTCACTGCATCGGGATGCTGAGCATCATCATCGATCGCCCCTCGATAGCAAATAATCCCAGACTGATCAATCAGAAATGCTTCGGGAGTTCGCTCTGCCTTAAATGTCCGGGCAACATCTTGGGTGACGTCTCGCAGATAGGGAAAGTTGAGCTGTTGCGCCACCGCAAACGCTCTCATCGTTTCAAAACTGTCATCCGGAAATTGGCGATCATCATTGGCGTTAATGCCAATGAGCGTAAATCGGTGCGATTGAAACTCAGCCTGAATGCGTTTAAGGCGATCGAGATAGAGGTTGACATAGGGGCAGTGATTACACATGACGATCACACCGACTGCCTGATAGCGATCTAAATATCGAGCAAGATGATGAACCGACCCATCAACTCCTGGCAATTCAAAATCAGGAGCATAGTTTTCAACAGGAGTAATCGTTTTCTCCATGGCAGGAATCTATGCCGTCAAATTCGGCTGATAAACCACACGACTAACACACGACTCTCTAGACGAACGTTTTAAGATTCAGTTCTCAGCAGATGAACCTCTGCCAAAGGCCAACGTGGATGCATCCATTTATCTTCGGGCTGCAAAGCCTGCTGGCATTACCGATTGATAGACTGCCCTTACGTGGGCATTCCTCTACAGGGGGCTATACCCACCCTAATGTATCGGTTAACTTCGGGCTTGTAAACTTGAGTGCTAGTGAAGTCGGGACATTGGCCCCATTCATTCATCACAAAATAAAATAAAATTTATAGCCCTACGGGCTCAGGTTTGTGTGGTGAGCCGCGCCGCACGGGGTCTATACACGTTCAGCGTCCTAACGCGAGAGCGTAAGCTATCAAACAGCTTGGAACCTGTTTAAAGAACGTCTGAGCCTCTTTAAAGAGCCTTTGAGAGTGTCTGGAGAGTCTTGGAACCCTGATTGACTGACAAAACTTACCAGAACCCAGACCATTCAAAGGGTCAGGTAACCTGACCCCTACATTGTCCGAAATTCCGTAGTTGGCACTAGATAGTCTTAGAACCTCTTTAGAGAACCTCTGAACCTCTTTAAAGAGACCATTCAAAGAGTCAGGTTACCTGACCCCTACATTGTCCGAAATTCCGTAGGGGCGATGTTTCCTCGCCCAATGCAGAATCTTTTGTCAGTCAATCAGCTTGGAATCTCTTTAAAGAGTCTCTGAGAATGTCTGGCGAGCCGCGGAACCTCTTTAAAGAGTCTTTGAGAATGTCTAGAGAGGCTC
>JBNPEG010000022.1:0-40470 GCA_051117555.1 Elainellaceae cyanobacterium | reverse complement strand
GCAATCTGCCAACAGCTCATCGAGCATCTCATCAACCCGGTTCGTCTCTTTTTTACTTCTTGCCATGTTGCGGTCTCCTGAATTACTGGGATTTTAGACCGCTTACACAAAATTCAGAACAGTCTCACCGCAGGGGTTTGAGGAACATCAAAACGATGTTCCTGCACCGTCTGGAAGCGAGTCCCCTCAAGTAAGATAATCTCACCGGGCTGATCATCATTGAGTATTGTGGCGACTACCTCAGGCGTTAGCAGAGTCGCGTTGACAGGATTTGTCAATTTCAGTGTGAATGCTTCGTCTACCTCATCTAAGAGATCGCCAATGATAGGCACTTCAATAGTCTGCGTTATGGACTCACCCGGAAGAAAGGTGAGTTGCCCTTGAACCGCCTGGTAATCTTGACCTGCCAGGGCTGCTCCTTCTACTGTTTCAAAGTTGAGCGTTACAGGTTTATCAGACGGCGTCGAAAGCATTACTGTAAAGACAGCTCGCGTCGTTTCATCATCTCCCTCGATAACGGATACATCGTCAATGCTTAAGGTTGGAAGGGCTGGCACTGGTGCATCATCATCGTCCAGGATGGTACCGATTGCTTCTCCATCAGCGATTTCAGCATTATGGGCATTCCTGAGAATGATCTGGAACTCTTCATCGGGTTCATCCTCGGTATCCGCGACGATTGGAATCTCGATCCTCTTCTGAGTTTCACCCGGCTTAAACTCCAACGTGCCATTAACGGCTTGGTAATCTTGACCTGCACGTGCTGATACATCTGCCGTTGAGAATTCAACCATTACGGTAACATCACTTGGCCCAGACAGTGCGACTGTCGCAAAGGCCGACGCAGAACTACCACTTCCTTCGACAACGGTCAGATCATCTACAGAGATTGTTCGACCCGGTGAAACAGCAACTGGTTTGAACTCGAAATGAGCGACGAGATCTCTAAAGTCGCGATCGCCTCCGTAGGTCAAATCTTCCCAAACCAGTTGGTTACCAGAGTGGTAGTGCAAGTGGTCAATGCCGTCTGGATTTGCTTCCAGAAATGAGAAGAAGACTTGTGGATTATTGCCAACCTTATTTCGGGGATTCTTCTGTAGGAATGTCTCAGTGGTGCTGTTTTGAATGAGATACCACCCTAAATAGCTGCCTGAGGGAACGTTAACGACGGTTTTTGTGCCATTCGTCTGATTTCCCATGACGACAACCTGGTGGCGATTTGAGGAGAGCGCTGCTCTTGCATAACCTGCGTCACCTGGCAACAGATCGCCGATTCTCCCATGGGCATCATCAACAATGAATACCCCCATCTCATTCTTATATTGAGCAGCGGTACTGACTTTTGTAATTTCTAGGGGGACACTTGTCCACGGCTGTCCCGGCACACGTGTTGGAGCAAAGAGAAATGTGTCTTCAGTCAGACTAGCAGGATTAACTCTTTTCAGAACTGCAATTGCGTGTCCCTGGAATTGAATGACTGTGTCATTACCATCTTGAATGAGATCTAAGTCCTCAAAGCGAGTAATCTGACCAAAGCCTGAAATTCCGAGCTGGTCGATCCCAACTTTGAAATCAACGATCGTATTGGCTGAGGTAGGCAGTTCATTATCAACAATCCAGAACTGGTCCCATCCGTGCCCTCCTTTTAGGCGATTGCGACCCTGCCCTGCCCAGAGAATATCGTTGCCCTTGTTTCCGAAAACCCGATCTTTCCTTCCTCCATAAAGAGTATCGTTGCCTCGACCACCTTTTAAGCGATTCTTACCGTCTCCTTGAGAAGCATCTAGAAAATCGTGACCTTGGTTTCCGTGCAGCTTATCTTTTCGTCCGGCATAGAGCCTATCATTGCCTGCGCCACCCCTCAGAACATTTTTCCCACGTCCCTCAACAGTGCTAAGCAAATCGTTTTGAGCACCTCCAAACAGGCGATCGTGCTTATTACCATAAAGCTCGTCTTTATCCGCTCCACCGCGAAGTATGTTCTTCCCCTTTGCTTGACTTGCATCAAGCACGTCGCGTCCCGGTCCACCGTAGAGGCGATCACCTTTGCTTGCGGTCAACTCATCGTGGCCTGCTCTTCCATAAAGACGATAGCTACTCTTACCCTTAGGAGCCTGTAAAATATCCCTTCCTATATCCCCTGAGATTTCCTGAAAGCTATTGTCAAGTGATGTCTTGCCTTTGTTTTTTTTGGATTTTCGAGATTGACTGACAAGCAACCCGTCACTTGCAAGTGCTCTATCTTTTGTATTAACCGATGACCCTGGTTGAGTCTGACCCGTAACCTGATCGGTTGATGACTCTATTTGCTTTTCGTTTCCCTTCTCAGGAGGAAAAGATAATGATTCTTTGAGCAGATATTCTCCAGCTCGTTGCTGAATAAATGCCTCGATCTCACGATCGCCATATTCCTGATTGATACCCGTGCTGTGGGCAGGGGTTATCCCACTTAGGGAACTATTGCCATCTAACTCGGTCTCAACATTCAAAAAGCGGGCTTCGGGTTGAAAAATGGATTCATTATTGTCCATGGTTGACTGCTGCGAGATAGAGAAAGGTAGTTTCGAAGAGACGTTCAACGCGCAATGCGAGCCGTAGATAGAACCAATTGAGACAATTAACTATCGCCCTATTTCATTCGGATAATTCTTAGCAAGCGGTAACCTTTGCTATCTACGTGTTTTCACCATCTCTCTCTTATCCCTAGAAAAAGAAGTCAATCGGGAGAAAAATTGCTCTCGTTAAGTAAAATTTTTGTTAAGTTAATAGCTTTCCTGTTCTAATCTTTACTCCCAATTCCCAGAGGGTGAAATAGCCAGCAAATCATCCAGGGAAGTGCCAAAAACCTTCTAGAATAGCCTGCAATGACGGAAACTCAGTTATCTTTCCTGAAGTAAGCAAGATTACCCCATTCTGAGAGTAAAAATGACAGGGGGTTAGTCATGGAGGAATGGCTGAGGCGATCGCCATTCATGAAATTGAAGTTGTCTAGAAATCTTCGGAGAGCTGTGCAGGTTTTTGTATGGCGTCGATAGCCAAACTGCGCATTGCCAACACTGCCCTAGCGAAATCTTGGTTAGGTAATTGTCTACCAATGTTCTGATCTGCAAGCGCATGAAAAGCTGCTGCTGGAGCGTGCGACCGAGTCCCTCCAGTTCCGATTCTTGAATGCTCCCATTTATTTATGGATGACCTACCCAGCATCAATGGCAATCGCTCCATAAAGAGCTTGCAGATCTGAAAGCCGAATGACCGGACCACCTCACAGCCAAAATGCCTTCTGGCAGCGAAATTGGAATGTCATCTTGTTTGATGACTAGCGCTCCGCGTAGCTCGAAAATTTGACTGTCTAGAATCAGAGGCGTGTCCTCTACCTTCTCTAAAAACTATTTTGGATGAACCTCCTTGAATTCTAAGGTTTCCAACCATCCTCGCTCTTCCATTTCGTTGCAGATCACATCTGCCAGAAAGATCGCAATAATGAGAGCGATCGCGTACACCACGAAATCAAACGCACCAAAATAAACGTGAAATATAAACCTGACCTCCTGGGCCAACCTTTGACTTCCGAAGTGAGATATCAAAGGATACAAAAGACTTCAAATACAAAAAGCACCCTGCTCTTGGGAGAATAATTTGACCCCGTGTTGTAGAATCCCTAGCATTCAGCAAGAATCGAAAGTTTCTACCATTCTGTAAGGGTGCATGGAGAACGGGAGTGCTGTCACCATTTGGGGCCTGAGTATTGCTGAGCTAACAGCGTTACTGATGATGGGCCTTACGTTTATAACCACTGTGGCCAATGTTCTGCTCTGGATTTCCACCCGGCAGACGGTAAAGCTCCTTTTAGGGCAGGTTAAGCACCAGGTAGCGAGCGGATACAGCGAGGCACAATACACGATCGTTGATGCTCATCGGGAGATATTCTTCGGAATTCTTAATAATCCACCATTGCTAGAGAAATTTACGAACGCTAACGGGCTTAACCCGACAGAATGGGAGCTTCAGAAGATCAGCTCATTTCTCATCAATCAGGTGATGCTTAGCTTTCTACATTTTCGGAGCGGTATTATCAGCCTCAGCCATTTTGAGGGCTTCAAGCGCGATGCCCAGGATGTCTTTGCCTATAAGACTGTGCGATTTCACTGGCAAAAAGTCAGGTCAGCTCACTCAGAGGAGTTTCGAAAGTTTGTAGAAACAGAATTGCTCTATCGAGATGAAAGAATTACATAAATTAACTCCCGCCTTCTGAGGAGAAGTGGGGAGCTTGGAATTTGGTTGCAAATATCAGGTTACTGTGACTTTAGAAACGCAATCAGTTCAGGGGAAATCTCAACAATCGCTTCATGACTGGCGACGCTTAGGCCATGGTGGTCAGTCGGACTGAGCTTATTGCCCTGTACAAACACTCGGCCAGAGTCATCCGTATAGAGTGCCGGGCACATGCCGCTGTCGCAGGGACGGATCAGCACCTTTAGACCGTGTGGGGTCGTTGTCATATAAACCTCCTTATTGGGTAAAGACATGAGCAATCAGGTCGATGCACTATGATTCTGTTTCAGCAGAAACTCGATTGATTCGTTGAAGGATTTTAGAGCGATCAAATTACCAATTCCATAGAAATTAGAAATATCCCTTTCATCTGTTTTGAGGAAGCCTCTACTGTATCCACAATCTGCTGCTTTCAGTCGTTGGGTCGCAGCAGTTTCACCGACGATATAAGCTAATTGGGCATCCTGAGGTAAGTTGGTGCGATCGCCGCGTCTTCCTTACGTGCCTTCAGTTTCATTCGCTATTTAAGCTGAGTTGCTTGAACACCTCGTTATTCTAAGGAACATGCTGAGAGATCCCTTATTGTATGTTCCGTTGCTTTGACCTCACTAGCATAGCATAAGTACAGCATTTCGCTGTGAAGTACTGTGTAAGGCAGCGAAAAGCATTACCCAGCAGGGAATAGCGGTGCCGTAAGATGTGCTGGCAGTTAGAAGGGCAGCACATCAAACATGACGACGCAACTGGAGCCGGTGACGGTATATATAGAGCCTGAGGTCAAGGAAGGCTTAGCGGCTTGGGCAAAAAAGGAACGGCGATCTCTTTCTAGCTTGGCGGCCTATTTGCTTACCAAGGCATACCAGGACTATCAGCATCAACAGAACCCATAATTGAAACGAACTAGCTTTTTTAGGGATTTCTGCTTATACGATTTCTGTGTCGGGTAAGGTTGACCTAATCTGCTCGATCCCAAAAATTTTTGGAATGATATTTCCTTAAGATCAAATTGCGCTACTGAGGAAAATTTTCACTGCTCATTTTCAAACAAGCGGGGCCTGAGGTCCCTTCTCAATAGCATCCTTATAGGCTTCAAAGCTTTGCACAGCCTTAAGCCACCGATTGTAGGTTCGTAGATGTAGATCCGGTGAGTGCCCTGCCATTGCAGCACTCACCGGGATCGGTTGCTTGAAGACCACAGATGCTCGAATGCACCACGCGTGACGGAGGGTGTAGGGGGTAAAAGGAATGTTGTAGCGCTGAAAGGCTTTCGCAGTTCGCTCACCATAGACCGCGCGATCGCCAACAAGGTCAGTCACTTTGGGGAGAGTTCCTTCCCATGGCTTCCACTGCTCAGCCCATTCTGGATAGAAGGGCATTACGCCATCACGAGGTCCCGTTTTGCCGTCGAGCACACGACAATCGTAGAGTGGCTCTGGGTTTATCTCACAGAGCCAGCACTCATGGTCCCTCAGCCCATAGACAGCCATGCGAATGTAGACCAAGCGCCATTGTGCATTTTTTATGGTGCCGAGGAACTGTACGATTTCTTCATCAGTAGGAATTTCGAGCGTTTTTGCTCGGCTTTTGTATTTACCTCGATACTCGCTGAGGTCAACGTCTACAGACACGAATTTTGCGAAGCGATTTAGCACCTGGACACAGAGTTGACGGGCTCGACTATTCGCTGGTCGCTCAAGGACAGTATTGATAAGCGTTGTTGCTGAGACCTTCTCTTGACTGGGTAACCAGCGAAGCCCCATTTGCCATTCTTGGCGTTGCCACTTTGTCTGCGTTCTTGGCGTGTCACCATTCACCGCAAACCAGTGTCGTTTATAGTGCTCAATCCAGGCTTCGCAAGTATCGAGTTCAGTCTCTACCCAGTCTTCCCACTGAAATCTCCCCTGCCCTAATTGGGACCAAAGTTCATGTGCTTTTAGTTCAGCAGTTTTTAGCCCATAGGGCGTATCGTCGAGGCCAAGGGCGAGATACGTCTGCTTTGCTTTCGCTTCTCCAGGTTTTGGAGGGAACGTTCCTCGAAGTGAGAGTTTTCGTCCTCTCACAGCAATTTTAAGACGAATCCTTGCTCCCTTTAGCCGCCCATTTACATCGGCAATTGAATCAGCCGGTCGAGCCATTGTGCTAAATCCTGTACTAAATCTATGCCTATTTTCTCGCATTTACCCTCGATTTTGGGTGTAAATGCTTAGGTTTTAGTACAGCGGTGATACACAAAACGCTTCGAGGTGAATATTTAGAAACCCCAGAAGCATTGCACTTCAGGGGTTTTAGAGGAAAGCTGGTGACAGGACTCGAACCTGCGACCGGCTGATTACAAATCAGCTGCTCTACCAACTGAGCTACACCAGCGACTAATGCCTAATCTATCAAATTTTTACGTCCCTTCGAGATATTTCTGAGTCAAGTTAACTGAAACCACTAAATTTCATCTCTCAAGCCATGCTATTTTCAATTGCCCAGCGAGCAAGCTCAGTGCGGTTATGCAAGCCAGTTTTACCAAGCATATTGCTGACATGACTTTCAATGGTTCGTTGGCTAACATTCAGTTCGTCGGCAATTTCCCGATTTGCCATGCCTCGCGCTACAAACTGAACTACTCGAAGCTCAGTCGGCGTTAACTCAACATCAAATGGGACTTGAATTTTGGGACCTGTCTCAACCCCTCTAGGTTGACGAACCATTAATCGAGATGCTTGCTTCAGTGACGACTCAACTTGGGCAACAAGCTCTTCAGGCTCGAATGGTTTGACCATGTATACGTCCGCTCCGGTGCTGAGACCTTTGACGCGATCTTGACTCTGACCCTTTGCGGAGAGGAATAGAACTGGAATCCAGTTCATGCGAGAATCCTTCCTGACATGTTCGACTAGAGAGTAGCCATCCATTTCGGGCATCATCACGTCACAAATGATCATATCTGGAATCTCACCCTCCAAGATGTCAAGGGCTTCCCGACCATTTTCTGCTGTGACAACTTCATATCCGCGAAATTCAAGATAATCCTTAACTAATAAAATTAGATTTGGATCATCATCGATCAGCAGCAGCCTTTTATGTTCTCCGACACTGTTTTCCTTCATGCCTATCACTCGCCACGCATAGGGAACAGTAAACGTCTCAAAAAACTAAAAAGTTCAATATTTAGAATTAAAAAAATTCGTAATCGCACTTTATCTTAGCCTTTAATAAAACACGTCTCTGATTAAGCACTGATGTGATCTCGTAGGGTCATAACACCCAGCCCTCTGTATGCCTCTACTTTGGCAGATAATCACAGAAATGGCTCAAAGTGGAATGGCTCAAAATGGATCGTGTCTACATGAGATTACCTCCGCGATCGCACATTGGATGGATTAAGACCAAGCAACCGCATCTTACAAAGATTAGTAGAACTACAAGATACTTTTTGAAGACGACTTTTCATCGCTCTCGTCACTCCTGAATCGTGTTTTCTCAGAGATTTCTCTACACATAATGCCCAGCATTTTACTGATACTCACAATTATTCAGCGAATCGTAACGATACGCCTTATTTGGGCGGGGGACTGGCAGATTTGGGTAGTGGGCGAATTAAAAATGCATACTCTTCGACAATTTGGTTCCCGATTAAATGTTCAGTAATAATTCGGTCAATGACCTCCGGCGTGGCGCTGTGATACCAAACGCCATCTGGATAGATCACTAAGATTGGCCCCTGCTGGCATACACGAAGGCAATTAGCCTTCGTGCGAAAAACACAGGCAGGACGCTCAGATGTTGGCTTATCTAACCGAAGCTGTTTGAGACGTGTTTTGAGATGATTCCAAGATTCTAAGCTGGCGGTCTTGTCACAACATTTGGGCAAAGTTTGGTCAGCACAAAGAAACACATGGCGCTCTATCTGAGATAAACCGAGTGTTTGAACGCAAGAATCGAGACAATTCGGAGCTAAGGCATCGCAGTCAGATGTCATAACAGGTATGAATCAGAGCGTGGCATGAGGATGTACGAGTCATTCTTACGTTAGCGTATGTCGGTTGTGTTCAGAACGATTATGTAAGAGACAGATCGTTTCATCAAAGAGAATATTGATTGCTAGAGCGTTTTGTCATAAAAGTTAAGTTGAATGGAGTTTGAAGCCTTAGCGCGAACGTTTCAACAGCGCAGGCGAGACATATCCCCTGCTTAAATTTTTACAAATTTTAAGCAGCGGCTTATTGATGTGTAGCGACTATTTGCTTAGGGCTCAGTTCTGATGGCGGACTAGTAACGTTGTACCCACCCAAAATAACGCTTCTGTCCATTCCACAATCGCCCCATAGGTATCACCCGTTTGACCTCCTAATTTGTGGTGAATCCACGCTCCGGTAGAAAGGGCGATCGCTCCTCCTAGAATCATGGCACCCATCACGTTTAGATGTTTAGACGGCTGCACAACTCCCCAGATTATAGTTAATCCGACTAGCAACAGCACTCCTGGCACTACATCCCATAGTGAGCGCACGGCAGCCTTGTGGAATGCGCCTTTTCCATTCGGCTTGAGATAAGGATATTGGGCAATTGCCACTTGTTGAGCCCAGCGCCCTAACACGGGCGCAATAAGGAGTGGCATCCATCGGTGGGTTGCATAATCGGCAATGGCAGAAATCTTGAGCACCACGATGGCGATCGCCGCCATTGCGCCAAATGCCCCAGTTGCGCTGTCAGCCATAACGTCTAATCGCCGGTTTGGATCCGTCACGGCTAACCCATCCGCCATATCCATTGCGCCGTCGAGATGAAGTCCGCCCGTGATTCCCAACCAACTGAGAACAATGACAGTGCTACGGGTCAAGATGGGCATCCCAAGTTGCTGTAGACCTATGTCAGCAAGGCATAGTAAGCTTCCAATAAATAGACCGACAAACGGAGCAAAATAGGCGATCCGACGATAATCTTGATGCCAATGAGATGGAATGGGCAAGCATGTGTAGAAGGCGATCGCGGCGATAAATTCTGCAATCACAATAGCTTCATAACTAAAATCAACTTCCGTAAATTTCACTAAGAGTCATTCGATTCATTGAGATAAGATAACGCTATAGCTCAGCATTAAGAAATTCTATTTATCGCTGAAAGCTAATTACTAAAAGTTAATGGACACACTCATATCGCCCACATGCCGAATTTCGAGATCACCCAAATTTTGAGATCACATGTAGATATTCTACGGAAGTCCTTGCATCAAGGATACAACCGTATTCATCGTCAAATTAATAAACTCTCATTCTGCTCACTTTACTCTTACTGGCTAGCATCTACAGCCTAATATTCCATCTTGACGTGACCTCGATTTGATAGGTTGGAGATATCGCGGTCGGGTCGATAAAGGATATGGCCTCAACTCACAGCCATATCTTTTTGACCCCATGTAGGTTCAGCAAAACCAAAGGGTTTCCTGGTAATGAGTCACGACCAACTTCACGGAAATACACCTCTTCCCGCTCCCTGCATTGTGGATCAGGGCATAGTGGTAAACAAACAAGACATGCAGCGACTGCTTTGTGGATTAGACCGGGTTCATTATATTTATACCCAGGCAGACCAATCCCTCTCAGACAATGAAGGTATTGTTATTGAAGTATTTGCTGACCCACGTCACGCTACGCTTGTCAGTAATCATGCTCTTTATTTGAATGTTCACAGTTTTGATTATTTGGAGCTAAGAATCTCTCCAGAATCGGAAGCATGTTTGGATCTCATCCAAGATAATCGTCGTTTGAGGCTGATTCCGCTCTCTAATCCCCTTCAAGAGCAAAATTCACGTATCCTAGCGTTGGAAGCCATGGTCGCTGAAGTACTCTCAGCAAGCTGGGATGTACGATTGGACGATGAGGAAAATTCTTCACTGTGAGTTTTGTTTGGGTTTTGTTCATTTACAGAGTCAGAATTTAGCGTGGGATTTAGTTACCAATGTCAGGCTCGTTGTAGCACCACACAGGCACGAGCAGGAATATTCTTGACTCCTCATGGACCTGTTGAAACGCCTCGTTTTATGCCAGTAGGCACCTTGGCAAACGTCAAAACTGTTACGCCAAAACAACTCCAAGATACAGGCGCACAAATGGTTTTGGCGAATACCTATCATCTCCATCTCCAACCTGGGGAAGACGTTGTCGCAAAGGCGGGTGGTCTTCATCAATTTATGGGATGGACGGGGCCTATTTTGACAGATTCAGGCGGGTTTCAAGTTTTTAGCTTGAGTGAGCTGCGATCAATTTCGGAAGAGGGGGTCACATTTCGATCGCCCCGGGATGGCCAGATGATTCACCTGACGCCAGAGCGATCGATTCAAATCCAAAACATGCTGGGCGCTGACGTGATTATGGCGTTTGATGAATGCCCTCCGTATCCCGCAAGTCGAGATGCCGTAACTGAAGCAACTGAGCGAACGTACCGATGGCTAAAGCGCTGCATTATGGCCCACGATCGCCACGACCAAGCCCTATTTGGCATCGTTCAGGGAGGAGTCTATTGCGATTTGCGCCAACAATCGGCTAGATTGCTGGCAGATCTCGATCTTCCAGGGTTTGCAATAGGCGGAGTTAGCGTTGGTGAACCCGCAGAGCTGATTGAATCAATTGTTAAAGCGACCGCCCCCCTATTGCCAGAAAATAAGCCTCGATACTTGATGGGCGTCGGCACTCCTCGAGAAATGGCACAGGCGATCGCCGCTGGCATTGATCTATTTGATTGCGTAATTCCGACTCGCTTTGCCCGTCACGGAAACGTCTTGATCAAAGGCAAGCGATGGAATATGAAAAATGCTCGGTTCCGAGATGATTTTGCAGCTATAGATTCTGATTGCTTGTGCTATACCTGTCAAACGTTTACCCGCGCCTATATTAGCCATCTGTTGCGTTCTCACGAGCTATTGGCATACACTCTGCTCTCCATCCACAACATCACCGAACTTGTTGGATTTACCCGGCGTATTCGCGAGGCAATTTTAGCGGATCGATTCGCAATCGAATTTGCAGAATGGCTGAAACCAGAAGGAGCTGAGTGAAGAGCCGTCAGCTTTGCTCATAAATTTATACCCCCAGTCAGATTTTCTAAAATAGGACTTGCCAACTGCCGCTTACAATCAGACACTGAAAGGGGGAATTGGTAAGAGTTTAAGAAGCATTTAAGAGGTCATTGTGAAAAGAGTACTTGGAATCATCTTAGGCGGAGGTGCTGGCACCCGACTCTATCCATTGACCAAGCAACGTGCTAAGCCTGCCGTTCCATTAGCAGGAAAGTATCGGCTAATCGATATTCCGGTTAGCAACTGTATCAATTCTGAGATTCTCAAGATTTATGTCTTGACGCAATTCAATTCAGCGTCTCTGAATCGCCATATCGCACGCGCTTACAGTTTTTCAGTGTTCTCAGACGGTTTTGTCGAAGTTCTTGCTGCCCAGCAAACCCCTGAGAATCCAAGCTGGTTTCAAGGTACAGCCGATGCTGTCCGCAAATATTTATGGTTGCTCCAAGAATGGGATGTCGATGAATATTTGATTCTTTCGGGCGATCACCTTTATCGGATGGATTATCGACTATTTGTGCAGCGCCATCGAGAAACCAATGCCGACATTACGCTATCGGTTGTGCCCATTGATGAAAAGCGTGCGTCGAGCTTTGGCCTGATGAAGATTGACGACACCGGACGGGTGGTTAGCTTTCTAGAAAAGCCTAAGGGAGATGCGTTGAAGACAATGCAGGTCGATACAACGACACTGGGATTGACCGCTGATCAGGCTCAGGTAAAGCCATACATTGCGTCGATGGGAATCTACGTCTTCAAGAAAGACGTGTTAATCAATCTGCTCAAAAATAATCTTGAGCAAACGGACTTTGGGAAGGAGATTATCCCGGCTTCAGCTAAAGATTATAATGTGCAGGCTTACCTATTTGATGACTATTGGGAAGACATCGGAACCATAGAAGCCTTCTATGAATCCAATTTGGCTCTGACCGAACAGCCTCGTCCTGCCTTTAGCTTTTATGACGAAGATGCTCCGATTTATACAAGAGCTCGTTATCTACCCCCGACAAAGCTTCAAGACTGTCAGGTCACCGAATCGATCATTGGAGACGGTTGTATCGTCAAGAACTGTCAAATCCACCATTCTGTATTGGGTATTCGAAGCCGGGTTGAATCAGGCTGCATTGTTCGAGATGCGTTAATTATGGGTGCCGATTATTATCAGCCCTTTGCAGAACGACATGGTGGGGAATCTAGTAGCTCAGTTCCATTAGGAATTGGAACCAATACAGTTGTTCAAAGAGCCATCATCGATAAGAATGCGCGAATTGGTCGTGATGTGCAAATCTTAAATAAAGACCGAGTTGAAGAAGCAGATCGTGAAGACCAAGGATTTCTTATTCGCAATGGAATCGTTGTGATTTTGAAAAATGCAGTGATCCCTGACGGGACAGTGATTTAATAGCAAGATTAGGACGAGCGATCGCGTCATATCAGCATTATTTAAACTGCAATGCCTAGGCTCATTCTGCTTATCGGTTTACCTGGAAGCGGCAAGTCAACGTTGGCAAAATGTCTGATTCGGGATGGAGTTGGACACTATCTGATTTCAACAGATGCGATTCGAAATCAGCTATTTGGAGACGAGGCAGTCCAAGGATCTTGGAGCCTCGTTTGGGGCGAAATTCAGCGTCAGTTTCGAGACACTATTGAGCAGCTTAGTCAAAATCATAGGCAAGATCGTACCGCAATTTATGATGCGACCAATGCCGTTAGGCGCAATCGACGAACTGTTATAGACCTGGCTCGCACTGTTGGATTTAGCCGAATCGTTGCTCTATGGTTAGACGTCCCAGTCGAGCGCTGTTTAGAACGAAATCGGGGGCGATCGCGCCGCGTGCCTGATGAGGTTATCTGGCGAATGCATCGACGTTTGCAAGCAGTTCCGCCGAGTCTAAACGAAAAGATAGATTGCTTAATTCACTATCCATCTTTGGATATCAAATGATTTAATATTCCGTTCTCCCTAATCTCTGAAACGACGTCTTAGAGGATGTTAGAACCGCCGAGAGGCGAGGCGCTAGAAGATGGTTGTATTCCAGTTAATAGCCCTAATCTTCAGAGTACGGAAATCCCGATCGCCCTACACGCAAAATCCGAACATAATTGCTTATGAAGCCTTGGTAGCTTAGAACTAGAACAATTGTCATGCACATTGAACTATGTAACGTTAATCTAAGCAACTGCGTTCGATAATTCTTCTTTTAACCGAATCTGTACTAATCGGATGAAGTGGGTTGAACATAGTTCGTATCCTCTTGTTAGAAAATGTCTGACGAACTTTGTACTAGGAGACAGGCTCGATGGCTGCGACCGATTTCAAAGACTACTATGCCATTTTGGGAGTGAGTAAAAGTGCGGATGCTAGCGAGATTAAGAAGGCATTTCGCAAATTAGCTCGTCAATATCACCCTGATATGAATCCGGGTGATAAAAGTGCTGAAGCCCGATTCAAGGAAGTGAATGAGGCGTATGAGGTCTTGTCTGATCCTGAAAAACGTCAGAAGTATGACCAGTTTGGTCAATATTGGAAACAAGCGGGTAGTGCAGGAGGATGGCCTGGAACCAGGGGTGCCGATGTCGACTTTGAAGGATTTGAATTTGGTCGATATGGTAGTTTTGACGAGTTTATCAATGAGCTATTAGGACGATTCGGTGGGCCGGCACCAGGTGGACGACGGCAAACTTATACGTATCGGACCCAAAGCGGGCGATCGCCCGGATTTGGTGGATTTAGCGGGTTTAATGACTTTGGAGGTTTCGAGGAACCTGTTTCTGCTGGTCAAGACCTTGAATCCTCGATCTCACTCAGCTTTTCAGAAGCATTCCACGGCGTTCAACAACGACTCAGCATCGGTAGTGAGATTATCGATGTCCGGATCCCACCGGGAGCAAAGTCTGGCAGTCGAATTCGTATCCGAGGCAAAGGACAACTGAGCCCCTATACTCAAGCACGAGGCGATCTGTACCTCACTGTTGAACTCCAGCCTCACCCTTTCTTCCAATTTGAGGGAGATAATCTCGTATGCGAAATTCCAATCACGCCCGATGAAGCTGTACTAGGGGGTTCAATCGAGGTACCCACTCCTGATGGCACAGTTAGCATGAATATCCCGGCTGGGATTCGTTCGGGACAAAGTTTACGCCTGCGGGGTAAAGGTTGGCCAAACCCTAAGGGAGGACGGGGCGATCAACTCGTGCGAATCTTAATCTCGCCACCCAAAGATCCCAGCCCTACCGAACGTAACCTATATGAGCAGATTCGAGCATCGCGCAGCTACAATCCGCGCAGTGATCTAAAACAGATTCGTCTTTAAGGGGTGATCTGACGTCTTCAAACCAGGTTACTCTATCAGTGCTCATGTGTGCTGTATTACATTTTCTGTCAAATTGTTTTATGATTAGGGTCATTTGGATACAGACAAGACCTACAAGCTGATCTTTGATCATCATGGATCAGGTTGTACCTGGTGACACAATACATGGTCTTAATGCTCACTAGGAGTAACATGTTTGTTACCCGACTGAGTATCCATGTAACGATTGGCTTACCATATGTTCATCCTTTGAGGCGCCTAGGAGTATATCAGGATGAGAAAGATGAATTTTCAATTTGGCAGTAACTTAAAAGTGCATTCTCTAATTCCGTTAACAGTTGCGGCGTTGGCTGCAGGAGTATTCGCAGCTGCGTGTCAGCAAGCGGGCACTGATACCGCATCTACTGAAGGCAGCGAAGAGACACCTGCGGAAGCATCAGGAGATGGCTTAAAACTGGGTGCTCTTCTTCCTGCAACGGGAGACCTATCTTCGATTGGGCAGCCTATGCTCGACGCACTTCCCCTACTTGTTGAAACCGTGAATGCATGCGGTGGCGTAAACGATGCTCCGGTTACGCTAATTATCGAAGACACTCAAACAGATCCTACTGCTGGCGCTGAAGCAATGACTAAACTTGCCGAAGCTGACCAAGTGCATGGTGTAGTAGGGGCGTTTGCTAGTAGTGTATCGAGCGCTGCAGTCGATGTAGCGGTTCGAAACCAAGTACCTATGGTGTCTCCGGGTAGTACGAGTCCGGTCTTTACTGAGCGAGCTGAGGCAGGAGACTTTGAGGGCTACTGGGCACGGACTGCACCGCCCGACGTTTATCAAGCTCAGGCATCTGCCCAGCTCGCGATGGATCGCGGCTTAACTAATGTTGCAACCGCTGTTATCAACAATGACTATGGAGTCGGCTACGAGCAAGCTTTTGTTGAAGCATTTGAATCGCTCGGCGGAACGGTTGTGAATAAGGATAATCCAGTCCGTTATGACCCTAAGGCAACAACCTTTGATTCTGAAGCAACAGCGGCCTTTGGTGGCGATCCGGATGCTGTGCTTGGCGTTCTCTATGTCGAAACAGGCGCACTGTTGCTCAAATCTGCCTATGAGCAAGGTTTAAAAGAAGGTGTTCAGGTTATCTTGACTGATGGAGTACAAACTGAATCATTCCCAGAGGATGTTGGCCAAACTTCAGAAGGAAACTACATCCTATCCGACGCAGTTGGCACCGTTCCGGGTGCAGCAGGCCCAGCATTAGAAGACTTTACTGCTTTGTGGGAAGAACAATTTGGGGAGGCCCCAGGAGCGTTTGTTCCTCATACTTGGGATGCAGCAGCCGTTCTCGTCCTGGCGGCCCAGGCGGCTGGAGAAAATAGCGGAGAAGCGATTAAAGATCAAATTCGCACTGTTTCCGGTGGACCAGGTACGGAAGTCACTGATGTCTGCGAAGCTCTAGAATTAATCAAAGCTGGCGAAGACATTAATTATCAAGGTGCAAGCGGCCAGGTCGACATCGATGAAAATGGTGATGTAATCGGCAGCTATGATGTCTGGACAGTTACTCAGGAAGGCAAAATCGAAGTTGTTGATAAAGTCATTCTTGAGTGATGAGGTTTGCTCTACTAGTTGCGTTATCGTTTGATTGACGCTATTTTCTAATCGAAACGTGAAGGGGGTTAAGCGTGACTTAGCCCCTTTTTTGTAAGTTTTTCTGTAGCCGTACGCTCTCGCGTTAGGATGTTGAACGTGTGTGAGACCCCGCGGCGCGGAGGCTCACCACACAAATCCGACATTATGAAGTTGCCATTTGGGGTGCAGACTCTTGCTTAGACTGAGCCGACCCTTGAGTGCCAAGCTGAATTAACTCGATTTTATATCCGTTTGGGTCTTCAACAAATGCAATCACCGTTGACCCATGCTTCATAGGGCCAGGTTCGCGAACGACTTTGCCACCCCGCTGTTTGATCGCATCACAGGTTCTGTAAATATCATCAACTCCGATTGCAATATGTCCATAAGCATCGCCTAAGTCATAACTGTCAGTTCCCCAGTTATAGGTCAATTCGAGAACAGTATGATCAGATTCGTCACCGTATCCGACAAACGCCAGCGTAAATTCTCCCCCTGGATAATCTTTCTGGCGCAGCAACTTCATGCCTAAGACATCGCAATAAAATGTTAGCGATTCGTTGAGGTTGCCAACCCGCAGCATTGTGTGTAGCATTCGCATGGTTAATTCCTCGTTGAGATTCTCCAAACCAGACTTTAATCTTATTGTGAATCACAGCAGGTTGTGAGTCACACCCGTCTCGACCCGGCAATCAAAACCTCTAAAATTCCGTTGAGAGAATCACTCAAATCTTTCATCACGAGGAATATAAGCCAGATATGATTAGGGTTTGTAGACATGAGGTGACGATGGAAATTTAGAATTTTTGGAGCGATTTCTTCTTAGGCTGAGTCTGAACTGCTATTAGGATTACAAACCATCCAACATTTGTCATGCTGGGTTGAAGATTGAAAAAAACTGTTTGTAACGCAATTGACGAGGAATAGGGGATGATGATTGACTCATATGACACCGCCATCGAAGATATTCGGGCACGAGAAATTTTAGATTCGAGAGGTCGACCCACCATTGAGGCAGAAGTGCGGTTAACTGGCGGATCGGCTGGTCTTGCGCAGGTTCCAAGTGGAGCATCAACCGGCACATTTGAAGCCCATGAGTTGAGAGATGGGGATGACAATCGCTATGGGGGAAAGGGGGTACTCAAGGCGGTCATCAATGTTGAGGAGAAAATCGCACCGCAACTAATGGAATATGATGCCCTCAACCAAATGGTTATCGATCGCACCATGATTGATATGGACGGTTCCCCAAATAAAGCGAACTTAGGAGCCAACGCGATTTTATCGGTTTCATTAGCCAATGCCAAAGCTGCCGCTAGCGCTCTAGAGCTGCCTCTGTATCGATATTTAGGCGGTCCGCTAGCAAATCTGCTTCCCGTGCCTCTCATGAATGTCATCAACGGTGGAGCCCACGCAGATAATAATGTTGATATTCAAGAATTTATGATTGTGCCCATTGGGGCGACCTCATTTCGAGATGCCCTGCGCTGGGGAGCTGAAGTCTTTACGTCGTTGAGCAAGGTTCTCAAGAGTAAAAATCTACTAACAGGGGTCGGGGATGAAGGCGGGTTTGCACCCAACTTAGAGTCTAATCAAGCTGCGCTGGAGCTATTAATTGCTGCTATTGAGCAAGCAGGCTATCGACCCGGTGATGATATTGCACTCGCGCTTGATGTGGCTGCAAATGAACTCTATCAGGAGGGTCAATATGTATATGACGGATCATCACACTCCCCAACTGACATGATTGGGTATTTAGAGAGTTTAGTGGATCAATATCCGATCGTATCAATTGAAGATGGTTTGCATGAAGAAGATTGGATTCACTGGCAACTGCTTGAAGAAAGATTGGGCGATCGCATTCAACTGGTTGGGGATGATCTGTTTGTCACAAATCCGCTGCGTCTCCAAAAAGGGATCGAGCAAGGAGCCGGGAACTCGATTCTGATTAAGCTCAACCAGATTGGTTCACTCACTGAAACCTTAGAGACAATCGATCTGGCAACCCGCAACGGCTATACCTCGGTTATCAGCCATCGTTCAGGCGAAACGGAAGATACCACCATTGCAGATCTCGCAGTTGCAACGCGTGCAGGGCAAATTAAAACAGGATCTCTCTGTCGCAGTGAGCGCGTCGCGAAGTATAATCGATTGCTCAGAATCGAAGCTGAACTTGGAGATCAAGCTCTCTATGCGGGTGCAGTAGAGATGGGACCTCGATATGCCAAGCTCTAGCCAATACCATTGAGGGACGTGCCGGTTAATAGCCCCAAATCTCACGGGCAACGCATTTCGACGCACAACGGGAGCAAGAACAAAAATCCTGGCAAGATGGCGTTGCCCCCGCTTACAACGTGAAGGCCTATCCAATCCTGCGAATTAGAGCTATATAAATTCTGAGCCCCCCTTAGCGGCACTTACCAATCCAAAATCCAAAATTGAAAATCCAAAATCCAAAATCCAAAATCGGATATCACTAGATTCTGCCTACAGAATGAGTGCCGATCATGCCTTTAGAGAGACGCGCCTTAACTCTAGCAATCTGTTAGGCTTTACAAGTTGTTACATTGCCATCAGTTTATGTCTCTCGCCCCGTGGCGATCGCCCATAGCACGGGCACTGCACCGAAACCGCTCCTTGGCATATGCTCGCTATTTACAGCTTGCCACTGTTCGGCCTGACGGAAAACCCGCCAATCGAACCCTTGTTTTTCGAGGGTTTCTTGACGACACCAATCAGCTCAAGTTCGTGACTGATGATCGCAGCGAAAAAATTCATCAGATTGAGTCTTGCCCGTGGGGAGAAGCCTGCTGGTATTTCGAGAAGACCCGCGAACAATTTAGGCTAAGTGGTCTATTGACGCTGATTGGCGACAATCATCCTCGCGATCGGTTCCGTGATGCCAGAAAAGAACAGTGGCAAGAGCTTTCAGATGCGTCTCGTCTGCAATTTGTCTGGCCGCATCCGGGCCAGCCTCGGAAGCATGACGAATCCTTTGACATCGATCCTCCGGAATCGAATGCCCCGCCGCCAAACTTTTGCCTGCTGCTGCTCGAACCCATCAACGTCGATCAGTTAGAGTTGCGAGGCGATCCCCAAAATCGATGGATCTACATCCGCGATGACCAGCTCAACTGGTCAACCAAGGAAGTAAACCCCTAAGACTATGGGGCGTTTCAGATGCCCGCACCATCGAGAAATTCGTTGATCGCTCGATCTTTTAACCGACAGCTTGTCAGTTTAGTGTTCTGTTGATGAGCCGCCGAATCGGATGCATCGAATCGCTCCAGGGACGCCGGGCGTGAATTTGCAGTAATCAACTGGCGATCGCGGTCATGTTGATTTTGCTTCAAATTCTCTAATTCCCGTTCCAATGATTCAATCCGGTCGACTAAGGTACGGATCACCTGAGCTTCAGAGTCAGGCAAGCGACCATGCTCTAGTGGATCAACCCGTTCGCCCGATCGATAGACAATCCGACCTGGCACTCCGACAACGGTGCAATCTGATGGAACATCCCGCAAGACAACCGATCCCGCCCCGATGCGAACATTATCCCCAATTTGAAGGTTGCCCAACACCTTAGCCCCAGCACCCACGACCACATTGGCGCCCAACGTTGGGTGGCGCTTGCCGCTTTCTTTGCCAGTGCCGCCCAAGGTGACCCCTTGATAAATCAAGCAATAATCTCCAATGATGGCGGTTTCCCCGATGACGACTCCCATACCGTGATCGATACACACTCCTTTTCCGACGTGAGCACCTGGATGAATCTCGACGCCCGTCAAAAACCGAGCAATGTGAGACATCAAGCGCGGGATCAGGGGAAGTCTCAGTTGGTAAAGCTGATGCGAAAACCGATGCAGGATAAGAGCCTGCAAGCCTGGATAACAAAATAAAACTTCGAGCCAGTTGCGTGCTGCCGGATCTCGTTCAAAGATGATTCGAAAGTCGGCAATCAAATTCGATAACACAGTGAATTAAGCCCCGTTTGGCAGAAGAAAACCAATTTATATCTTAACGTTCATCGATGACGGTTCGACATCCTACTGTTAGGGTAATCTTCATACCAGAAGCATATGAGATACGCCGGGGCGATAATGGGTTTATACCTGCCTGACTCAATTGCGATTCACCCGACCCAATTGCGATCCAAACATTTGCAGATCGGGTTCAATTGATAATTGAGTTGTTAGCGAATTGTCAATTGATAATCGTGGCGTACACCCGAATCAAATGAGCCAACCCATACCTTATAGCGTCCAGCTTGCCAATTTGAATCTCGGATACTGGCATCAGGATTATTACCCGTATCGTCACCGCAGCGAATCGTACCGTCGTCGGGGCCTTGAATCAGCAGGGTTGTATCGCCCCCGCTGTTTACCCGTACTGACAATTGGGAAAAATCTTGTTCTAAAACCATAATGTGATCGGGCGTAGATTCGGCATACCCCAAGCATAAATCTCCGTTGCGATCGCGATTTGCAATCGCAGATAGGGAAAAAGACCCTTGAGTATATCCCTGTAGAGGTTGCACCGATGCCAGTGTATTGCTGGATATCGTAACAGACCCGAAGTTTGCGGTTTGTGCAACAGCGGGGAGAACCCCTAGTGCAGCTGTAATGGCGATCGCATTGACCCATCTAAGTCTGAGTCGAGAGTGGGCAGACATCTCATCATCCTCTTAAATCGATTGTATTAAGCGGTAGATATACACACATTTATCGTTACTTTTTTAGTTAAGAATAGCCCTGATTTAATTCTCAAATCATATAAAACTGAAAGCGGACAACGCTTGATCAAATCTGACGAATAAACACACATCCTTAAGATTTGAACTGCTAAATAGACAAATTAATAGGCAAATTTTAAATTCTTAATATCTCATCGTTTAAGGCTTCTCCATCGCTAATTTTGTAGTGCTGTATCAGCAGACTCAGCATTATAAAAAAGCATCATGATGCGATCGCGACGCGTATAAACCAAGCCCCTAAGCATCTAATATTTCTGTGCGATAGAGTCCGTATATTATCAATTTACCCTGATTGCTGAAAGACAGAAACAGATCTGGCCATCTCTCAGAAAAAATTCATGCACATCCAGACAATCTTAAAAAACTGGAACTGATTGAGTCAGTCCAATATTGAAACTCCGCGCCGGGTAATATCGTCATTTCTTGCCAGAAGAATGCAGACTCATCCAGGAGCCTTGCCTCTAGTCAACCACCTGGATGAAGTCCGATCGCCCCGTTTGATTCTAGAATTTCGGTCTACGACATAACGTTTTGGGTACGTCCCGAGAGTGAGCGATTAAGAATGGCAATTATAGACGGCACTTTTTTTGACGATTTCATCGCAGGCGCATCATCCGATGATTTCTTTTCGGGATTTGGTGGAGACGATATATTGATCGGACGCGGCGGAGACGATCGCCTGTCAGGTGGCTCTGGGGATGATTTTCTGAGGGGTGGAGATGGGGATGACGAACTCTTCGGCGGAAGCGGTGACGATGAGCTAGAGGGCGGCGATGATGACGATTTTCTATTTGGTGGAAGTGGTGATGATGAGTTAGACGGTGATGATGATGACGATTTTTTAGACGGCAATGACGGCAACGATCACCTCGAGGGTGATAATGGCGACGACAGTCTCGAAGGGGGTGGGGGTGACGATCGCTTGGAAGGGGGATCAGGAGATGACGAGCTATTTGGCGACGATGGCGACGACAGTCTCGAAGGCGATGGGGGCGACGATCGCTTGGAAGGAGGTGACGATCAAGATCAGTTAGATGGAGGAGGGGGCGACGATCGCCTCGACGGGGGGGAAGACGACGATATCTTAAGTGGCGGATCAGGCTCAGACCTGCTCGACGGGAGCGATGGCGACGATCGGATCAGCGGCGATCGCGGTCGAGATGAACTCTTCGGTGGAGATGGGCAAGACACGCTACAGGGAGGCGGCGGAGCAGATACGCTCAGTGGGGATGATGGTGACGATGAGCTGTTTGGGGAGGCTGGGCGCGATCGCCTCAGTGGAGGCAATGGCCGCGACGAGCTAGACGGCAGCGGTGGCCGCGACGAGCTAGACGGCGATGCTGGAAATGATGAATTAAAGGGGGGTGGCGGCGTTGACACCCTCAATGGCGGGGAGGGAAATGATACCCTAGACGGCGGAAACGGACGCGATCTATTGATGGGCGGTGCAGGACGAGATACCCTGACCGGACGCAGCGGACGCGATACGCTCATTGGGGTCGATGATTTTTCTAACCAACCAGGACGTCGAGACATTGATACGCTAACGGGTGGAGGAGGGGGCGATCGCTTCATTCTCGGCAATGCGGCACGAGTTTTCTATGATGACGGAAGACCCAACCAGGGTGGACGAAAGGACTATGCCCGCATCACCGATTTCAACAGTAATCAAGATCGCATTCAGCTTCGGGGCTCAGCATCCGATTATGGGCTGAAGCGATCGCCCTTTGCGGGTGGCAAAAACGATACGGCAATTTTCTTGACCAACGCCGGACAAAGGGATGAACTCATTGCAGTCGTTGAAGATATATCAGGGCTGAGCCTTGATCAGGGCTATTTTAATTTTGTTTAGCCAGGATGCTTTGATCATGTCTAAATGCTTTGCACGTCTGAGGTAACTACCGTGGCGCCTATCACCAGCCAACGTTTAGCCATGCTCAAATCGGTATAGATTAATAAAATCTCATCACTTGTGATGATGAGATTATTTTGCTTGAACGGATGCAGATTAAACCTTTCAATCTTTTCATATGGTCGGCTTTCAAGATTTTATAAGACCTCAATTTGAGTACCTTGCGGTGTATGTCAAAGCTCTAGGGGTCTATCAAACCGAGCACGGAAGCTGGCGACCCCTCGACGAACTAGGAGAACAAGGATGGGAAATGATTTCAGTTGTCAATGATGGAGGAGACTTGGTCGCATTTTTTAAGCGTGTGGTCGAAAATCCTAATTGAAAATCTCAGTTGAAAATCTCAGTTGAAAATCCCACCAGCACCCGACCCAATTCAAGACTAATCCCTGCATCTTCTAACCTTTAGGCGAATCACTCTACGCTGACTCTCTGTAAGCTCGAACTAGACGAGATTTTAAGAGGTGAGAGCCATGCGCGCAATGGTTCTAGAGAAACCGGGTCAGCCGCTTCGACTCAGAGATTTGCCTGTTCCAAGTCCTCATTCGGATCAGGTACTGCTGCGGGTGCATGCATGCGGCATCTGTCGAACTGACTTGCATATTGTTGATGGCGAATTAAAAGACCCCAAATTGCCGCTAGTTTTGGGGCATCAAATTGTTGGCACTGTCGAGAAAATTGGAGCATCGGTGACGGGCTTTGAGATCGGGCAGCGAGTTGGGGTGCCTTGGTTAGGGCATACCTGTAACGCATGTCGATATTGTCAGTCTGGGCGCGAGAATTTGTGCGATCGCGCTGAGTTTACGGGCTACAACCTCGACGGGGGCTATGCCGAGTATGCCACTGCTGATGCCCACTTTTGCTTCCCTCTCTCCGATGACTTTCCAGATCTACAAGCGGCTCCTCTCCTGTGCGCAGGGCTGATTGGTTACCGCTCATACCGCATGACTAACGATGCCCAACGGTTGGGGTTTTATGGGTTTGGGTCAGCCGCCCATATTTTGACTCAGGTTGCTCGCCATCATCAGCGAAACGTCTATGCATTTACTCGGCCAGGAGATACAGAGGGGCAAGAATTTGCACAGAATCTGGGCGCAGTTTGGTCTGGGGGGTCTGATGAAATGCCCCCCGAAAGACTCGACGCGGCGATTATTTTTGCCCCGGTTGGCACGCTTGTTCCTGCGGCGCTGCGTGCGGTTGATAAAGGAGGCATTGTAGTATGTGCAGGCATTCATATGAGCGATATTCCATCCTTCCCTTACAAAATTCTCTGGGGAGAGCGAGTGCTGCGATCGGTTGCTAATCTAACTCGGCAAGACGGCAACGATTTTTTGGCGATCGCCCCGCGGGTTCCGATTCGCACCCACGTTGAGACATTTCCGTTAGAAAAAGCCAATGAAGCGCTCAATGCAGTGCGAGAAGGAAACATCAGCGGATCGGCAATTTTAGTCGTTGAGTAACCGCTACAATCTTGATATTTGCCAGTCGAACTACCTATGGGACGTGTGACTCAAATCAATATTTCGCAAGGCGGCGTACCCAAAACGCCCATCTCTGAGGCTGTTGTAACGATGAATGGAATAGTGGGCGATCGCCAAGCCGACCTTCGATATCATGGCGGTCCTAACCGAGCCGTTTGCCTCTGGTCATACGAGGTGATTGAGCAACTCCAGCAAGAAGGACATCCTCTTGAAGCGGGCAGCGCTGGAGAAAACATCACCCTCACTGGAGTCAACTGGGATCAACTGATTCCAGGAACTCGCTTGCAAATTGGTCGTAGCCTTACCCTTGAGATTACCGACTATGCACCCCCTTGCCGCACCATCACTCACTGCTTTTCAGATCGTCGCTACCACCGAATTAACCAAGAAAAATATCCGGGACAAAGTCGTCTGTATGCTCGTGTGTTAGTGGAAGGCACGATTTATCCCAACGACTCGGTTCAGCCGTTAGTAGATGCCGAAATTTCCTAAAAATTTAGGGTGTTTGTGTTGGCCATTGGCCGTTGACGATGGAGCCATATAGGGTGATTTTAGGCTCTAAATTGTGCAACACTTTGAACTGTATTCCTGAGACAGTATTTCTGAGACAGTATTTCTGAGACACCGTTAACACTCAATGGATTGTGATAAGTGGGAAGCCCTATTTATTTGTAGGATGTGTATAGCCCTTTGGGCATGGCTTCGCTAGAGCGATCGCGAACGCATCAAAGCCTTGTGGGGTGGTGCGTTAGGCTACGTCAACAGCACCCTACAGCACCGTTTATTTATGTCCATCTACTTACGAATCCACAGAACTCATCGCTAAGCTGTACATTTTAAGTGAGACGAGGGATTCAATTACCTCCAAAATGTCTATGACTGCGCAATCAGGCATCGTGTATCTGGTCGGGGCTGGGCCGGGCGATCGCACCTACCTGACACTTCAAGCCTATAGCCTCCTCTCGCAGGCTGAGGTCTTGGTTTACGATGCGCTCGTAGATCATCGGGTATTAGAGGTGGTTCCAGCGAGCTGCCAGCGCGTGGATGTCGGCAAGCGCGGCGGCCAAAAAAGCACACCCCAGGATGACATTAATCAACTTCTTGTTCAATTTTGCCAGCAAGGAAACCGTGTCATTCGACTGAAAAGTGGCGATCCATTTATTTTTGGCCGATGTGCTACAGAGATTGATGCCCTCCAACAATCCGGCTGTCAGTTTGAAGTTATACCCGGACTGTCATCGGCATTTGCAGCTCCTCTCTTAGCAGGTATTCCACTGACTGATCCGGTACTCAGTCAATGTGTTGCTATCTTAAGTGCTCATGATTTGGAAGGAATCAATTGGGATGCGCTCACCCAGCTTGAAACGCTGGTGATGCTTATGGGCACTCGGCATCTCCCCGACATCGTAGACCAGCTTCAACAGCACGGGCAGTCGTCAAAAACTCCAATTGCGGTCATTCGCTGGGCAGGACAGTCTAAACAGCACGTCTGGACAGGCACACTCGAAACTATTCTTCAGAAAACAGCGCGTCAGGTTTTATCACCGGCTGTGATTGTCGTGGGTGAGGTAGTCGGCTTACGCCGGTATCTTCAGCCTGCGCCAGCCGATTCTGATCGTCTCAGTCGAGAAAGCGAAGCCTACCCCCTTCTAACTTTTGGAGAGGATGAAAATCAGCTCCAACAGCCCTCTCCTCTGAGGGGTAAGGCGGTGCTGGTGACTCGGTCAGCATCCCAATCGAGCACCTTTGGCGATCGCCTCCGTGACCATGGGGCAACGGTAATTGAAATGCCAGCTTTGGAAATTGGTCCGCCGTCGAACTGGGCTGATCTCGATCAGGCGATCGCCCATTTAGAAACATTTGACTGGCTCATTCTCACCTCCGGCAATGGCGTCAATGCTTTCTTTGAACGGCTACTGCATCAGGGTAAAGATGCCCGAGATCTGAATTGCCTCAAGGTGGCAGTGGTTGGGAAAAAGACGGCTGCTAGCCTGCGTCAGCGAGGCATTCACCCTGATTTTATTCCTCCTGATTTTGTTGCCGATTCGCTGATTGATCACTTCCCCGATCAAGACTCGCTACAGACCTTGAAAATTCTATTTCCTAGGGTCGAGAGTGGGGGACGCGATGCTCTGGTAAACGATTTCACAGCGGGGGGCGCAATTGTGACTGAGGTCGCTGCCTATGAGTCGCGATGCCCGGATACAATTCCGCCTGATGCATTCAAGGCGCTGCAAACTGGGGCGATCGACATCATTACCTTTGCAAGTTCTAAAACGGTCAAATATTTCCACCAACTTTGCGAGTCTCATTCCATTCAATGCTCTGCACTCCTCACCTCAAAGGAGCAATTCGAGCCTGTGTGCATTGCCTCAATCGGGCCTCAGACATCAACAGCCTGCCAGAAATGGCTGGGGAGAGTCGATGTCGAAGCTAAAGAGTATACTCTAGACGGTTTAATTCACGCGATTGTGCAATGGTCAGATGTTTCGACACACTAAACAGGTATGAGTACACTTCAAAACGGTTCTGCGGATCAGCGACGAATCATTGGACTAACAGGGGGCATTGGGATGGGGAAGACGACCGTGTCTGATTATCTCGCCAACGCCCACCATCTGCCGGTGCTAGACGCTGATGTTTATGCCCGTGAAGCCGTAGAGCCAGGTTCTCCCATCCTAAAGAAGGTTGTCGAACGATATGGGGCTAGCATTTTGCTGCCCGATCAAACACTCGACCGGGTTAGGTTGGGTAACATTGTCTTTAAGAGCCGACCTGAACGATTTTGGCTGGAGCGGCAAATTCATCCATTTGTGCGCGATCGCATCAAAGCAGATCTCAACAAAGCTAAGCTGCGTTCTGAGCCGATCGTCATCGTGTCAATTCCCCTGCTGTTCGAAGCTCGGATGACCGATTTGGTTAATGAAATTTGGGTCGTCTATTGCCCCCATAGTCATCAAGTTGATCGGCTAATGGAACGAGATGTCCAAGGGGGCGATCGCTATCGGCTGACGGTTGAAGAGATTCAATCTCGGATTGATAGCCAAATGGCGATCGGGAAAAAGCTTGATCAGGCAGATGTTGTTCTAGATAACTCTTCAACCGTTGAAGCACTGCTCACTCAGGTTGATCGAGCACTGGGGCAATCTCAGCTCCGCGAACTCACTCCTTCTTGATAGTCAGCCAACCATTATCTATCGACTATCTATCATTTAATTGTTAAATGTTTAACAAAACTCCCACTCTGTGCCACTCTGATGAATGAGTATTTCGTCCAATGGTTCGTTTGAATTTTTATAGCCGTACGCTCTCGCGTTAGGACGTTGAACGTGTGGTGCCCCCCCGCGGCGCGAGGGCTCACCACACAAACCTAAGCCCGTAGGGCTATATTTCTTAGCAAAATTCACAAGAGAGATTGTAGACATCAGGGAGACTTACGGGAGAGAACACTACAATGGGCGCGACGCTTCAACAAATTGCAGAGTATCTTGGCAATGCAGGCTGGCCCTATCGCATCGATGAGAAAGAATCTCGGATTTTAACCGGGGTATATGCCCAGCATCTTGAAGACTTTCTGATCGTGGTCCAGCTTGAAGAAGAGGGTGAATTTTTTAAGCTGTTTGCACCTAGAGTTCTTTCCGGGGTCAACCATCATCGATACAAAGAATCGATTTTACAGACGATGCTATGTATCTCATGGGAGACGAAGATGCTCCAATGGGAATATGACCCATCAGATGGTGAAATTCGCGCCATCATTGAGTTTCCGTTGGAAGATGCCATCCTAACTGAACGGCAGTTTAATCGGTGTTTATATGGGCTCGTGCAAATTGTCGATGAGATGGCCATGCCTCGCCTCAAAACAGTGATGGAGACAGGCGAAGATCCGGGCGATTTGGATATCGGAGAAAGATTATTGCTCACACTCCAAGAAGAGGCTCCGGGCTTGCTCACTGTATTGGAACGCGCTATGGAAGCCCGAAAACGACGGGGTCGATTTCCGTCTGGAGATTTGGAGACCTGAACGGCTGCTCCCGCCCTTTGCCTCTTGAGTGATTTGCTTTTGAGTGATAAGCCCCTATGCCTCTCCCGCATGGTACGAGCTCCGCACCAAGGGACCCGATCGCACCTGGGAAAATCCTAGCTCTCGGGCGATCGCCCCTAACTGCTCAAATTCATCGGGTGTCCAATATTTCTGAACAGGGAGATGATCCAACGATGGGCGCATATATTGCCCTAGCGTAAGGCGATCGCACGCTACAGCGCGCAAATCTCTCATCGTCTCTATGATCTCGTCTTCTGTTTCCCCATGCCCCAGCATCAGCCCTGACTTAGTTGGAATTGACGGATCGTGCTCTTTCACAAGGCTCAACACCCGGAGCGATCGCTCATATTTTGCACCCCGTCGCACCCGCCCTTGAAGCCGTCGAACGGTTTCAACGTTGTGATTAAAACAAGCGGGCTTTGCCTCAGCGACGGTCATAACTCGCTGATGCTGCCCGATGTCTCCCGATAGCCCGCTCCAAAAATCGGGGGTTAGCACCTCAATTTGCGTCTCCGGCATGTCTTGACGGATTGCATGCATCGTCTTTACAAACCAACTTGCCCCCTGATCAGGCAAATCGTCTCGCGTTACAGAGGTTAGCACCACATACTTCAGTCCGAGTAAACAAACCGATTCTGCAACCTTTTCAGGCTCATCCGGATCAAGCGGCGTGGGAGCGTGCCCCTTATCGACCTGGCAAAATGCGCATGAGCGCGTACACGTCGGCCCCATTAGCAGAAACGTCGCGGTCTTGTTGGCATAGCACTCGCCCCGATTGGGACAGCGCCCTTCCTCGCAGATGGTATGAATCTGGCGCTGCTTGATGATGCGCTGAACGGTTGACATTTCGCTGGCTTTCCCGATTGGGCGCTTCAGCCACGGTGGCAACCCCTCCAGACGAGAGCGAGTCGCATCGGAATTCACTCCAGGGTCAGTATGGCTACTAATAGGGCGACGCTCGGTAGACGATGATTGAGGCGGATGATGTTGGCTAGGGGAAAAATTCGCATTCAGGGATTGACGCATTGGCAAGATCAGAACTAGCGTTTAATGAGGTAAAAATCGTACATACTGCTACGGCACTAATTTTAGTGCGTTTGACAAAATTCATCAGATTTAGGTCTGGGTGATTAATGTCGAGGAGCGATCGCCGCTCACCCATTAGTGGTTATTCACTCATCCTCTGGGTAGAAAGTCACGAAATTTGGGATATCTAGTTAATATCTAGGGTAGATTTCTACAGGGGTTATGCAACAGGGGTTATACAAATTCGTCAGTATCTCAGACTCTCCGATGAAGATTTGACTCAAAAAAGTTTAAGCAAAATAATGAATTGAATCCTCATACATGGTTTTCTTACGCATTTATAGAGCCATCTTAGTTATCAAAAGCTACACTAGTTCATGCTAGGAGCCGTAGATTCTAAGTAATTTGGAGGGTCTTTTGTAACTGCACCTGTTGAGTAGTAAATATTTTTAGCTCTACCGCTATTTGTTTTCTGATAAGAAAATGTCTCAATTGAGAGGGCTAAGGTCTACAATTCTTTGCAACCCCCTTATTGGAATGTTGACGATTATCGTATCTCCAGTCACTACCAGAGGAGTCCGTCGTGGCAAGTCATAAAATCCTGGTCATTGATGACAGCAGAGTCATCCGTAATATGGTGCGGGACATGCTGCCCAAAGGCAACTTTCAAGTTTTGGAAGCGAAAGACGGTATTGAAGGACTCAATTCAATTCGCCAAGAACGCCCTAACTTGATCATGTTAGATTTCCTATTACCTCGCATGAGCGGATGGGAAGTATTCCAGCAAATTCAAGGACAAACTGAGCTACAGTCAATTCCCTTAGTGCTGATGTCAGGTCGTCGGGAAGAGGTTACAGAGAAGATTCCGGAACCCTTTGAGTATTTTGAATTCATCGAGAAGCCCTTCGAGCAAAAAGAGCTGATTGAGGCCATCAAGTCAGCGATGGCGAAGGCCAGATTGCCTCGCCCTGCCAAGCCTACTGCTATGGCGGCTGTTTCCGCAGCAGTTCCAGCAGCCAGTGCTGATTCTGCTGAAGTCGAGGCGTTAAAGCAAAAAGTCGCAAAAATGCAGTCAGACATCGATACGCTCAAGAAGCAAATGGGCCAACTGCTTGCCTTTATCAAACAGAAGCTGAAATAAATCTTATCCAAATGGTGGTGCGTCACGCTGACGCTTTAGCGTAGCCATGCCTGAAAAGCTATACACCACCTTACAACTCAACCAAACCGAAAGTTGTTTCTTTACCCTAAGGCTGGGCTTGGTAGAGTCCTCGATTTATTACTGCTCAAAATCCAAGGTTTGAAATCCGCAGGGTTTTTGTGTACTCAGGTGTCTAGTTCTCGTCGTCCTTCGAGAGCACGGGCCAGCGTAATTTCATCGGCATATTCTAAATCTCCTCCCATCGGCAAACCAAAGGCAATGCGGGTAACCCGAGTAAATGGCTTGAGAAGCTGACCAATGTAAAGCGTTGTGGTATCTCCTTCAATGCTCGGACTAATCGCCAAGATGATTTCTTGGATATCGTGTTGGCTGACTCGGCGAATAAGGGGAGAAATATGAAGCTGCTCAGGCCCAACCCCATCCATTGGCGAAATGAGCCCTCCTAGAACGTGATAAAGCCCACGATATTCGCGGGTTTTTTCTAGCGCAATCACATCTCTAGAATCAGCTACGACGCAAATGGTGCTTTTATCTCGATTGGATGCTTGGCAAATTTCGCAAACAGGCTCAGCGGACAAATGAAAACAAATCGAACATAGCCCAACTTGCTGTCGAGCATCGAGCAGGGCTTGAGCTAGGGCTTTTACATCTTCTTCGGGGCGCCTGAGGATATACAGTGCTAGTCGTTGAGCCGTCTTTGGCCCTACGCCAGGCAGTCGCTGAAATTGCTCAATCAATCGAGCTAAGGGACGAGTGTACGTTGGAGTGTCCTCCCGTGGATTAATCAGTGAATCAATCTAGACTTCGATCATAGCGGGTCGCGGAATTGGGATTGAGCGAAGAGCGGATTTGGGGCAAAAAACTGGATTGTTGGTTCAAAAGCTTTTATGCTCGAAGCTGAAGCCCCATGTTATTGGATCAAGATCGCATGACTGCACCGCACGTTGCTCCCTACGGTTCTTGGAAGTCTCCGATTACCTCTGATTTGATCGTCGCTGGAACGATTCGACTCGGTGAGATTCGGCTGGAGGGTGATTATGTCTATTGGCTCGAGGGTCGGCCAACCGAAGGAGGGCGGTATGTGATTGTGCGGCGATCGCCCGATGGCAGCACGACTGACATCACACCTCCAGATTTCAATGTACGCACGCGGGTGCATGAATATGGAGGAGGTGCCTATATCGTTGTGGATGGAACGGTCTATTTTTCGAATTTCAGCGATCAGCGACTCTACCGACAATTTCCGGGCGCAACGCCCGAAGTCCTTACACCAGACGGTGAGATGCGATACGCCGACGCCGTGATGGATACTCCGCGCGATCGCCTCATCTGCATCCGAGAAGACCATACGGGGCAGGGAGAAGCCGTTAACACCATCGTTGCAGTCAGCCTATCGAGTGTGCATGACGGAGACATTTTGGTGTCGGGCAGCGACTTTTATTCGTCCCCTCGCCTAAACCCAGACCACACTCAGCTCGCATGGCTAAGCTGGAACCATCCCGATATGCCTTGGGACGGAACCGAGCTATGGGTTGCGGATATTCAAGCCGATGGTTCACTCGGCACTGCCCAAAAGATTGCAGGTGGACGAGAAGAATCGATCTTTCAGCCAGAATGGTCGCCCGATGGGGTACTCTATTTTGTGAGCGATCGCACTAACTGGTGGAATCTCTATCGATGGAATCCAGATAAGGGAGGCATTGAGCCGCTTTGTCCCAGGGATGCAGAGTTTGGCTTACCCCACTGGGTGTTTGCCATGTCAACCTATGGATTTGAATCAAGCGACCGTTTGATTTGCACGTATGTGGAAAATGGCGTTCAGTATCTAGCCCGACTGAATACTCGCACGCTCGACCTGAGCGAAATTGAAACGCCCTACACCAGCATCGGCGGGTTACGCGTGGGATCTGACTGCGCGGCATTCGGAGCCGGGTCGCCCACCTCACCGAGCGCGATCGCCCAGATTGATTTGAAAACGGAAGGCATCACCGAATTACGCCGCTCAAGCCGGGTGGAAATCGATGAGGGCTATCTGTCAGTTCCAGAGGTGGTTGAGTTTCCGACAGAACATGGCCTCACCGCCTATGGATTTTATTATCCCCCTCAAAATAAAGACGTTGTGGCTCCTGATGACGAAAAGCCGCCTCTGCTTGTCAAAATTCACGGCGGGCCGACTGCCGCAACATCGGCCACGCTTGACCTGAGACAGCAGTATTGGACGAGTCGCGGCATCGCAATTTTAGATGTTAACTATGGCGGCAGCACGGGATATGGGCGAGAGTATCGAGAACGGCTAAAGGGAAACTGGGGCGTTGTTGATGTCGACGATTGTGTCAACGGCGCTAACTTCCTAGTTCAGCACGGTAAAGCAGATGGCGATCGCCTCATGATTGACGGCGGCAGTGCTGGAGGCTATACCACCTTAGCGGCGCTAGCCTTTCGAGATACCTTCAAAGCGGGAGCAAGCTACTACGGCGTCAGCGATGCCGAAGCGCTGGCTCAAGATACCCACAAGTTTGAATCTCGCTATCTAGATGGGCTGATTGGACCCTATCCCGACCAAAAAGACCTGTATCGGGAGCGATCGCCCATCCATTTTACCGATCAGCTATCATGCCCGGTCGTGTTTTTTCAAGGCGATGAAGACAAGATTGTGCCTCCCAATCAGGCTGAGCTGATGGTCAACGCGCTTTCTGCGAAAGGGTTACCCGTTTCCTATGTGCTTTTCGAAGGTGAACAGCACGGATTTCGTAAAGCCGAGAATATTAAGCGTGCCCTAGATAGCGAACTTTATTTTTATGCGCAGGTCTTTGGGTTTGAATTAGCTGACCCCATTGAACCAATTGACATTAAAAATTTGAGTCAGACTCGATGAGCACAAATAACTATAGCCGCTGCTATTTCTCCGGCTTTAAAGTAATGGAGTCACAGTCGAGTCAATCATCATCGTTTTCTCAGCGATATGACTGTTAATCCAACGGGTTTCGAATTTCGCGCGAATACGACCACCTTTGATTCCCAAGATACGCCATCCGTAGCCGTGAGTGATAACGGCACGTTTGTCGTCGTCTGGGAAAGTGACGGTCAGGACGGCAGTTTAGAAGGTATTTATGCTCAACGCTTTGATTCTAATGGGGTTCCGTTAGGATTTGAATTTCGCGTCAATAGCTTTATCCTGGACGATCAGGCTAATCCAGAGGTGGCGATCGCCCCAAACGGGCAATTTGTGGTTGTTTGGGAAAGCGACGGGCAAGATTCTGATGGCACCGGGATCTTTGCCCAGCGATTTAATGCTGACGGCAGTTTGGTTGGTCCAGAATTTCGGGTCAACACCGAATTTGCTCAAAATCAGGACAATGCCACCATTGACATGGATGCCAATGGTAATTTCGTAGTCACCTGGACTAGCGAAGTTCAGGATGGCAATGGTAGCGGCATCTTTGCTCAACGGTATAGCAGCAATGGTCAACCCGTAGGAGTTGAGTTTCAGGTCAATACTGAAACTGCAAACACGCAAGAAAACTCGGCGATCGCGGTGAGTCGACGGGGTGATTTTGTGATTACCTGGGAAAGTCGGCTACAAGACGGCAGTCTCGATGGCATCTTTGCTCAGCGTTACAATAGCAGCGGCGTTCCGGTGGGTGGCGAGTTTCAGGTCAATACCGAAACCAGCCTCAATCAAATCAATCCGGCGATCGCCATTAGCGACGATGGCAGCTTTGTAATTAGTTGGCAAAGTCAAGGGCAAGATGGGAGCTTCGAAGGAATCTTTGCCCAACGCTTCGCAGCTAATGGCAGCCGCCTCGGTAACGAGTTTCAGGTCAATACAACGACGCTCAGCAATCAAGAATTTCCTGCCGTTGCGACAGACGCCGATGGAAATTTTGTCGTCGCGTGGGTCAGCGAAAGCCAAGACGGGAGCGGCGATGGCATCTTCGGTCGTGCGTTCGATCGCAACGGCACGCCCATTGGGGAAGAATTTCAAGTCAACACGTTTTTTACCAATCAACAAACTCTGCCCGCGATCGCCATTAATCCAGCGGGGCAAACCGTTGCCGTCTGGCAAAGCGCTGGGCAAGACGGCAGCAGCGATGGCATCTTTGGACAACGCTTTGTCAGCAGCTTTGCTATTCCAGGCGACGATTTAGTCGGCGATCGCGACGATAATATCCTCCGAGGAAGCGCCGGTGACGACACCATCTCAGGGCTAGCAGGCGATGACACATTGCGCGGATTGGGAGGAAACGACCTTCTCCGAGGCGGCGGTGGAGAAGACGTGCTGCGCGGCGGCAGTGGAGATGATGTTCTCAGAGGCGGGGGACGCAGCGATCGCCTCCGAGGCGGGGGTGGAAACGACACGCTGCGCGGGGGCGGGGGCGAAGACGACCTGCGCGGCGGAATTGGCAACGATCGATTGATCGGAGGAGGCAGAGACGATCTGCTGGTCGGCAATGGGGGCAATGACATCCTGATTGGACGCGGCGGCGATGATGACCTGCGCGGCGGATTAGGGTCTGACATCTTTTTGTTGGAGGTTGGCAGTGGCGAAGACACCATTCAAGACTTCCATGACGGGCAAGACTTCTTTGCGCTGGCTGGAGGCGTAGCGTTTGACGAACTAAGATTTAGGCGAAGCGGCAACCGCACTATCATTCGAGTCGGCAATGAACGCATTGCAATCGTCGAGGGAGTGCGCCCTGTCGAGATTACTGAGGCTGATTTTACGACGCTCTGATTTCAGCCATTATGCCGGAAGGACATCGCTGATAAATTGCTGCATGCGTTCGTAATGGGACCCTTTCCAATAAATTTGCTCGCACTGTTGACACATGCGAAATTCGTCATAATATTTGCGAGTAAGCGGTTCTAGCCGATCGCGGATGTCTTGTTTGTTGACGGGCTTGAGTATCCCGTTGCAGCGTAAGCAGCGCTTAAACGGGGCGATCGCCCCATACAAATCAAATCGCCGCAAGATTTCATCAAGCTGCTGCACCGGGTCGCTGCTGCGAACACAGTAACCGTGCGTAATCACGCTTCGTTTCAGCAATGCCCGATCCTGGGTCAACAAGATGCGGCGATCGCCTGCCAATGTTGCGAGGGTGTCGTCGTCATAGTTATTTTCGTAGAGCACATCAAACCCCAGCAACCGCAAATGCATCGCTAACTTGCCCAGATGAACATCCGCAACAAATCGTATATCAGGCAGCGGAGCGGGCTGCACCTGAGACACCGCAGAAATATCAACAGCTCGAAATTGCGGATACACCGAGAGGCGATCGCCCTGCTGCACTAAATGCGAGAATCCAATCGATTTGCCATCGAGAAGAATGAGTGCCACCTCCGGATGAGGGACACCCAGTGATTCAATCACATCTTTAACTGAAGCAGGTTCGCGGAGCGTATGAACAAATCGCACCTGCTGGCGGGCGATCGGCAAGAAATAATTGAGATCGCCATAGAACCGTATTGAAAGTTCAACCATGCTCGCAACGATCAAACAGCATTCGTCAAAAGACGCAATTTCAGCGCCGCTGCGACAGGTCTAAGCACTCTCACGAATGAAATAGCGGGCTGTATTCTCAGATGGAGTGCGGTAAAGCACCAGTTGATTGCCATCGTCGAGGGCATAGACTCGATAAACAGCTTGATCGACGGTCAGTTGCTGATCACGAGGAATACCCGCGTTTTCAGGGAAATAGCCGCCGCGCTGCACGATGGTGTAATCATCTAAAATCGCGGCTGCGTCGTTGAAAATCATTTGAAAATCGCCATCAAAGTTTGGGTCTGTTTGCAAATCTGCCAACGTCCCCTCAGAGAGGGTAGACCTGCGATCTGCCAAACTTTGAAGCTGGATAAACTGAAGTACGCCGCTGCGAACCTCGGTCTGGGCGATCGCCATTTGCCCTCCAAATGCAAAGAGTCCTGCAATTAAGGCGGTTTTGACTATCCAAGCGGGTCTAAGTTGCCGAATCATATGTTCTCCAATCCTAGAAATTATCTCTAAAAAATTAAGATGATATTTTTATCCTAATCTCGGATGGGCATTGTTGACCGAGTAAACGGATGATGCTGCACTAAATGGCAGAAATCGGGCATGGCAATGCCTCAGCAACGCCATACCCATCAGGCTATTGTCCTTTAATCGTCGTTATAGTCCTACGGGCTTGGGTTTGTGTGGTGAGCCCTCGCGCCGCGGGGTCACCACACGTTCAGCGTCCTAACGCGAGAGCGTCAGGCTATATCAGATTACTCACTCAATCCTTTGAAGTAGCGTGTAAGAATACACATCACCTCATTGGGATTGACCGTAGGAATGGGTTTCGACCATTCGTAGGGCTGTGCATAGTTGAGCTGATACATCTGCATGATGTACTGGTTGACGACTTTGAGCGAACCGACAGCAATCACGCGCAGTACTTCTCGGTCGTCGTTATTGCATGACGATGGGTCAAACCGCTCCGGCGGTTCGTTGGGATTTACCATGATGAAACACTCCTTTTGGATAGTTGAAGGAGCGCTCAAACGAGACGCCATTCTCCGGTCTGCATAGCAAAAGCGGGATGGCTAACAGGAGTGTCATAATGCCTGTAGCCTTCCGTCTGGCGACATCAGATTGGAGGGTCAGTCTCCCGGCACGTGGGCTAACACTGCTGGGGGACGCTGCTCATGTTTGAGCGCTTGATAGCTGAGAATACAGCACGTCACCTGTAAAAACAACAGTGGTATGGCGGGTCTTTGTCGAGACTTGACAATCAGTGATTGATCGAGAAGATCCCTGGCTTCTCTTTCGGGTGTTCCAGATCATGATTAGGGGCTACAGAAGCCGGAGATCTGTTGGTCTGATCGAGGGAAAATCCGTAATATGATTGGGTTAGAGCCGAATGGACTCGCCCAAAATTAATCACTTTGAGTGCTTTAATAATCACTCCGAGCATCAAAAATTCAGCGTCCTTGAGTTCTTATTTAGCGAGTTATTGCAGCCGTTACAGAAGGATTGTCATCGTTCAACATGCCATTGTCATCGCTCAACATGCCATTGTCATCGCTCAACATGCCATTGTCATCACTCAACATGCCATTGTCATAGAGCGACATCGAATGATCAGGGCTCGACATGTGAATGTTATCGATGATCATTGAATTGCGATGACTCACATTGGTTTGATTTACCCCACAGAAGCATGGCGATCGCCCAACATGTCTCTGCACGCTTGACAGCAACACTGCGATCGCTCAACGTGCGAACAGCCGCTAATATGATTAGTTTTGTCAGTCAATCAGCTATGAAAACTCAAATTGAAGCTGTTTTAGATTGGCTTGTGGAACGCGACGCTTAATATCTAAAATTTCGATACCAACAACTTGGCTGTTTTCGTCAAAGTCGAGAATGATTCCGGGCTGAACTTCTTCAGACTCAATGATTTTAGAATCGTCTAGACGGAGATAGAGGGCATCGGCTTGTTCGTCAAATTGAAGCTTCATAGTCGATTCCTTTGAGTGCGGTCAAAATAGACGGTTACAATTCGCCAAGGTTCGGTAGTTTGATTGTAAATGACTCTCAAGACGCGATCGCCCTTTATCTTCTGCTGCAATAGTTTAGAGATGATTAGTGAAAATAAGCTTTGCCTTATTGGTTTACTTAACATCATACGTTGATGGGAGATGGCGATCGCACTCAGACAGGACAATTTATTGAGGCAAATGGCAATTTGATTAGGGTTTGTTTAATATAGTAAGCGCGTTAAAGCTAAGCAATTGGTTGTAATAAGGGATGAGGAACAAGTATGAGTAATAATGATGTAATCGTCTTGGATAGCATTCTTGAGCAGAAAAGAAAAGACTCTGCTGAGTCGATAAATTCAAGCGAATACTTTGAGCTATTTTCTTTTGAACAAGTCCTAAAGGATAATGATTTATCATACGATGAATTGCTTTCTGGAAAGGTTGACGGGGGTGATGATGGAGGAATAGATGGATTTTTTATGTTCATAAACAAAGACTTGATAGACGAAGATTTTGACTTGGAGGGAATCAAGAAGAATCCAGTATTTGAAATTTTCATGATTCAATCGAAAGTTAGTTCTTCATTCAAAGAGAAGCCTATTGAAACCCTAATATCAACTGCACATGACATATTCAATCTGAGTAAGAATATAGAAAAAGTTCAAGAAATTTATAATGCCTTACTCGTTGAAAAGGTCAATACATTCCGAAAGGCATATGTTGAATTGGCTAATAGGCATCCACGACTTCGTATCAAATATGTTTATGCTAGCAAAGGAAATGCTAAGGAATTAAATCAAAAAATACATTCGAAGGTTAATACTTTGCGCCAGATTATTGAAGAATATCTTGTAGGAGCTGAATTCTCATTCGATTTTATCGGAGCAAGAGAATTGCTTGCGGTTTCACGACAAGAAAAAAGCTATTCTTTACAACTAAAATTTCTAGAAAATTATATTTCCAGAGGTGAAAACAATTACGTAGTTTTGTCTAGCTTGAAAGACTATTACGATTTTATTTCTGATGAAATGGGGAATCTAAGAAAATATATTTTTGAGTCCAACGTGAGAGATTATCAAGGAGATGTTGCCGTAAATAAGGATATCAGAAAAACTCTCGAACATCATGATAGATCGAACATTGACTTCTGGTGGCTTAATAATGGTATTACAATTATTGCATCCAAGGCTAGTATTGCTGGAAAAGTTATCACATTAGATGATGTTCAAATTGTCAATGGTTTACAAACTACCAATACAATTTATGAGTACGTTGATTCCACGCCTATTCAATCGAATAGTACCCCTTCAGATAGCTTTAAAAGTGTTCAAGAGAACAGAGCAGTCTTAATAAAGATTATTGTTGTAGAAAGCGATTCTGAAACAAGGGATAGAATTATAAAAGCAACAAACTTCCAAACTCCAGTTCCCGCAGCTTCGCTGAGGGCTACTGAACCAATTCAACGCGATATAGAAGACTATTTTCTTAAAAATGGATGGTTTTATGATCGACGAAAAAACTATTATAAAAATATTGGTAAACCATCAGAACGGATAGTAAGCATCCCATACCTAGCTCAAGCTTTTACTGCAATGGTTTTTCGAGAACCTCATAACTCAAAAGGTAAGCCAACTTCTCTTACCAAAGGAGAATTTAACTATTCTCGCGTCTTCAATGACTCTGTAGATATTCGATTGTATTTATATTGCTCAAAGACGCTTAAAACTATAGAGAAATTTATCCGCTCTGATGAATTTTCTCAATTGAGAGAACAGCACAGTAACGAGTTACTAAGTTCGGTTACTTTGCGAAGTTTAATATTTCATCTTGCTATGTTTATGACGATTAAGACTTTAGGGAAAAAGACGTACATGATGGAAGACTTTGATCGAGTAATAGGTGAAGAACCTGATTTTCCACTTATCGGCCAAGCTGTTATCAATATCATTGAGTTCACGAGTGAGTATTTAACAACAGATTCCACTTTGTCATTGAATACCGTTGTCAAGCGGGAGGACTTTGTAAAGTATCTATTAGATAAGATTACCGTTTGAAAAATTGATAAAGAATTAAAGGATTGAGGTTGCTATTTGCTGAGTCAAATTACTTCGATCGCCCCATCATAACCATCCAACCCGAAAAATTCATCAAAATTCCCAGATAGTTCTCAAACGCTTTTTATATACTCATATCTTGCACCTAGGCAGCAGGAATGAGAAAAAAGGGCGTGGAACCAATAAATTGCAAGTCTCATGAAGATCCTTGCCCACGCCCAAGAGCTAATTTACCAACTGTTGGACAGGATG